>CAZSTW010000143.1:13332-17622 GCA_964609845.1 uncultured Planctomycetaceae bacterium | reverse complement strand
GTAGCACGAGTGACTCTGGATCACTTAGTTCAGGTTCGAGTCCTGACCGGGCAATCAATTTGATCGGGTGCATTCGCGGCCCCTTGCTTCCCCGCGGGAAGCAAGGGGCTTTCTGCTTTCTGGATAGCAAGCCTGCCCCAGGCTGCGACGTTGTACTTATCAGTTATCTGCTGCTTGTTATTCCTCGCTTTGGAGTTCTGCTCTAAGTTCCATCAAAAGTTGGCCAAGAACATTCTTGCCTGTGCCGTCACCAGCGTCGCCCCAGTAGGAGTCGTTCTTGGTATGTTCGACGATGATCGAATCGCCAGTCTCAAGAAGTAAGTTGCGAAGGCTCACGTGCTGAGTGAATTTGGCTCGGATGGCAAGTCGCATGACGTCATCTTTGATCAAGTCCCAATCTGACCGGAATGGGCGGCTTCTGTCTCGCCCCATTTTTGCCGCAATCATGGGAGACGGTTCGCTGCGGATGAATTCCTCATGTTCTGTGCCAACGAATTTCTGAGCCTGGAAGTAGTGCTCAGATGTCGGCCATGTTCTTCCTTCGATTTCAATCGGGAAAGCCGCGAAATTCGAGAATTCACCGTATGGTTCGTCGACGTAATAGAAATTAATGACATCTGACATCTTACTGACTCCATCGAAATTGACGCGTACTCGGGGCCAGTCTACTCCAGGCCGCTTGGCGAATGAATCGTTGGACGGGGCGTCTGAAAATGACTCTCGCAATCTCAGATCCGAACTATCAATATTCAGGTGATGATGTCGCAGGGGAACTGAGCAATAGTCGCGGTTTGCGCGATTGGCTGTCTTCACGCGGAGCGTAAAGGCAACATTGGGAGACTCCTCAAAGTAGCCTTCACGCTCCGCGTGAAGACCGCCGTTACCAGTCTGATCTTTGTTTATTGGCTCGAACAGATCAGCATTACGGGGATAAACGGAATGGAAGAGACGGAATGAACCTCACGCCCGCTTCGCTCAAGACGCCAAGACGCAAAGTTTTCAAGAATTCCAGACATGGCCATTCCTAACCGTCTTCCTATCTTTGCGTCTCTGCGTGAGCCATTCTTCCAGTTGCATCTTAACGTGATCCTGCACCAATCGCCTCGGTCGATGACACACACACACACACACACACACCGCACATGAGGCCGATTTTTAATCGACTTTGCGTGAGATTTTTGAAGGCCCAATCCCTTCTTAAAACGATGTCAGTGTGACGTGTGCTTCATTCGGACGATGATTGTGGCGAAAGCGGATATCAGTGTGAGCACGAACAGCACGTAGCCAAGAGCGAAAACTCCAACTCCCGCATACATCGTCGGAGATGCCCACAATGGGGCCGTTGACAAGTGCACCGAATTAGCACCCGCCCACATCAACGGGCCGCCAATTGAGAGGAGCAGCAGGGAGCTGAACGCAAGAACAATCGTTGGCGAGTTCGCCTTGAAGTCCGTATTCATTTTCGGCTCCGTCGTGAATGACGATGTGAATGACGATGTGAAACCGGTCCATTTTGGATTGAGCACAACCGACTGTATGGGATCGCCAGTCCGGCAGCAATCATCGCCAGAATACGCGTCGGCTGCAGGCGGAGACTGCTACCCGTTACGGGATGTTGGGAGACTGGCGACACGGGAATGGTTCTTACGACAGGTAATCGAACGCCAACGTTTGGCGCTATGCCGATCAAGTGATCGATCCTGACGAATGCTACGCTACATCGATTTGCGACGTGTCCTGGTCAATACTCGCCCTTCTCTTTTCCGCCGCGACAATCTCTTCATACAGATTGTTGTGGACCACGAAAGTGATTGCTGCGTTTCCAAAATCGACATGCCGGACCTCAGGTGTCCGAGCCTGTGCGCATGTCCTGCACTGCGGCATGCGGACACGAACGACCCGAGTATTCTGAATTCCAAGGAGAAAGAAATAGAGTGCCATGGGCCACGAGAAGAGCATGCCGATTAATGCCTGGCCAAACCCCGCAGGCTGATTCTCCTCTGGAGACGACGAGCATGTGACCGAAAAATATCGATCAGTCACTTCCCCGCAATCGCAGCAAATCCCAGGCAGAGATTCGCCTTGAGAGAGACGGAGTGATCGGCGTGTCGGACTTGTTTCCTTTGCGTCTTGCGTAGCCTTGTGACATGCGGGACACGATCCATCCCCCTTTGGCATGACTTTGGTAAAGCAGTGAGGGCATTGCATCAGCATCGGAAGGGGCTCGCGATCTTTTGAAAACGACGTTTGACGCCTGCAACGCCTGGCAATCGTCATGATAAAATGATTCGAAATTGCGAGAGCACCAGAATGATCGCCAGATCGCCGTGCCGCGAAGTGATCCGCATGGGACGGCGGCTACTTCGCTACGACGTAAACATTCACAGTCTCCTTGTGCTCCTTTAACCGGAATTGATCATTGACTTTGACGTCCGAGAGCTTGATGTCGACGCTGTAATGGTTGTAGATCGTGTCGTTGACCGATTTCTTGCCGAGCAGCTTGTTCTGCAGTGACTGGCACGCCTCTGCAGGCAGTTTGACTGTCGTCGTGGGTTCAGGCACGTCCGGGAACAGGCCGTCTGAGTGCTGGTTGTTCACCCATTTGGCGATCCCCTCGGCGGTCACATCCTTTGCGAATGCATACACGTTACCGGACACAGGAAACCCCTTCGAGTTCTCAATGCGGATCACGACAACTACCCTGTGGTCGTCGAGTGTGTAGAACAGGGTCGTGCTGGTGAATCCAAGCAGGGACGAATTGGCCTCCTGCCTCTGCACCCTCTTCGCTTTCAGGTCGAGCAAAGTTGTCTCCCTGGAAGGCGTGTCTGCTGATGCAATCATCCCGAATATCGCCAGCATCATCAGAGCGTGGGAAAACACTTTCAGGTTGAGCATTGAATTTCCTTGTTCGTTAAATACGGGGGCAGCGATGTGCTTCAGTGGGTTGGTTACAACAACGGCAGGGATTTCGTGACGCCAGCGACTTTGAGTCAAGTTACGGACATCGCTTGAACCTGACAACAGGCACTCGTAGTACTCACGGTTCCGTTGTGGTTTTAATCTTTCAAAACTTCCTGTGACTTCGTCACCCCGGTAGGCTCAAAGCAGCCAACCGGGGCTACCCTGCTGCAGCGAATGGTTAGCCTGCGACGATTCTCTGTAACGCTCTATCTGCATCTTTCTGGTCTCTAGTGTCCGTGGTCGAATCACGAAACGTTGTGAGAGCCGCAACAATCTCTCTCTGCAAATCTGGATGGTCTCGCGTCAGCATCGAAAGTGACCGGCACGCAGTCCGGCGAACCTCTGGTGCTGAATCGCCCAATGCCGCAAGGAGCGCAGCCAGTCCCTGACGATCTCTCAGCACGCCAAGCTCGTCCACCGCCCAAAGCCGTGCCCCGGGCTGCGCCGAAGCCGCCGCCTCTACGCAGAATGGTGTGAGTGCATCGTAATCGGGTGCAACAATCGCCTCCAGCGCATGGCGCAAACCTCTCATCATCTCTCCGGGGTCGCCGTAGCACGAACGTCCGAGCAAAAGAGGAATCGCAGGGCGAAGCCGACGCTCTGCTGCGAGGTCAGCCAACGCGGTGAATCGCTGGGCTGTCTGCCACCACGGGCTATCTGCTTCCCAAGTATCACTGTCCTCGGCGGGAAGAATGGGCAGTGCCTCCAACTCCCGCAAAAGGTCGGCGTCCGACCGTGAGCGGAAGTCATCCTTTACGCGTTCGATTGCTTGTGCGGGCGATTCCATGCGACGTGCGTCTCGCAGGCTAGCGACCACCATCACCGGGTGGCGGGAGTTGACTTTGATTTCCGAAAACGCTGGCAACCGCCACTCCGGTGCATGGCATGGTTCGTCAGCTTCTTCGCGCTACGAGTTGGCTGGAATCCTCAACATTGGCAACAGTCGTGATTGTAGTTCGAGAAAATGTGCGAGTACATCCGGCCACGTCGCAAGCGACAGCTCATCGGTCATGGTTTGCAGAATGGCCGGACAGCGGTCGTCGTAAAAGGCTTCGGGCGGATTCTGGTAATGTTCAATTGTGGCTTCGAAGTTCAGGTGCAGATTTCCAAGATTTGAATAGCCATGGCGGCAACCCAGACAAAGGAAATCATAAAGCGTCTGTCCGACAATGTAGTTTGGTGCCTCGAATGCCATTGGAATCGTCAACACGACGGGTGCCATTGGATCAATGACGTTGGTAGTGGATAAACTATTGTTTAAACCATACATCCATAATGTATTGATTTCATTTATATATTCATGAATGTATGAAGGTGGGCAGGAGGAGG
>CAZSTW010000143.1:0-13322 GCA_964609845.1 uncultured Planctomycetaceae bacterium | reverse complement strand
TGGATCAATGACGTTTCCATCAGTGATTGATCCAAAATGTATGCCATCAACGCCGATGCTCGCGAATGTAAGGGAATTCGCTGGTGTTGATCGGTAGCCAGCGTTCTTGGGAGGATTGTGAAGGAAAAGCCCGATTGCCCCAAGCCCTTCGTCGAGATACTCGTGCGGAAAGCGTTGTGCGGTCAAATCATGGATGCGACGCAGGTCGGCAAGGTCGATTCGGCGCTGTGTTACGTCCACGATGCGTGTCTCTCTTGCTGACGAACGACCTAAGCTCAGTGACGGCGGCCACGAGACGCGCCGATTGCAACCGCGACGGCCCGCCGCCGTTCGCTGCAGCGCATGGTTAGGCGTAATCTTCACGTTTAACATCTCTCGACCACGGATATGAGGCGTGAATCTCCCTCACGGCAATCTCTTCCGAACCAAATATGCTGCCGTCAACACCTGCGGTCACCCAGCACATCTCAAACTCATGATCGCTAAAATACTCGCTGGCACAGGAAAAGCCTCCATCGTTCCGAGCGATCAGATAAGCCCGATGCTTGCCGTCCTGACTCGTCCACCGGCATACGGGCGTGCCCATGACAAAACTCAGCCACCTGTTTGGGTCTGGCTTCGCTTTACTGTGGCTCTTGAACATAGCTGCGCGATTACGCCTAACTTGTATTTCTCACAACAGAATGCAATGAGAATACTTTGTAGTCAAACGTTATCAAGTCCTTTTCGGCCCCTGATTTGCAGTTGTTTTTGACGCGCGAAGTGACCGAGCAATTCTTGCGCGGCAGTGCGGAGGTTCCCCAAACGTGCCGCGTCACTGACAAACGCGGAGTTCCATCACATGGCCCGGTCTTCGAAGGTTTGGCAAATGACTGCGACTGATCGCTCCTTCGGTCGTCTTGGAGGGGCTGGAGGTGTTCGAGGCCTCGATAACGGCGTCAGGAATTCAAACGGAGATTCAGAATCTCCGCACGAACAACAACCGACTCAAGAGTGTCGATGTCGAATTGATTGCGAATTGATATGTCACCAGGACACGGCCTTGTCGGGGACTCCAGGACCGTGGTACCCAGTGTTCAACCGATTGCAGATGATCACAAACGCCGGAGCAGTTCAACAGTGGCCGCAACGGGGATTCTGCGCGAGGAGTTTTTCGATGACTGCGTTGAAGCCGTTTCGTCAAAAGGGGATACGATTTTCTCATCCATCGGAACTGAGGATTTTCCTGACAACGTTGAAAAGGAGTTTGGCAAGTTCCTTGAATCTCACGTCCAGCATGGTAGTCTCGGGTGCTTTTTGCGCGAATTGGCCCCGAGGGAGCAACGGCTGCTGATTCGTCCTGCCTCCGATAACCCAGCTCCGCCGCAAGGACTGCCGCCGTGCCTCGTCGCGACGACCTCCACAAGATCCTGATTATTGGTTCCGGTCCGATTGTCATCGGCCAGGCTTGTGAATTTGATTACTCCGGGACCCAGGCCTGCAAAGCCCTCCGCGAAGAGGGCTATGAGGTGGTACTGGTCAATTCCAATCCGGCCACGATTATGACCGATCCCCAGATGGCGGATCGAACGTACATCGAGCCGATCACCTGGGAATACGTGGCCAAAATCATCGAGGTCGAACGACCCGATGCCGTTCTACCGACGCTCGGCGGCCAGACCGCCTTGAATATCGGCATGGACCTCGCCCGCCATGGCGTCCTCGAAAAATTCAACGTCGAAATGATCGGGGCCAAGGCGAGTGTTATCGCCAAGGCCGAAGAACGCGATTCGTTCAAGCAGGCGATGATCAAGATCGGCCTGGAAGTCTGCAAGAGCAATATCGTTCACAACATGGACGAAGCTCGCGTTGCCCTGGAACAAATCGGGCTCCCCATGATCATCCGCGCCAGCTTCACCCTGGGTGGGGTCGGTGGCGGCATTGCCTATAACCGTGAGGAGTTCGAAGAAAAGGTCCGCAAGGGTCTGGAGCTTTCTCCGGTCCATGAAGTGCTGCTCGAAGAGAGCATCATCGGCTGGAAAGAATTCGAGATGGAAGTGATGCGTGACAAGGCGGATAACGTCGTCATCATCTGCGCCATCGAGAACTTCGATCCGATGGGGGTTCACACCGGAGATTCGATCACTGTTGCACCCGCTCAAACGCTGACTGACAAGGAATATCAGCGGATGCGCGATGCGACCATCGCCTGCATGCGCGAAATCGGTGTTGAAACGGGGGGATCGAACGTCCAGTTCGCGATTAATCCTCGTAACGGCCGGATGGTCGTGGTCGAAATGAATCCACGCGTCAGCCGATCCAGTGCGCTGGCCTCCAAGGCGACCGGTTTTCCGATCGCCAAGATCGCAGCAAAGCTGGCGGTTGGCTACACGCTGGATGAAATCCCCAACGATATCACTCGCGAAACACTGGCATGTTTCGAACCGACGATCGATTATGTCGTCACCAAGATTCCTCGCTGGACCTTCGAAAAATTCCCCGAGGCGGATTCGGAACTAACCGTCCAGATGAAGTCGGTTGGCGAAACCATGGCCATCGGGCGGACCTTCAAGGAATCGCTGCAGAAGGCGTTGCGAGGCCTGGAAATCGGCCACTTCGGACTGGGGGCCGGCAAGAAAGATCTGTTTGGAACGCCTCAACAGCCGACCACCGACGAAATTGAAAGCAAGCTCTCTCGACCGAACGAAAACCGGATTTTCTACATCCGTTATGCCCTGAAAGCAGGGATGTCGATCGAGCAGATTCACGAACTGACCAACATCGATCCGTGGTTCCTCAATCAGTTGAAGCAACTGATCGAACTGGAAGCGGAAATTCGTCAGATCGGTCGTCTGGAAGATGCTCCTGCCGATCTGGTTCGACGCGCCAAGCGAAACGGCTATTCCGATCGCCAGCTGGCGTTCTGGTGGGATTCAACGGAAATCGATGTTCGCAGCCATCGAAAATCGCTGGGAATCGTCGCGACGTTCAAACAGGTCGATACGTGTGCCGCGGAATTCGAAGCGCACACCCCGTATTACTACTCGACCTACGAATCCGAGGACGAGACCCCTGCCAAGGGAAGCAAGAAGCGGATTATCATCCTGGGTGGTGGTCCCAACCGGATCGGCCAGGGGATTGAATTCGATTACTGCTGCTGCCAGGCATCGTTCGCCCTGCGGGAACTGGGGATCGAAAGCATCATGGTCAATTCGAATCCGGAAACGGTTTCGACCGACTATGACACCTCGGACCTGCTGTTCTTCGAACCACTGACCACTGAAGATGTGCTGAACATCTGCGACCGGATGCAGCCGGATGGAGTGATCGTGCAGTTCGGCGGACAGACGCCGCTGAACCTGGCGCGAGGTCTGGAAGCTGCTGGAGTCAACATCATCGGGACCAGCCCCGACATGATCGATGCGGCCGAAGACCGCAAGCGATTCCAGGAAATCCTGGATCGGCTGGGACTGCGGCAGCCACCAAACGGTACAGCAACGGACCCTCACGGGGCTCGACGGATTGCCAACGAAATCGGTTATCCGGTGCTCGTTCGCCCCAGCTACGTGCTCGGCGGTCGGGCGATGGAAATCTGTTACGACGATGCGATGATCACTCGCTACATGACCGATGCGGTCAATGCGTCTCCTGATCGACCGATCCTCGTCGACAAGTTCCTGGAAGATGCTGTTGAAGTCGATGTGGATGCTGTTTCTGACGGCGAAATTACGCTGGTCGGTGGAGTCATGGAGCACATCGAAGAAGCAGGTGTACACTCCGGTGACTCGGCCTGCGTACTTCCTCCTTACAATCTGCCAGACTCCGTCGTTCAAGAGATCAAGCAAGCAACCTATGCGCTGGCCAAGGCCCTGCAGGTACGCGGCCTGATGAACATTCAGTTCGCGGTGAAGCAGACCGACGGAGATCATCTCGTCTACATCCTGGAAGTGAATCCACGAGCCAGCCGGACATCGCCGTTCGTCTCCAAGGCGACGAATGTTCCGTTGCCGAAGATTGCCGCGAAGATCATGGCTGGAGTGACATTGACAGAACAGGGAGTGACTTCGGAAGTAGTTCCGTCTTACACATCCGTCAAAGAAAGCGTATTCCCGTTCAACCGGTTTGTCGGGGTGGACATTATTCTCGGTCCCGAAATGAAGTCGACTGGCGAAGTGATGGGGATTTCCCAAAACTTCCCGATCGCCTTTGCCAAGAGCCAGATTGCTGCCGGAACCAAGCTACCGCAGACCGGAACGGTCTTTGTCAGCCTGGCGGGACGACACAAGCAGGCGATTGTTCCACAGATCCGCCAGTTGCAGGAGATGGGTTTCCACATTCTGTGTACCAGCGGAACAGCACGCGTCTTCCGCGAATGCGGTTTGGAAGTGGAAACAGTCAAGAAGCTGCAGGAAGGCCGTCCAAACCTGCTCGACTACATGGCGAACAAGCAGATCGCGTTCATCTTCAATACCCCCAACGGCAAGGGAGCCCGGACAGACGAAGGTCGCATTCGTGCGGCCGCCGTCATGAACGGCGTCTCGTGCGTGACAACCCTGCCCGGCTGCATCGCGGTCGTGCAGGCACTACAAGGTTTGAGGAAGCATCCAGTTCCAGAAGTTCGAGCACTGCAAGACTGGATCGCTCAGGACGCCGTTGTGACCAAGCCATAGGCAGTTTCCTGTGGCTGGCTGCTGCGGCACTTCGTATGTAGACGCTCGTCGAACGGCAGCGATGACGGAACCGCCCGGCGTTTCGTTTGCAATCGTGCGCGATGCTTTCAGCATCGGTGCCGGCTTTCAGCCTGCCTTGTTCATGCAGCGCGCTGCCGGGAACTTTTGCAAGCGATCTTTACAAGTCGCCGAAGTCAAACTCATTCAGATCGGTCAGGGTCTGTTCTTCCTGTTCCGTTAATGGCTGGGCGATCAATTCACTCGCAGTATCGGCGTGGACTCCCCAGCATTCACCCAGGTTCTCAGCAATGTGGCGCTTCTCCTGAGGGCTGAATCCACCAAAGGCTCGCCTTAAGAAAACGAGAGCCCGGCGAAACTGGTCGTCGTCCAGTGAACTCACATAGTCTGCCAGTTGCTCCCACAATGGTTGTCGAGCTAACAGTGCGTAGCGATTCCGTTTGGAAAGCCCTTCAAACCAGCCCGCTCCCAGGTCGGCCGGGATACCGGGTGAAAGACGGCGGGAGACTTCGCGAGCGAGTGCCTCGTTCAGGATCAAGCCTCGTTCGAGCAGGATTGCGCAGGCATATCCCGACAGCAACGGGTTACGATCATCGGCGTCTGCCAGCTTCTGAAGTCGCTCAATCCACATCGGTTCTTCGACGCGGTCATGGTATTCCAGGCTGACCTTGTTCAATTCGTCGATGGCAACCAGCATGCCGACAGCGGCCTGGTTATCGCAGTTGGAAGCCCCCGGTAATGCGAGTGCCCCGTTGACGAACAATTCCTCGATCAGGGGAATCAGCGGGGCCGGATCAAACTGGCGGACATCTCCGTAACGGGCGGTCTGGCCAAGCTGGTAGGCGGCGTGAGCGATTGAAAGGAAATCTGATGTTTCGGTCGCCAGTTCCTGCAATCGCTTTCTCGCCAGATCCATCGAATTCATCATGCCGCACTGACAGGCGTCGCGGACCATATCGGCCGCTCCGGCGATGGATTCGCACTTGTCGAGTTGGGTTTTGAATTTGTAGCCGGTCGCCAGTTCCACCGTTTCACCGAGAAGTACGGCTTCGACCAGGGCGATTTCGTTTTCGGGGCTCCATTGCACATGCCATTTCTCGGCCCACGTTGTGGACTGCTGACCAGATGCGATGGGAGTTCCGAATCCAATCTCGAGGACCCGCAACTGATGCAGGAACGAAGAGCGTCGCAGATCCAGGAATGCCGCGTCATCGCTTTTGACTCGACGGTTCTCACGCAGATCGAGAGTCAGTTCCTGCTTGACTGTACTCTTGAACTTCTCCAGTTTCAGATCCACGAGTTTGCGTTCGAAGTCTTCCTGAATCGATGTTCGGCTGACACCCTTGGGAAGTTCTCCAATGGCTGTCCCGACATCAACTCGGGCAAGTGCCTCTTTGATGGAAGAAAGCTCGCCGTGGCCAATCAATGTCACGGCGGCGTCATGCAGGTCGATCAGCGTGGGGGCGTATCCATCTTTCAAAGCGGAAAGAGTGCGAGCCAACCGCACACCTTCAATGACTTCCGCCGTGGAACGGTGAGTCCCCACGTCACGCATGTGCCGGGCGACAAGCGACAGATAACGGTTCGGGACTTCCTGCAGGTCATTCTGCTGCAGGGCATCCCACAGCAGTTCAAAATAGGCGGGAGCCAGATTTCCCGCTCCGTATCCTGATTGCGATGACAACTTGAAGTACGAATACGGCATTAACGTCAACTTGCTGGACCGACGCCGCAATCGCTTCAGTTCATCGTCCGTCATGGCAGGGTGATCACCGTTCAGAACGGGGGCGTGAAACGCACCGACGATCGCAACAACCTTGTCGGGTTTGGTTCCCTTGGCGAGAACATCTTCAATGCGGCGTCGCATGTACGCTTCACGGACCAGATTTTCCGCACGCCAGCGCGGCCGATCTTCTTCCAGTTCCCGCAGTGCCCGGCCAAACTCAAACGACGCTCGGCGATAGCTGTGATCACTGCAGTTGTGCTCGAAACGACGTTCCCAATACGTTTCGTAGTCAGGTTCGCCACTTTGCTGCGCGAACTGCTCGTAGATCGAAACCGATTGCTCGGGACTCCATCGATCAACGTGATCCGCTTCGCACACCGATGCCCCATCAGATGCGCCTTCCGTGGCATCTTCGCCATCAGACTCGGCGGCCGCCTTCTGCTCAGCCTCAATGGCATCGCGCCGGGCCTGTTCGATTCGTTCGGCTTCGATGTCCTGCAGAGCCAGAAAAATGTCGGAAGGGAGATCGATGAACTCCACTTTCGCATTGTTTTCGCTGGCCCACATCATCGCCTGATACTCGGGGCTGTATCGAGCCAGCGGGTAAACGAGTGTTCGTACTGGCAGCGTATCCGTGTACGCCAGGATGGCGATCGGAGGCTTGGTCGCCTTGCGGGTCATGTGTGCCACAAGGTCATTGGCGTCTGCGAGTCCCTCGATCAGAACGACTTTCGGTCGGATCTCATCGAGATAGCGGCGCAGATGCCAGGCACCTCCGGGTGAGAGATGCCGGACGCCGAAAACGGGGATTTGCCAGCTCATGGTGTCACCAGTCCCGTTCTGTAATCAGCCGTTATGCTCAGTACAGGAGGTGAATAGAGGTCGCCATTCGGCCCCTCGTTTCTTCATAACATTGGCCAGGTATTCCTGCCAGACGACACGGTCCTTCTCTTCGTCCTTCACGATTGAGCCTTGCAGGCCAGCAGCGATATCGTGTGATGTCACCTCGCCCGAACCGAAATTCCCCGCCAGTGCCATGCTGTTCGCCAGCACGGATATCGCTTCCGCCGTCGAGAGAACGCCGGATGGGCTTTTCACCTTGTTCTTGCCATCCAGCGTCTGACCAAGTCGCAGCTCACGGAAGATCGTCACGACCTTTTCGATCGCTTCGTCGGCTGGCAGATGAGCTTTCAGTTCCAGATTCGCAGCCAGTTCGCGGACTCGCTTACGCACGATGTCCATTTCGGTTTCGAGCGAGTTCGGAGTTGGGAGAACGATGATATTAAATCGCCGCTTCAGTGCTGCGGACATGTCGTTCACACCGCGGTCTCGTGTATTCGCCGTTGCAATGACCGAGAATCCTTTTGCGGCAGGAACTTCTGTTTCCAGTTCCGGGACTGAGATTCGCTTTTCAGAGAGCAGCGAAATGAGCGCATCCTGAACTTCCGACGCACAACGCGTGATTTCTTCGAATCGGGCCAGACTGCCAGATTCCATCGCCCGGAAAATCGGGCTCTTGATCAGGGCGTTATGACTGGGGCCATGCGCGATCAGCATCGCATAGTTCCACGTATAGCGAATCTGCTCTTCGGTCGTCCCGGCTGTTCCTTGCACAACCTTGGTCGAATCTCCGTTGATCGCAGCAGTGAGATGTTCCGACAGCCACGATTTGGCAGTTCCCGGCTCACCGAGTAACAGCAGCGAGCGGTCAGTGACCAGCGTCGAGATCGCGATCTCGACCAGACGCTGATGTCCGATGTACTTCGGGGTGACATCGAGCTTTCCAGCCTTTCCCCCGCAGATATAGGTCAGCACGGCTCGCGGGGACAACTTCCATCCGGGTGGCCGCTCGTATTTGTCTTCTTTAGCGAGTGCTTCGAGTTCCTCAGCAAACAGGACTTCCGCCGGAGCCCGCAGCATTTTCGAATCAACGCCAGCGTTGCTGGCAGCAGGTTCTGCATCATCGGTTTTCTTCTTGGCCATGATTTCCTACTCGTGTTGAGATGTTGTTCGTTGATGACTGGCTACAGTCGCTGGGCGTTAGCCTATGGTTTCCGAAGTTCGATGTTCGTGATTACTTAGAACCGGACGCTAACGCGTTCCGGCTGATGTCGATTTAGATACTCAGCAGAGTGTCATTCGTCAGGTTTGTTGCGCAGCGTGTTGATCGGTTCGAGCAGTTCGTCGACCACCTTTTCACTGAGTTCTGGAAGCAGTTCTTCCAGGGGTTTCACGGCAGACTTGGGAAGGTCGGGGATCAGCCGTGAAATCCAATAGACACCCCAGACCAGCTTGCTTTTGCCATGCTTTTTCAAGACAGAGATCAGGCAGTCGGTCGCTTGTGGATGTTTGACACGAACCATCGTGGCGAGAAATTCACCGCAATCGTACAGATCCTTGGATTTCTTGAGTTCCGCCGCGAACGATTCCGAAAGGAACTCGTTGCAGCCCGCATGACCTGGGCGAGCCAAAGCCTGGACCAGTTCAGGGCTCTTGATCTGGATAGCGACGTCCAGCCAGCGGGGATCCCAGGTTACCCCTTCTGGAGTCAGCGAATCACTTTCATCATCGAAATCATCCAGATCCTCGTCGTCGACTACTGACCGCCGCCACATCCAGGGTGAAGACATGGATGAGGCGAGTTCTGAGCGCCTGGACCATGCCGGATCGCGTCCTTTTTTCTTTTCATCCACTTTCGCGAGCAGGTAAGGCGAGAACGTTTCGAAAACCGCTGCAGGCTTCATGCACCGTGTCGCAGCCTGTAGAGCGTCCACAAGGCATTCCGGTGAGAGCGAGCCATGGGCCGCAACAAGCGCCTCCTGACACTTCTTCGACGCGGCAATCATCAGTTCACTGATCCGGTTGTTGATATCCAGGCCACTCGGTTCCCCTTTCATCGCCAGCAGGGCTTCTCGACGCGCAAACGTTTTCAGCAGGAAAGCCTCGGTCAGCTTGTCATCCCGTTCGTCCAGGCACTGCATCAGCGTTGTGATCCGATCAGCATGTTTGCCGCTTTCCTTTTTGTCCTTGGTCGCCAGCCCCGCTTCGATCTGAGTCTCGATTTCTGTGAGGACATATTGCAACAACTTCGGATTGCGATTTTTGCGAAGAGGCCGGACTGCCAGCACCAGATCACTCCCCGCCAGTGCTTTCTGCAGGACTTCGACTGCTTCGGGGGCATCGACGCGCGTCAGTGCCGAAAGTGCTGCCGCCCGGACATCCTTCGCTTTCGCTTTGGCCTGATCAAGCAGATATGTCAGGTCTTCCGGGGCATCACCCAGACACTGGATGGCCACGACTTTCATCTCTTTCGAGCCTTCGTCGAGTGCCTGCTTGATCGTCTCGCGAGTCCCCTCAGGGTCCAGGTGATGCATCAGTGCCAACCGACGTAAATGACCTGCTTTCCCTTTGATATCGAATTTGGCCCGCAATTCCGGCAGGATCGCCTTGCCGAAGAGTGGCAGCACCTTTTTCCCGATGAATTGACTGATTTCCGGGTAGGGATCATCAATCCCGTTTAATGCGGGCTTGACCAGTCGCAGATCCCGGAAGGCCCCTCGTTCGAACGAATCGCGGATGATTTCCAGTCGTCCTGAGCCGGTTGTTGAAAGTGCTTCCAGCAGCGGCTTCAGAACGCGGGCACTCGCTTGAGTCGTCTGGGGACCGAGGTCAGTCGTCTCGATCGGTTCGATTTTCCCCGCCAGCCCCGTTTCGCCTTGCGTATAAAGGACGGCATTGACGAGAGTACTGAGTTCCAGCAGGGCCAGGGCCGACGTCTGCTCGTTGCTTTCCACGAGAGACTTCACCGCTTGTCCGATTTTTGCGAATACGGGAGCTTTCGCGCCAGCCTGTTCGAGGGGAGCGATCAGCTTTTTCAGGCGAAAATCGCCCCCGGCAACCACGCTGCCCGCGATCGCCAGCCGCCGCGTTTCGTCATAAACCTGAGTCAGTACAGCGATGCTCATGGGATTTTCCGCTTTTGAACAAGAAGCCATGTTTGGACAATAAGCCAGTCCACGTTTCGCTTTGACACTTACTACAGCGTCAGTCGGACGATGCCGTCTGGCGTGACGATACTGAGCGGTTTGACCTGCAGTTTGCGAGTATCGAGATCATGACGGAATCGGACGATGACGGTCTGTCCCGCAAGACAGGCAGGCGGAAGCAGGGAAAGCAGATGGCAGCTTGGCGGCTCTTCTGACATCCCTGTGTCGGTCATCACCAACCGTTCCCCTTTGGCGTCTTCAATGACCAGAGTCCCGCCAATATGGCCAATTCGCTGAAAATTCAGGGCGTAGATCGGTTGTTTATCAGCGAGTGGACCTTTCAGGTGTGTTTTGACGTCTTTCACGACTGCGGCGAAGTCTCCAGACGCATGCTTGCGGATGGCCTGGAAATCCTTGGCTTCAATCGGCCGCGGCAACATCGCCTCCCAGCGAATGCGCGGGTTGACATCACCGGGATAAACACAAAGCTCCTTGACCTGGGCCACCTGGAAAAAGCTGTCGTCGCTTTTGATGTACTTCACCGCTTTGTAGGGGCGGAATGTCTGTGTCATGCGGATTTTGCCCGAATTCAGCGAGATCCAGATACCTGTATCAACGAATTCGCGCCGGGCGACGTCATCGTGCGAGTTGAATGCCAGCTGCACCAGTTCCACATCGTTTTCAACGAGCGAGGCGTCTTTCAATTCCCGCAGTTGCCAGGCATGGCCCAGCCAGGCGGCGATGCTGGATTCCGTTTCCGGCTTCAGTTCGGGATCTTCCAGGCGTCGCTGCAGGTAACTTCGCCCCTGTTTGACGAGGGTGTGTAACCGCCCCAGTTGATCGAGAGCTTCGCTGAAAACTGCTTCGCGTTTGCTTGCCGGAACATCTTCGACCGAGCCATCTTCGCTGGCAAATAGCTTTGTGTAGTTGTGCAGAGCCGCTTGAGCACCGGGAAGATAGGCATTTCCCAACTGCTTGGCCTGCGTTTCGATTTCACTGGCGGACTTGGCGTTCATATTGCCAATTCCCAGGCGAACCAGGTCGCAGGTCAGCTTTTCGAGCAGATCGATTCCCTTCAGTTGAGCCTGAACCTTTTTGGCCAGAGCCGCCTTGTCGACAACTTTCGGTTTATCCGCTTCGACGACCTTTTTCTCCACGCGAGCCTGTAGTTTTTCGCGTTTTCCCTGCAAATCTTCGGGAACAGCCGCAGTCGTGAACTTTTTCCCCTGGGCGTAAGCGTACATCAGTCCCAGGCAGTGCTTGCACGGAAACTGGCGGCTGGGACAACTGCAGCGATGAGTCGGGGCTTCGGGACGCTGGAAGTCGCAGGAACATTTGTAGGGATCTTTACCGCTTCCCTGACATTCCCCGAAAATAATGGTGGAGTCTTCAGAAATAGAGAGTTTCTGAAACTTGTTTTTAACCACCAGACCGCGGCCATTCTTGGCGGCATCAGAATTGGGGGCGGCAGAATCAACGTAAGCGTCGTCGATGGAGATCATGAGTGAACTCTCTGAAGACCTGGCAGAACGCTGAAGAAAGGAGGTGCGCCGGAATTATGCCAATCTGTCTGAGGTGACTCAAGCGATTGGCGACCGGCAAATCTGTGAACTTTCCTTCGGAAATCGGATAAGTCTTGGCGTTGCCGATACGGGATCGCTATAATCCCCGCGCCCCAAAATATCGGAAGTCGTTTTTTGGGTCGCGAAAACACCTCATGTTATTGATGAAAGAAGAGACCAAGCGGTATGCCCAAAGAAGAGGCCATTGACGTCGAAGGAGATGTGGTAGAGGCGCTGGCGAACACGCAGTTTCGCGTGAAATTGACAAATGGTCACATGGTGCTGGCTCATGTGGCGGGAAAGATGCGGAAGCACTTCATCCGTATCGTGCCGGGAGATCACGTGATCGTGGAAGTCTCGCCGTACGACCTGAATCGTGGTCGTATCGTGTTCCGCGAACGTTAAGATCTGGCTGGCTTCGCTTGACGGATTGACCGGCTGTTTGATTTGCCAGCTGTTTTTGGCAACAGGGGTCCCTTGGGACTCCTTACAGTCGGGAATCAAAGACGGGTTCGGCCCGCATTTCAGCGAAGATTCAAGTGAACGGTGGACTCGCCTGGGCGTCATCCTGACGCGAGTCCGCAGCAGTTCGGACCTCGACAACGGTGTTCCGTCCGAAACAATCTCGTCGGACACCCAGTAGTGCTGTTTTCCGGATTGGTCCATGTCGAGCGAATCAACTGCCGATGGCGGTAAGAATCTGCCGTTTGTTCAACTCTTCACCGACGGTGCCTGTCGAGGCAATCCCGGACCGGGCGGCTGGGGGTGTATCCTGCGACATCCTGCTTCCGGTTCCGAAAAAGAGTTGTCTGGCGGGGAACCTGAGACCACTAACAATCAGATGGAACTTCAAGCGGTCATTTCCGGGCTTGAGGCTCTCAAATCGCGTTCCGACGTCGAAGTGGTGACCGACAGCAGTTATGTCGCTCAGGGCGCAGAATCCTGGATGGTCGGCTGGAAAAAAAACGGCTGGCGAAGGCGCGAGGGGAACTCGTGGAAGCCCGTCAAAAACGTGGAACTCTGGCAGAAGCTGGACCAGTTACTGACCATGCACAATGTGCGCTTCACTCACGTCCGCGGACACATGGGACACCCTGAAAACGAACGCTGCGATGTCCTGGCCGTCGCCGCCGCGATGGCTGCCGCACGGTAATTAACGCATTGCAAATAAACGCATCGCACGATCGGCGTTCGGCCCGGATCTCTTCGCTGAAACCACCAACCGCGCGATCGCGATCGGCGCGGGTCTCCCGACCCCGCCGAAACCACCGACCGAAGGTCTCCTCTTCAATCGCCGTTCGCAACGGCAATCGCGTTTCTCAAAGCAGGGTGGAGTCAATGTTACCCACATCTTTTACTCTCAGAGTCGATTGAGTTGCGG
>CAZSTW010000142.1:4498-17829 GCA_964609845.1 uncultured Planctomycetaceae bacterium | reverse complement strand
GCCTCCACGACCTGTTGTGGTGGTCACATGGCGCAAATTGAGTACATCACAAAAGTAGGGTGGGACAAGTGGCGCTTCGCCGCGCCGGCCCACCATTATTTGTCGACATTTGCTTTTGGTGGGCCTGCGCTCGAAGCGAGCTGGTCCCACCCTACATTTCGTGATGCGCGGAGGGGCGCAGCGTCTCTGAAGCCTACGCGGATGGATCCGCACGGAAACTGAGATTTCCAACTTAAGAATTGGGTGCCACGGTCTTGGAGTCTGCGACAAGGCCGTGTCTTCGAAGAATCTTGAGAATGAGCGAAATCTCATAGAGTCGGCAAAGAGATCGGTTGTGAAACAGGCTCGAATCCAAATTCAGCACGACCTTGTCGCAGACTCCAAGATCGTGGCACCCCTGTTCACGTTTCGATTTGAAAACAGCCAGCGCGCCCGCAACTCAATCGACTCTGAGAGTAAAAGATGTGGGTAACATTGACTCCACCCTACATTGAAAAAGGCGACTGCCCTGGCCCGTTGCCATCGCAGGATTGCACGGGGATCCAGATCTGATTAGTTTAATAAACCCGAGCGTCTGCGTTCCATTCGTCTGGATTTAATATGTGGTCGCGATAACTATGCATAAACCAGAATCAGATGATGAATTGCCTTCAGATCAAATTCGTCTGAAAAAGCGATTGAAGCACCTACTTCGGATCGTAGATGAATCCGGAGCCTCTACCGAAAATTTGCATGGGATCTGCCTGGTACTTCATAAACTTGCGAAGCTTGCCCTCGAAGATGGAAATCGGGACGAAGCCCTAAAGTTCTATCAACAGATTCATACGGTACGAATTCAAGTTTTGACGGAATTCGGAGCGACGGCCGAACGCTTGCGTGATGTCTGTATTGCGACCAATCAAATCGGCCTGTTTGCATTGTCAGATGGTCAGCGAGAATGCGCCAGGGACTTGTTTGAAGAGAGTCTGATAATCTGTCGTCAAAACGTGGCCGAGTTTGGTGCCACGGCCGAGAGCTTGCGTGAAATCAGCGTTACGCTCAATTTGCTTGCAGACGTAGCGGCAGCGGATGGCGATGTCGATACATTGCGAAGTCATTACGAGGAAAGCCTGAGCATCTGTCGTCAGATCGTGGAGGAGTTTGGAGAAACAACGGAAAGGCTTCGCGATGTCTCTGTCTTGCTCAACAATGTTGGAGAATCGCTGATTCAGGAGGGCAACAGCGAATCGGCTCGCCCCTTGCTTGACGAATGCTTGATGATTCGTCGCCGGATTCTGACCGAGTTCGACGTCACTGCGGAAGGGCTGCAAGATATCTGCCTCTCTCTCAAAAAGGTTGCAAACCTCGCCCAATCTGGTGGCGAGCCTGAACTGGCCCGAGCCTTGCTGGAAGAAAGCGTAGAATACAGCCGTCAAAACGTGGAGGAACTGGGAGCCACACCGGAAAGTTTACATGACTTATATTTCTCTCTCGCTAAAGTTGGAGAGCTTGTTCAAGCTGAATTTGAACAGGAATCGGCTCGCCCCTGGTTTGAGGAAAGCCTGAGATTCGTTCGTCAGTACCTGGCCGAATTTGACCCTACGTTCGAATCCATGCACCATCAGAGCATCTTGCTCTGCAATATTGGAGAAATCGATTTTTCAGAAGGGGATCGCGAATCAGCTGATGCGATGTTTGAAGAAAGCCTGGTGGTCAGTAATCAGGCTGTGGTGGAATTCGGTGCTACCGAAGAAAGTCTGAATAATCTCAGCTTCTCGCAAGAGTCGTACGGCGACTTTGCGCTGGCCGATGGGAATGTCGAATTGGCTCTCAACCTGTATGAAGAACGGCTGACAACTCTTCGTCAAATCGTTGAGGACTTCGGAGCGACAGAGGAACACCTGGATGCTCTTGCTTCCTCACTGAAACAGCTTGGGGATCTGATGTCATCCAACGAGAACGACGTACAGGCTCGCAGGCTATCCGAAGAATACCTGACAATTTGCCGTCAGATCGTGGATGAGTTTGGCGCGTCAAAGGAAAGGCTGCATCCCCTCTGTGATGCTCTGAATCAGTTTGGTGTGATTGTATTCGTGGAAGAAAATGAGCCTTTGGCCAGGGCATTGTTTGAAGAGAGCCTGGCGCTCAGTCAGCAGATCGTGTCCGAGTACGGAACGACGATTGAGGGTCTTGACAACATCAGGATCGCATTCACTCGACTCGCTGAATTAGATCGATCCGTCGGAGAACTCGATTCGGCTCGGGCCTTTTTTGAAGAAGCCCTGAGCATCAACCGACGGATCGCGTCCGAACTCGGAGAGACGCATATCAGTCTGCGCAACATCAGCGAGACACTCGATGAGATCGGGGAGGTCGCTCAATCCGACGGTGACCTGGAAGCAGCGCGTGAAGCGTTTGACGAAAGCCTCGAAATCAACCGGCAAATCGTTGCAGAATACGGACCGACAGAACAAAACCTGCGAGATATCTGTCGCTCACTGACGAAGGTCGGAGAACTGGAATTGTCTGACGGCAATCCCTATTCCGCTCGTGAATTCTTCGAAGAACACGTCTCCATTTGCCGCCAGATTGTGCAGAAATTCGGAACGACGAGCGTGGACCTGCAAGAAATCAGCGCCTCACTGTTTACACTGGGTGGAATCGAGATGTCGAATGGCGATACCGAAACAGCCCGTGCACTGCACGAGGAGAATTTGACAATCAGTCGGCAGATCGTCGACGAATTCGGGGCTACTGAACAAGGGCTTAGCGATGTCTGTGTTGCTCTCAACGCGGTTGGTGACTGCGCCAACCAGGAAGGAAATCTGGAAACCGCTCGTGCCCTTTTTGGCGAGATGCTTTCCATCGTTCAACAAATCGTGAATGAGTACGGAGAAAATGCCGACAACCTGCGGGTTTACAGTATTGCACTCTCAAGGGTCGGCGATGTTGAACTAAGGGATGGAAATCACGCAACGGCACGCAAACGGATCAAAAAAAGCCTGGCCATCAGCCAGAGAATCGTGGCCAAGTTCGGAGCGGAACCTCAGAACCTCCAAGACATCGCGTACATCACCGAACAACTGCGATTACTGGACGATGAACTATGAATATAGGGAACCATGAATACAGGAACGAGGTATGCGTCAAAAATGTTCTCGAAGCCCCTCACACGACCAATTGAGCAGGGGCGCCCCGGTTGCCCGTTTGCGGGCTACCGGGGTGGCGCAGCCAAAGGAAGTTGTGATTTCAATCGAGTTTGTTCAGAATTCTCCGCATGGCAAACAAGCGGCGGGGTGGCCCAGACGCTGCTTCAGCGTCTGGGCCACAAGAGAACCTTGGAGCAGGCACACTGCAGTTGTGCCTCTCGTAAACCCAGACGTCCAAAACGACGTCTGGGCCACCCTGCCGGTCACTGGGACGCAGAATGAACACTACTGATTACTTGCGCTATATTGATAACACACCACAATCTGTTTTCAATATTTTTCCGCATCATGACGGTTTGCTGTCGGCAAATGTATTTGTGTATGACGCCACCTGTCCCGTGCGATATGAGCGTGATTTTGTGCTCGGTGCGTGTGCATGGGCATTACTGGATGTGACAGTGATCAAGATGCTTTGCACGGATAGTGACTGGAAGCAACGCAGCGTCGGAGTGTTCGTCATCGACCGCACAAATGATTGGTATACCGAGAGAGATGGCTTTGAACCAGTCGTGAGCAACTGCATGGAAACTCCCATAATTGCGTATCGTGAAAACGGTGCAACTCAATGGATAGCTGGCGGATTCGGTGCCGTCAGGCAGATGTTTGATGCGTTGCAGCTATCCGTTGAAGAACTTCGAGAGAAGCTTCGATTCATGTAATCAACGATTGGGTGGGGAGCTGATTCGTCGGGGCGATTCGTCGGTTGTCGACGACATTTGAAGCGAGGGGTTTGCCTTTGACGCTGTCGAGTTACGATAATGACAGCGTCACATCAGGGACGCTCGTGAACCAGGTTCGGTTCGCGTACAACGCCTTTTCTCAACTGGTCAGCGATTCTCAAAGCCACGGTGGCACGTGTGGGCGCCGCTCAGCAGCCTGTTGCGGTCGGTGGCGAAGCCTGATTCTGCGAGCGACAACGGCCACCTTGAAATCAATACCGGTGTTGATCGGACGGTCGTTCGATTTCTGAGATTGGGGATATCGGGAACTCGTTTGACCCCGGATCTCGATGCAATTCTGGGATCAGTCTGTACACTACAGGCAAAGTGACGGAACTGCATTTTTGAAAATGCGAGCCCTCTGGGACTCGACGGAGATTTGTCGTGCGTCGATCGTTGCCGATTTTGATGGTTCTGGCATCTTGCCTGTTGATCACCTTTGGACATACAGCGCCTCCAGATCTGCCCGATGGAACTGACGCTGCCTCGCGACGTATTTCTTCCTTCAAAGTTCCCGAAGGAATGAAGGTGGAACTGTTCGCCGCCGAACCCAGGCTGGCTTCGCCCGTCGCGATCGGACTGGATGAACGAAACCGGGTTTTCGTCGCCGAGGAATATCGATTCAATCTGGGGACCGAGGAAAATCGGACACGTCCTTTTCTACTGGATGATGATCTGCAGATTCAGACACTCGACGATCGCCTGAAGATGTATGAAAAATTCGCGTCGAAGTTTGCCGGGGGGATGGACTGGTTTCGCAAGGTCGCCGATCAGGTCCGGCTGGTCGAGGATACAGACGGCGACGGAAAGGCCGACCGCTCGACGGTCTTTGCTCCGGATTTTAACGGAACGCTGGATGGTCTGGCCGCGGGCGTCATGGCGATGGATGGTGATGTTTACTTCACCTGTATTCCCAATCTCTGGCGACTACGTGACACGAACAACGATGGTGTCGCCGATGAACGAACAATCATTCATACCGGCTTCGGTGTGAACGCCGGGTTCCTGGGGCACGACCTGCACGGACTCTGCTGGGGGCCCGATGGTAAGCTCTATTTTTCCGTGGGAGATCGCGGGTTTCACATCACGACAAAAGAAGGGCAGACGCTGCATGGCCCGCGCAACGGCGCCGTGTTTCGCTGTTATCCCGATGGCAGCGAACTGGAAGTTGTCTGTCGCGGACTGCGAAATCCCCAGGAATTGGCTTTCGATCAATTTGGCAACCTGTTCGCGGCCGACAACAACTGTGACAAGGGAGACCACTCCAGACTGGTCTATTGCCTGGAAGGTTCCGACAGTGGTTGGAACATGGCGTTTCAGTCAATCCCCGATCCCTATTTGACAGGTCCCTGGCACGCGGAAAAGACGTGGCACCTATGGGCTGGCGACGTGGCGGCAGGAAATCATCCGAACGCCCCCGCAGGAACGGCGACTGGGACAGGTCAGTCCGCAGATCGCCCTGCGTGGGTCATGCCGGCTGTTGGCAAACTGGGGGCGGGGCCGTCGGGCTTCACCTACTATCCCGGCACGGGATTGCCTGCGAAATACGACCATCACTTCTTCATGTGCAACTATACCGGCAACGGAGGGATTGAAGCCTTCAGCATCAAGCCGCGCGGTGCCGGGTTCGAGATTATGGGCGAACACGATTTTATGAAGCCAATCTCGGCAACGGACTGCGAATTCGGTTACGACGGCAAGATGTATGTCAGTGACTTCGTCAACCTGATCTGGAATGGCGGAAGTTCTGGTGGTCGGATTTACACGCTGTTCGACACCAGGCACATTCATGATCCCGCTGTCAAGCAGACCTCGGAACTGGTCCGCAGCGGCTTCAAGTCACTGACCCCTGACAAGCTTGCTGAATTGCTCGGCCACGCGGATTTACGGATCCGGCAACGGGCTCAATTTGAGCTTGCGGCACGCGGCGCAACAGGACTGTCAACGTTTCAGGCGACACTGGTGTCTACTCAACAACTTCTGCCTCGCCTGCACGCCTTCTGGGGATTGGGGCAACTCGCCGGAAAGCAGACTCGCGCCGGAGAGAATGCAGCAGCGCTGCGTGAACAGGCGATTCAGGCGA
Organism: uncultured Planctomycetaceae bacterium; assembly: GCA_964609845.1. GTDB lineage: Bacteria > Planctomycetota > Planctomycetia > Planctomycetales > Planctomycetaceae > Schlesneria. The sequence continues at coordinate 11,839 of CAZSTW010000142.1, read as the reverse complement.
TCGCAACTTTCGTAAAAGACGATCATGATGAAATTCGAGCCTGGTCCGCAAAGCTGCTTGGCGATCATCGGCATCAATCGTCGCTGGACGTCATCGCCAAACTGCTGCGAGACAAGTCTCCTCGCGTTCGATTGTTTGCGGCCCTGGCTTTGTCCAGGCTGAAATACAAGTCCGTGCCGGCCGAACTGGTGGAATTGATTCGCGAGAACAACGATGCCGATCCCTGGATCAGGCATGGTTGTGTGATGGCTTTGCAACCAGGAATGTGGCCGATGCAGTCACGACCTGCCAATGCACTTTTCAGCGACCCGTCTCCGGCAGTACGAATGGCTCTACTGCTTGCTGAGCGCCACGACTACCTGACGCGAACATCTTGGGACTACGAACCGCGGACGAACAACGTATTACCCGGCGTTGCCAAAGACATCGTTGATGTCGGAATGCAGAATGCTCTTCGAGACGAAGACATTCGGATCGTGACCGAGGGGGCACGAGCCATCAACGATCTGCCGCTGGAAGTCAGCTATCCCTATCTTGCCGCACTGATTCCCACGTTAAGAGGTTCCGCGGCAGCTACGGCTCCAGAGGCTTTGGCACGCCGGATTATCAATGCAAATTTTCGGCTGGGAACGGCTGAGCATGCCCAGCGCGTTTTTTCTCTGATCCATGAAAAAGCGTTGAGTCCGACGATTCGCAAGGAAGCACTGGCCGCGCTGATTGACTGGGAACAACCTTCGCCTCGTGATCGAGTGACCGGTTTCTGGCGGGCCGTCAAACCTCGCAGCCCCGAAGAGATGATCCGACTGAAGGCGTTCCTCGGAGAGAACATCGCGGCGTTGCTGAGTCACGCTGGAAGTGAACTGCAGACAGATGTGGTCAAACTGATCGGCCGGTACCAGTTGCCGACCGACGAAAAGATCTTTGCAGGGTGGGTTACGGATCAAACGCGGACTGCTGCGACGCAAACGGCCGCACTGCGTCTCTTGACGACTCGAAAGTCTCCGCTTGCGGCCGCATCGATTGAGATCGCGATGAAAAGTGATCGGCCGGAAGTTCGTGCCGAAGCTCGCGATATGCTCGCGATTCTCAGTCCCGGCGAAGCGTTAAAGCATTTCGAGGATGTTTCGCAGAAAGAGACCTCGACAACGCTGGAACGGCAGCGGGCGATCACTGCACTCGCAAACCTGAAGCAGGATGCCGCGGACAAAATCCTGAAGGGCTGGCTGGATCGTCTGAATGCCGATCAAGTTTCTGAGGCCTTGCAGCTTGATGTTCTTGAGGCGGCAACTGCTCGTGATCTTCCTGACCTGAAACAAGGTGCGGACCAGTTTCGGGCTCGTCTGGCAGCCAGTGATCTGCTGGGGCGTCATCGCATTTCGCTGCAGGGTGGAGACGTTGAAAAGGGACGCGACGTTTTTATGGGGCATCGTGTGGGACAGTGTGTCCGTTGTCACAAGGTTGGAACCGCAGTCGCCGGCGGAATCGCAGGCCCCGACCTGCATCAGGTTGCGACTCGTCACGATCGACTGTCGCTGCTCCAGTCACTGATTGACCCGAACGCAAAAATCGCCAGGGGATTCGAAGCGGTCTCATTAGTGATGAATGACGGACGAATTCTGGGAGGAATCATCCGCCAGCAGGATGCGAATGAACTGGAACTGGAAAAGCCCGACGGCACCAGAGTTCGTGTGAAAGTGAGCGACATTGAAGAACGGTCAGCACCCAAATCGGCAATGCCCGAGATGAACCGAGCACTGTCACCACGCGAACTACGCGACGTGGTCGAGTTTCTGTCGACGTTGAAATGAACGAAATGCAACTGCGGTGTTCGTGAAATATGTATTGAAGGTAATCATGACGTGGTTCGAACGCTTAACCGGCTGTGCTGAAAAATCACCTGAAAGTGTGCGTCAGCAATTGGTCGTCGAAGGTGGTCAGCTTCGATCGCAAGTGAACGGTCGAACTTGGAACTGCGGAACACTGCAGATTCCGAATCTTGCTGAGCTACGCGAGCTTGTACGAAGTACGCCACGCGATTCCCAACCCCTTTATGTTCACGAGATGCTGGCGAATGTCCAGGACCTGCATCGCGACCCGGGGAATGCGAATGCACTGTTTCAGGTGGCTTCGCAATTTAACCTTTTGGAGATGGTGGCACCGAGTGTGATGCCGGAATCCGGCGTCGGCATTTACGAACGCGATTTCACTCAAGGGCCGGCGTGTGCCATTGCCGCCGGTGCCGGGACGATCTTTCGTAACTATTTCGTTGTTGTGAATGGGCTTATCGGACAATCTGCGGGGAATCAAATCGACTGTCTGGCGGGCGTTGGCACATTGCTCGGCAATTCAGATGACAGGCTTTGGAAAATGGTCAACGGGTATGCATTGCCCGCACCGGGTGGACTTGCAGCAATCAATCAGAAACTTCAGTCGCTTGATGCCGCCGCAATTGATGGGGTGAGGGGCTCACTTCAGATCGGGGTGCACTGGAATACACAGGTGACGCTGGAGGGTGCATCGCACACGGTATCGCAGGCGTACTGTTCTGCCTTGCCAGTTGCGTATACAGGTTACTCTCCCAAAGACTGGAAGCCGTTTGCGAGTCTGGTGCTTGAAGCCGCCTACGAAGCAACGATTTGCGCAGCGATTCTCAATAAGGCTCGCACGGGAAACAGCCGATTATTCCTGACGCTGCTGGGTGGCGGGGCTTTTGGAAACGACTTCAATTGGATTATCGGGGCTCTACGCCGCTCACTCAATTTGTATCGTGATTCCGGCTTGAACATCGCCATCGTGAGCTACCGTTCATCCAACCCGGAGGTCCAGAAACTTGTTCACGAGTTTTCATGAAACACGCCGGGATTCCAACCGCAGCGGCGATTCGTTCGGATCAGGAAATGAATGATTGGAATCCTTCACAATACCTGAAGTTTTCGACCGAACGGATCCGGCCTGCGCGGGATCTGGTCGCTCAAATTCGACTGGACTCGCCGCAGCGGATCGTCGATGTCGGCTGCGGTCCGGGAAACAGTACTCAGATCCTTCGCAATCGCTGGCCAAACGCATTCATTCTGGGGGTGGATCATTCGCGCGAGATGATCGATGCGGCCATCCAGAGTTTTCCGGGGCAAGCCTGGTTGCACGAAGACATCACGCATTGGAAACCGGAACAGCCCTGCGATCTCGTGTTCTCGAATGCGGCCTTACACTGGCTGCCGGATCATCGAACGCTGGTCCGTCGCCTGTTTTCGCATGTGGCTTCTGGAGGTGCACTCGCATTCCAGATCCCCAGTGCTGTTTTTCCAAGAGTCAGGGCTTTCATTCATGAGATTTCACACGACGCACGCTGGTCAGTGCGATTGGCTGCTGCACGCACTGCGCTGACCATGGAAACTCCTGGCTTTTATTACGACGCTCTGGTTGACATTGCCAGTGGAATCGACATCTGGGAAACGGAGTACCAGCATGTGCTCCCCTCAAAACAAGCCATTGTGGAATGGATCTGTAGCACAGGACTGCGTCCATTTCTTTCGGCCCTGGCTTCAGATGCCGACCGGGAATTTTTTCTGTCAGAATTGCAAAGCCGCGTTGATGCCGATTATCCCCTGCAGACTGACGGTAAAGTCCTGTTTCCGTTTCGCAGAACGTTTGTCATTGCGTATCATTGAAACCGGAATCAGTGGCTTCCAGATCGTGACCGGTCTTGCGCGGAAATGTCAGAGAGACAGACCTGAACATGCACATTGCAATTATCACAGCAGGCGGAGCCGGGATGTTTTGCGGTTCGTGCATTCACGACAATACCTGGGCCAGAGCTTTAAGCGATGCAGGTGTCGAAGTCAGCCTGATCCCGCTTTACACCCCCATTCGAGTTGACGAAACTGATCAGACGACGGCACCTGTCTTTTTTGGTGGCATCAATACGTATCTGGAGGGGAAGTACGGTTGGTGGCGGTTCGTACCGCGCTGGATGACCCGATGGCTTGATGCTCCCTGGTTCATTCGACTGGTGACTCGACGTGCCATCAGTACAGATGCACGCGACCTGGGGGCCATGACGGTCTCGATGATTGAAGGGGAGCACGGACCTCATCAGCGTGCCGGTGAAGAATTGGCCGAGTACATCGCTCAACTGAAGCCCGACATCGTCTGCTATAGCAATGCCCTGCTCTGCGGTAGCCTGCGAACGATCAAGAAGTCCTTCTCCGGCCCCGTCTATTGCGTCCTGCAAGGTGACGACATCTTTCTCGATGGACTTGTCGCCCCTTACCGTGATCAGGCCATGCGGCTGTTGACCGAGCGGGCGAATGAGTTCGATGGCTACATCACTCACAGCAAATTTTATCGTGATTACATGGCCGACTACCTGAAGCTTCCGTCCGAAAAGTTTCAAACGCTGCCCCTGACTCTGGACGCGATGCCGCACGACGGACTCCCGAAGCCCCTCGGATCTCCGCCAACGATTGGCTACTTTGCACGCGTCTGCCCCGAAAAGGGACTCGATCAACTCGTCCAAGCGGTGCTGTTGCTGCAACAGCGGATTCCCAATGTGCGACTACTGGCCGGCGGTTACCTGGGGCCTCAGCACCAAGGATATTTTGACGAGGTCATCAAATCCGCAGCCGCACTGGGAACCAGCTTCAAATACATCGGCAGCCCTGCAGATAAACTGGGAAAGATCGAGTTCCTGAAGTCGCTGGATGTCTTCTGTGTCCCAACGGTCTATCAGGAGCCCAAAGGGATTTACGTGCTGGAAGCATGGGCCAACGGCTTGCCCGTAGTGCTGCCGAAGCATGGTGCGTTTCCTGAACTGATCGAATCGACGGGAGGTGGGTTGCTGGTCGAACCGAACGCACCACAGGAGCTGTCCAATGCCCTGGAACGGCTCTTGACGGACGAGTCACTGCGAAGCGACTTAGCGCAACGAGGTCACGTCGGCGTTCGAGAAATGCACTCATTACGACGCGTTGCCGAGCGTACCTTGGAGTTGTTCGGCCAGGGCGTCAAGAGTTCGTAGTTCATGCCCAGGGGCTGCGTCGGTCCGCAAATTCGTGTGAGTTTTGCGGACTGCGCATCGGGTCTCTCTCCCCCGATATTGCAATCTCTACTCCAAGCCCCAGCTGTCAATGAGTGCCTTTCCTTCTTATCGTCAATGTGACGGGATGAGCAACTCATTAATGATAGTGGTGATGTTTCATTGTGATTCGTGCGCATTGACTGATGTGCATCTTTTGGCTTGATTGTGGACGTAGCTGCTTGTTTGTGATTGGCAAAAGAATATGGGCTGTCGACATAATGGTGGCTGTCGGTGTGTGTTTTAGCCTTGACGATTGTGGTTGTGAGTTGCAGAATGATTCTGTGTGTCCGGCGGGTGTATTGGTGCAGTGTTCGCGAAGATTTTACAATGCGAATACATGCAATTCGCTTCCGGCGATGAAGTCGTGGGTGAGACGCTGCAAAGTGGAGCGGGCTCGCGTTTGGAGATTTGCTTGGAGCTATCGTTGGATTTTGGACAGCGTTTGATGCGCCGTTGCAACCCTGAGAAGTCTTTGGAATGGTGCTCACATGTCACATCACCACACATATTTTTTGATGAACCGTTTGTCAGATTTCCCGACTCAATAGCAAACAGGATTCGGGTTGCATTGATTCCTGCATGGTAATTTGCGATGGCCACAAATTGGTTCTGGCGTGACGGCGAGGTTGAGAACGGGCCCGTTTCGTTTCATAACCTGGTGATTCTTGTCAAAGACAGCGTGATCAATGAGGATACGCTCGTCCGCCCGGAATATGATCGGGAGTGGCAGTACGCTGATACCGCGCCGGGTCTGTTCAATATGGCTCGCCGCGTGCCGCGCGAGCGACTGTCTGGCAATCAACAATCCAATCAAGGCGAGGCCCCAGTTGGTGCGAATGTCGTGTCGCCAGAGGGAACTGCGGCGCAGACGAATGTGTTAGGCGACCCGGAAGACCTTGGCAGATGGTTGCAGGGGCAATTGTCGGACGTCCTTGACGGTTCTGATCTGGTGGATGGTTCCGGTTTGCTGATCACTTCCGGGGAACATCCAGATTCGCATGGTGGCAATCAAGCATCCGAATCGGTTCTGGAAAGTGTGCCAGCAATCGATGGTGCTGATTTCGGCCAAAGTTTCGTATCTGGCCAGGACGGATCGGACTTGAGTGGCGACAGCCGGATGCTGTCGGCGATTGAAGCTGCCGCTGAGCATCATGACCGGCGAACGAATGCCGGACAGGAAATTCGTTCCTGGCGGGCGTTTCGCTGGCTTCGCGGACCGAATACTCCTTTCCAGCAATCATGGATCCGCCATGGCTTTCGATGGGTGGTGGCGTTTGGCATGGCCTGGTTGGCCGGGTCGATGGTCAACAGCTGGGCGGCGCAAGAGTCGATGAGATATCCCGGTTTCAAGTCCCAGACGCGCACTTTGCCTTTGGTCGGGGAATGTTCACTTGATGAATATGCGTTCTTCACCTGGGATTTCGTATTAGGGGTCGGCATTGGAGCCTACTTTATAGCCCGTTGGGTGGAGGCGAAATGCGAAGATTCTCTGGAGTAACGGGCGTCGATCGTTCCGGGCCGCAGCGGCGTATTTCATTCCGTGCCGGATTTACCATCGTTGAATTAATAGTCGTGACGGCAGTCATTGCCGTCTTAGCGGCTTTATTGCTTCCTGCGGTTCAGCAGGCTCGTGGCGCGGCACGGCGAGTACAATGTCGGAATAAATTGAAAATCGCTCAACACAATCCGTATCGCTAATGTCGCCCGTGAAGTAGAGCGACAGCGTCAGAATCTGGTCGGTGTTCGAGGTCCAAGCCTGATCGTCGTGTGAGCCACCACGATAATACGCAGCGAGGACCAGAGATTCTTCGATCACTGTCAGTACCATGCCGCAGTCGCCTGTCGATGTTGCATGCGAGATTGCTTCGTGAAGCGCAAAGGGCAGTTTTCGGCTGACATCAACGTTCGTTGTCTTTCTTTTCTTCGTCCCGTTTTAGATTTTCCGCAATCCATTTTGCCAGCGTGCCGCTTCCCTCGCCGTAATCGCCAGGCAATGGCCGTAAGTCCCTTGTTTGCTGCAGCGGTGGCGGGCCCCAATGTTTGGGAAACTGTTTTCCATTTGGAGCTTTGAAGACGAGCGTAAGTGCGGAAATGCGAACGCCTTTTTCCGGGGCATCGTCAGCAATGCGCGTGTCGACTGTAAAGCATTCTTGCAGAAAGCCCTGCTTGTCGAACCGTACGTAGAGTTTTTCATACTCTGGTCGCTCACGCTCCAGCACCTTGGCGGCGTCTTGATAAAGCTCGTCTATCGTCCTCACTGCAGC
>CAZSTW010000142.1:0-4488 GCA_964609845.1 uncultured Planctomycetaceae bacterium | reverse complement strand
CGCCTTCATTGTGCGTACCCAGTTCCTTTTCCTTTTCGCGCCATTTGTAGTCGAACTGTTCGCCGGGGCTGACCGGTTTGACTGTTCGAAGGTTGAATTCCCGGAAGCGGCGCTCGGCCACTTTGTTATCGCGAACGACGATTTCCGTAACGTGCCCGATTCCGGTGAAACTGGTAAACACAACTTCGTAGGAATAGTTTCCTTGCGCTTGATGGCAAGTCTTCTCCCATCGTTTCAAGCTGTCTTTCAACTGTTCCTGATCGCTGCCGAATACTGAAGTGGATCCCAGGAAGACGGCGAGTAACGCTACCAATTGCATCTTACTACGCATGATGAGTTCCTTTGTGATTGAATGGGGCGAACGCATGTTTGGAAACTTGCCGCATAACGTCGAAGACCTACCGGCAGCAGTGAGTGAATTTCAATACCAAACGACGCCCCACTGCTGCTCGGTGCTTTTGTACCACGCGTTAGTCCAGGACTCAGGTGGTACGTCATCGCCATGACAGTCAGTATATCCAGTTGCGGTGCGTTCATCGAACCACCGTTGGTGCTTGGATTCAAGGCGATGCACGAATCGCATTCAACCTTGTCAAATGTCGGCTTGAGGTGTCTTGGACATTCGGCCTGAAGCAAGCCGGGGCAAACTGCAGGGTTCGTGATTAATGCCAATGGACATTCAACAAGGAGATACCAGTTCCAGAACAAGAACCTGTTCGCACCGGCGAAGTTGGTGGGCCGGCGCTCGAAGCGAGCTTGTCCCACCCTACATTGAAATTACCGACTGCCCTTGTCGTTGGTACTTCGATTGTTTGGAATCGTGTCATAGCAGTGGGCTTTCAGCCCAGTCTGGCTCACACTCGAGAAACGACCATTCTCCGCGGACTCGACTCCGAGGGACAGAGATGTAGGTAACATTGACTCCACCCTACATCAGCACACACGCGACTGTGGATGTACTTCGTTTTTCCGAACCCGTTGAGACTCCAGCAGTAATCAACTGAGTGAAACCGTCGAACAACCTGCGACCATCAGCCGGAACGCGTTAGCGTCCGGTTTCTGGAGATGCGTGTCTCCTGTCATCCATAGGAACGGGACGCTAACGCGTTCCGGCCGATCGATGTCTCGAAATTCACACCTGGTTGGCGACAGCATCTGGCAAGCACAGAGACAAAGATGTGGGTAAAATTGACGGGGTGGCCCAGGCACCTTCGTCGGGCAGAAACCCGCCGCCTTTCCGTGTCGGGTTGAATCGATTGTTGGGCGGGGTTTGACTTATTTTTGAATTTGGCGGTGGGAACAACGATTGCCGGAACCTTAGTGTTCCGCGCCATCCGGCAACCATTCCAGCAAGATCACGATCCCGATGGAGACAGCCGCCAGAAAGGCGATATAACGCACCGCAAGAAATGTCTTGTTATGGGCGACACTGTCGGGATCAAAGAAGTCTTCGACGGTCTTATTTTGCTGCCCCTCGATCAATTTCTTAAGATCAGAGGCATCGTCACGCAGTCCATTTCTTTCGAGCTCTTTACGCGTATCGGCCGTCGTAGTTCCCCGAACAAAATCGCTGCTTCGAACTGATATGGTCATTGCGGGCAGTGACGCCCAATAATCGAACCCACACCAGCCGCCAACTGCAATTGCCGCCACCGCTGCCACCGAGATCCAAATCCGTCGAGTCACGTCACCGCGCATGGCATTGAGTAACGGCAGAGCGATCACGATTGCCACGGCGATAACCATTCGTGGCCAAACGGTCAGTTGAACCGGCACCATCATCGGACCAAAGAACACCGAATAGAGCACCGTTGCGCTCTGCCCAATCCGCTTGGCGGCCGAGCCCAATCCCGTGATGCCAAATCGCGCAAGTATGCTCATTTCTGTTTCCCCGGTGAATCAACATCGAAGGCTTTATCAGTTGTCACACCAACCAGATTCAGAGGAGCCCTTGGACCAACTTCGCCCTTTCTTTCGGACCACATCACAAACAATCCTGGTGAGATTGTGTCCTCCGTCGGACTGCTGATCTTGCTAAACCGCACCCAGTTGCTTCGACGATCATCGAAGGCAGGCGCATAGTAGACCCAGCATCCGGGGTCTTCTTTTGTTGTCCCCGGAACCAGTGTGCGAACAGTCAGTTTAATGGAACTGCTGTTGTTCGCTTTCAGGAATGCAGATTTGACACGAATGTCAGAGCTGGCCCCGAACAATCTCACCAACAATGGCCCCGAGACTCGTTCGCTACGTTCTTGCACTGCAGCGAAGTCCTCGAACGCATCACAGTTCACATCCATCGAGGCCAGGAAGACCGGACTGAGGTCAACTTCCGATTCGAAAATTGCTTTGACATCTCCAGAGACTCGCTCCATTGCAGAAGTGAATCGCTTGATTTCGGCGTCGCCTGATTTCTCTGGCAGATGCGCTTTCCACGTATCAGCTTCCGCTCCTCGCAACACTTTCACGAATCGTGCGTTCAATTCTTTCCGCTCAGGGATCTTCCGTCGGATGGTCGGAAGAAGCTCCTGACCATCGACGAAAATCTCCTGACCGTTGACGAAACTGCCACTTGCCATGCCACACATGCAAAACAGTGCCGCCCAGATTGCGGTTCTCTGACGTCTCTCCATTTCTGCACCCCTTTTATTCAGTCCCAACTGCAATAAACTTGATCTCATACGCAATGTTCTTCGGCCACGGTTCTTGTTCGCTATTTCGGCATCAGCCATCGGTGGAATGTCGCAGACACGACGTATATTCGATCGCTGTCTGTATTGGGTTGTGTTTTGGCCGCCCGGATATTCAATATTCGTGATTGATGGTGTATATGCAGCGCAAGGCACACGGTAGTAAGTGCGACGTCACAATCGCTGAGAGTTCTATTATACTGCTGTTGCCGGTTGCCAGGTCATCATCGTGGGTGCATGGTAACGCTGCGGTGTGGTTTGGCAAGCATGATTTTGCTCGTGAGGGTGAATTATGTCGGTCGAGGTGTTTTCTGGTGTGCTCGGTCGGTGATGTCAGCCCGACCGGCAAGTGATGGTTTCCCATCTGGGGCGGACGGTGCGCGAGTCAACTCCGTAAATCGCCGAGCGCCCGGTTGGCAGTCGACCGCGAGACAGTCATCGGATTCCTGTGTTCACTGCGAGACGCCGGTGTACCGGCCTGGCAAAGATTGCAGGCGGTGCAATCGATCGTCGTTCTGCGAGCGAGTGAACCGGTGACCTTCGATCCGCACTTTAACGAATTGGTCGGGTTGATCGATCCGAATGAGCCTGCGGTCGTTCAATGTTTGCGTCACGCCTGCCGCCTGCTGCACTGCTCTCGGCGGATGGAAAAGGCGTATGCGGGGTCGAACGGTTGTTGAAGCGGTATTTCCTTGAGGAGTCAACTCAAGCGGCGACACCGACAGATTCGCGCCGAACGCTCGCGGATGTGGGCGAAAGTGAAGGACTTATCAGATCCAGAATAAGAACCTATTCGCACCGACGAAGTTGGTGGGACGGCGCTCGAAGCGAGCTTGTCCCACCCTACTTTCTGAGGTGCCCGGGCCAGCGAGTTTGTCCCGCACAACTCAATGTGGCAGTTCTGGCTACTGACCGCTCAGTACGCTCTGCGTTGGCGTGATGACGGGATATCGAGTGCCTTGCGGTACTTGGTCACCGTGCGTCGAGCCAGCGTGTAGCCATGCTTGGAGAGTTCGTCCACCAGTGCATCGTCGCTGAGCGGGTCGTTTTTGTCCTCACCGTCGACGATTTCTTTCAGCTTGATGCGGATGATGTCCCAGGCGACTTCTTCGCCGCTCTCGGTGACAGTGCCGCCGCCGAAGAATCGCTTTAAAGGATACAGGCCGCGAGGGGTCTGGATCCATTTGTCGTCGACGGCACGCGAGACCGTGGTGACGTGGACCTTCACGACATCCGCGATTTCCTGCATTTTCAGCGGCGTAATCGCTTCAGGACCGTATTCCAGGAACCCGTTCTGACGGTCGACGATCGCCTGGGCAACTCGCTTCAGAGTGTTATGCCGCTGTTCGATGCTCTCGATCAGCCACTTTGCCGAATCGATCTTGCGTTTGATGTAGTCTTTGGTGGTTGAGTCGACACCGGCTCGCAACATTTCCTGATAGCGTTTACTGATTCGCAATCGCGGCGTGTATTCGTCTTCCAGGCGGACCGTCCACTTGCCATCCGCCCCCTTGTCGACAAACACATCCGGTGTGACCGCTTGAGCGGGGCGGGCTTCGAAGCCTTTGCCGGGATATGGATTCAGCTTCTTCAACTCTTCGAAGGCCTCCTTGATGATCGGAATCGGATAGCCCGTTTTTCGTTCGATCAATGGCAGGCGATTTTGGGCGAGGTCCTCGAAGTAAGACGAAATGAGCGTGATCAGCACATCGCGGTGTGGTGTTTCGTCGGTCACCTGCAGCAACAGGCATTCACGCCAGTCGCGAGCACCGCAACCGGGTGGGTCGAGGCGTTGAATCAG
>CAZSTW010000141.1:0-17935 GCA_964609845.1 uncultured Planctomycetaceae bacterium | reverse complement strand
TGAAATCGAAAGCTCGAAAGCCGTTTCGACGATGTATGCCCCCGCCGATGGTCGCGTGCTGCGGTTCAACGAAGCACTGCTTAACGATCCGTCGCTGATTAACGCAGATAACTACGACAAAGGATGGCTTTACGAGTTTTCAACGACTCAGCCGTTGCTTTCGCCCGACGAGTACGTCAAGGTTCTGGAAGCGGGATGGGATCAGACGCAGCGGTTGCTCAAGAATCAATTCAATGAATAATGTGTTCAGGAAACGCTTGAGATCAACGATTCAGTGCCGACTGGTTTGACGCCGGAAATTGAAGTGGGGATTGCCGATGGCTGGACGTAAAATAACCGTCGTGATTTCGCAGGCACCGGGAAAGAATCCGGTGAAGCGTCATCTTGAAGAAGAGATCGCCACCCGACTGATGCTCAGCGGGACCGCCGAAGTCTCTGTCGTGCCGCATCTCTATGACCTGACCGCCGACCACACGGGAATGCTCTGGCTGAAGTCGCTGCGTGGCAATCTGGTCGTCCTGGGTTGGCTGTACCCGCGTGCGATCCGCTGGGTTCTTGATCGCAACGGCGTCAAGGGGAAAGAAGGCGCATCACGGCTGAACCGGATCGAGGACGCGGATGCAGACGACGAGGAACATCCGCCGGAAGAAGTTGCAGAGTCTCGCGGGATTGGGGCACTCGATGTCCCCAATCGCTTGATCTATGCGATCGACCTGAGAAACGACGGAGACCCCGAGGTCTACATCAAGGAAATCGAACGTCTGGCGGACCTCGCTTCGGTCCCTCTGGTTCAACTCGGTTTTGGCGGAGGATTGCAATTACCGGTTCTGCCCGGCAATGGACCTGTCACCAACGGTACCGCTCCTCACGCAACGACCAACGGGGATACTGGCAGCGTCATCAGCGGCATCTTTTCGAACGGAAATCCGAATGGTACCAATGGGCACGCGGAAACCCCGTCACTGCCGCTGACTGCCCCCGCCGTGATCGGTGGGGGTGATGTCCGCCGACGCTGGTATCCCGTGATCGATTACAGTCGCTGTACGAACTGCATGGAATGCATCGACTTCTGCCTGTTCGGTGTTTACGGAGTCGATCATTCTGATCGCATCCTGGTGGAGGAGCAGGATAACTGCAAGAAGGGCTGCCCTGCCTGCAGCCGTGTCTGCCCGGTCAATGCCATCATTTTCCCCGAGCACAAGACTCCAGGTATTGCCGGGGCGGAAGGTGGCCCGGTCGAAGACTTCAAGATCGACCTGTCGAAGCTGTTTGGAGCTCCCTCTGCCTTGGAAATGGCCGTCCTGGAACGAGATCAGGAACTGGTCGCCGACGGGCGGGAAGCTGTCGGTGCTGCCGTTGGACTTCCCAAGCGGCAAGCTTGCCAACCCGAAAAAGCACGCGATGACTTGGATGACCTGATGGATGGCCTCGACTCCCTCGACCTCTAGTGTGGCTTTCGACGAATGCCGAATATCGATCGACTACGGCAGGGTTACGAAACCGCTGCGAAAGCCCTGTTGAGTGAAGCATCACCGGCAGGTCATTGGGAAGGGGAACTGTCCTCATCCCCATTATCCACAGCAACAGCGATTGCCGCTTTGCAGCTTGTCTGTCGAGCCAAACCCGAACGTGCAGGCGAGTTACGCCCCCTGATCACAGGTGGGTTGCAATGGCTTGCCGAACATCAGAACGTCGATGGCGGATGGGGAGATACCGTCCTTAGCAAAAGCAATATCTCGACGAGCATGCTGGCATATGCCAGCTTTCACATGTCAGAGGGTGAATCGTCGTATCCAGTAACAGTGAAGCGGGCCGCAGATCACGTCTTTCAGCAGGGGGGATTTGACGCAATTCGTAAGCGGTACGGTAAGGACCACACCTTCTCGGTACCGATTCTGACACAATGCGCACTGGCAGGCCTGATTCCCTGGAAGCAGATTTCTCCCCTGCCGTTTGAGCTTGGCTGGCTTCCTCATTCCTTCTTCCGGTGGATACGGCTACCGGTGGTGAGCTATGCCTTGCCGGCATTGATTGCGATCGGACAAGCACGTCACTTCCATGCCCCATCGCGCAATCCACTGTTGCGATGGCTGCGACAGGCGGCAGTAAAACCGACGCTGAAGCGCCTCACCTCGATCCAGCCAGAAAGTGGCGGATTTCTGGAAGCGACACCACTGACCAGCTTCGTCACGATGAGTCTGGTTTCCATGGGACTGACAGATCATCCTGTGGCAAAGCTCGGTTTGAAATTTCTGCTCGATTCGGTAAGGCCCGATGGAAGCTGGCCGATCGACACCAATCTGGCAACATGGGTGACGACACTCAGCGTCAATGCGTTGCCACGCGAAAGACTTTCCGAACCGACCGTCGATACGCTGGTGAGGTGGCTGCTGGGACAGCAGCATCGACAGGTTCATCGGTACACGAATGCAGCCCCCGGCGGTTGGGCCTGGACGAACCTGTCAGGGGGTGTTCCCGATGCTGACGACACCCCAGGTGCCATCCTTGCACTGCTCAAATTGCGTCCCGAAAGCGATGACGTTCGCGATGCCGTTCAGGCCGCGATTGGCTGGCTGCTGGATTTGCAAAACGCCGACGGAGGCTGGCCGACATTTTGTCGTGGCTGGGGCGCATTGCCGTTCGATCGCAGCACGCCCGACCTGACCGCTCACACTCTTCGTGCAATTCGAGCCTGGCAACTGACTTGCCATCCCGAGTCAACCGTTCCGTCGATGGCCCGTCGTGCGGAAATGGCTGTCAGGACAGGGTTTGCATTTCTGAGCCGAACTCAGCGGTCAGACGGAACCTGGCTGCCACTCTGGTTTGGCAATCAGTACGCGGCAGATGAAGAGAATCCCACATATGGTGTTGCCAAGGCGATGTTGGCTTATCGAGACTGGGACCGGCTGGAAAGTTCGGAAGCCGTTCGAGCGGCACAGTGGCTGATTTCTGCTCAAAATACTGACGGTGGATGGGGAGGAAATCTGCAGACTCCGTCATCCGTGGAAGAGACATCTCTGGCGTTGGAGGCATTGCTCTCGGTACCCTTGGGGAGGGAAGCCTGCCAACGGGGGCTCAACTGGCTGCTGGAACGTGTTTCGGACAATTCGTTCCGGCAACCTGCTGCGATCGGTTTGTACTTTGCGAAACTCTGGTATTTTGAGCGACTTTATCCGATGATCTTCACCGTCGCTGCCTTAAATCGCGGATTGGAATCTGCTGACCGACTTGTCGATTCGTCGCCAGTAGACTCCAATAAGCCGAATGAGATCCGCCCTGCCGTAAATTCGTAAATATGCCTGCCTGCATTTGATGTTCACCCTGTCGGTTTTCCAATGCGTTCAATCGCGTTGGACGTCAAGGAAGTTCTGTTCATGATCGCACCGACCAATTCCCCAGAAGAACAAGAACCAACCTCTGCTCATGCCGCGCATGAGGTCGCTCAGACCGCAGTCGCCGACGCCGAGGAGACCACGGGCTCAGTCGATGAGTCGGAACCGGTTGAAGCTGAAGCCGAAGACAAGCCGCGGCGACGCAGTACATCGCACTTGAAACTCGTTCCAGAAACTTTGGAACTGCGCGAGCAAATCAAGGCGGCCGCTGAACAGTACGCCAGGACTCTGGACCGCAGCCGTCCGTTTAACAAAGCGGAACTGGAAGCACACGGTCGCAAACTTCTGGAGCAAATGGGCCAGCCAGAAAAGTTTCTCGGCTTTGCCATGGTGCTTGTCGGCAACTTCTTCTGGAAGCAGCAATTCCTGGCCATTCCGTTTGAACGTCGCCTGCTGTTGCTGCCCCACTGTCTGAAACACGCCGATGGGTGCCCCGCAGACTACGACGAATTTGGCCTCGACTGCGAAAAATGCGGTGCCTGTTCGATCGCAGATTACAAGGTTCGCGCTGAACAACTGGGATATAAGGTTCTGGTTGCCGAAGGCTCACCGATTGTCCTCAAGATCATTGTCTCGGGGCACGTCGATGGCATCCTTGGCGTCGCCTGCCTGAATGTGCTCGAAAAAGCGATCGACAAGATTCTGCTGGCCGGTGTTCCGTCGTACGCGATCCCACTACATTCGGGTGACTGCAAGAATACGAAACTCGACGAAGCCTGGGTCTGGGACTGCCTCGATAAATACGAACCGCTGACAGAAGATCGCACCTCGGGCTACGTGCCGATGATGCGAGTTTCGAACCAGATGTTCGAAGACCAGTTCGATGAATTGCTCCCCGCCGCCCGGAGTGGTTCAGGGACGGCCGATTCACTGCTCGCCGAAACCGAATCGATTTCGCGAGACTGGCTGGTCCAGGGGGGCAAGCGATTCCGACCGTTCATCACGCTAGCCGCTTACGACGCACTCTCTGGCAATTATGCGACCCAGCCCGGACACAATGGTGAACTCCCCGAGTTCCCTGTCTCGGTCCGTCGCGTGGCACTGGCCATGGAAGCATTTCACAAAGCTTCGCTGGTTCACGACGACATTCAGGATGACGACCCGTACCGCTATGGACAGGAAACCTTGCACAAGCGGTACGGCATCGGACCGGCAATCAATATCGGCGATTACCTGATCGGTCTCGGCTATCGGTTGATCAGTCAGGGCCGAAAGGAATTGGGAGCCGAAGCCGCTGCCGACATCATGGACCGCCTCGCCCATGCACATCTGAAACTTTGCGAAGGGCAGGGGGCCGAACTTCGCTGGACGGGCGAACATTCGATCAAGCTGACAGCTCTGGACGCCATGAAGCTTTATGCTCTGAAGACATCGCCAGCCTTCGAAGCCGCTCTTTATGCGGGACTGCGGATGGCAGGGCCGATGGACCAGTATGAAGCGATGGTCCCCACGTTCTGTCGACATCTGGGTGTCGGTTTCCAGATTCTGAACGACCTGCAGGACTGGGACGAACATGCGCCCAACAAGCTGGTCGCAGGACGCGATGCTGAACTCGCCAAGCCGACGCTGCTGCTCGCGCTGGCACTGGATGCCGCTAAGGGAGACGTTCGCCAGGAACTGGAATCGGTCGTTCGGGGTGAGCTTCCGCCGCTGGTTCGAGCCGACAGCCTGGGACGACTCTATCACAAACTGGGCGTGTTTGAGCGAGCAGAAGCGCTGGTCGATAAATGCCGGGGTCGTGCTGAAGCATTGGCAGACGAAGTCCATCCAGAAGCCTTGCGTCGGTTGCTGTACTTCTTGATTGATACGGTTCTGGCAGCCCCCGCACCGCCGCCACCTGAACCGCTCGTCAAGCTTTCAAATCTGCTGCCGCTGGCCCCCGTACGATAGTCGTGTTGCATCGATGCCAATTCCGTATCTCTTTCGGCTGGATGAACGCCTGTCGCGTGGTTTAACTCGTCTCGATGCCGAGCGCCGCAGTCGCCATCGCCAGTTCATTCTGTCACAGCAGAACGACGATGGCGGATTCGGCGGTCGCGGGATGCCGTCCGAAGATCGCACCGCCCCTATCGAAGGGCGCGAATCGGATTTGTATTACACGGCCTTCGGCATTCGCGCCCTCTCGGCACTCAAGGGCTTTGAAGCCGATGATGCACGACGGGTCTCCCGCTATCTGCTGGCTTCCAGACAGCGTCAGGCCAGCGTGATTGATGTCGTAAGCTGGCTCTATTCCGCCTTGATGGTACAGGCTGCGTCCGGGATCGATGTCCTGGCCGATGCTGATCCGAACTGGCCAACGCAACTCGCTACGGTTCTCGAAGGATTCCGGACCGCAGACGGTGGGTATGCAAAGACTCGTGAAGGGGCGGTCGGCAGTACGTATCACTCATTCCTCGTGGCTCTCTGCCTGGAACTGATCAACCAGCCCGTTCCGTCACCCGAACTGCTGGTCAAGTTCATCCACGATCGTCAACGGGACGATGGCGGCTTCGTGGAGATCGCTCCGATGAAGCGTAGTGGCACAAATCCAACCGCCGCCGCTATCGCAGTTTTGATGCTGCATTCCACGATTGGCAAACACCTTCGCGAAGATGTCCTGGCATTCTTGAAGGATGTTCGCAGTGATGAAGGTGGCTTCCAGGCGAACTCACGCATTCCGTTTGCGGATTCGCTTTCGACGTTTACCGGCTATTTGACATGCCTGGATCTGGACGAACACAAATTGCTTCCCCCGAAACGTGTCGAGCAATTCATCCTGTCACTGGAGCAGCCGGGTGGGGGCTTTCGGGCTGCTACGTGGGATCAGGCAACGGATGTGGAATATACGTTTTACGCACTCGGATCGTTGGGGCTCGCCTGGGATCAGTAAAACGCCCCGTTTTCTGCTGACATCATCCGACTCGTGCGCACGGACCGCGGAGACTGCGAACGCGGAATTGGCGCCCCGGCACCAAGCCTACTTCTATGAATCTGCCTGGAAACTGAGAATTCTAAATTAAGGAATGGGTCCCACGGTCTTGGAGTCTGCGACAAGGCCGTGTCTTCAACGGATGCACGAATGAGCAGATTGGGCTGGAAGTCAAATTTCGTTAGCACGACCTTGTCGCAGACTCCAAGATCGTGGCACCCCGCACCTGTTCCCATTTTTCGATGTGAAACGACATTGCGCAACACAAGCGGTGCACCCGGCGGCTACGTGGGATCAGGCAACGGATGTGGAATATACGTTTTACGCGTTGGGGACTCTTGGGCTCGCTTGGGATCAATAGAGACACAAGTTTCCATAGCGTGGCAAAAACACGAAAGTACAGGATTATCTGCCGGCACCATCGACGACCGTCGCCCTGCATTGCTGACAGTGCCAGCTGCCCGACCGCGATCATCATCCATGGATTGATTACGAAGAGGGGATAATTCCGGGCACGTTCGACGCGTCCTGGGGTGAGCGTGAAATTCGAAAAAGCCGTCCGCCCTGAATGGCGACGTAGTACCCATGCGAAACGTCACGCCAAACGTCAATATGCCCATCCGGCCAGATCAGTTGGATCTCGGCAAACGACGACTGATCGTTCAATCCCAGGTGCAATTCCTGTGCACAGGTTGACAGGAAGCTTCCACCTCCCGCAAGGTCTTTCGTCAGTACCGGGGCGACCCCGGTGACAACAACGCGTGATCCGATACCGCAACGCGCTGACCCGTTTCTTCCCACCGGCTTAATGACGACACTGGCCCGTCCAGATGGAGTTTCATTGAGTACCAGTCGTGATGGGTCGATCTGGTTATTGACAACGAAATCGAGATCCCCGTCGCGGTCAATGTCCCCCGTGGCGAGTCCTCGACCAATCCACTCTGTTGTGAAATAAGACCCCGCATCGGAAGCGACGTCGGTGAATCTCCCATTGCGATCATTCCGAAAAAGATGAGGCCGCATGCGGTACGGTTCATTTTCAGACCAGGGGCGGTCTTCGATGTGGCCCGTCGGGATCAGAAGATCGAGCCATCCATCGTGATCGACATCCAGGAACTCCGTCCCAAATGCAAGCGTATTGCGACTGGGAGGGCCGAGCCTTGATGTCGTCGAAGCATCAATAAAACCGTTTCCACCAATATTTCGAAAGAGCGTATTCGTTTCCAGAAAGAAATTCGTAATGAAGATATCAATCCAACCATCGCGATCATAATCTCCGTGTGCCACGCCCATTGCCGCCGTTGCCTTCCCGTCGGCGTTCAGCGCGACACCGAACTCGATCCCACGTTCGACAAAACTTGGAGTTTTTGGCTCCGCTTCAGAGGGCTGGGTTGCCGTGGTGGCGCCGGTCTGGTTGACATAGAGGAAGCTGGGCGTCGTGTCGTTGGCCACAAAAATATCGCACCATCCGTCACCGGTCAGGTCACAGGCAAGCGTCCCCTGGCCGCGACCGTCAGGCCCCGTAATTCCAGCGGCCTGAGTGACATCGACAAACCTGCCATGCCCATCATTGATGAACAGGAAATCGTCCAGCGCCGGAAAAAGAATTGGTGAACAGGACTTTGTTCCCGTTGGGCTGCGCGGCTCTTCGCAGATCTTGGCCGGATCGTCATCGGCTTTCGCATACGTCGCTACAAACAAGTCCAGCAGGCCGTCTTTGTTGAAGTCAGCCCATGCGGTACTTGTGCTCCAAGAGTCAACGGCCAGCCCGGTTGCTTCCGCCAGCGCCTGAAACGTTCCATCACCGTTATTGTGCATCAACTCGGAACGGCCATAGCCCGACAAGAACAAGTCTGGAAATCCGTCCTCATCATAGTCACCGACCGCACAACCGCTGAAGTAACCAGAGACGGAGACGCCCGCCTGCTGCGTTACTTTTTCAAATCGGCCGACATTTCGAAACAGTTCACTGGAGTATTCGCTGCTCTTTTCCCTCAGTGGCAACCTGCAGCCCTGAACCAGAAACAGATCGAGACTGCCGTCCAGATCGAAGTCCACCAGTGCGGCTGCCCCTCCGAGCAATTCCTGGATGCGGTTGTCGCCGCGCATATCATCGAACCGGGTGAACTGTAAATTCCAATCGTCGGTTGCATCCTGGAATCGGAACGCTACCTGAGATGACGGCGGGAGGGATGGAGTTGGCACAGGCGACGGCCCACTTGATGTCTCGTGGACCTCGTTTGTCACAGCAGGCTTCTCTGGCATTTGCGATGTACCAGGTTGACATCCCGAACTGAACACCGCCAGTAGCGTCAGGAATAAGCAGATCGACGAGCGGCTGATGGCTCGAAGGACGTCATTTCGGGAAGTGGTTTCCGTCAATTTTGCGATCCTGAAGCGGGGTTAGAACGCCGGGTTGCAGCCTTGCCTTGAAAAAGCTTCGCAGCCGCAATGACTTTGGGGTTATCGGGCGCAAGACGTCCCGCAAATTCCGACAGGATCAAGCCTTCGTCGATGAGATCGATTTCTGCACACAAATCGAGAACAAACAGGTATGATTCTGGCTCTCTTGGTTCTCGAAAGATCTTCCCGAGATTATTTTGAATTCGCCCAAGAACGGACGACATCACAAGTGCTCGTTTCCGTCGTTCCAGATCATTTGAAATCAGGAATGCCTGAGACAGGCCAGCCCACGCCTCGGAACTGGTCGGATCTTGCTTGAGGAGCATTTCAAATGCGGCGATCGCATCGGCAGATCGATTTTGGTCATTCGCGACTTGCCCTCGCTGGATCAGCAGCAACCAGGGGTCATCTGCCGCGAGAGGAGGTAATAAAGCAAATCTTCTGGCAAGTTCGGCCTGATCGTCTGATTCGCGCAGACATGCAATCAAGGCCGCGGTCGCTCCGCGATCATCGGGGCGATCAGTTACAACCGATTCCAGCAACCGCCGGGCTTCGTCGAGCTTTCCCTGTCCCATACGGTATCTTCCCAGGGCAACCCTGATCGAGGGATCGGATTTATCGACCGCATGGAATTCCTCAAGCCACCTGACGGCATCCGGCCCATTCCATCGAAGGTGACTTGGAAAACAGTACGCAACGACTTCGAAGAAATCAGCTTCGCCCCGCAAGACTGTCTCTCGCAGGAGTTCCTTGCGTTCTTCAAACCGAAGCTCAACTTCAAGAATGTGTCGAAGACGTTGACGAGCGTCAACCAGATACCTGGGTTTGATCTGGGGAGAATCCAATTCTGCAGTGATTAATTCGCGAAATTGACGTTCGGCTTCCACTGCCTGGTGAAGACTAAGCAACGTCCGCCCTTGCTGGTACCGCGCCATGTGTCCATATTCCGAATGCGATGTCGGAATCTCGGCAAAACAGTGGATGGCTTCCTGAAACTTCTGTTGGGACAAATACCATTCTGCCAGCCAGGAAAGAATGTCAATGCGACTGGCGTCACGCCCGTATCTCGCCTGGAAAGCTTCGGTTGCCAGTTGATATTCTTTTTTGGAAACACCAGTTGGAAGAGAGTGCCGGGCTGGCGACAGCCAGAATCCGACAGCCGCCACCAGAAACAGCATCAGCGCTGCGAAAACGAATCCGCGAGCGACAAGTCCGATTGACGCGAGATTGCAGCCGGAAATTCGAGTAAGAGGCATCGAATTTGCCATGAGATGAAGGTTCAAGAAACTGAATTGGTGGATAATACACAAGGATTATGCGATTTTCTCTTCATTTCTGCCGATTTGCATGTTCTGGCCAGTGGCAATTCTCACTTTGTCAGAGGTTCCTGCGACCTGAAGATTCTGTGAATTTCGTTTGACAATCACTGGTTAGCCGTTATGCTGCAACGTTTCGAGATCGAGAATCCTCAGCTCTCTTGACATTCCGCACATTTTTCGTGCGTTCTTGTGTTTTGTTTCATGTCATTGTACGGAGTCTAAAAAATGCGCCGAGAAAACTTTCGAAGACGAGCGTTCACGCTGATTGAGCTGCTGGTGGTAATCGCGATTATCGCCGTCCTGATTGCCCTGCTGCTGCCTGCTGTTCAGCAGGCGCGCGAGGCCGCACGCCGAACACAGTGCAAGAACAACTTGAAGCAAGTTGGTTTGGCATTGCACAATTACCATGACACGTTTCTGCGGTTTCCTGCAGCAATTTATTTCACAGACGGAAATACGATTCAGGGGTACAACCAGCAAGACAATCTCGGACCGAGCTGGCTGGTTGGATTGCTCCCCTATTTCGACCAGGCTCCGCTCTACGCCCGGTACCAGTTCAACCAGAAAGCGAATTCAGCTGCAAACCAGCCCGTTGTGAGCCAGCCAATGCCGGCGCTGTCTTGCCCAAGCGACCCTTATTCGTCGACCGGCAATAAATTCACCGGCTTTACCAACAACATTCCGTTTGCCCGCGGAAATTATGCAGCCTCGGCCTCGGCGGCAGCAAACCCAAACACCGTCTGGGCTTCGATTCCTTCATCCGATCGGGGGCTCATGGGCGTCCAAGGTTGGGGGAACATTGCGGCTGTGATTGATGGAACATCGAACACGGTGGCGTCATGGGAAATCCGTGCAGGCACAATGGCCAGCGACCCACGAGGAACTTGGGCCAACGGTAAGACCGGTGGTGGAACCGTTGGAAACTGCCTTAACAAGGCTAGTGTAGGCACCGGCGACTGCTTTGGAATCAACGAAGGCAATCATACAAACGGAGACGATTGCTGGGGACCATCAGACTACAATAACGTCGCAGTTGGGATGGGTGGCTTCTCTGGGGGAGATGGCCAGGCTGGCCCGAAGAGCCTGCATGTAGGTGGCGTTCACGCACTGATGACTGACGGTACTGTCCGGTTTATCAACCAAAACCTGGACGGCAACACAATGCGGGCCATCATCGGGATCTCTGACGGCACTACTGTCGGCGAGTTCTAATTACGTAAAGTGTGGAATTCATGGCGAAGTTTCGAGTTGTTCGCGACTTGCCAGGCTGCCAAATCACCAATATGAGGAACAACACTGAATGTTTCGAAGAATTTCTCCTGCCTTGATGGTACTCGGGCTTGCAGTCGTTGGTTGTGGTCAGGCCGAAAAGAAAGAATTGCCCAAAGTCACTCCTGCACAGCAGGCTGAGCTTGACAAGGGACATGCAGAAGCAAAGGCAAAAATGGATGCCGGTGCAAAGCCTGCCGACGCTCCGAAGTAACCTTGCATCAGTGCCCGCGTCTACGATTGGTCGTTGACAAGTGTACTATGGGTTCATGAATTGAAGACCAGCCTGCAATCGATCGCAGGCTGGTTTTTTTGTTTTGACATATGCGCAGCAACTTCCACGATTGAACGGCATTGAAGGGAAACTGGCGCGTAAAGGTTAGGGGCCTCTGATCTCTTGGGTGCTGAAAGCGAAATTCTAATCGACCGCCCGGCATTCCGTTGGAACACCGGGCGGTTTTCTTTTATCCACTAAAATTCACAGGATGTTGATTGACTTTCGATATCAATGCGTTTGGAATGCGATCTAGCACACTTCTAGCACAAAATCACCAGCCGGGTCGCTATGCTATCAATCAAAACGATACACTCCGCAATTCTGCGCACTTTCGAAGTGCTCGTGACGCTACTTGTTGCGTCATATTCCTGGGCTGACGATTCGCTTGTTTTGCTCGACCAGAATGTCTATCGAAAGCCAGCGGTACTGCTCCAGGGGATCGGTCAAACAACGTTTCCCGTCACCTGCCGCCGGGTAGAGACACAGCGCTACATCAACCAGGGCATTGCTCTATTGCACGGGTTCGATCGCCGCGAAGCGGACTTGGCCTTTCATCACGCGGTTCGACTTGAAACCGACTGTGCGATGGCTTGGTGGGGATTAGCCGCAGCCAATCTGTCGAATTTCGACCTTGCAGCGCGTTACATCGACCAGGCAGTCCGCAGCCTTGGTGCAGTCACTGTTCGCGAACGAATCTGGATTGAGTCCCTGCGTGACTACATCATTGGAAGTGGAGACGAAAAGAGTCGCCGCGTGGCTTTCCTGCAGGGACTGGATCGCCTGGCGGTCAGTTTTCCAGATGACCCGGAAGCAATTGCCTTTCTGGTGCGTCAATCTCTCGAGAATCGTGCGACCGGAGCGTCAACGCCTTTACGTGCCGGGGTTGATGCACTGATCTCGCAAGTGCAACGGATGCAGCCTGATCACCCTGTTTCGACATATCGCATCTGGTTATGGGAACAGGAGGCCCCTGAACGAGCACTCGGTGCCGCAGAGTTCATCCGCACGAAATTGAAGGGCGCTCCGCGTGCGTTAACGATGGCGGGGCGATTGTATTCCCGACTGGGAAAACAGACAGAGGCTCTTGACTGCTTTCAAAAGTCAGCAGTGGCGACTTTCGAGCGAGTGCATGGCGACTGGTCCAGCCTGGCCGAAGCTGATGGAGCGATTGAGAATCTTGAGCTGCTGTCGCGTCATCTCAAAGACGTTGGTCGCGTTCACGATGCGATGACAATTGCGATCCAGCTGGTTGGAATGCCTGCCGTTTCAATCCCGATCAAACCAGCCGGTGACTCGGAAGATACGCGACACAGTTCGATGAATGTCGCGAGTGCCACAACTCCGGCATCCCTTGGACGTCGATTGCTGCTCGATATTCTTGTCGAGTTTCAGATGTGGGATCCGCTTCTCTCGTATTCTGAGGCGGGCTACTTCTCGGGAACGGATTCTGAATGTCAGTCACGACACACTCATGCCCTGGGGCTGGCAAGATTCGGGTTGGAACAGCGGGACGGATTGAAAGATCAGATTGCAGAACTGCAGCGTTTCGTCGCATTACAGTCCCCAGAGATCACGAGTGACCGTGATCGACTCCGGCAAGCCGAGACAGTCGCGTATCTTGAGGAACTGACTCTCTGCGAGAAATTGTTGCGAAGCGATGAGAAAATCAACGTCGCAGAATTCGCTGAAGTTCCGTTGATGCGTCGAGGGAGGCTTCTGGCGCGATCGAAAGAATTTGCGACAGCAATTGAAACGGCCAGGCAGTCTGTTGTGACATCGCCGGATCAGGTTGCTCCACGTCTGGAACTGGCAGCAATTCTTCAGCAGTCGGGTGATCATGTTGCGGCAACCCGCGAATATGAGGCATTGATGGCCTCATTCAAACACCTGGACGCGAGTTTGCCAGGCACGGGATTGCCGATTCCCAAACGCCCACGCGAACTGACCGCAACCTCGAATCAACCATCGTCCACTCCCCCCGCGATCACTGCGGCATTACCTGAACTCGGCAAGCCGCAGATGGCCCCTGCGTTTTCACTCCCAAACCGCCACGATCAACAAGTGTCACTCCGTGACTTGCGTGGAAAAGCTGTATTGGTGGTGTTTTATCTGGGTGCAGGTTGTCCGCACTGCATTGAGCAACTTCAGTCATTCAGCCCGCTCAAGCAAGACTTTGAACAGGCAGGCATTTCCATTGTTGCTGTCAGTACCGATTCGGTTGCTGGCCTGCAGGAATCTTTCAAAGTGACGGGGGCAGACGAAGCCATTCCGTTTCGTCTGGTCTCTGATCAAAGCCTGAAGGCCTTTCGTGATTTTGGAGTCGTGGATCACTGGACACAGAAACCGCTGCACGGAAGTTTTCTGATTGATCCGCAAGGCGCCATCCTTTGGCGCTATGTCGGTCGCGAACCATTCATGGCCACGAAGCCGCTGCTGAAAGAAGCATGTCGCGTACTCAACCTGCGAGCAGGCTGGGGGCGTGAACGGTTTCAATCCACGGCGCGAACGCCACCAGACTGATTCGCGTCAAACCATTTTCGCGATGTATCAATTGATGACTTGTCTCAACTCGATCCCCAAGTTCAAAAAGGAATAACTACCGTGATTGCGAGACAAATATCATTTCGATTCGGCCGAACCTCGATTGCCGCTCTGGCAGCCTTGCTTACCGGCAACCTCATTGCAGCGGCCGCCGATGGCCCTGATGGGGTACACAAGCTGCCCACTCCCCCAATAGTCCTCTCCAAAGCGGCGACTGACGGGAAGTACGGCGTCATTGACGAGAATCTGTTTACGGTCTTTGGGACTTATGTGATTCCAGGCCGATTGAACGATGATGGAAGTCCAAAACAGATCTGGACTCGTTCGTATCAGAATACTGTCCCGGTTGATCCTAAGCAGTTGCGAAATGCGCACCTCAAAGGGGCAATCCACCCGCCCCAGGCTCATATTCCCGGACCGACATTTGTTTTCAAACCGGACGATTTTCTGCGGATTCGGCTGCACAACTTTTTGAATCGCAGTGATAACCCCTGGTTGAATGAACTTCAGAATAACCTCGTTCCGGGTGGGGGAGTCACAGCGGACGAATTGCCGGAAGGTGCGGCACACGAAGTCAACATTCCACATGGTTTCAACGAAACGAATCTGCATGTCCATGGACTGCACGTGGACCCCAAGCAGGATAATGTCACGGTCCTGATCCTGCCGCAAGACGGCGACCCATCAGCCTTGTCTCCTGATCAGCAAGGGTTGGTGCAGAACATCAATCAATGGTGGCAGCGCCGGTACCAGTACAAGATTCCGACAGACCATCTTCCAGGAACCCACTGGTATCACAGCCATCGACACGGATCGACCTCAATTCAGGTCGAAAACGGCATGGCGGGAGCGCTGGTGATTCAGCCGAAGAATGACAAGGACGACATTGTTCCCGGCCTGGCAGGGACCGAGCACGATCGGGTCATGGTCGTTCAGGAAATCCAGAACTTTGCGATCAACGTGGGCAATGGCAAGGGACAAAAGCAGCCGGAACTCACGCCGGTAAAAGACGTCGTCGTTACCGTGAACGGCAAATACGCACCCACCCTGAAGATTCCTCAAGGTCAAGTCGAACGCTGGCGGTTTATCATCGCTGGGGCAAACCATCAGCAGCAGTCGAATATCTGGGTTGGCAAGATCGACTTTTCCCCCATGGCTCAGGACCTGGTCGCGGTTCTGAAGACGATCAACAAGTCGAACTACCTCGATTACATTGGGAATAATCCTAAGAAAACGTTACCCAGTGGAGTCACCTGCGATTTCAGCGACCCGGCCAAATCTGCGATCAACGGATCTGTCAATCTGGTGGCAATCGACGGTGTGTCACTCAGCCGCGCAGTTCCAATCACAGCGCAGACTCCGACGTTCGGCTCGTCGGGTAATCGATCAGACCTGTTGGTCCAGACCGCTCCACCCCCAGCAGGATCTGCATATTTTGTCTTTAAGAATTATCCCAAGACTGCCCCTCCGATTCAGGGGTTTGCCGCGGCTTACCCTGCCGACAAACTGTTTGACGAATCGGACGAAAACGCCCAATGGCGTTATCTGGCTCTGACCAAGGGGAAAACGACTACCGGCTCCGCAGTCGTCGTAAAGCCTCCCACGACCGGCATTCCAGCGAATGTGCCTAAAGACCCCTACAATCTCGGAGCAAGTTTCGCCGGATTTACCGTGCCATGGGCAAATAACGTTCAACCCGATGGTTCAAACCCTGGCGACATCCGAACAGACGCCCAGGCAATTACGCCAATCATCACCGGGGTTGCTTCCGCCAACAAGAAAGATCCAATTGCTGTCGCGTACTCCCAGCCGGGACCGGTAACTCCGAACGATCCGAACGGAATCACGGGTGGAAGATGGCAACCTGCAGGTGGAGCAGGGGGAGGAATCACTCAGGATTACCTGATGTATGTACAGGTCGTTCCCCCTGGTGCCGGTCCGAAGTTTGATCCGAAATCCCTGAATGCTGTCCTGAATACCCTCAGTCCCACGGGCAATCCCGCGACGACACGGCTGACGCGGACGAATGAGCAAGGCCAGACAAAGCACGGAATCCCCAGTTATGTCGCTCCATTTGGTGATGCTGTCGATTTCCAGCGGACAGTCACCTTTGATCACTCTTCAACGACATTTCTGTACGAAGACAAGACCACCGGGGGGGCAACGCCAATCCAGCAATTCTGGATCGACGGCCGCCAGTTCAGCTCAACGGACTATGTCGGCAATCCTGCAGCGACTTCGTTGATCCAGCGGCCGATCATCAATGAAATGCAGACGATGGGTAGCTTCGCCTCGGCAAATGGCCTCTGGACAAATCAGACGCAACCACTCGCCGCACTCGGTCAGATCGCGGTTTCAGACCCCAATCGCCCAAATCTTAAGCCGACACGGCCCGAGATTCTGAACACAAACGCCGGATATTATCGTCCTGTGACCCTGGTCACCCCCGCAAACGGCAAGCCGTACTACACCTACAACTACGGAACGGGAGCGTTGCCAGACTACAAGTCAGTGACCGGGTTTGCTCATTCTCGTCCACCTATGGCGGGAACGTCGGAAGAGTGGATGCTCGTGAACAACTCGGATATCTACCACCCCTTCCATATCCACATTAGCCCGTTCTTCGTTGAAGAAGTCGGCCAGTTGCATACGGACGGCAAGACATGGAGCACTCGTAAGATCATCTGGGACTCCAAGACGAATTCCGTTGTCTGGGAACCAGCCAATCTTCCCGCCGCCAATCGCACGTTTGGATGGGTCGTCGGGAACTGGTGGGATACGATCCTGATTCCTCCACACGGCTACATTCGCTTCAAGACCTGGATCAACATCCCCGATCAGAAGCCATCGAATCGGCATGCACCCAAGTCGCCAACAGACGATGTCGAGCCAGACGACTGGAAGGTCACCGACAATGCCAATGTCTTCGGATCGTGGGGATTTCACTGTCACATTCTACGACACGAAGACCGCGGTATGATGAGCATGGTGGCAGTCACTCCTCGTCCACACAGCCTCGAAGGAATGTGGTCCGATGGAAAGCAACCGCTGAAAATCTACGACGCCCACGGAACCGTTCGAGTCTATACAGGTCCAAGCTTTCCGCCACCGTATACATACAAGGGACGATTCAGCGAAGGGCTTGGGAATCCGTTCCAGTCCACTCCGTGGTCTGGATCCATGAACTTCAAGCCGTTTGATCCGACGTCCACCAGCGTTCCGTTCTGTGCAGCATACGCCGGTTCAGAGAAGACACCGTTCCAGATCGTCTTCGCCAACGGGGCAAGCTGGCTGAAACAGGGCTTTCAAGTCCCTCCGGCCCCGCCTGCTGCGACGACACTGACCGGAATGTGGATTGACTCTGATAACAATGTTGCTTCGATCACGCAGCTTGCTAACGCCCCTGATGGTAAGTCTGCTCCGATTCAAATCACCCCCGTGACACCTGTCTGGTGGGCCGCAGGGACAGGCAGCTGGAACATCGGCCAGGGAGCGACCGGATTCCAGGGAACATTGGTCTATAAAAACGATCAGACAACAACCCAGCAGTTGTCGTTCTGCGTGAGTGCTGATCAGAACACGATGATTTTCAGCAATGGAATTCGCTGGATTCGCACTCCGTGATGACAGCCTCAATCCAATGACAAAGGCCCCGGCAGCAATCCCACTGCCGGGGCCGAGTCATTCTCTTCCCGACGATGGTGCCTGTTACATCCAACGGCCTCACATCGTCCTGCTTCCAAATTCAGGGTGGTATGAAACAGTAGGGGGGAGTCAATGTTACCCACATTTTTTACTCTCTGAGTCGATTGAGTTGCGGGCGCGC
>CAZSTW010000140.1:17095-18348 GCA_964609845.1 uncultured Planctomycetaceae bacterium | reverse complement strand
GTGGATTCTCGCGTAAGCCATTCCCGGCCGCGATCAGTCGACTCTGGGATCGTCCCGTGATCTTGCGAATCTCGGCGTAACCGTTGCTGAGGGACCGGCCCATTCCTTCCAGAACCGCTCGGGCCAGATGTCGAGCAGTAAAATTCTGCGGCGAAAGTCCTGTGAGAGTCCCGCGCACCGTTGGATCAAGTCGCGTTCCCGCAAACAACGGCTCGCAGCAGAGTCCATCGGCTCCCGCAGGGACAGTTTGTGCCAGTTGATTCAGTTGTTCGTAAAGCGGGACCGTCGAATCCTGTTGGAAAACAGATCGGCCCACGTCTCGAAAGAATTGTTCCAGCACCTGATACGACCAGCCACCTGCCAGGCCGACGTTTGACAGGAGATTGCCACCGCCGGGAAACGGTCGCAATTCAATCGGAGGGGCGAAATCGAGCTGATTGGTAAAGACCGCGACCTGCGCCCCGGTTCCGACGTTCACCAGAACACTCTCTTCGCGATCGGTGACGCTCCCTAAAAAGCTTGCCTGATGATCACCGATCGGTGCACCGATCAAAATCCCCGCAGGCAATCCCGTCAGCGCGGCAACTTCCGCAGTCAGGCGACCGATCGGTTCGTTGACCTCACGAACTTCCGGAAAGAGCGAACGAGGCAACCCTAATGCTCCAATGGCCTCGTTATCCCAGTCTCGTGATCGGACATTGAACACCCCACTACTTCCCGCACACGAGGGTTCTGTCACGGCGGGTGAGCCTGTCAGAATTGCCCCAAAATAGTCCATGATGAACAAGGCTCGCGCGTGGTCAGGAAGTAACTGCTGGGACTTCAGCCAATACAATGTTCCTGCCATAAACCCAGGTTGCAATCGGCAACCCGTCCGTTTCCAGACATCATTCCCGAGCAACGTTCGAGTCTGGTGGAGCCATGTATGGTCGTCTCCTGGGAATAGTTCCAGCGCCCGTCGGTCCTGCCAATTTATGAGAGGTGAGATCGGCTTCTGGTCAGCACCGACGAGTAACATCCCATGTTGCTGGCCCGTAATCCCGATCGCAGACACAGACTGCACCTGATCGGCTAACTGTCCAGCAACCTGTTTCAGGCATTGCAGTCCCTGCGTGACAATACGTTGCACATCCCATTCGGACCGGCCACGAGCACGATCTATTTCGTTGGTAATGTTTGCATCATTCGACGTTGTTCCGACGGCTAAGACCTGCCGGGAAGTTGTTTCCATGGCAACGCACGTGATTTTCGTT
>CAZSTW010000140.1:0-17085 GCA_964609845.1 uncultured Planctomycetaceae bacterium | reverse complement strand
TTGTTCCCAGATCAACTCCCAAGACAATTGACATCGATTGTTCCTTTGTGGAATCGCCGCAAAACACTGTTTCGTCCCGATTTTGTTGATTACCGGCAAGCGTTTACGAAAGCTATACTGGGAGACGTTTTCCAGAGACAGCGTTCTGACGATCATCCACGAGAATTAGTCATGTCACAAGCCATCGTTGATCCCACGGAATTGCGTCGCTTTGCGGGGATGTTGCGAGAATTTAACAATGACCTGCAATCCCGCCTCAGTACCGTTTCGGGGCAACTCAATTCGCTCAGTCAAACCTGGCGCGATCAGGAGCATCTGAAATTCGCTGAGGAATTCGGTCAGCACCTGAAACTGTTGTCGAGATTCGTCGAGGCGAATGAGAACCATGTCCCTTATTTGCTGCGAAAGGCGGAGCGGATCGAAGAGTACATGCAGCAGCGGTAAACTCGGAACGAGGACCTGAAGAATCGACGAATACTGATTTGGCATGACGAATCTCTCGATACGACGCTTGAACTAGGAAGAATCCATGTCCGCAGGACAGGCGAATATTCAATCGCTGGACGCATTACGAGACATGCGGCTAGCCCTGATTACCTATGGCGAGCGGACTGAAAATGCTCTCGGCGAACTTCGGTCAAAGATCGATCGTACCATGGCCTGGTTGCAACAGGACCGGCCGAACTACTGGCGTGAGCAGGAGCGTCGTGCTTACGATGGTGTTGCCAGCGCCAGAATCGCCTACGAAACCTGTCGTCTGCGAACCGTCGGCGGACGGCATTCCGAATGCATTGAAGAGAAGATTGCTTTCCAGCGTGCCAAACATCGACTGGAATTCTGCCAGCACAAGATGGAAGTTGTCAGACGCTGGAATGTCGAAGCGGGGCGGCAAGTGGATGAATACCGCGGTCGAGCGGGTCCACTGCAACGGTTCCTGGAAGATGAACTTCCCAAAATCCAAGCCAGACTGTCTCGAATGATTGACGCGATTGAAGCGTACGCCAGCATCCAGTCGTCCGACAAAGGTGCCGTAATTTCACTCGGCTCAACAGCTTCGAACGATGAGCGTTCCTCAGATGAGATTTCAACTGATGAAGCGGACGGAACGACAAATGCGACTGCCGCAGACGAACAATCAGAAACCCCGTGAGGATCCAAAACAATGGCACTAGGAAGTCTGATTGACGGGGCGGGCCAGATTAAATCGGCGGCAGACCGCCTTGAGGAAGCGTGGGCACTTACCAAAGCGTCTTGGGACGATCCCGTCAGCCAGACACTGGAATCGGAACATCTTGAACCATTGTTTCAACAGGTGCGCATCACGCTGGATGCCGTCGCCCGGCTAAATGGGGTGCTGGTAGCTGCGTGCCGGGAGTGCGATGACCGTGAATGACAATGGAGGCAGGGCAAATGAGTAATTCGCATTTCCGCATTTATGGCTGCCAGCGCAGTTGGTAGTCTGGGATTCGCAATAGAAATCGTTTTCTGTACAGGGTGACACCCCCATTACAACCTGTTGTGAAGCCGCTTCTCAAATGGCATATCACTTAAAGCGGACCAGAATCTTGAGCACGGATTTGACCATCGAACACGAGCGACGACAGATTCGGCGATTGCTGGATCTCGTGGCGGATCGTGCACGTCGTGAACATGAAATTGAATCCACGCACATCGGTGAAATTTCTGGTGAGCAACAGCAGTATCAGCAGGTTCATCAGCTTCTGACGGACACCTACGAAGGCGAATTCGCCTCAAATCAGCAGAGATACAGTGACGAACTTGCAGCCCTCGAAGAAAAATGGAACGAAGAGCAGGAACAAGTTCAGTCAAAGTTCGACGAAACTCTGGCAGCCATCGATGAGCGGTGGCAGACCGAAACGACAGCTGCTCAGAAGGAACATGACGAAGCTGGCTGGCTGTTAGGATCGTTGCTGGATCGCGATACTGAAGACAGTCCGCTTGCTCGCTTACAGGTGCTGCAGTCCGGGCTGACGGCCAGTCGGATGGAGCTGGAAACCACCATCAAGACATTGGATGGATGGTATCGAAGGACGACCAGTTTTCTGCAGAAGTGCCGGATCCTGGGTGAGGTCCATGCACCCGCCCCTTCAGCCTTGCCGCCGGATGTTACCAGCCTGCATCAATTATGTATCGACGCCATGCGACAGGTCGAGACAATACAGCAGCGGATCAACAGTCATCTACTGCCGCGATTTTTTAGTGGCTATCTTCCCGTCGTTCTGTTTGCGCTTTGCAGCGCGGGTCTGTCAGGACTGATCTGGCAGGTGATTCCACCTTCATTAATCGGGTTGAAAATTGATCCGACGGCGCGCGACTGGGCCTGGATCGCTTGGGGAGCGGGGTCGGCGTTCGGGCTTGTGTTTCTGTTCCTGCTGCACCTGTTTGCAGGTCAGCGAGTCCTTCCAGACTTTGAACGGATGCTGCAGTTGACCGTTGATGCTGACGCCAGTTATCAGCGGTGGCTCGTTATTTCGAAGCGAGAGAGCGATTCTCAGGAATCGGAACTGGTTCGACTCGATGAAGATCGTGAAAAAAAGCGAGAAGCAGCGGTTGCTCATTCAGATGCAAAGTTGATTCACAGGCGAAATGCGGCCAATGCGCGCAGGGACGCCGACGCGCAAGCTGCCCAGGCATCATTTCCTGCCAGGCTGGCCGAAATCGAACGGCTTCGAAACCACGAACGGCGATCTCTGGAAGCTCGCTCTTCCGCAACTCAACATGATCTGCTGCTGCGGCGCGAGCAGGATTTTCGAAATCTGCAGGCGGAATTCGACGAGCGAGTCGCTTCCAGCCGACAGGCATATCAGCAAGCCTGGGGACAACTAATTCGGGACTGGCACGGAGGATTGAAAGAACTGGGTGACATGGCCGACGCACTGTGCGACGCCGCACGGCGCAACTGCCCGAAATGGCCCACAGTATTGGGGGGATGGCTGGAAACGCGAATTGCATCCACAGACGAAGTCCCCCAACCTCTGGATGGAATTCTCTCCGTTGGCCGACTGGTGACAGATCTGGCAATGATGACGGGTGGCATATCCGCAGATCATCGCCTTCACACGGAACGAACACGATTTGAGTTTCCTCTGCTGCTTTCGCTGGCGGAAAAACCCTCTCTTGTGATTCGTTCTCGCGGTGAAAGCCGCGCAGATGCATCTCGCCTGTTGCAATCGTCCATGCTGCGATTCCTGACCTCGCTTCCTCCGGGAAAAGTTCGGTTCACGATCATGGACCCCGTTGGACTGGGCGTAAACTTTGCGTCGTTCATGCACCTGACGGATATCGATGAGCAAATGGTCACCAGCAGAATCTGGACGGAACCGGCACACATCGAGAAACGGCTGGGAGACTTGACCGAACACATGGAGAATGTCCTGCAGACGTATCTGCGCAACGACTATGCCACGCTCGATGATTACAACCGCGAAGCTGGTGAAGTGGCCGAACCTTACCGAATCCTGGTGATCGCCAATTTTCCGGCAAATTTCACAGAGTCGGCACTACGTCGCCTGGCAAGTATCGCTGAAGGTGGTGTGAAGTGCGGTGTGTTTGTTCTGATGAGCGTGGATGAATCGCAGGATCTGCCACGTGGATTTTCTCTTGCCGACATCGAGCAGCACGCAACCGTCTTGCGACTTGCCGCTCCGCGTAAGTCAACGGTTCCAAGGGACTCGCTCAACGATCTTTCGGGCGACACAGCAGCCATCGACGCAACAAATTTCTCTGAAAGCGGGCTCAATGCGGTAGCGGCTTCACAAACCGATGAAACGCCATTTTCACCATTCAGACTGGCAGAGTCTGACATGAGCGACTGGCCACTGATCCTGGACCCACCTCCTGAACCTGACGAATTCGGACAGATTGTCCGGCGGGCAGGTCAACTGGCAAGATCCGTTCGGCGCGTTGAAGTCCCTTTCGAACGCGTCATGCCACCTGCCGACGCATTCTGGACATCGAGTACTCAGTCAGGATTGGACGTTCCGATCGGGCGTGCCGGGGCAACAAAACTGCAGAACCTGAAATTGGGGAAGGGGACATCGCAACATGTTCTGATTGCCGGCAAGACCGGTTCCGGCAAGTCGTCGTTGCTACATGCCCTCATTACGAATGCGGCTCTGCATTACAGTCCCGATGAAATCGAGTTCTACCTGATCGACTTCAAGAAAGGGGTTGAATTCAAGACGTATGCCTCACACCGGTTACCGCATGCACGCGTTATCGCCATCGAAAGTGATCGCGAGTTCGGTGTCAGTGTCCTGCAGCGTCTGGACTCCATTTTAAAGGATCGCGGCGAACTCTTCCGAAAAGCGGGCGTTCAGGATCTGGCGGCGTACCGCGAAGCGTGCCCGGGGCTGCCATTGCCGCGAATTCTATTGATCATCGACGAATTCCAGGAGTTTTTCATCGAAGACGATGGACTCTCGCAATCCGCCGCACTGCTGTTTGATCGCCTTATCCGGCAAGGACGGGCATTCGGCGTGCACGTAATTCTGGGAAGTCAGACGTTGGCCGGTGCGTACTCACTTGCCCGAAGCACTCTCGGGCAGATTGC
The DNA here is from genome assembly GCA_964609845.1 of uncultured Planctomycetaceae bacterium. GTDB lineage: Bacteria > Planctomycetota > Planctomycetia > Planctomycetales > Planctomycetaceae > Schlesneria. Next base: position 12,512 of record CAZSTW010000140.1, on the reverse strand, counting down.
CGTACGCATCGCTCTGCAATGCAGCGATACCGACGCACACCTGATCCTCAGTGAAGAGAACACGGCCGCCAGACTTTTGTCGCGACCGGGTGAGGCGATTTACAACGATGCAAACGGGCTTGTCGAAGGGAATCATCCCTTTCAGGTTGTCTGGCTCGATGATTCACAACGAGAGACGTATCTCGGCTGGATGCAGGCTTGGGCCCGCGAGTTTCATGAGCGCGTCGCGACTGAAGATCCATCACGTCGCTGGGCAGACGCGGTCGTGTTTGAAGGTAACACTGCAGCAGACCCGCTGGCCAATGAAGAAGTTCACGCGGCGATTCAACAGATTGGACGACCAGTTACGAATTCTGCCGACACCCAGCATGGGTCGCCGACCCGCGCGTTGTGGCTGGGAGAAGCCGTTGCCCTGACAGGTGCAACGCAGTTACCGTTCGGCCCTCGCGACGGTGGACCGACGATGATCATTGGACGTGACGAGGACGCCGCTCTCGGGGTGCTTTCAACCGGAGTACTGGGATTGGCAGGGCAGGGGAATGCCAGGTTCATGATCCTTGATGGTAGCCTTCCAGAAAGTCATTCCGCTCGAGTCTGGCAGGCCCTGGCGGAATTCGTTCCGGGGTTGAAAGTTGTCAATCCCCGAGACTCGGCTGCAGCATTGCAGGAAGTTGTCGATCAGATGCAGGCACGTCAGGATGCTCAGGGAGAACCGATCTTCGTTGTCGTATTTGATCTGGCGAGATTCCGGGATTTGCGGAAATCAGACGACGAATTCGGAGGATTTGGCGGATTCGACAAGCCGAAAACCGCCAGCGCGGCTTCGTTGTTCTCAGACATCATCAAGGATGGGCCAGCGTCGGGAATCTTTTCGCTGGTATGGACAGACGGTTATCAGGCTGCTTTGCGATGGCTGGGGCGTGAACTGATGAATCGGTTTGAGCATCGAATTCTGTTTGCGATGAACGCAAATGATTCGAGCAATCTGATCGATAGTCCAGCCGCTGGCCGCCTGGGAGCCAACCGGGCATTACTGTTCCGTGGCGATCTTGGCACTCTCGACAAGTTTCGTCCCTACAAAGCTTCCTCGCTTGGCTGGCTGCACGAACTGCGATTCGGACCACGCGACCAACTGGTAGCGCCGCCAGAAGAAACTCATGAGGATTCGGCAGCCCCTTCGTTGCAGGTTGAACAACCTGATTCAGTCGAATTGTCCATTGTTTTCGCAGAAGCGTCCGATGTGGATTCGGCCAGTGAAACGACTGCTATCGCAGAAGCGACAAACATTGATTCCATCGATGATACATGGACAGATATCAGCGAACTCAACGTGAATTGATGGATTGCTGATACCCAGACGACGCGGCCAGCGGGAACTGTCGTAATTTTACGCAGCCTGAACAGCGGCTTATGATTCAGAGGCATTTGACTGCAGCTCAACTATGCAGGCCGCGCTGACGCGGCTGTATCGCATCGCAGAAAATGCACAGACTTGCCTTCATGGGTGGATTGTGATGCCACTTATGTGTACCATTTCGCACAGTTCAGCCAAAGAGGCTGTAAAGGACCGATTCGTTTTTACGGAGGAAGACTGATGAATCGTTTGATGATTGTGGCGATCATGGCTGGATCGCTGGTTGGCCTGGAAATGCGCGTTGATGCTGCACGGGGATGCCGACCGGCACGACGCCAATGTGCTGGCGTTACTCATCAGCCGTGCGCACCCGCCGCTCTGCGTGCTACGCGATGCAACGGAACGGTACTGGCGCAGGGCGAGAGCTGTAATTGTGCATTCTTTTTTGGTGGTGATCAATGGTATGGGGTGTTTTGGCATGATGCCTGCGACAACACCACGGCCACATGGGGAGTAATGGAGCCGGGCAATTATGAGATCGTCACTTACGACCCGTGTCCAACCTGCCCTGCAGCTCAGTGTTCCTTTTATGCCGCGGGTGCCTCGACGACTCCTGCCGGAAAGTATCAACGGAAATTCAAGCAGGATCGACTCTGGACATGGGACGAAAAACTCGTTCTGAAAAACGGATCAAAGGGCTTCAAGAAAAAAGACGGAACTGAGTGGGTAGCGACGTTTGAAGCAAAAGAGATCGTTGACGGACGAATGCTTGTCAGCTTCGTGTCCGGCAATACTCAATATTTCGCCCGACTGGATTCATACCGGGTCGACGTTCAAGAAACGTCTGGAGCAACGGTGAAGGGGTCCGTTTTCGATGCCAATGTCGGCAAGGAAATTGAGCAACCTCCCGCTGACCAAAAGGTTCGCGACGTGACGAGTCAAGTGACGATTGTTGCACCACACATCGCTGAAATCAAAATCGGAACTACGACATACGTGGTCACGACCGTTTCGCAACTTCAGCAGTAGTCGACCGACGTTAATAATCACTGCCGGCTCACCTCTCCCCGGTTCACCACCGGGGAGCCTTGCTTCTGGCGCACCGGAATCCAACGCCCTTCAATTGATCTCCCGCGGGCTTGGCAACGCGAACCAGTGACCGTTGATCACTGCTGAATTGACTTACAACCGTTTGATTTAGCACCGGAATTGTCAGCAATGTTGGCGAGTTCGGCCCAACGTCGAGTTCTGTTCTCACAAACGAGGAAGTGAATTCATCCCCGTTTGAGCAAAGACCAAAGACACCATTCGCGGTTCGGTCAAAAGTCAATGTTCCGACGGGATGAACCACTGTGGGAACCTGCAGCTCATTGTCTCCCCATGAAAATCTGGTCGTTCCTGAATTGGTAGCAGCGAATTCTATTTCGTCGGCAGTTGGTAATCGCTTTCCAACAAGCTCTGCGTATAACACCGCATGGTTGTAGGTCACTCCCATCACTGGGACAGATTCTGCATCATTCTCGATGCGCAAAGTTGGATCATGGATTTGATTGCGGAACTGTTCAATCGTAACCTCAAACCGATCCAGGAAATACCTTGAATCATCGCCACATTCCGCCATAGTGTCCGTTACCTGAAGTGTGGGAATTTTGATCGAATGCAGGGTAATCCTCCCCTGATCGTCTCTGCGCCAAGTGCGATGATAAAAGGGCGCAGGCAATTCCCCTTCGCGCGGGACTCGACGAAGGACTTCATGAAATCGACCATCTTCCAGTCGTGCGACAACGAGGTAGTCACCAGGCGGAAGCCTGTAATTGAAAGGCGTCTTTCTGCGGGGTCGAATGGCTTTCTCGTCGATAGTCTTTCCGGTCGTCGGATCGATCGGAAACAGCCGAATTTCGGCTCCCGGCGGATTGGTCGCCAATTCCACTTCAGGAAATGCAGGCACGAGTCGCGCTGGAATCAAGGCCGCAGCGGCAGTACTGGCGAGTCCGGCGAGGCAGACCAGGGCGACGGTCGAATTCTTTCTCAACCAGCGCAGACCTCGTTGCACGTTCGTCGTTGGACGTGCGACCGTTGGCTTACCTTGCAGAAACAGACTCAGGTCATCCGCCATCGCTTTTGCGGAGGCATAGCGATCTCGGGGGTCTTTAGAGAGCGCTTTCAGGCAAATTGTTTCCAGGTCCTGCGGCAACTCAGGCCGAACGGCCCTGGGCTTGATCGGTTCTGCATGACAAATCCTGCGCACGATTTCGGTCAGGGTCTCACCGGGAAAGGGCCGTTGGCCAGTCAGCAATTCGTATAGGATTATCCCGAGCGAAAAAATATCAGAACGCTCTTTGGCATCATGAATTCGACCACTCGCCTGCTCTGGCGACATATAAGCGAGTGTGCCAACCAGTTGGTCGTTTCCGTACGCTGTTAATGTTTGTTCGGCTGCTACAATCTTCGCCAGACCGAAGTCTGTGAGGTGCGGCTCATGATTTCGGTCAATCAGAATATTGCCCGGCTTTAAGTCACGATGTATCACGCCATTTTCATGGGCATGCTGAACGGCTTCCGTTGTCTTCAACATGAACCTGACCATTTCATGTATTGAACGAAATCCATCAGCACTCAAAAAAGCTTTCAGGTCATCACCAAAGACGAACTCGCTGACAATGACAATCGTCTTGTCAATCTGCATAAACTCATAAAGACGCACAATATTCGGATGATTCAATACCGCCGCGGCCTTTGCATCACGATTAAACGTGCTGAGCGTATGGGGGCTGAAGTCGTCCTTGCGGGGAATCTTGATCGCGACTACGCGCGACAACTTGGTATCCAATGCACGATAGACAGCACCATAGCGTCCTGTTCCCACCAATTCCAACAGTCGAAAGTGCCCGATCATCTGCCCCTGCTTGGAAGCGGACGATTCTTGGGGAGCCAACGGCGTCCGGCTCCCGCAAGTGTGACACGAAACGTCAGCATCGAGTGTCTCGCCATCCAGGTTCAGAGGAGAATTGCAGCTTCGGCAGCGTGCTGGATCAGGCGTTTGATCTTGTGACTGCGATTCCATGACCGTCCTCAATCTTTAATCAGAATGGGGCCAAGGCAAAAAACAACAAAAGTTTGAATGGATCGTGACGATCCTGCGGACGAAATTGGCAAGATATCCTCACGAAAAAGGCGATGGTTTGCAACAGGGAAAAGTCGCCACTGCATCATTCTGATACAGAATTGTTGGCCGTTAGGAACTGGCTGGACCTGATTTCGTTCAACAGCTCCGCTCGCGACTCGCCAACACTCAGCATAAAACATTGGACAGAAACACGTTACAAACTCGAATGCGAACACACGATTGATTTTATTGACTGAATGAACGGGGTGATGGCATCGAGCGATTGAAGCTCAACCTGCCCGCTGGTCAGGAAAACGTAATTCGGCGCATTCTCAACTCGCCGGCACATCAACCCTCAAATGCGCCGCGTGCGCCAATAATTGCTCCCAGGTCCCACGATCCATTTCAATTCCGGAGCGCAATCGAGCCTCGCGAGTCTGGCGGCTGCGGTCTCCAGGTAACCGGATTTCTACTGTCGAATCGACCTGACGTGATTCCCGTGTAAAGTCACACAGACCCTGGCTTTGCCGGATAAAGTGTTCCAGTCCGGTGAATCTGACGGGATCAAAAACCAGCAACAGCACATTGTTGCAGTCAAGCTCCCCAGCTGGAGCAGGGGGGCACTGGCCGCCGCTCAGTCCACCAACCAGAATGTCCATCAGCAGACCCAAACCGAACCCTTTATAGCCTCCCATGGGAAGAATGGATCCGGGTGGATCTGCAAAACGGGTGGAAGGATCGGTTGTCGGGTGACCGTTGGAATCCAATAGCCATCCCTCGGGACAGGAACGCCCCGCATTCTTCGCGACACGAATCTTGCCATTGGCGACGACGCTTGTCGAAATGTCGAGGACCAATGGTTCCGCTTCGGTGGGAACCCCAAGGGCAATCGGATTAGTGCTGATGCGGGGATCAATTCCACCCGGTGGAGCTACGCACATCAGCACGCCATTGTCATTCACAGACATTAGACCCGCGAGATTTCTGCGAGCCAGGATTTCGACCCATTCTCCCAGCCGACCAACGTGCCCACACCTGCGAATCGTGCCGCAGGCCAGCCCCTGAGCCCGAGCCATTGGCTCCAGACGATCAATCAACCGATGCATCTGAACCTGCCCGAATCCATACTGAGCATCACAGACCAGCAGCGACGCCGTCTGATTGAGTACCAGTAGTTCAACTCCAGCCCGCAATGAGCCACATGTCAGCGCGGGGAGATACTCCGTAACCCGCATGACACCATGCGAATCGTGACCACACAGGTTTGATTCCACCAGGCTCGAAGCGACGATTTCCGCCTCCTCGGCATTGACTCCTGCCGCTTGAAAGAGCTCAGCTGCGAATCTGCAAAGTGCGGTCGACGAAATTGTCACACTGCCTGAAGTGCCTGGCATAAAGTCGCCTTGAAATCCATGGTGCCCATCAAAGTCGACGAAATTCGCCACGGAAAAACCGCGGGAATGGACGTTAAGAAATTCTCACTTCTTTTCGGCCTTGTCATAAAGGCCATAGACAACCACGGCACCATGATGACTGGCGTACTCAGCCGGAGTTGAATGGCGACCGTTCCCGCCTCGTCCGTTGGTGACGAAACTGGCGACCGCGAGTTGTCGTCCATCGGGGTGCAGGTTCAGGCAGTAACCGCTCTCACGCCGTATGACATGAACTGGTTCTGGCTTGTCAGGCCCGAAAAACTCCAGCGACGACGTTGCGTTCAGGTGTTCTCCGTGTGCCGCGATGATTCCCGCGGACAGGAAGCAAAGCCCTTTGATCGGCCCGTCAGACTTTTCTTTGGGACGTAGCGTTCGTCGCAATGCACCGCTGGCAAAGTCAAAAACCAGGATAGCAGGCTTGCCCGGACAGAAGGCGTTGCTCTCGGCATCTGTCATTCCACCAGCGGCCAGTTGGCCACCGTCAGCATCGAACGCCAATGATCGGACACCACCCACGTCGGCCAGAAAGTCTTCTTTCCTCGTATGCAGGATTGTGGCATCGAAAGATCGTTCGCGTTGACGCGTCTCCAGATTCCAAATAAGGATCCGTCCTTTTAAATCGCCACTGGCCAGGTACTTTCCCTGAGGATGAACTGCCAGTGAATACACTTCCGTATCGTGTCCCGGAAGCTCACCCGACTGCTTTCCATCACTGACATTCCAGATTCGCACCGTCCCATCGGTGCCAGCTGTCATCCAGTACTTTCCATCAGGTGTTGGAACGATTGCCTGGACCCAAGTCTGGTGTGCATCTGGCACGCCCCACTGAACTGCAGGGGGGCTGACAGAATAGTCCCAGCAGCGTAGTGCTCCATTCAAATCGCCAGCGAGCAATCGCTTCTCTGTCGCATGGAATGCGACCGCATGAATCCAGCTGGTATGCCCTGTCAGCGTCTGTTTTTCTCCGCTGGACAGATTCCACATCAGCAGATTCTCGTCCTGAGCCCCGGCGGCGAGATACGTTCCGCACGGACTGAAGGCGCAGCAGAGGAGGGGGCGATTGTGCTTATGCGTCTGGATTTCCCAGGCCTTGGTCACGTCGAATGTCAGGTTGGCTTTCATCAGGCAAGTACCTCGCTGATCTTCGAATGCTCTTCGTGGGCGATCGGCAGAGGCTGGCCGTTATTCACATATTCCGTTTTCGCAGCATCGATGCCGACTGCCTGAAAAATCGTATGAAACAGATGGCCGCAGTCGTATTCTGCACCCTCACAGAACGCCCCGTTTGCGGTTGTCTTTCCAACCACGACCCCACGCTTGATGCCGCAGCCCGCCAGAATCAGAGACCAGGCTTCCGGCCAATGATCACGTCCTAACCGGGTATTGATCTTTGGTGTCCGGCCAAACTCAGACATCAGAACCACCAGAACGTTATCGAGCATTCCCCGAGAATGAAGGTCTTCGATAATCGCAGCAAATGGACGATCGATTTGCGGGACCAGTTGACGATGCATGTTGAAATTGTCTCCATGCATATCCCAGTGGTACGAAGTCACTTTGACAAACTGAACCCCCGCCTCAAGCAACCGCCGGGCCTGCAGCAGGTGGCGACCCAGGGGATGGGTTCCATACCGCGCGACGTCGGCCGCGGGAACTCCTGTTTCGTCAAACAGGTCGCGTCGCTTCATCAATTGTTCGGCGGTGTCGTAAGAGTATTCATAGGCCGCCACATCCGATTCGCGGTGCTTGTCGCGAAACTGCTGATTCAGTTGTCGGCGGAGAGAATTGCGGGCGTCATCACGAGGATCATCAATCCCATTCGGCCGAATGATGTGAATCGGCGGCTTTCCTTCCCCCAGCGTCAATGCCCCATAGCGTGCTCCGAGGAACCCCGCATCCTGCCACTGAAATCCGCCACGCCCCGGTTTGATATGCATATAGGGAGGCAAATTGTTGGTGGGTGGCGGAAGCAGTTTGGCGAGTGCTGAGCCCAGGAACGGATAGTCGACACCCCGGTTCTTGGGATCACCCCGTTGCACTCGAGCCACTCCAGTCGAATGATTTTCGTCTTTCGTGGACATCGAACGAATTACCGCCAGCTTGTCCATCTGGCGAGCCGTGTGAGGGACCAGTTCACTGAACTCAACGCCCGGAACCGAGGTTGAGATTGCGCGATACGGCCCACCGAATTCAGTTCGCGGCTTGGGGTCCCAGCTTTCCAGTTGGCTGATCCCGCCATCCAGCCAGATAAACAGCACCTGCTTCCCCTGCTGACGAATATCAGCCGCGACGGATGGAGTCAGCAGGGAGCCGATATTGAGTGAACCCGCAGTCGCCCCACCTGCCAGCAGCCCGAGCATCTGACGGCGCGAGATTTCGTGATAGTCGCTGTTACAGGAAAATGGATGCATGGCAACCTGTTCTATTTCTGGTCTAATGATTCATTCGGAACTCGTCCGACGCAATCAGTGCCCACGCCAGATCTGCCAGGGCCAGATCACCCCGGGCCTGGTGAGTCTTCAGGAACTCAATTCCAACGTTTCGCTCCGTCTCCGTCGGGCGTCGCGAATAAATCGTCAGATACATCGTTTCGACAATCACACCTGAATCCGTTTGCTTCTTGACCAGTTCCATCAGATTGCCATGCCCAGGCTCCAGCCAATGTTGCAAGAGGCGTTCATTCAGAAGAAACAAAGCCTGCCCCATCGACGGCGTGAAATCCATTTCTGCTTCACCCGGGGGATTGCCAAACACACCGACAAACAGATCCAGCACATCGGGAATATTTCCCGGTGGATTAGCCACGCGACCGTTGATGTAGTTGTACCAGCCGAACGTTGATTTCTCGGGCACCGCAGCAGCTTCCAGAGCAACCAGATTGCCCGTCGCTCGCATCGTGCTCCATGCGAGTTGCTCTGGAGATAGCGGCTTGGGATTGAAAACGCGATACGATTCCGGCGCGAATTCGCGCGGATTGGCACCCGCAGGAATCTGGCTGGTTCGCTGGTACGCTTTGGAAAGAGCAATCTGGCGGAGCAGGTATTTCACATCGTATTGATGGGCCGCAAAGTCCTCTGCGAGTAATTTCAGCAGTTCAGGGTGCGACGGGGGATTGGCCGAATGATGCAAATCCAGCGGCTGCACCAGACCTCGCCCCATCATCAGAAACCAGAGACGATTGGCGATGTTTCGATTGAAGTGTTCGTTGTCTGTAGTAGGAAGATCGCGAGCCAGCAGTAATCGAGGCCGAAACGCTTTGGCCTCGTTCACCTGTTCCTTTGTAAAAACCGGAATGGTGACTTGCTCTTTACCGGGCAACCGGGGAAACGTTTCCTTCTTTCCTTTGACAAACACCGATTCAAATTCACTCTTCGCCAGCTCGGGCTTGTCTTGCAGGTAAGAAAACAGACCAAAATATTCGGCCTGCGTGTAATCGCCGATATTCGGATGATCGTGACATTGAGCACACATGATGCTGCGCCCCAGAAACAATCGGGCAATATCCTGAGTCATCTGATGTGGTGCTTTCTCGCGACCTGTGACTCCCAGGAATTTGCGAGCGGGCTTGAGGCCTTCGTCGTCATCCGCGAACAGTAATTCTCGCGTCAGAACATTCCATGGCTTATTGGCGTTGAATGAATCGGTCAGATATTTGTTCCACTCCCTATCAGGGATCGAACCCGTTCTGCGCTCCAGTAGCATGGCCGTCATCGCTTCCTGCATGCGCCGTCCGTATTGGGGAGCAGTCAGCAGTCGGTCGATCAACGCAGATCGCTTATTCGGATTTGTGTCCGCCACAAACGCCGTCACTTCCTCGGCCGTTGGAATAATCCCCGCGAGATCCAGAAACAGGCGCCTTGCAAACTCTTCATCCGTCGCCGGGGCAGCAACTTCTCCCCCCGCCTTCGCCGAAATGGCCAGATCGATCTGTTCATGCAGGTCTGCGTAAGCAACCTGGCCCAAAACGAATGGCACAGCCAGCAACAATCGAAACGGGAATGAAGGAAGCATCGGGCAGCGACTCTTACGGCAGGCAGGGCAGGGCTCGTCTGAGATCTTGTTTTACCACCCCACGAGACTCGCATCAACAACATTGAATCGATTCACCGGATGATTTGCCTCCTTAACGGGGCGATTTCAAAAGAGAGATTTTCAAAACTCGCACCATCGACAGGCTCTGGTCGAAGGGGGACGGCGTTTTCACCACGAAGAGCGCGAAGGTCACGAAGGCTTAATACCCCATCACTCGCAGGGATATTCCCTCCACGACGAATCTCTGGCGTTGAACAACGCCGGCCCCCGAATCCCATGGGCTTGCCCCAGCGGGACCACAACTGACAGCTACCAAAACTTCATAGACATCTGGAAACAGCACTCCACCCGGCTTGACCGGGTGGTAGCAACGACTTTCCGATACCGATCCTGTTTTGCTTGCACGCTACGGCAGCCGAGAAACCTCTACTGTAACAACGTGAATTCGCGACAAAAGAATTCTCGATCACCTGCAAACCCTGATCGTATCTGGCACAATTCGTCCACTCCCACGTAACTCCAATCCAGTCCGCCCCCCAAGTAAAGGACGCTCTCATGAGATCTTGGCTTCCCCTGGTGCTGGTTCTGTCCGCTTCGAGTCTTTACGGACAGGAAGTGAAGCGAGACATCCCCTACGCCAACCCCGCCGTGGAGCGGCAGGTGCTGGATATCTACTCGCCCAAAGACGCCAAAAATCTTCCCGTTGTCTTCTGGATTCATGGTGGCGGCTGGCAAGGGGGTGACAAATCCAGCGTTCAGGAAAAGCCCAAGACATTCGTCGATCGTGGATTCGTCTTCGTCTCAACCAACTATCGGCTGTTGCCACACGTCGAAATGGAGACGATTTTTCGCGACGTTGCCAAATCGCTGGGCTGGGTCCACAAGCATATCGCGGAACATGGAGGTGACCCGAATCGAATCTACGTCATGGGACATTCTGCCGGCGCGCAACTCGCCGCCCTGATGTGCATTGACGATCGGTATCTGAAAGCCGAAGGAGTCCCATTCACCGTTCTGAAAGGTTGCGTTCCTGTGGATGGCGACACGTATGATGTTCCGGCCATCATTGAAACCGCGGAAACTCGTCGCCGCGTCCACGGGCAGCCGCAAGCCAAGTTCGGCCACCGCGAAAAGTTCGGAAATGATCCGAAGAAGCACATCGATTACTCCGCTGTCACTCATGTGGCCAAGGGGAAAAACATTCCCCCGTTCCTGATTCTATACGTTGCGGAGCATCCTGATACCACGGCACAGGCGCAGCGTCTGGAGCTTGCTTTGCGTCAGGCCGAAATCCGGGCGGCTTCATTCGGTGCCAAAGAGACAACGCACGGTCGGATCAATTCGAATATCGGACTGCCAGACGATATGACGACCAAAGTTCTGTTCGACTGGATTGCAGGGAAGTAGCAGCGAGTCTTCTCAAAAAGCGATTTGATCGTGGAATCCTGAGGAGAGGCATCATGCGACATCTGTTCCGGTCACTGATCCTGCTGACGCTGCTGGCTCCCGGCATGGCGATTGCCTGTTTGAATCTCACTTCAACCGATCTGGATGGAAAGTCACATCACGCAAGCCGACATCAGACGCAACATGAATTCATTAGGCAGTTGACCCATCGACGCCCGAAATCAGAGATTTTTGAGAAGAGCGACGGATTGCGGCGGAAGTCCACCGCGAACCCCAATGATCTTGATGTGCAGAACGATCTAGCCGTTTTCCTGGCCCGTGCGGGAGAATTGAGCGAGGCACTCGAGATCCTCAAAAAGATCGAAGAGACCAAACCAGGTCTCTACAACACAGCAGCGAATCTCGGCACTGTCTACGAATTGAAAGGAGATGTCGAAAGCGCAATTCACTGGATTCGCACAGGGATCGCTCGCAACCCGAAATCTCACGAAGGTTCAGAATGGTTACACGTCAGAATTCTGGAAATCAAACAAAACCTCGAAGCTGACCCCGACTGGCTGAAAACGCATTCTGTCCTTGGCCTGGATTTTGGAGTTCAACCGAAACCCCGGCTCCCAGAGAGCTTTGAAGCAACCGGCGAGGCACCGACACTCGAAACCTTGACACTGCACCTCGGCTATCAACTGGGCGAACGAGTTCCGCTGGTAGATCCGCCTGATCAAATCGTCGGGGACCTGTTGTTTGACTACGCCAACTGCAAGGCACTCAGTGGTGATGTCGAGCTGGCGACAGCGCTGCTGGATCTTGCGGAATCTTACGGCGCCCCTCAAACCCAGGTGCTTACAACACGTCGCTCGTATTTCCGCACATTGACTCGATGGTCGTACGCACCGATTATTGCAGCGGTCGTCATTGTGATTTTCGCATTCGGACTGGCTGGTCTTTTTCTGCCTGGCGTACGCAGACGCCTGCGTCGAAATTTCACCGTCAATCCGACCGAGTCACACTCATAGAATTGATACTCGAGTTCCCGCGAACGTGGAGAATCACGAAAGATGTCCACCGTCATATGCGGCCTTCTTTCACCACGAAGAACGCGAAGGTCACGAAGGTCACGAAGGTTTGAGCCGCAGGAGTGGCCCGGCTTGCTTCAAACCGGGGGCCGAAGGCCCAAGAAACC
>CAZSTW010000139.1:0-18546 GCA_964609845.1 uncultured Planctomycetaceae bacterium | reverse complement strand
CGTCAGAAGATCACTGTCACGATGAGTGACAATACGTCTTGCGAAGATTCAGGTGAGCCGGGTGCCAAAAATGTTTTCCCGTTAAAGTGGGCTGAGCCCCAAAGAACGAGACTCACCTGGATACGCAACGAGAGATTCATCGTCCAGATGAGCACCGGCAGTTAATGCCGGTTTCGGCGAATTCTTATCTCTCGTCCAACGGATGTCGAACAGTTGTTCTCGGCAAGATATGCGGACGAGGCAGATTGGATGGCAGGCAGGATTCGATCGATCGCTCGCACAACTCTGCAAATTCAATCCCCAGACGAGCAGCGGCCTTAGGGACCAGGCTATGACTGGTGTAGCCTGGAATCGTGTTGACTTCCAGAACCCAAGGTTGCATCGCTTCGTCGACTCGCAGATCGACGCGAGCCATTCCTCGAGTCCCAAGAGCCCGGCAGGCATTTCGGGCGACATCCGCAATCGTATCAACGACATGCTGCGGGAAATTCGACTCAAACAGATAGCGAGTGCTGTCGTCTTCATACTTTGCCTGCCAGTCGAAGAACTCGCGATCCGTTTCGATCAGGATTGGAGGAAGCAGGAGTTCATCGAGCATCCCGACAGTCCATTCGGTTCCCATGATCGCCCGTTCGACGACCGCAAAACTGTCGAACTGAAAGCAGAGTTTCAAAGCTGAGGGAACCTCTGCGGCAGAGCGAACAATCGAGATCCCCAGACTGGACCCCTGGCAATCGGGCTTGATGACCAGCGGATACCCAATTTCCCCAGTGACTTTTTCGATCCGCGAAACGTCGTCCGTATAGTGCAGCAGAGAATACTCAGGGGTCGGCACTCCGAACTGCAGGAACCGTTCTTTGGCCGCCGATTTGCTGAATGCCAGGCGGGATGCCGTCGCATCACTTCCCGTGTAAGGAATCCCGGCGTCTTCCAGGATCTGCTGAACCTGTCCGTCTTCACCGAACTGACCGTGCAATGCCAGGAACGCGACGTCAAATTGACGCCAATCGACTCCTGCCAGGTCGACGACAGCGGGATCGAGATGCAACGCCAGATGTCCCCGGCTCGACAGGGCTTGCTGCACGGCAGAACCGCTTTGCAAGCTGATTTCGCGTTCGTCGGAGTCTCCTCCCGCCAGAACTGCCACGCGCCACATTGGTCTTGTCTCAGACATTTTCATCGCATCCTTGCGAGGTCATTTTTTCTACTTACATGGCGCCGGCCGCATGCCGCATCAATCAGAAATCTTCATCGGCAACTCGCGCCGTAGTTTATCGAGCAATCGCTCGATCGCGGCATGTCCTGGTGCTGTTTGTCTGACCACTATCGACAATGTTGAGTTAAACGGCCGAATCGTCGCAGCCGCTTCCTTTCTCTCCCAGGACGCCGGCATCACGCTGCTCTTGATCCGTTCGATTAAAGCGGCGAGTTCTGGGGGATCTTTCTCGGGATCGCCCGTCTTCACCAGATCGGCAACAGCGTATGTCTTAACGACAAAATCCTCAGGTGCCGGGAGCAGCTTTTCTGCCGTCGCGATGAACACGACGTCGTGCTTGACTGTGAATTCCAGATTCAATGGTTCAATCACGCGATTCAAGACATCAGCAACTGGTTCCCCAGAAACCTTCAGATCCATGGCGGAATCCATCTGATCAACGATGCTGCGAATGCTTTCCGGATCGACAGCAATGCTGAGTCCTGTCTTGCGCCCGATTTCCCGCAGCACCTCTTTTCGTGACTGCTGCTGGAGATTGAGATCAATCTTTTGATCCAGCTTTTTCAGCGTTGAGTCAGCCGCCAGCGGACGTGCTGGGGCCAGTTCATCACTTGAGCCCAGACGATCAGACAGCTTCATCACGAACTCAAAGCGGCGTCCATCGGGATGATCGATCGAGACGCCCGCGTTGCCACCGGTGGTCTTCAATCGAGGTTCACCAAGCACGGTTTCCCGGCCCTGTTCGTCGACCTCGATCAGTTTCAACTGAACAACGAAATGCCGTTGATTTTTAACTGCCGGCAGCGGTTCTGGAGTCCCTTTGAGCGCGGGGGGACGAGCAGATTCGTCAGCACCAAATGCGATCGTCAAAATGACCCAGGCCGACCGCAACACCCACAAAGACATCTCCGCTCCTCCATGAGTTGAGACGAACCACAAAACCCGGAAACCACAACTCTGAAACAGGTTATAGCGAAGCATGCGGGCATCAATGCGCCCCGCACTTCGTCACCTTGGAATTTGAGTGAACCATCAGCCCTAGTCACTAAAGAGCAGACCCTGACAGCAAACACGTCTGGAAACCTACCAGATTTTGACTTCGGACTCCAGATGGACTCCGAACTGATCGGCGACCTTGGATCGAACCAGATCCATGAGTCTCAAGACGTCACTGGTCGAGGCCCCTTCGTGAGTTACGATGAAATTGGCGTGGCGGTCATTGATTTCCGCTCCGCCAATCCGCGTTCCCTTCAATCCCGCCTGCTCGATCAGTTGCCCCGCCCGCTGTCCACGGGGATTCTTGAAGACGCATCCTGCGGTCTGCGAACTGAGCGGTTGTGAAGCCTTTTTGGTGATCCAGATCTTGCGGAGTCGCTGCGAGATTTCGTCTGGGGAATCGAATTGTAGTTCAAACTCAGCTTCCAGAATCAGCAATTCGTCGAGATTGCTCTGTCGGTAATCGAACAGGAGTTCATCTTCTGTTCGCACTAGTTTTTCGCCACTGACGGTCAGGACTGTTACCTTGCGGACAAACTGGGAAATCTCGCCATGCCGACCACCTGAGTTTCCGTGCAGCGCACCACCAACTGTGCCGGGGATTCCCGCCAGATTTTCAAATCCAGCCAGTCCAGCACGGACCGTTTCTGAAATCACATGGGAAAGCAGTGCACCGCCCCCCGCAGTCACACGCTGACCATCGATTTTCACTTCAGCAAAACAGGGATTGCTGAGTCGAATGACAGCTCCGCTGACACCTTCGTCGCGAACGATCAGGTTCGACCCGCCCCCCAGAATCTTCACCGTGATCCCATGTTCACAGCAGAAGCGAACGACACGAATCAGCTCGTCCTCGGTGCGAGGTTCGATGAAGTACTGTGCGGGGCCACCCAGCTTCAGCCAGGTGTAAGGTGCCAAAGGCTCGTCTCGTTTGACGATGTCAGCAAATTCTTCGAATGCGCTCATGATGTATCCGGTCGATGTCTCCAGCCCCCATGGCGATCAACACATCGCCGGGTCGCGCCGCATCGTCCACAGTTGTGATGATCTGGTCAAGGGACTCGACGTATCGAGCATTCCGTCCACGTGCGGCAACGCGATCGGCCAATTCCCTGGAAACTCGCTGGGGCTCCTCTGTTACGTTTTCTCTCGCCGCAAACACTGGCACAACAAGCAGTTCGTCACAGTTGTCGAAACTCGCCGCGAAGTCGTCCATCAATGCTAAGGTACGCGAAACCTGATGCGGCTGGAAGGCACACCAGATACGTCGGTCTCCATAGACACGACGTGCGGTCTGGAGAGTCGCACGTACGGCAGTCGGATGATGCGCATAGTCGTCGAGCAGCAGCAGCCCGTCAGCCTCACCAACGACTTCAAATCGGCGTTTCACACCGCCGAAAGAACCGAGCCCTGCAATAATCGACCTCGGCGAAATCCCCATTTCTGCACAAAGTGCCGCGGCAGCCAGCGCGTTCTCAACGTTGTGCTCCCCGTGCAGGCGTAACTGTATCCGTCCCCATAAATTCCCTGAGCCGGCAAGTTTGGTGGCACCGCAAAGTAAGTCGAAACTGATCCCGGAGACATCTTCACGGATGTTGCCGACACTCCAATCCGACGCAATCGACCTTCCAAACGTCACGACTCGTGCAGCCGAGGCTTTTCCAACATCGCGAGCTGCCAGAGAATCACCGTTCACCAGCAAAACACCATCAGTGGACACTAACTGGACAAACTCCTGAAAGGCACTGATCAGTGACGGCAAATCGGCATAGCAATCGAAGTGATCGGGCTCAACATTCAATACCGCAGCAAAACGTGGCCGAAAATCGAGAAAGCTGCGATTGAATTCACAACTTTCCACAACGAGCAGATCCCCCTTACCTGCTCGACCGCTGCTTCCGCTGTCACACAGTTCCGCTCCGACCAGTACGGCGGGGTCCTGCCCTGCGACACTCAAGATCCAGCCGACCATGGCCGTAGTGGTACTTTTTCCATGAGTCCCCGCGATGCAGATGCCAGTTCGTTCGCGCATCAGGCAACCGATCATTTCGCCATAGGACCACTGCGGCAGACCTCGCCGCGACGCTTCTAACCGCTCGGGATTGTCAGGCCTAATCGCAGGGCTATAAACGAGACATTGTGCATCGACCGGGAGATTGGTGGCAGAATGTCCCTGGGTAAACGTCAATCCGTGCAGCGTTAGTGCCGTAATCGCTGCGCTGGGGGGCAGCAGGTCGGATCCTGACAACTGCCACCCCAGGCCATCCAGCAGTTCCGCAAGGGCCTTCATCCCTGCGCCACACACGCCGACAAGATGGGCCGATGGTCGCTCTGCTCCCCCTTCTCGCGGCATACTCTGAAACTCCCGGACGAGTCAGTGCAAGCGATCCACTGAAACCAATTCAACGACTGGTCACACAATCATTCTGAATTCGTTCTTTCGCACTTCTCTGTTTCTGATGCCGCCGGCAAGATGCCACGCTGTGGGTGCCGGTCATTCAAATATCATCAGCAGATCGCCAGCCGCCACTTGTGTTCCTCGTTTAACGAGGATTTGACCGACCTTGCCGTCACGTTCTGCCGTCAGATTGGTTTCCATTTTCATGGCTTCCAGGCTGAACAATTTCTGCCCTTTTTTCACATTATCACCGGGCTGAACGGCAACAGTCACGACCATCCCCGGCATACTGGCCCCAAGGTGCTTGGAATTGGCCGAGTCAGCCTTGATATTGGAAGTCGCTGCAGGTTCCAGTGACTTGTCGACAACGGTGACGTCGCGAGGCTGTCCATTGAGTTCGAAGAAGATCGTCCGCTGGCCATCCGAATGTGGATCGCCGACTGTCAGGAACCGTACGATCAGGCGCTTACCAGGCTCAATGTCGACCGCAATTTCTTCACCGGGTGCCTGCCCGTAGAAGAAGACCGGGGTCGGCAGTCCACTGGTATCTGAATACTTTTCAACATGGGCAACAAACTCTTCGAACACTTTCGGATACAGCAGCCAGGTGACAACATCTCGATTGGATGGTTCGCGTTTCAGAATGGCTCGAACTTTTTCGGCTGCAGCTTTGAAGTCGGCCGGCGGAAGGCTTTCACCGGGTCGCCCCGTGACAACGGGCTTGCCTCGCAAAATGCGTGACTGCACCGCTGCCGGGAATCCTCCGGGGGGTTGCCCCATCTTGCCGCTGATCAGGTCGATCACTGATTCCGGGAACGACAGATCTTTGTTCTCATCCAGAATATCTGCTGCGGTCAATTCGTTGGCAACCATGAACAACGCCATGTCCCCGACACTCTTGGAACTCGGTGTAACCTTGACAATGTCGCCAAACAACTGGTTGACATCAGCATACAGCCGGCAGATATCGGGCCAGCGGTCAGCCAGTCCCAGCGCCTTGGCCTGCTGGTAGAGATTCGTGTACTGGCCACCTGGCATTTCGTGCTGGTACAAGTCGGCAGTAGCAGGAAGCATCACCGTTTCGAACGGGAGGTAGTACTGACGGACCACTTCCCAATAGCGAGCCAGTGAATCCAGATTCTCTGTTTTTAGCCCGGGATTCCTGTCCGAGAACCTCAGAGCTTCAACGAGCGCGTTGAGGTTCGGTTGCGACGTACCGCCCGACATCGGTGCGAGTGCTGCGTCGGCGACATCGAGGCCGACGTCGCTTCCCATCAGGATCGAAGCGGCCTGAATTCCGGCGGTGTCGTGCGTATGGAAGTGAATCGGAATCCCGATTTCCTGCTTCAAAGTCTTGATCAGAGTGGCGGCCGCAGCAGGTTTGCACAGCCCTGCCATATCCTTGATGGCGAGCATATGAGCCCCCATCTTTTCCAGTTCTTTTGCGAGGTTGACGTAGTACTTGAGGTCGTACTTCGGCCGACCGGGATTGAGGATGTCACCGGTGTAACAGATCGCCGCTTCACAGATCATACCGGAATCGACAACGGCATCCATCGCGACCTTCATGTTCGGCGCCCAATTCAGGGAATCGAACACGCGGAACACATCCATGCCGGCCTGAGCCGCTTCTTTCACGAACTCGACAACAATGTTGTCGGGATAGTTCGTGTAGCCGACCGCGTTCGACGCCCGCAGCAACATCTGGAACAGAATGTTGGGAATCTTTTCTCGCAGCTGCGACAGCCGATCCCACGGGCATTCTTTGTTGAACCGCATCGCGGTATCAAACGTGGCTCCGCCCCACATTTCCAGCGAAAAGAATTGCGGGCACAAGCGAGCATACGCATCAGCGATTTCCAGCAGATCGTGTGTGCGGAATCGAGTTGCCAGCAATGACTGGTGAGCATCACGCATTGTCGTGTCAGTGATCATCAGCGGCTTCTGATCACGTACCCAGTCTGCAAATTTCTTCGGCCCCAGTTCCTGAAGTTTGTTGCGAGTGCCTGGGGGAATTGGTGCGTTCAGATCAAGGCTCGGCAACGGGGCCTTGGTCCGATTGATCCGAGCTGCGATCGCGGCATGCGTCTTGCCCGAATTCAAAATCGTATCTGCCAGGAACGTCAGCACCTTCGTTGCGCGGTCTTTGCGGGTCGCAAACCGGAAGAGTTCGGGTGTTTCGTCAATGAAACGCGTGGTGATCTCACCGCGAATAAACAACGGATGAGTCATCACCTTGATCAGGAACGGGATGTTGGTTTTGACGCCGCGGATCCGGAACTCCTGCAGGCAACGCTCCATGCGAGCAGCTGCATCCTGAAATCGCCGCCCTCGTGCGGAAACTTTGACCAGCAAAGAGTCATAAAACGGGTTGACGACGGCACCGGAAAACGCACTTCCGGCATCCAGCCGAATCCCCATCCCACTTGCAGATCGATAGTGCGAAACGCGGCCGTAATCCGGCATGAAGTTGTTAGCAGGGTCTTCCGTTGTCACACGGCACTGAATCGCAAAACCAGTGGTGCGGATGTCCTCTTGCTTCCCGAGTCCAATATCTGGATCAGAGAGGAGGGCTCCTTGAGCGACCAGGATCTGCGACTTCACAATGTCGATCCCGGTGACTTCTTCAGTCACTGTGTGCTCGACCTGAATTCGCGGATTGACTTCAATGAAGTAGAATTTGTTGTGATCCGTGTCGAACAAGAATTCGACGGTACCGGCATTCTGGTAGCCAACGGCACGCCCGATCTTGATGGCAGCTTCGCAGATGGCATCGCGGATCTTCGAATCAAGAAACGGAGCCGGCGCGATCTCGACGACTTTCTGGTGGCGGCGCTGGACAGAACAATCGCGCTCAAACAAATGGACCAGGTTTCCGTGCTTGTCCCCGAGCAGCTGAACTTCAATATGGCGCGGTCGCGGAATGAACTTTTCAACAAAGATGTCTGGCGAACCGAACGCCGACATCGATTCACGCTGCGCCTGCTCGAACAGTCCTGCCAGGTCTTCGGGCTTGAGGACCACTCGCATTCCGCGGCCACCACCACCTTTGGCAGCCTTGAGAATCACGGGGTAGCCCAGCGATTCTGCGAGTGCCTGACCGTCGGCAACACTGGCAATCGGCTCAGAACTCCCTCCCAGAACGGGCACACCCGCAGATTTCGCAATTTCTCGCGCGGTGATCTTGTCGCCGAGCTGCTCCAGGATCTTTTGGGTCGGACCAACAAACCGAATGCCAGCAGCGTCACAAGCCTTTGCCAGTTCTGGGTTTTCAGAGAGAAACCCATAACCGGGATGAATCGCATCCACGCCTGCCGCCTTGGCAATTCGAATGATCGCCGGGATATCGAGGTACGCCCGAATGGGTTCGCCCGGATGGCCGATCTGGTACGCCTCGTCGGCCTTAAACCGATGCAGGGCATAGCGATCTTCATGCGTATAGATGGCAACGGTACGAATATCCAGTTCGTGAGCGCTGCGGAAAACTCGAATGGCAATTTCGCTGCGGTTGGCAACCAGCAGTTTCTGAATAGGCTTCATGCGAAGAGCGTCTTTTGAATGAAGGATCGTTGTTCCAACGGTCCCACAGGATACTTCACCAGTCACCCGCGTGGCAATTCAGCGCCCCTACAAACTCGGTAAGGTGTTTCACAGGTACCATTCACTGAAGGAATTGCCAGTTAGCGGATGGCGTTGTGGAAACGAAGACCACGCGGAGGCAATGCACGCAGGGCGGTGGCTGAATTCAATTCAAAGCCAGAGATCACCGAATGAAAACCACGTTTGAATTGGCGTGCGATCAGATCAACTCCCTGATAACACCTTTTTCAACAAGAGGTTGCGGCCGCCCTGCCTGGTCGACAATTGGCTTCGACCCCGGGTTGATCCCGAGATTATGATAGAGTGTCGCGACGACTTCCTGAAAATCGACGGGACGCTGCTCAGCCACTTCGCCCAGCCGGTTCGTCGCTCCAATCACCTGCCCCGTACTCATTCCACCACCTGCCATGAAGGCGCAACTCACCTTTGGCCAGTGATCCCGTCCAGCATCTTTGTTGATCTGCGGCGTTCGACCGAACTCTCCCCAAGCAATAACGGTCACGTCGTCAAGCATTCCACGGATGTAAAGATCATCGATCAGTGCGCTCAGACATTGGTCCAGCTTCGCTCCGTGGTCACGTACCAGCGCAAAGTTTTGACCGTGGCTGTCCCAGCGTCCATAACTTAAAGTGACACAACGAACCCCGGCCTCAACCAGTCGTCGCGCCATCAGCAATTGTTCGTTGACGGTCGGTGCGCCGTCGTACTGGAACTGATATGGCTTGCCATCGCCATATCTCGCCCGTACCTCGGCTGGCTCTTTAGAAAGATCGAGTGCTTCCAGCAGCTTGCTGCTGGTCAGAACATTGAAAGCCAGCTGGTTGAACGAATCGATCCCTGTCATCATTCCGCGACCATCCACCTCGCGTCGCATCCTGTCAAAGCTCGCCAGCAGTTGCTTGCGATCATCAAGCTTTTCGACCGAGATTCCATTCAGCCGCATGTCCGCCAGGCCTTGTCCTTCCGGGCGAAAACAGCCAAACGCCGGGCCCAGAAATCCAGGAGCCCCCGGATCAGACCACGGAACATGTTGAGTCTTCTCTGCAAGACCTACGAACGCAGGGACCGAGGGATCGACAGGTCCAAGAACCTTTGTCGCGACCGATCCGATGGATGGATGCCCCCCCAGAAATTGCAATTCGCGAGCTGGCCAGCCGGTCACACATTGCCATGCGTCATGTTGTCCCGTTGCCCCGACGATCGAACGAATGATCGCACATTTGTCCATCCGCGCTGCCAGCTTTGGAAAGACTTCGCAGATCTGGATTCCCGGCACATTGGTGTCGATTGGCCGAAATTCTCCACGAATTTCGGCGGGAGCATCCATTTTCAAATCCCACAGATCCTGATGCGGTGGACCACCACCCAGGAAGATGTTGATTACGGACTTGTGACGCCCCTGTGGCTTTCCATCTTCGGCTCGCAAGACATCGGCCAGATTCAGCGACGTCGCTCCAGCGGCCAAGGTGCCAATTCGCAGAAAACTGCGTCGAGAAACGCGGTCACAGAAACCGCCAATCGAACGTCCCAGGATTGTCAGCATGATGACGAACTCCTTCGATACGCGAAGATTCAGGCGAGGGCGACGGTTTTGCTGGGCTTCGCCGCCAGGGTGGTGGGCTATCTGCGATATTATCGACAAGCCGATACACATGTCCACATTGGCATCTGGCGAAACCGGATCGCTGAAAGGAAATCTCAGAAGTGAGAACCTGGACGGCTGAAGTTTCGTGGAGTTCGCAAACCGAACCAGAATGCTGATCTTCGAGTGAAATCAAGCTGGTGACATCCAGCGCGAGACATCAGCCTGTTGAAGAAGTTAACCCAGAGTCGCAAAGGTACAGTGTCGCGAGGATAAGAATCCAATACTGCTGATTCTTTACGGCGTCTCTGCGACTACGTGTTTCTGCGTTAAACGCTTATTTGCATTCCCAGCGTAACCGGTTGCGAGTCATGCTTTGCAATTCGAACGACATTACGCATATTACTGTCAGCAAATCTGTTGCGAACACCCATTGACATCCGGTGGAACGCGAGCGGGTTTCAATTCTGTGATTCTCTTCAATCTGGAGGTCTACTACCCATGAGCCTGACTCGCAAGGAATCGACACGTCGTGAATTCCTCAAAACGACGGGAGCGGCATTCGGAGTTCCGTTCATCATTACTTCGGCCGCACTGGGCAATAGCGAACGGCCGCCCGCCAGCGATCGAATTGTGATGGGAGGAATCGGCATCGGGAATATGGGTCGTGGCGACCAGGGCGCTTTCCTGGGCCGAAAAGATGTGCAGTACGTCGCCTTGTCCGATGTCCGCGACGAAGTTCGTGAAAAGTCCAAGGCCAGTGTCGACGGACGTTACCAGAACAAAGACTGCCAGACATACAACGATTTCCGCGAACTGCTCGCCCGTACAGACATTGATGCGGTCCACATTGCCACTCCTGATCACTGGCATGCGATCATGGTGATCGAGGCATGCCGTAATGGCAAAGATGTCTATTGTCAGAAGCCGGAAACACTGACGTTGAAGGAAGGGCCGGCGATGATCACAGCCGCGAGACGCTACGGCCGCGTTGTCTCGGGAGGCAGTCAGCGAGTTCTGGGGGACTATCGCAAGTACGTTGATCCTGCCTGGGCAGGCGAATTCGGCACGATCAAGTCGATCAACGTCAATGTCGGACCTCTTCCGCAACTTTGCAACCTGCCCGAAGAACCGATGAACGAAAAGATCGACTGGGATCTGTGGCTCGGCCCCGCTCCATGGGCTCCGTACAACTCCAAGCGGTGTAGCGGCAGCTTTTCCATCAATGGATCGAGTTGGCGTTCCTTCAGCGATTACTCAGGTGGCGGCATGACCGACTGGGGAGCACACCACTTTGGTGGTGCTACCTTCATTTGCGACGTCCGCGAACTGCAGCCGCAGGAAGTCAACTACTTCGATGACAAAGATGGCAAATACCTCGCCTATCGATACCCCAACGGGCTGACGATTTATCACAATCGACCGAAAACCGGGAACCTGGAAATCGAAGGGACACCGGGTGAAAAGCTGCCTCCCAAACCAGTACCGACTTACAAAGGTCATGGGGATATTTACGGCGACTTTATCGAATGCGTGAAGACGCGTGAGAAGCCCTTCCGCGATATCGAATCTGCGGTGAACACGGCCGTACTGGCTCATCTCGGAAACATCGCGTATCTGCTGAAGCGATCGTTGAAGTGGGACACGGTCAAGCAGGAGTTTGTCGGCGACGCAGAAGCCAATCGGTTTCTGGATCGAGCTCGCCGGGAACCTTGGCAGCTCTGATGGCCACGTGACGGACGCTGAAGAAATAGATTTCATCAACGTTTGTCTGCCATGCTCACAGATTTCACTTTCGAACTGCATTCACCTGAAGATAAGGCATCAATCATGTTGGACACTGCATTTGAATCACTCAAGAAATTCGATTGGGGTAGCGATCTTTCTGCCTTGAATCCGATCGAGGACGCTGCCATCGCCGCCCATCAATCCCCCGAAGCTGGCAAGGATCTGGAAAGACGCCTGATTGCGGCTCTGGGAGGCAGCCTGTCGATCGATGCGCAAGAGTATGTCTGCCGAAAGCTGGCTATGGTGGGGACCGCAGCTTCTGTCCCCAGTCTGGCACCACTTCTACTCAAGAAGGAAATCTCGCACATGGCACGCTTCGCTCTCGAACGCATTCCGGCGGTCGAAGCGGGCCAGGCGTTGCGTGAGGCACTTCCTAAGGTCACTGGACTCGTCAAGATTGGTGTCATCAGTTCACTGGGCGGACGTCGCGAAGCTGCTGCCGTGACTGAATTGAGTCAGTTACTTAAGGACAGCGACGCTGCTGTCGCACGAGCCGCCGCGCTAGCCCTGGGAGCCATTGGAACTACCGACGCTGCATCCGTCCTGCAACTCGCCTTAAAGGGAAGTGGAATTCCTCAGGCGGTGACCGACGGCATCCTCAGTTGTGCCGAAGCCTTGCTGGCCGTCAACAAAACCGCAGAAGCGAGTGCGATCTATAAATCCTTTGAACAAGCCAGCCATCCTCGCATTGTGCGTCTGGCCGCCGCTCGCGGATTACTGGCGTGTGCGAGCAAGCAGGGTTAAAGCGTATTCGCTGGTAATCGTGCACTAACAACTTGCTTGAGCATGTGCTGCTCATGCGGTCGTCAGTTACATCCGTGCGAACATGAAGACTTCGTCAACCTGATTTTCACCCTTTGGGAGGTCGCTGCATTATGCCGCGCATATTGAGAACATTTCTTGTCTTGAGTCTCGTGTCTGTTCTACCGTTCGGAACAGCGCAGGCCGACGAAAAGCCATCCGATGATCTTATCACTCGGATTGTCAAACTGCTTCAAGACCCCGACCGCGAGTTCCGTGCTGCCGGACTGGAAAAGATTCGCACGTCGGCAAAAGGGGTAAGTGCCACGCAGTTCTTCGCGGGTCAATTGAAGACTCTTGATGCGGCAGGACAGGCGGCGCTGCTGAGCGCACTGGCAGATCGAAGTGACTCAGCGGCCCGCCCTGCTGTGCTTGACCTGCTTGCCTCAAGCAAAGACGAGCACGTTCGCGCCAGTGCTATCCTGGCTATTGGCAGCCTTGGTTCAGCTACGGATTTACCACTGCTGGCAAAGTCTTTGTCGAGTCCCTCAGGAACAGAACAAGCAGCAGCACGACGCAGCCTCATCCAATTGAAAGGTGATACCATCAATCAGGGGCTTGTCGCAGAGCTGAAATCAGCAGACCCTGGCGTGAAGGCCGCGATCATTGAGGCACTGGCCAGTCGGCGAGCCCGTGATCAGGCTGCGGCCCTTGTCACAGCCAGTATCGACGACAATTCTCAAGTCCGCAGTGCCGCTATGTCCGCCCTCGGTCAGATTGGCAACGCCGAACATGTCGCTCTGATGCTGCCTGGGGTTCTCAAGGCGCAGCCGGGTGGAGAACGAGACAATGCCGAACGAAACGTCGCTCTGATCTGCTCAAGAATCAATAATGAAGATCAACGCGGAACCGTGATTATTGAAGCACTGAAAAAAGTTGACGCTGGTGATCGTGACGACCTGCTGTCCCTCGTGGGCCGGGTCGGTGGGCGAAAGCTGATCAACTTCGTAGGTGACTTCGCATCCGAAACGGATCCTGAGCGACGGAAACTCGGGATTGATGCCCTTAGCAAATGGCCGGATGCCAGTGTTGCGGACAAGTTGCTGGAAATTGCCAGCAAGGCGACCGACCCCACCGAACGTCGCATGGCATTTCAGGGTTATGTCAAGATCTCGGCCACTCGCGACAATCGATCCGATAAGCAGCGTCTGGATCGAATGAAAGAAGCGATGAAGGCAGCGAAGACTCCCGAAGAGCAACTGTTCGTGATCAATCGCACTCGCACAGCCTACGCAGTCGATTCGGTCCGATTCGTGCTACCGTATGTCGATGAAGCACCGTTCGCACAGGTTGCGTGTGAAACGATCGTGGAAATCGCTCATCATCGCGAAGTCCGTGATCCCAACAAGGCCGAATTTGACAAGGTGCTCGACAAAGTCATTGCAATCACGAAGGACCCCGTGGTTGTGGATCGAGCCCAACGCTACAAACGGGGCGAAACATGGGAGCGTCCCAAGAAGTAGCACGTGATTTCCGTTGTTCTCTTGCGATGGCGATACGAGTGACATTTGGAGTTGAAGCATCATGACTGCTCTGTTGCGCTGGATGCTTGTATTCGTCACAATGGTGACAACGGGTTCCGTTGTGCGGGCGGATGACGTCTCTTCATGGGAACGTCAGCCCGCAGACTGGAAAGGTGTGACCGCTTCTGACAACGCGGTCACGCTGACGGGCGAGAAATGGAGTTATCTGATTGAACCGCACGAAGCGACCGACTGCGAGCTTTCCGCCACGGTTGCCATCAAAGATCCCGCTCGGCAGTTCGGCTTTTTCGGCGACGGATGGAGCGCCTGGCCAGACCCGAAATTCGGCGATGGGGGCTTTGAGGCCAGTCTACTTCTGCATGGTCAACGCGCGGCGACTCAATCGGCGGGACCGCTTGAGTCCGCCTACCGCATTCAGATTTCCTACAAATACCAGGTCGTCGCCCTGATCAAGTTTCCCGAAGGGGGCTACATACGCGTGGCCCCATGCCCGGTCAAACTCAACGAGCCCATGAAATTTCAAGCATCGATCCGTGGCAACCAGATCGTCGTACGAGTCGATGGAAATGAGAGAATTCGCTGGACTGATACGTTTCTGCCCCTCGAAAAGGGCATGAATGGAATCGGAGTATCCAGCCTGGCGAAGGTCCATTTCAGCAATGTGCACCTTACCCGTTCGTCGAATGAACCGATAACTCCACCTCAGTCATCGACGGTCAATTTTTCGGTCCGCAAGTTTCTGGGTGATCGCCAGTTTGTGTTTGACGGAGACGAACCGATCCTGGAACTCCATTCCGAGAAGGACCCGAGTTGTTTTGCGAAATTGAAGCCAGGATACAAGCCCCAATTGACATTCGATTCTCACTGGGGACTGGAGAATCAGGGGGCGTTTCCTGACGCGGCCAGTAAGTGGACCGATCCGAAAGTCAGCGGTGGTGGCAGAACTTTGACCGTGGATTGGTCGGCACGCAATGTGAAAGATCGATTCACAACGCGCAGCACGATGACTGTTGGATTTGATTCGCGACGTAACACGTACACGTATCAGATCGACAGTGAACTCGAAGTCCTTCCCGGCGAACCATTCCATTTTCGATATGGTTTCGACTTCGAACATCACACCCCTCTTGACCCATTCCGCTGGCAGTACCTGCTTGCCCGTCGCCGTAGTGGTGAACTTTACCACCGTCCGGTTTACCCGATCGATCCAGGACCTCAATACGATCTCGACATGACGAGTGGGACTCGCGTCTGGTACGGCCGTCACCTGGAGCAGCAGCATGTTGCACCAGCCGTCGAATATCTCAGTTCCCCCGGTGAAACGGGTGACAGAAAATGTCACACGGCGGTGTGTGCAGCGTTTTATGACACAGGTGTGGCGTTCGAACCGGAAACCGCCAAGCCCGGAACCAGGTTGCGAGTGAAATACCGGTACACCGGTTTTCCAGTCGCAGAAGCGGCACAGCTATTTGATCAGTCGAAGATCTACGAATCCCCGATGCTCGACCCGACTCACCATTACATCTTTGCAGACGAATGGCCAAAGCTGACGTTCAGCAAATTTGAACCACTCAGCAAGTCCTGGATTTACGGCCGCTCTCCGTTCATGACGGCTCACAACTCACGCCCTTCGTACGAACTGGTCAAACAGTGCGGCGCAGGAAGCGGCTTCGCCATGAAACTTGGTCCAGCATCCTTCGGGAAAGCAAACCTTCCTGTCGGTACGTCATTGACCAAAGGCCGCTGGGTCGTCACTGCGTTGACTAAGTCCGTCAACGCTCATGGTCCCGGGGGGCGGATCGAACTGGAAGCAACCAAGCCGAAAGCAAGTCAACCCTTCACGAAAGTTGTTCACTTCGTCGGTAACGGAAGCTTTGACTGGAAGCGACAGGGATTCGTCTTCGATCTGGGCGATGATGCCGGATCACTGGCGGCTGCGTTCGGCAATTCCGGGACGGGTGAGATGCTGATTACGGATATCGAGTTTCGGAAACTCGGCGAAGCGGAACCGTTGCCGGACGGCGTTGCCGCGACACCGAACGCAACTCCGCCTGCGTATGGAAACGCTCCTGCCGGGGCGATTGCCGATTTTCGGATGCAGGAGGGAACTGGTAACTTTGTCTTGAACTACGCGACAGGGCCGCTTGGTCACCTTGATCTGGCAAATCTTGACTGGGTCGTTGATTCCGGTCGCCACGCCCTTCGATTTGCAGAGAATCTCTCAGGTCGAAAGAACTATCGACTGGACAGTAATCTGGCTCGCAGCTATCTGCATCACCCCGGCTATGCTGGAAAAGAAACCTTGCCGGTCGCGCTGACCGGTTTCCACGGAGGCGGCAGTCCCATGAACGGATTGACGCTCGCCAGTTGGATCAAACCTGCTGCGGAGATGGGTAAGAGTTCGCATGGCGGAAAAGGTGATGTACTTGGCTACGGAGCACGACGATTCATTCTCGGCTTACAAGGACAGACAGCACCATACCATCTGACGGCCCGCATCAATGTCAATGACTCGTTCACGTCCGAAGCAAAACTTGCAGCGGACCAATGGTCGCATGTTGCCATGACAGCCGAGCCATCAGAGGGCCAGTGGCGCGTTCGGCTTTATCTGAACGGTCAGTCGGTCGCGGATGGCCTCACGCGGAAATTCCCTGCAGATTCGGTGATTCCCCCTTCGTTGATCCTGGGGGCAGAGATCTTCTACCTGCACGATGCCTATTACCGCGGGCTGATTGGTCAGACGTATGTCTTCGACAAGGCTCTGTCTGCTGCAGAGATTTCGAATCTGGCACGTTAACTGGAGCTAATCGATTATTGCTGATGGCATTCCGTCACTGACCGCGACTATATTCGCCGCGAGTCACGCTGTAACATCGTGATGTTGCCTGGAATTGAGTCTTGACCAACACTGAAAGCCTCGAGTGACTGATCCTGTCGCCGTCCTGAATCGCCTTCGCCCGCCAGAGTCTGCCACGTGGCACGATTCATTGTCCGCCGCAATCCGGGATGCGGAGGTGTTGCTGCGACGACTGGAATTGCCGACGACGTTGCTTGAATCGGCTCGCAATGCCGCGACACAGTTTTCTGTGATGGTGCCAGAGAGCTATCTGAAGCGGATGCAACCGGGAGATCCACGCGATCCATTGCTTCTTCAGGTCCTGCCGCGCGGAGACGAGTTACATGAGGTTCCAGGGTTTGTCGACGACGCAGTTGACGATCTCGGCGCAAGAACCGCACCTGGATTGTTGCAGAAGTACCACGGCCGCGCTCTGATGATAATCACCGGTGCCTGTGCCGTTCATTGCCGCTATTGTTTTCGTCGTCACTACCCGTATTCAGATGAACCGAAGACCCTCGAACAATGGGTTCCAGCTCTACAGGCCATCGCTGCAGATGAAACCATTCACGAAGTTCTGCTGAGTGGTGGCGACCCCTTGATGCTGACAGACCACCGCTTGCAGGAATTGTTTCAGAAGCTGTCTGTCATTCCACATCTGCGTCGACTGAGAATCCACAGCCGTCTGCCGATTGTTTTACCAGACCGCGTCACAGATCGTCTGGTAACGATTCTTACGTCGACCCGACTGACACCGCTCATGGTCGTACACGCTAATCATCCGCGTGAACTGACGGGCGATTGTGCGGAGTCTGTTCGAAAGCTGGTCCGCAGCGGAATCACGACACTCAATCAGGCGGTATTACTCCGCGGCATTAATGACACGGCCGAGGTTCAACTCGAACTTTGTGAGCGACTGGTCGATCTGGGCGTCGTCCCCTATTACCTGAATCAACTCGATCGAGTCCGTGGTACTGCCCATTTCGAAGTTGATGATGCGACGGGCCTGAAAATTATTGCAGAACTCAGGCAGCGATTGCCAGGTTATGCGGTACCGCAGTTCGTACGCGATCAACAAGGCTGGAGCCACAAGCGGCCACTCGACGGAAGCTGGCCCGCATAATTACAATCAGCCACCCCAGTCAGCCCGAAGTCGCGTTCAAACGGGACATCGATCCGAAATGGAAACTTCTGCCTTACTTGATCTCGTGCAACTCATCATCGACGGCGATCTGAATCTGGCACTTCGGAGGCTCCGTTCATTACCAGATCTGGCAACAATGGCGTTGCCGATCAGCAAGAAACAGGCTCCGAAGGCAGATACATTCTTCGTTGAAATCCGCCACTATATGTATGGTGGAGACACCGCACTTCACATGGCTGCGGCTGCATTTTCGCGGCCCATGGCCGAACTGCTCGTATCAAACGGTGCAGATTGTCGTGCGAAGAATCGACGTGGGGCGGAGCCACTTCATTATGCGTCGGACGGGAAAGAGTCCAATTCGAAACATCAGGCAGACGTGATCAAGTATCTGGTGTCAGTTGGTGCCGATCCCAACGCGTTCGACAAATCAGGCGTGGCGCCTCTACACAGAGCCGTCCGAACACGATCGCTTTCAGCGGTACTGGCCCTCCTGGATGCGGGTGCGGATTTACGACTGCGAAACAAGTCTGGCTCGACGCCGTTGCATCTGGCCGTACAAACAACCGGGGCCAGTGGCAGTGGTTCAGACAATGCCCGCCAGCAGCAGGAATTGATTGTCAAACTGCTGCTGGAGCGAGGCGCAAGGCTGACAGATCAGGATTCAAACGGCAAGACTGTGAAACAATCCGCAACCAGCGTCT
>CAZSTW010000138.1:5504-18555 GCA_964609845.1 uncultured Planctomycetaceae bacterium | reverse complement strand
ACGAATCCGTGCCACAACACCGACCGATCTGGCAATCGAGTCGGCATGGAGTTGCCACTGACCCACCGAACTTCACTGTCGGCGAAACGGACGCGAAATTCACATCGCCAAGGTTGTAGAGTTCTCGCAGATTCCTCGATCGATGCCACAACATCGTCATGGTCGTCGGGATGCAACGCGTCGAAGATTTTGGACGCATCATCGTGAACCTCTTCCGGCGTGACTCGAAAGATCTCGTGAATTCCCCTGCTGACATACGGACAGCAGCTTGTTCCGTCCGGACGCAGCAAATACTGGTAGACGACACCAGGGACTTGCGTAGCGATCTGGTCCATGCGACTCAGCGAGTTCGCAAGCGCCAGCTTTTCTTCCGCCAGACGGCAATTGATGCGACGAAACTCAATCTGGCCCGTGGCCTGGTGCGCCAGCGATTGCAGGTCGTCGAGTTGCTCAAGGGACAGCTCTCTCGGAACAACGTCGATAACGCACAGCGTTCCCAGTGCGTATCCGTCCGAAGTTCGAAGCGGAATTCCCGCGTAGAATCGAATAAATGGTGCGTCCGTGACCAGGATGTTGTCACAGGTTCGCGGATCAGCGGTAGCGTCGTTGATGATGAAGGGGTCTGTTCGCAGGATGGCATGGGCACAGAATGCATAGTCGCGGTGGGTCTCTTTGACGCCCAGTCCAAACGTCGACTTGAACCATTGCCGCTGTTCATCGACCAGACTGATCAGCGCGATGGGCGCTTTACAAAGACGTGCCGCCAGCCGAGTCAGATCGTCAAACACCGCTTCTGGTTCGGAATCCAGAATACAGCACTGGCGCAGTATTCGAAGCCGTTCGGCTTCCGAAGGACTGAGTGGAGCTTTGGGCATGGTGGTGACGCGGCGTTACTAGAAGTGTTCGACGTTGAACGACAGACGTTCATCGAACTGTATCGAAGCCGAAACTGGCAAAATCCAATCCATCTTTCCACGTCAACGCAACCGTCAAAACCGGTTTAACCGTTGGAGCCCCCTGTCGCTAATTGGTTTCTGAACACAGCCACGTCCTCGTGACACCACTACAGCACGATCGCCAAGTTGCAGTGTTTTCACACGAGCAAGACCGGCTGCAGATTCCTCTACTTCGCAGAAACAAGCGAGAAATCCGCAATTTCGAGTTCACAATGACTTGGCACGGCAAATGCCTGAGGTTGTGAACTCGACTGCGGGCCCCACTTCCACTGGATCGAACGTCATTCGACTTCGATCCCACTCTCGAAAGGGCGATCCATGTCTCGAATTCTCGTCTGTTCTGCTGTTCTGTTGCTGGCAACTCAAGTTGCATTTGCCGCTGTCACAACGAGGAAAGTCATCGTCGACGGCCAATTGACAGGTGGCGCGAAAGTGCAAGCCACCTGCACTGTCTCATCTACCGGTCAGGCTTCTGGTACGGGCAAATTCAGTGGTCCCGGCTATAGCTATCCATTCACGATCAATAAAGTCACGTCAGGTACCGGGACACTGACGTTCAGTGGCAATTTCACGATGGCCGGTGCCTACCCCGTCACGCTGACCGTTTCCGTTCCCAGCGGAAATCAGACGTTCAAGTACGTCATCAACGGAAAGACAGTCACCTTAACCGGGACTGGAACAGCCACGATTCAGTAGTACGACGATCCTCGGTCAAATTTTGGTGACTGCGCCCGGGATGAACTACCAACGCCGACGCCGGGATGTTGGCGATCTCAGAGCGAAGCATTACGCATTCAAAGCTTGTTTCCTGCGGCAACGGAGGAAACAAGCCACTTCTTCTTTATTCGGTCAGTCGCACTGACCGATCGAGGTTGATTCCAAGTGCGGCAAGCTTCGTACGAAATGTCGAACGTGAAATCCCCAGAATTGCCGAAGCACGACTGATATTTCCGTCCACCTGGCTTAACAGTTCTGTGAGCATCGTCCGTTCGACACGTTGCATTACCTCGCTATAGAGGTTTTCCGTCCCACAACGAATCCGTTCCGTCATGAAACTGATCAGTTCGTCATTGGCAGGATCGGAAGATGTCGTTGCAGCTGGGATCTGGTGCTTAGCCACATCATGCGAAACCGCGTGGCTAACCCGAACGACTTCAGGAAGGAACTGCGGAACAATGACCGGGCCGGATGCCTCAACTACCGCATGTTTCAGAACGCTCTGCAATTCCCGCAGATTTCCAGGCCAGGAATAGCGACTCAACAAATTCATCGCCGGCGTCGATATTTCTCGAACTTCTTTGTTCAGTTCCCGACTGAACCTGTGGAGAAAATGTTCGACCAGCAGCGGCAGATCGCCGGTTCGTTCACGCAATGGCGGCAGCTGGATTGTGTAAACATTCAACCGGTAATACAGGTCACTGCGAAATTCCCCCCGCGTCATCATTTCGGTCAAGTTGCGGTTCGTCGCTGCTATCAATCGCACGTTTGTACTGATGAGTTCATTACCACCAACACGTTCAAATTGCTGATCCTGCAGGACACGCAGGACCTTCGTCTGTGTCAGTGGAGTCATATCTCCGATCTCGTCGAGAAAGAGCGTCCCTCCGTCACATTGCTCGAACTTGCCGACGCGCTTCCGCTCTGCCCCCGTGAAGGAGCCTTTTTCGTGACCGAATAATTCGCTTTCCAGAAGGTTTTCCGGAATCGCAGCGCAATTGATTGCCAGAAACGGGCGCTGGGACCGATTGCTGTACTGATAAATGGCCCGGGCGACAACTTCCTTGCCGGTTCCACTTTCACCCAGAATCAATACCGTGACATCCTGTGCTGCGACCCGACCAATCTGCCGGTAAACTTCCTGCATGGCAGGGCACTGGCCGACCAGTAAGTCGCCATCCTGCTGCTGGGTTTCTGTCGCAATCTTGGCGGGAGTCCGCATCATCCGGGATGTCTCCAGCGCCCGGTCGATGACAAGCAACAGAGTCTCCACATCGAGCGGTTTGAGCAGGTACTCAAAGGCACCCATTCTCATCGCCTCGATCGCCGTTGACGCTGTTCCCTGTCCTGTCATCAGGATTACCGGTACGCGACAATCCATAGCCTGCAAATTCTGGAGCAATTGCAGTCCAGTTCCGTCGGGAAGACGAATATCTGTAATTACGGCATCTGGCGGCGACGCTCGAAAAACCGCGATCGCTTCGGCTGTAGACCGCGCAGTTTCAAGTTCAACGGTCCCCGCTGGAAACGCATATCGAAAACAGTTCAGGATCAGTTCGTCGTCATCAACCACAAGCAGCTTCGGCATCATAACCTTCCGTCAACACAAGAGTTGTCAGTGATTAAACACCATGTCGATGGCCCTGCATTCGGAACAGTCAGCTATCATTCGGAACAAACCTTGCATCCCCATGCTAACAAGCTGAAGAGAACTTGCGCTCACAACACCCGTATTTTTCAATTTTTCGGGGACAACGTGGTCTGATGCGGCAATTCTGGTTCGATCCTGGTTGATTCTCAATTCTGAGATGAAAATGAAACGACCGAAACCGGTCATCGATTGTCCGATCGGAAAGTTTTCGCCACTCTACTGCAGGTGTGTGCGGTACGTGTGGTCTGTCCCGTTCAGGCGTGAAGGATAGAATTATCCCCGTGCTGGAACATTTCCCGAACAAAGGTCCAACAACATGATCGTCTCGATTCGTCGGATTCTGTTTCCAACGGATTTCAGTAAACCTGCGAAAGAAGCCCAGAAGTATGCGACCACACTCGCTGAGAAATTCGGGGCAGAACTGCACGTTCTCCATGTCGTTCCCGAGATCATTCTTCCTGCGACGGATACCTACACGACGTGGACCCTTCCAGAAGGGGGCATGAAGGCCCAACTGGAATCCGCCGAAAAGCAACTTCAGTCGGAATTCGGAGCCATTCCAGGATCCCGCTGCTCGGTTGTCGTTGGTTTTCCTGTGGAAGAGACCATGAAGTATGCCGCGGATAATGATGTGGATTTGATCGTCGTCGGAACACATGGCCATACGGGGTTGTCACACCTGCTGCTCGGCAGTGTCGCTGAAAAGCTTGTTCGACTTGCCAAATGTCCCGTGCTGACGGTTCATCCGCAGGGACATCAGTTTGTGGTTTCAGAATGAAATCAAACCTTCCCGAATCGACAAGGCCATGGGCACTGTCGGTCTCGGAGTTAGCAAAACTGCTGCAAACGGACCCTGTACACGGCCTTTCGGGGAAAGAGGCTGAACAGCGACGGCGCGAGCATGGACCAAACACGATTGGGCATCAGCAGGCACGATCCTGGCTTCGTGTTTTCGGTGCGCAATTCGCAAATGTCATGGTGGCCATGTTGCTTGCCGCGGCCGTCATCAGTGGAATGATTGGCGAATATACGGATGCGATCCTGATCGGCCTGATCGTCATTGCCAATGCTGTCGTTGGCTTCTTCCAGGAGTGGACCGCTGAAAAGGCGGTTGAATCGCTCAGGCGCATGACGGAACCTGCGGCTCGCGTTTGTCGCGACGGGAAATGGCAGCAGATTCCTGCAGCCGATCTGGTCGTTGGCGATCTGGTGGAAATCGTCACGGGAGATTTTGTCCCCGCAGATGCCAGGCTAGTCTCCGTTGCCGAACTCGAAACGTCGGAAGCGTCATTGACGGGAGAATCTCATCCGATTGAAAAGTCCGTCGAATCCGTCACGGCTGAGACCGCACTTCCGGACCGCGTCTGCATGGCGTACTGTGGCACATCCGCAGTATCGGGGCACGGGCGAGCCATCCTGACTCAGACGGGGACTCATACGGAACTCGGACGAATTGCCGAGTTGATGACATCGGCCGCACCATCGCAAACACCGCTGCAGCGAAGGCTGGATAAACTCAGTACGCGACTGACAGTCGTAATCGTGGTTGCCGCGTGTGTGATGTTCGTCATCGGGCTACGGCAACATGGGCTGGGAAAGATGTTGTTGACTGCCGTCGGACTGGCGGTCGCAGCACTCCCCGAAGGGTTGCCCGCTGTGATCACGATCGGCTTGGCGATTGGTGCCCGACGTATGGCCGATCGGAATGCCATTATTCGTCGACTGACTGCCGTGGAAACACTGGGGTCTGTCAACGTGATCTGTACCGACAAAACAGGGACGTTGACTCAGAATCGGATGACGGTCGCAAAAATTGATCCCTCGTCGGATGACCCGGCTGCGAAAACAGAATTGCTGACGGCGGCTGTTCTATGTAGTGACGCCATTTTCGATGTCGATGGTGGTGTCCTGGGGAGTCCTACGGAAAGCGCCTTCCTGCATGCCGCATTGGAAAACGGCCTGGAGATTGATGCCTTGCGCAATCGATTTCCACGAGTCGCTGAGATCCCGTTTACGTCTACGCGTAAGCGAATGGCGACATTACACCATGGTGACCAGCGACAACATATTCTTTATGTGAAAGGTGCGATCGAGCGGATACTGCCATGCTGCATCCGCATTGCAGGTGATGAACAGCCGATTCCGGTTGACGACCTGATGAAAAGAGCCGCGGATCTCGCCGGACAGGGACAGCGAGTCCTGGCGTTCGCGCGTCGAACATGGACCGATTCGCAGAAGCCTTCAGACCCGGAAGAGTGGGAAAACTCCCTCGAATACATCGGCCTGATCGCACTTTCTGACCCCGTCCGCCCCGAAGTCCCGAACGCGATTGATCGCTGTCGGTCGGCGGGAATTCAACCCGTACTGATTACGGGGGATCACCCTGAAACGGCTCGATCGATTGCGGGACAACTGGGGATCTGGCGTCCTGGCGAAGCCATCCTGACAGGTACTGATCTGGATCGGATGTCGGACGATCAACTTCAGGGCGTCGTTGCGTCAACAACTGTGTATGCGCGCGTTTCGCCGGAGCACAAGCTGCGAATTGTCCGTGGCCATCAGGCGATGCAGTCGGTGACGGCGATGACCGGTGACGGCGTCAATGACGCACCTGCACTGAAACAGGCCGACATCGGCGTTGCGATGGGAAAGAACGGAACAGACGTTGCCAAAGAGGCGTCGGCTATGGTTCTGGCCGATGACAACTTTGCTACGATTGTCAGTGCGGTTGAAGAGGGCCGCGCCGTCTACGACAACATCCGCAAATCGATCGCCTATCTTTTTTCTGGCAATATCTCCGAAGTGATTCTGCTGTTTGCCGCATTGGTCGCGGGGCTACCCCTGCCCCTGATTCCAATTCAGATCCTGTGGATCAATCTTGTCACGGATGGATTACCGGCACTCGCCATGGCCTTTGAGCCGCCTGAGTCGAATATCATGCGACGAACTCCACGCAAAAGATCCGAGGGGTTGTTCGATCATGGTCTTGGCTGGAGCGTCTTACTGGTTGGCGGCGTTGTTTCGACTTCGCTGTTGCTGCTGTTCCGATATCAATTGACGAATGGAGAAGAGCTTGAGCATTCCATCATGTCCGCACAAACAGCAGTCTTCATGACACTCGGTCTCGCCGAACTCCTGTACGCCACATCGGCTCGCGATCTCTCGAGGTCGTTTGATCTGAAGGGGGTATTTCGCAACAAAGGTATGTTGCTGGCAATCACCCTGGGAGCCGTACTGCAATTTGCCGTCTGTTATGTTCCTTTTCTGCAGGAGATCTTTCACACGGTTACCCTGTCGCCAACCGAACTTTGCATCTGCATGGCGGTCTCGACTGTGGGATTTCTCGCGATGGAAGCCTGGAAGCAAGTCGTAAGGATCGTTTAACCGCGAAAGTGTTTCGGTGAGTATGGAACTTCACTTCGGCATCACGGTAATTCCAAACGTGCTCACCGCAACTGCAGAGAATTGGCACTGGCAAAACTCATCAACCGAGATCCGTTGCGTGGGCTCAAGTCGTTCAGTAGTTTCACGTCATGAAAAACGTTACGGAACTGCTGAAGCGAATTGATGATGGTGACGGCCAGGCGGCGTCGATTTTGCTGCCGCTGGTTTACGACGAATTGCGAAAGCTGGCCGCGAATCGGCTCAAACACGAGGCTTCAGGCCAGACACTGCAAGCAACCGCTCTGGTCCACGAAGCGTATCTTCGACTTGTCGACGTTAAATCTCCGCAGGAATGGGATTCCCGGGGGCATTTTTTCGCCGCTGCCGCCGAAGCGATGCGCAGGATCCTTGTCGAATCCGCCCGGCGGAAAAAGTCACTGAAACGTGGCGGCGAACTCAGCCAGCAGGAACTCGTGGATTCGCAGATTGCAGCACCCGACGAAACAGGCGACATCGAAGCCCTCGATGAGGCCCTGTCGGCGTTTGCCGTCGTCGATCAGCGAGCCTGCGAAGTTGTTAAGTTGAGATGCTTTGCGGGTTTAACGCTTGATGAGACGGCTGAGGCACTTGGCATTTCGCGGCGTACGGCAGCTCGGTTGTGGACCTACGCTCGAGCCTGGCTGCAGGAACGAATTGAGTGAGAAATCCACCGAAAGTGATTTTTTCAAAAAACATGGCACGATTTCGATCCGCTTTTCGCATTGAATTCAACGCCCCGCTGAAAAGTTTCGCTCGCGAAGGTCACCTCGAATGGATGAACGTACGATTTTCCTGAATGCCCTGGACTTGCCGTCGCCAGAGTCTCGTGCCGCGTATCTCGACAAGATCTGTGCGGGAGATGCTGGATTGCGCGAACGCGTCGAAAGACTTTTGAAGGCACACGAACAACAGTATGGTCTGGTTGATCGACTGGCTGGGAATGTTGATGAACCGACATCTTCCATGGTTCCAGCTGATCAAAATAGATCTGAGCCAAATGATGATCCCGACGACTTGAGCTTTCTTGGGCCCTGTCCCTCGCCCGACTGCATCGGTTCGCTGGGTTCGTACGAAATCCTCGAAGTTCTGGGGCGAGGCGGCATGGGCGTAGTCCTGAAGGCCCGCGACCCCAAGTTGCAGCGGATTGTGGCGATCAAGGTTCTGGCTCCCGAGATCGCCGCAAACAAAATGGCCAAGAAGCGATTCGAACGCGAAGCCCAGGCAACGGCTGCCGTCAGTCACGATCATATTGTGACGATTTACGCGGTGGACGAAGTCAAATCCCTGCCCTTCATTGTGATGGAGTGTATTGTCGGCCGGACTTTGCAGAAGAAGATCGAAGAGACGGGGCCGCTGGAGTTAAAAGAGATTTTGCGAATTGGCATGCAGGCCGCCATGGGACTTGCCGCAGCTCACAAGCAGGGGCTCGTTCATCGCGACATCAAACCTGCCAATATCCTTCTGCAGAATGGAATTCAACGGGTGAAGATCACCGATTTCGGGCTGGCGCGTGCCACAGACGACGTCGGGATGACTCAGACAGGACAGATCGCTGGTACGCCGCTCTACATGTCACCGGAGCAGGCTCAGGGACAGAAGGTCGATCACACCAGCGATCTGTTCAGCCTGGGCAGCGTGCTCTACACGATGGCCACCGGCCGCCCGGCGTTTCGGGCTCCGAGCACGATCGCTGTTTTGAGACGCGTCGTTGATGACACGCCTCGCCCCATCCACGAAGTCAATGAGGAACTCCCCTCGTGGCTGGGTGACATCATTTCGAAGCTGATGTCGAAGAAGAAAGAGGACCGGTTTCAGACGGCTGCGGAGTTGGCAGAGCTTCTCAGCCGACGCCTCGCCCGATTGCAGGAGCCTCGCTCCTCGACCTCGAACAATTCGGTAGTGGCCCCACCCGAGAAGCCGAAAGCAGATCCGGGACGCAAGTCGGCGGTGAGTTCCAAGGTCACATCGGCATCTCGACCGCCGGCCGCTCCGCGTGAACAGGATGAACATCTGGAACTTCCCGAACGTAGGCGACGAGTAAAACCGGTGCGCAAGCAAACGATTTGGGACCGGATTCGCGGTGCATCACCGCTGACATGGCTGGTTGCGGGCATATTGGTTCCCGGCATGATCGCGCTGGTCGTGATGGTGACCATGCTGTTGAATCGCGATCAGCTTCTGGTCCGAATCGAACTGGATGAGTCACTGCGTCAGCAGGACGTGACATTGGTGATCGACGGCACGACGTACGCGGCACGAGATCTCGGTCCCTCAATCCCCATGAAGCCTGGCCCTCACACCCTGGAAGTGAAACGAGGCAACGAGCAGTTCAAGTCGGAGCAGTTCACGATCTTTCAGAACGAGAAACCCCTGTTCCGCGTGAAGACCGAAGGCGGAAAGCTCTCGGTCGAACGAGCTGACCCTGGCAAGGAAGTGCATATTCTGGCTGGAGTACACTCTTCATCGCTGATGCAAACATCATGGCACGGTTGGCCAGCAGACGCTCCCGCACCAGCCATCGCACCGTTCAACGCAGATCAGGCGAAAAAGCATCAGGAAGAATGGGCCGCCTATCTGAAAGTCCCCGTGGGGTGGAGGAACTCCATCAATATGAAGTTTATCCTCATCCCACCCGGTGAGTTCACGATGGGCAGTACGCTGGAAGAGATCGCAGATGCCCTGAAGGATGCCCTCAAGGATCCCGGCAACGGCGCGCAATTGCAGGCGTTCATTCAGAGCGAAGCACCTGAGCATAAAGTTATCCTAACGCAACCATTCTATCTTGGGATAAGCCAAGTCACGCAGGCCGAATATGAAAAGGTGATGGGAATCAATCCGTCTCACTATAGTGCTAATGGGTTAGGAAAGGACACGGTCGTCGGGCTTGATACTGGCAATCATCCGGTGGACTCGGTGGATTGGAACGCCGCGTCCGAGTTTTGCGCGAAGTTGAGCACGCTGGAGAAGTTGAAGCCGTTCTACTTCCGAACGAGTGATATCACCACATCGCTGGAGGGTACCGGTTACCGGCTCCCCAGCGAGGCGGAATGGGAATTCGCCTGCCGGGCGGGATCGGCCACAAAGTATTGGATCGGGGATAAGGATGAAGACTTGATGCGCGCAGGTTGGTTCGGAGGGATCTCTGGAGGTCGGACGCATGCGGTAGGTGAGTTGACGGCGAACCCGTTCGGCGTCCACGACATGCACGGGAATGTGTGGCAATGGGTACAGGACAAGTGGGATGCGGCATTTTATGGACAATTGTGCGGACAAACCTGCGATCAATCCAAGCAACCAGTTCTCCGCTGGTTCCCTGCGTGTGATCCGGGGCGGCAATTACTATAACCCCTCGTTCTACTGCCGGTCGTCGCATCGTAACGCCCACGCCCCGACCGACCGTCATGCCAGTTTCGGTTTTCGGGTGTCTCTGCCGGTGGATGCGATTAAGAGTGCAATCTCACAAAGCTCAAAAACCGACACACCCGAGTACAAGCGGTTCGTGGAATGGATGAAGTCGCGAGGAGGCAGTGTCGGCCCCGAGTTTCCTCCCGATGGAAGCCTGCCGCACATGGTCACGCTCGCCATCGAAGAAGCCTTCACCTCCGAGGACATCGACCACTTCCGCGATCTACCGGGCGTGCAGAACATGCTGGTCATTGCCTCACCAAAGATGACGACACGCGACATGATCCAGCTGGGCAAAATGATGAAAGGCAAACCAATCGGCGGCGGGACGGGAATCGTTAACAATACTGTTGGCCTCGATTGGCTGAAGGAACCGGGCGGGTTCATCAATTCGTGCAGGTTCACCTTCCAAAACTGCAATGCGAAGAGTGATCAACTGGCCCCGCTGAAGAACTTCCCGAATCTAGGTGAGCTAAACCTGCGTTTCAACAAAGACATCACCGACG
The DNA here is from genome assembly GCA_964609845.1 of uncultured Planctomycetaceae bacterium. GTDB lineage: Bacteria > Planctomycetota > Planctomycetia > Planctomycetales > Planctomycetaceae > Schlesneria. The sequence continues at coordinate 7,897 of CAZSTW010000138.1, read as the reverse complement.
ACGCAATCGTTCATCTTCAAGAACTCAAGAAGCTTGCCCATCTGGCACTCGACGGAACCGGGATCACGGAAGCGGGAATGGCCCGATTGAGAGCCGCATTGCCCAACTGCGAGATCGTTCCGAAACCGACCACGGGATCGACAACGACACCCGAATATAAACGGTTCGTGGAATGGATGACGTCACGTGGTGGGAGCGTCACGCCAGCGTTTCCACCGAACGGTGAGTTACCGCATCAGGTCCACGTCCATATCGACGGTACGTTCAAGAAGGTGATCAACGACGCTGATCTGGAGAACTTCAAAGACCTTCCGGGTGTTCACGAGATCAATATCAGAGGTCAGGCGATTACTTCCTCAGGGATGGTTCGTCTTGGTCAGTTGATGCGAAACAAGCCTCTCAACGCCATCCATTTGCTCGACATGCATCTCGGCCTTGATTGGTTGCGGGAACCAGGTGGATTATCCGAAATCACATGGGCGAAATTTCAGAACGTTGATGCCACGAATGACCAACTTGAATACCTGAAGAATGTTCCAAAACTCGAAGTGATTGGTTTGCGTTACAACCCCAAGATCACCGACGCAGGGATACCCCACCTCAAGAAGCTCACGAAGGTCAAGTCCTTGGACCTGACCTCGTGTGGATTGACCGAATCTGGAATCGAGGAACTCAAGAAGTTGCTGCCGGGTTGTCAGATCCTTCCCGTGCCCCCGATGCCAGATGGTGTGACGGCCACTCCAGAGTTTCGCGGCTTTGTGGAGTGGGTGAAATCACGAGGCGGCAGTGTCAATCCTGAAGTCCCCTCCAATGGCGAACTGCCCCACATGGTCGAACTGCATAACAACCCGGCGATTGGCGATGACGACATTGTCCGATTTCGGGATCTCCCCGGCGTCCTCAACGGAATTAACATGCGAGGACAAGCTGTTACGACTGACGGGCTGATTCGTCTGGGAAAGGTCATGGCTGACAAGCCGATTGGGCAGATATTCCTGGTTGATATGCCAGTCGGTTTGGATTGGCTGCGGGAACCCGGCGGATTCTCGATCATCGGTGGCGCCACATTCCAGAACATCAATGCGAAAGACGATCAGCTCAAGAATCTGAAGAAGCTCTCGCGTCTGAACTACATCAATTTGAGATACAACAAGGACATTACCGACAAGTCGATTGATTACTTCATTGAACACAAATCACTCGAAACCCTTCACCTCGATGACTCTGGCGTTTCTCCGGCCGGACTGGCACGCCTGCGGGCTGCCCGTCCCGAATTGAAGGTGACTCCGCTGCCTCCAGAAAATCCGAAGTAAATGCTTGAGGGTGAGCATTCCATCGTTGAGGCAAAATCTGTTGGCAGGAGCTGATTGACCATCGGATTTCTCCACTCGTGATGAGTCGAATTCTGGGAAGCGCCGGACGAGGCCTCTGATCGGTTTGTCTCGCTCGCTGCGTAGGCTGCGAACTGTTCCGCCGAGGCAGTATTGTGAGATGGTTCTGATCGAAGCGGCCTAAGTGCTGAAACTGTTCGAACGCGCTGCCATCTCCCAGTTCGAGCGTCTCGGGTTACTTGAGTTGCCCATGACGCGATGCGTCACTTCGCTCGGGACCGAATCCAAGAAATCCTTCTTCCGCTGACAGGGGAATTGGCACTTGGATTCCGTCTTCCACCTTGGTGGCTTTCCCCGTTCAATTCACTTTGCGTTCAGAGCGCGGTGTCGAGAATGAAAGGTTCCTTGAGACACCGGAGCGCGAATGAACCGGCTGCTATAGTGACTTTGTATCGGCCGAGCGTGGATGATCGACCAGTTGACCACTGTGTAATTGCCCGCTAATGGCCCGGTCTCGCCAGGGAGCAGGAGCATCGAAGCAAGCGGGGTCCAGTGACATCTCGGTCAGCAGGACGCCTGGCTGATGGACCGGTAACCTGCCGACGATCTCGCCGTCGGGTTGAACCGTGAAGCTTCCCCAGCATGATGGTCGGGTTGTGCTATTATTGGCACTCACCCAGAAATGGTTTTCTGCGGCACGGCACTGCATCGTGGCTGGGACAATCGTCTTCCAGATGTTGTACTTCGGATCGACGGCGACAGTCTTTCGTGCATTGTGAAATGATTGAAACATCACGTTGACACCCTGCTGCTGATACGTTCGGTATAGCTCGGGAAACCGGTAGTCGTAGCAGATCGCGACACCACAGGTGATTCCTTTCACCTTGAAGATCACGTTTCGGTTGCCGGGGGTGTAGTGGCACAGGTCCAGTGTCGGCTGTTTTCCTGCCCCACCGGTACAGAACCGCTTGTCGTAACGGTCCTGAATCTGTCCCTTGGGATTGACGACATACACGCAGTTATGAGGCTTGTGCTGATCATCGAGGCGATGGGTCGAACCAA
>CAZSTW010000138.1:0-5380 GCA_964609845.1 uncultured Planctomycetaceae bacterium | reverse complement strand
TTATGCGGCTTGTGCTGATCGTCCAGGCGATGGGTCGAACCAATCAATACCCAGAGTTTGTACTTCCGTGCCGCAGCCATGACTTCCTGCGTTGCCGCAGTGAGTTCTTCCCAGTTCAAATCGCCAATACCTGGAATATCGACCCCGGCATATCCCGATAGCGCACACTCCGAGAAGTGAACCACATCCGCCTGCTGCTCCGCTGCTTGAGCAACCTGCTTCAACATCCACTTGCGGTTGTGATCGATCTGGCCTTCAACCGAAAACTGACAGGTGGCGACTCGAATTGACTTCATTTTTGCAGGTTCCCGTATTTCCGGAATTCACAATTGGATGCCCGCACATCGCGAGAACGCTACTTCGGTTCGACAAGCAGCGACAACACGGCCGAGGCATAGACCCGATGACCAAAATCACTCGGGTGATTCACACCGTTTCCGGTCAGATCACAATCACGTTTACGTTTCAGCATCTCTGTCCAGAGTGACGTCAGATCGGCCATCACGACACCGTCACCACAGAGTGATGCCAATGCCTCGCGGTACTTGGGGAACATTTCACGCGGGGTATGCTGCCACTGGTCGTTGCCAAGCATCGTTGCGATCAGGATGATTTCGGCTTGAGGCCGAGATCCCTTGATCTGCGCAATCATCTTCTGAATTCCCTCACGATAAGCCTCGGGGTTACGACGTCCGACGTCATTCATGCCGTAGGCAATCAGAACCAGATCGGGCTCGTGTGCAAGAAGTTTATCGAGATCCGCCAGTCCGTTTGGAACTCCCCACCCCCCCACGGCACGATTGAACAGATCGACATCACCGCCATAGGTGGCTCGCAATTGTTCGGCGATCAATTCTGGATAGAGCGGCATAAAGGGTGCCACCCCTGTCAGGCCGGACGCATTCAATCCAAATGTGATGCTGTCACCGCTGACACCAATCGTCAGCTTCTGTTTCGACTTCAATCGCGCCAGTGTTTTCGGCAGTTTAGCTGCGTCGAATCGAGGGACGTCGCCAGGCCATTCGGTCGACTTGCGAGTGTACGTCACTTCGACCTGCTGATCGTGAAACCAGTGTCCATTGTTAAAGAGAATGAATGTTTCTGGGTCTCCCAGTTTGTGCGGCAACGATTCCGGGCCTGTCGCAGCCTTGCCTGCCCATTGTGGCAATTTCCCCTTCGGCGGAAACAAATCGCCGCTGCTGAGCATCGGCATCCGGGATTTCTCGGTGCGCACGATCCGCGTTCCATCAGGACTCAGTGTGAAATCTGTGCCGGGTTGGAAATGCATCCGGCCGTCGGCTGAGTGAACAGCGAGGATCTTGTCGACGGGAAACAGGAGCCTGCCTGTTGCAGGCTCATCATTTCCATCGCGAACACACAAGACACTTTCGCGATAGACAGTGGCGGAACGCCAGAATGGTTCGAGCAGGTGCCAGCCTGGTAACTGTTCCCGGTTCACCATCTCGACCGGTTTCAGATGGACGACACGAACGTCCATCACCGCGACCCCTTCTTTCTTCTGGGGCTTGATTGTCAGCGTATAATGTCCCGGCTTATCAAAGGTGATCACACCCAGATCCTGCGGAACGAATTGCTGGAAGCCTCCCGTTGCAGGGACCGTCAGCGGCAATGTTTGGCCGGCAACTTCAAAATGGACGAGACTGCCACCATTTGTTCCGCAACCGACATGTGGAATCAGGTGATACCTGCCAGGACGGGTGAGCGTGAATTCAAAGCTGGCCCAGTCCTCTTGCCGAACCCAGAAGCCCAGCGTGTCTTTGTTGGGAAGTGGTTCATAGCGCAACATGATCCCGTTGACATCCGCAGTACTCGAATGCATCACGACTGTGCCATCAGCTTTTTGCGGGTTCGGAGCATAGTTGGGATTTGGAACGGGCATTTTCGCGCCGACCGATTCTCGCCAGGCGGAAAGCCTGGCATGCAGATCCCTGGCGACGTCTGGATTCTGTTCGATCAGATTGCTGGACTCGCGCATGTCTTTGGCGACGTTGAACAGTTCCCGCCGACCAGTCTCGTAGAACTCGATCAGTTTCCAGTCTCCGGCCCGAATGGCTGCCCCAGGTTTGGCTGCGGCGTTGCCGTTGTAATGCGGGAAGTGCCAGTAGATGGCATCACGTTCGAGTTTCCCGGTTCCATCCAGCACCGGTCGCAAGTTGACTCCATCGATTGAAGCTGTTGTCGCAGCTTTGCATGCTGACAAAATCGTCGGAAAGAAATCAATACTTGAGACAACGGCGTCGCTGATCGAACCGGGTTTCACAACCCCTGGCCACTTGATAATCAGGGGGACTCGCACGCCACCTTCGTACAGATGGCTCTTGCCATCCCGAAGTGGCGAATTAGATGTTGGCGGGATGATCTGGCCGTTGCCATTACACATCCCCCCATTGTCTGAGGTGAAAATCACCAGCGTCTTTTCACTGAGTTTGAGTTCGTCGAGTTTCCTGAGAACTCGACCGACCGCTTCGTCCATGCTTTCCATCATGGCCGCATAGATCGGATTAATCTGCGAGCCATTCGCCTGGGTTGGCATCGCACCGTACTTCTTCAGCAGGTCCGGTTTGGCGGTCAACGGCGTATGAACCGCATAATGAGGCAGGTACAGGAGGAATGGCTTCTGTTGGTGAGCTTCAATGAATTTCTCGGCCTCAGACGACAGTCGATCGGTCAGGTACTCTTCGGCGGGTGCCCGATCCAATCCGGGGATCGACTTGCCAGCTTTGTTCGTGTAGGGGGAAAAATAGCTGTAAGGCGAACCCGATTGATCTCCAGCGATGTTCACATCGAACCCGTGATCGGTAGGCAAAGACCCGGTGCCGCCGAGATGCCATTTTCCAATCGAAGCGGACGCGTACCCTGCTGTTTTAAGGACCTCCGCGACCGTTGTTTCCTCGGCCGGTAACTGCTGATTGACTTTGGGTTGCAAGAGGCGGTATTCGTTCCGATCAGGATGCCCCGGCAGCCATGTGGTGATCCCCATCCGTTGTGGGTATCTTCCCGTCATAATTGCGGCTCGGGTGGGGGAGCAGACGGGACAAGCGGCATACGCCTGGGTGAATCGCATCCCTTCGGCTGCCATGCGATCCAGATGAGGAGTCTTATGAAATTTGCTGCCATAACAGCCCAGATCAGCCCACCCCAGATCATCAATCACAATCAGTACAACATTCGGCCGAATCTCTTCTGCCGAAGCGGTCTGTGCTGACAGGATGGCGATCATACCGCCGATAGCAACGAATGCCTGCCGAAAGAGGCGAGTCATTCTTACCGCCGAATGCCCCCCGAACTTCGCAGTGGAATGTCGCTCTGAAACAATCAAGCTGCTCGCCCCCATCAACACATCTCCTGACAATGACTGGATCTCCACCTCCACCGTTCAGATAACGGGTCAAGAAATCGAGATTTGAGCATTATCAGAACGGTTGAATGGCGTTCCGTCCATCCAGACGGTTTGGTAGCAACCAATTTTGTTCGTTCAACGAATGAAGTCTCTGCAAACCCCTCGCGGCCTGGAAAACCAAGTCATTGCAGGTGGAGTCGACTCCTCGGCCACAGGCTGGCACGACGTTCGAGATGTTTCGAATTCGAGTTTCAGTGGCTATGTGTGAGACACACTTCGTCAGTTCTCAGGCATCACACCGGGATTGGACACCGCCTGCAAGCATCCAGACCTGTCGTTTCCCGCTTACAAATCTGTCCGCACATGTTGCCTCACGGGCCGGATTCGGGGCTCAATCAGGAGCGATTTTGACGGTTATCGGGGCCGAACGAGTGGGAAGCAGTTATCAAAGACCTGTCCGCCCTGCCGGCCTGTTTTTCTTCACGGATTGGTTAGAATTCAAAATGACATCTCAGCGACCGCGTTCGATGACCTGCTTGCCACAGGTCACGGCATTTCCGCGAAATGGACAATGGTCCTGCGCGCAGCCATGATATCTGGTGGGATGCCGACAGCAACGAGATGGACGTTCAAACGGAACTGCTGCATGATTTATCGCCTGCGACAACGAGAGGCATTCGTGGAGCCACCTCAATTGCAAAGAGAGCGACTTCCGCCGCCGAGCCACTCGAATGGGTAAAGCCGCTCGAACTGAGATTTCGTGAGAGGGCGAAGAAATTGATTCTTGAGGTTATGTCATGCAGCGTGTGAGTTTCATGTTGTGTTCGATGCTGGTCTTGTGGGGCGCGAGTTGGACTTCTTTGTGCGCTGCGGAACCGATTTCATTCGCAAAAGTTGCTCCGCTTCTCAAGCAGTACTGCCTGAGTTGCCACGACTCGACCGTTGACAAACCCAAGGGCGAATTGCGGATCGACAAGCTGAACCCGGATCTCGTCAAAGGTAACGATGGTGAACATTGGCAAGAGGTGCTGAATCGGCTCAATTTCGGCGACATGCCCCCAAAAGATGAGCCGCAGCTCGCAGTAGCAGATCGTGAAATGATCACCGGCTGGATCGTGCAGGAAATGCGACGCTCGGCCTTGACCAGGAATCAGGCAACACATTTCCGTCGGCTGACCCGCCGCGAGTACGAACGGACGATGCAGGATTTGCTGGGACTGGGGATCGACTTCGGCACGCGACTGCCCGAAGATGGGCGATCGAAGGATGGTTTTCGTAACGACGGCGATGCGCTGCGAATGTCTCCACTCCAATATGAGATGTACCTGCAAATTGCCGATGAGGCACTGGCAGAGGCCATCGTCACTGGGCCTCCCCCTGAAGTTCACCGGTATCGACTTGAAGCGAAAAAGCCCCCAGTGGTTCTGTCCAAGCCTGAGGATCGGCATGGCGAGAGCTACGACTATTTCGCCAAAGGTAAGACCTTCACAATCGGCGACGACTGCCAGTTTGGAAAGGACGCCAAGGATCCCTTTCCGATCGGCATGCTGCGGCCAGCCGCCCCGCGACCGTTTGGAGAGGCTGCGCTTTCGCGGCCCGAATTTCGCTACGGCTTCCGGTTGCACCACCCGTTCCGACGCGGCGAAATGTTGATCCGGGTACAGGCCGCTTGCGTCGAGCCCGAGCCGGGGGCAGAGAATACGCGCCCGCCACAGCTTGCCGTCGGTCTCGGTTGCACCAACCTGCATGGCATCGAAATCAAAAACGTCAGCGAGCCGACTGTTGTCGAACATTTTGAGCCTCGGACGTATGAGTTTCGTGCTCGCATCGAGAATTTCCCGTTGCCCAATCCGGGCCACTTCCGCGATCAGAACTGCAGCATCCTCTATGTCTGGAACGCGACCCCACCCGTGAGCAAAGAGCCGAATCCGCCACGACTCAAGATCGAGTGGATTGAAATTGAAAGTCCGTATCTGGAGCAGTGGCCACCGGCATCGCACACTCGAATTCTGTTCCCGA
>CAZSTW010000137.1:9379-18643 GCA_964609845.1 uncultured Planctomycetaceae bacterium | reverse complement strand
CAGCGTCAAAAGTGAAGCAGGGGCAATCGAAGAACACGCATCACCTGAAGGAATTTGCATTTTGGAAAAATCGCTGGCAGGACAGGTTGCAATCGTCACCGGGGCAGGGCGAGGATTGGGACGGGCATTCGCTGAACGACTGGCGGCCCTGGGAGCCGACGTCGTCATCCATGGGATGCGTGAAAACGGCCCCGCCGAGTATGGCGAAGGGACCACCCTGACCGATGTTGCGCGCCAGATCAGTGAGCAGTATGGTGTTCGCACAATTCGCGTCCTGGGCGATCTGACAAACAGTGCTGATGTCGAACGCGTCGTTCAGACCGCCAATCAGGAATTGGGGCCGGTTGGAATCCTGGTCCATAACGCTGGAGGTGACGTCGCCGCAGCCGGTGGCAAACCAAATCCGAATGACGCGGTCAACGTCAAGGAAATTGATGTCAAAGCGGTTCTGGATCGCAACCTGCTCAGTACAATCCTTGTCTGTCAGCAGGTGGCACGAGGAATGATGGAACGTAAGTCCGGGCGAATCATCACCATCAGTTCCATCGCGGCTTTCAAGGGAAATGACAACAGCGTCATTTATGCGACGGCCAAAGCCGCGGTTGTCGAGTACACGCGATGTCTGGCGGTGCAGCTGCGCCCCTACAACGTCAACGTGAACAGCCTGGCCCCGGGCGATACACGTACAGGGCGCTTTCTGGGAACTCGACACGTCCCCGGCGAACGCCTGGTTTCCGAAGGAACCCTGGACAGGGTCGCTATGGTTGATGAAGTGGCACGCGTGATCGATTTCTTCGCTGGACCACTCGGTGACTTCGTGACAGGCCAGGTCCTGCGCGTTGACGGTGGAACTCAATGCTGGTCGGCTTGAGTCACTCCTTCAGCAGTTGATCCGAAATGGTGACATCATCGACGTACAGAGTTGCCGGTTTATCACTACCGTTGTAGGCACTGATGCCGATCTCAAAGCTGTTGTATATCGCGTGGGCAAATACCAATGTTTGCCCACGTGCATCAATGATCTTCTTTCCGTCCTGCCATAACTCGATCACACCGTCGTCTTTCTCAGACAACTTCAGATGCGATTTGAGATGGACCCAGCGTCCTGTGGGAAACGGAACTTCTTTTCCCTTGGGCTGACTGTAATACGTGTGATCGACCCCTTTCATTTGAAAGGCCGCGTACTTGCTATCGACAAGGACAATCCGCATCCCGGGATGCTGATGAATCCAGGTCGTTTCCAGGTCCAGCACAGTGAACGGGATTCCACTTGCGGTCGGAACATGGCACCAGAGTGACATCCAGACATCGTCCCCTTTTACGAAGTGCATCAGTTCCGTGGAGAGCGAGGCCTTGGCTGTCACCATCCCGCGACTCGGCGAAACAGAAACCGTCTTCAATGCGGTTTTTCCGTCGTGCGATAATTCATTGCTTGGTTCGATCCGGTTATCGATGAAGTCTGCTTCACCCTTGAGAATGCGATTGCGCAGCTTCACATAGTCATTGACAGTCGGTGTCTTCGGCGATTGGAGCTCACATGTGGTCCAACCTCGCTTCAGACCGATCAGGTCAGCGAGTTTGCTGGTTCCTTCGAAGTCTTCATAAAACGTTCGCTTCACAGGCAATGGTTCACCATCAGGATTCTTTCGAAAGATCGCCCCATTTCGCTCGACGTAATTCCTGGCGTAAAAATCGGGGTCGTAGACCTGTTGAGCAAACTCCCACTTCCCCGTACTCGCATTGACTCGGTACAGGTTGCCCTTGTGGAGCTTGTACGTTGTTCCCTTCTCAACGATCGTTCGCTCCACTTCCGATTCGGGAACAGGATCGATTTGTCGTGGACGTGGCTGGAGAGCCGACAATGCCGCCAATCCGATCACGACGAACACCCCGAGTGCCGCCCATGCTTTCAGAAAAAAAGATCTCATTCGGTGATCCTGACTCCGCGAGAAAATACTCAGGGGACGAGTGCGTGTCGCACTTCCGTGTCGCGTCGAAACATGGGTCAGACGGTGTCGTTTGATGCCCGCGGGACGCCACACTGAAATGAGATGCGTTCTAATGGTTGAATGAAAACTCAGTCGAGTTCAGCAGGCTCCAGAAAATATCTTCGTAGATTGCCCGATCTTTGGAATCTTCGCCAATCAAATCGCGGATCGCCGTTCGCTCGGCGCTGGTGGGGCGTCTGCAAAGTGTCCTGATAAACAGTTCTTCGACGATTTCTTCGGGGGCCGCATTTCGGTCCAGCATTTTCTGGACGGCAGAATTCCCTGCAATCCGGTCCTTCACGGTTTCTCCCACTGCCATGTGCAGAGTCTGTGAAAGCGTCGGTTCCTTCTTGGTTTCGCAGGCACAGACAGTCGCGCGACTGGAACGTCCAAACGTGGCGAAGAACGGATCACCGAAATGCGGACCTTCTGTATCACCCGACTCGCGAGGATAGTATTCAATGGCTCGCGTCCCTTCCGGGAATCCGTTAAAACGCCGGGTAATTCCCGTCGCCGTGACGACCGAATCGAGCAGCACATCCGCTCGCAGTCGACGCAGATGTGCGTGCGAAAACTGGCGCGTATCTCGCTGGTTGGAGGCATTGGGTTTTGCACTCAACTGGTAGACTCGCGAATTGCAGATCTCTTTCGCCAGAGTCCTCAGGCTGAATTTCGATTCGACCAGTTGCTTCGATAACGCCTCCAGCAACGGTGCATTGACTGGTGGATTACTCGCACGGACATCGTCAACGGGCTCAATAATGCCTCGTCCCAGAAAATGAGCCCAGATCCTGTTCGCCAGGTTTCTGCTGAAAAGATCATTCTGTGGTGAGGTCAGCCAATTCGCCAGTGCGGTTCGAGGATCCCCCCCTGCGGCGACGGGTTCGATTCCCCCCAGCACTCGGGCTGGCATGGGACGACCGTCGACCAGATGCCGGGCTGGTGGTGCTGTGGTATCACAATAGATCCGCCGTTCCCGCGGTTCGACACCGGGCTTCCGCTTCATTCCCGTAAAGAAACTGACGAAGCCGTAGTAGTCATCCTGAGTCCACCGATCAAACGGATGGTTGTGACATTCGGCACATTGAATCTGCACTCCCAGGAAGACTTGAGAGAAGTCTGCGGCGAACGCTTTCGGTTCAAATTGAGGTTTATGAACCAGCATCGTGTAAAGATTCACGGGTCCGTTCGTCAGATTACTGCCCGAGGCATCCACCATTTCCGCGACAAACTCATTCAGCGGTCTGCCATCCCGCATCTGCTTGCGAATCCACTGATAATAGGCATCCGCAGCTTTCACGTCAGTCGCCACGGGGGCGTAGTTGCCGCCAATGATCCGCAGTTGCTCACCCCAGAGCGCCGTCCAGTAATCTGCAAACGCATCGTCCGCGATCAACTGATCGATCTTAGCTGCTCGTCGGTCAGGTCGTGCGTCCGACATAAAAGTACGGTATTCATCAACCGTCGGTGCACGTCCAATCAGATCCAGTGTCACTCGCCGCAGAAACGTTTCATCGTCACAAAGCTCGGACGGCGCAATTCGCAGTTTCTGTAACCGATCAAACACCAGTTCATCGATAAAATTGGCTGCAGCAGGATTGGGCCAGACAAAGTTTCCTTCCTGGGGCAGGACGATCACTTCGACTCCCACGGTAAATCGACTGAAGCGGGCAAACACATGAGTGTCTCCTGCCCCCGTCGCCGTTACGTTTCCATCCGCATCAATCCTGGCAACACTCTCGTTGTTAGAGAAATATCGAGCGAGCTTCGTGACATCACGCGTCGAGCCGTCGCTCGCTTTCGCAGTGACTTTCAGCGATTCCTTCGCTTGTGGACGTTCAAACAACAGACGCTCGCTCGACAATTCGACCGCCACTGTCGCGGGAACGTCGCCGATATCATCCGGAGCTCCCGCTTCGATCCATTTCAAGATCGTCTGGTAGTACTCAGTGTCTCGGCCAAAGAGCTTTCCGCCAGTGTGAGGGACCGCCCCCGTGGCCTTCAACAACAGCAGACTCTGGGATGGCACCGCTGGATTGACACGGCGACCGACCATCTCGTTGACAATCCGTTCGTAGTCACCTTTTGCGTCATACCCGAACAGGGACAGCATGAACCCGTCTTTGCCTCGGGCCGAACCGTGGCACGTCCCCGAATTACATCCCGCTCGAAAAAAGACAGGCATGACATCACGGCGGAAACTGACTTCGGCAGCACCGGCGGTCGTGTGGCAATACATCGACGACATCGCGACGGATGCAACGCAATAACAAAGAACATTTCGCAACATGCAAGTACTTAGCGAATAGACCGGAGATTTGTTTCGATCAGACATCACGGGCCTCTTTTTCCCATCCGCTGTTGGTCTAAGGCTTTTTGGCTTCAATGAGCGGATCAATCCGCAATGTTCCATTTCCCGTTCGCTGACGAATTTCCTGTCCCGCGGCACGGACGGTGATCTCGCAACTGATACCACGAACGCTTCCCAGCAATGCCTCGTTTGTTGCTTCCACCTCAAAGGCGAGTTCCTTGCTGTCGCGAGTGACCATTGGCAGGGGTTCCACAACGCTGACTCCCTTGGGAAGTCCCAACAGACGCGTGGTTGCTGACCCTTCAAACGGGCTCTTGTGCTGAACTGCCCACACATATTTTTTCCGCTCGCCTCGGCGAATCGCTTCCGGCTGGCTGGTAAGTTCGATAAAGGGTTCGGCAATCGACAGATCCACGATCTCGGACGAAACTCTGATCCGCCCGGTCCCGAGATAGGGATCGAGATCCTCGCGCATCGTGCAGGCACTGATTACAAGGGGACACTTGCCGAGCGGTGCATTCAATTCTCCCGTGATTCTCATGACACCGGTATCTTCACCTGCCGGAATAACAGTCGCCGGTTGAACAGAAACTCCAGGCGAAACCCAGTCGCACTGAAATTCAACAGGCCCGTTGAAATCCTTTCGACGCAGGATCTTGACCGGGATCGCCAATTCGCCACCCCGAACGAGTGCTGTCGGTGGCGACTGGATTTCAACCGAAAAAGGAGCCTCTTCCGTCACCGCCAGAACATAACGATTCAGCCGGACGGTCCGCCATGCGTCCCCGCCCGAGTGATTGATGTATGGCAGCGACTGCTGCGAGTGACTCTCGAGCTTCTGAGTCACATCGACGGGTCTCGCCTCGATTGTGATTAACGCACTTCCCGGCTTGGCGGTTGGTTCAGCCACGAACTGGATTGGCCACAGCGTTCGACCAGCGGGAACGCGTCCCGACATCAGTTTGATCCCCTCGGGCAAACCCTGTGCGACCAGATCAAAATCACCCCGAAAATTGCTTCCCTGCCCTTGTGGCAAGCTGATGTTGACGGTCCAGCGGTTTCCCTGCGGCACAACCAGTCCACTCGTCCGAATACATTCTTCCCAATCAAACGCGGTGCTGGCGAGCAGTGTATGAATCGAATTGGAAGCAGCCTCAACTTCAATACGATAGACCGCCTCCCGGCCATTGGAACCACTGGTGTCCTCGATCTCAATCAGATAATCGCCGTCGGCTTTCGGTTCCCAGATCACGGAGGGATCGAGAATGTCCTTCAGGCCACCGCCGCTGCGAAAACCTGTCCCAAAGATATCGCGGTCGACCAGTCGACTGTCATCTGCATCAATCTCCGGTGAGGCTCCTCTGTTGAGTGATTCAACCGACCGGATTCGCAACTTCGGATCGATGGGCGAACCCAGCGAAGCGGCAAATACGCGCACACGCCAGCGATCCCCTTTCTTGACCGAAACCTGAAACGCATCCGCATCGCCGCGCTGATCGATCCGGCCATTTAAGGCTGCTGGAAGATTTGCGACACGAGTATTTGCCGCCTGAGTCTCCTCGAGAACATTTGGAATACTGCTGGAACGAATCAACAGCGGCGACGGAGCCTCGCCGAAATATTCAAACGTCCCAGGTTGGCTGGAAATCGCCAATGACTCAGAAATCGGCCCCAGCGGATCGCCCAGCAGTTCAAAGGTCTGCTTTGTTCCAGCAGGCCCACCGAGCGGATACGTCACCAGCGGTCGAGGGTTTGTTCCGATGTGCACACAATAGGCCTTGTCATTCGGCACGAACACAGATCGCCGCACTTCGACATAGGCAAAGCCGTCGCGTGGCGTCTTGATAGAAAGCAGCGGGTCCTGCAGATGCTGCGGGTTGTCATCGTTCGCGGCCAGTTCCCGCCCTGTTTCATCGAGAATCCGAAGTGCGAGATCGTATTCCGATCCACCGTAGTGCATATCAGCAATGCGAACGGAATCGACTTCGACGGACAACCGTCCCCCGGCAGTAACCGGGACTCGATAGACGTCAATATCCCCTTTGGCACTCGGTCCCATCCGCCCGCGGACGGTGACATTCGTCGTCACCGGCATGGCGGTCTGGAATGTGTCATTGGAGTTGTACCCCTGCTCATTCTCGTCAATAACCTTGAATGGAGAGACATGAATCGTACCGAGCGAGGTGATTTCGGTTGCGGTTCGAACGCGAAATGGATGTTCACCTGGAATGCAATCCGGTGCCACCTCAAGTTTGCAGAGGATCTGCTCTTCCATCCGGCCGCCATGTACCAGGCCGATCGGCTGAGGCAACTTCGGCAGTTGTTCGATGGCGACCGCACGAATGCCCGGCTTATAGAAGACAATCTCACGAGCATCTTTCAGGCAAATTCCCTGAATCGTGACCTCGACCGTTGTCCCCCGTGGAACAACACGTGGCGTGGTGGCGCCAATGTGCAGCAGCATCGCACCGCCAGCGGCCTCAGGAACAAGAGGGGAGCCGATCAGCAGCACCGCAGCCAGCAGGAATCTGCGACAGAGCCACACCCGCTTCAAACCCGCACAGTCCGGCTGCATTTCATCCATCATATTTTCAATCGCCATCGACCGTACCACTCATTATTCCACGTGACCTGTAAGGACGTCGATGAGTCTGGCAGGAACGGCAATGATTGACAAGTCGTCTGGTTTGTGGTTTCCGGGCACCCAGTCAGGGAAGACCAGGGGCGGTCCACATCCTTGACGGAATCTCTTCGTGAGGTGATTTTCAGGGAAGAATTCTGTCGCGAGGCAAGTCTTGTTGTCATCCGTTGCCGTCGCGGAGCAACCGTCAAACTCCGAGCGGACCACGTCACGACTTGCGTCCAGTTACCTCTCGTAACAACTCCTGCGGTCCGTTCCCCTCAGAAGTCAACTTCGAAAGAAGTCGATCCAATCCACAGTAATCGACGGCGGATTCCCGTCGAAAAATCGCTTCGGCAGACAGATTTCAAAGTATCCATCCTTCAGCGGAATGGCTCCCGTCGGTTTGCCATCGCTTCCAATCATACGCAGATCCAGCCAGTACGGACTTTTCTCATCAAGGAGAACGCTTTCGGCATTGTCTTTCCAGATGCGTGGCGGTTTGTTGTCGGAACTGGAGACCGCCGCATGGAGAGTGATCTTTCCATTGGAAACACTGAAACTCTCCAGCCCCTGCAGGTGCAGTTTCAAGATCATCACGTCTGGCCAGGACTTCTCTGTGCGGCTCATCACCGCTTGACTGATCCCGAATGGGCTGCGAATCGAGATGACAGCCTGACCCGATTTCGTTTCAATGACAACGCGGTCGGTCTCGCGCTTCGTTGTGATTTTAAGTGCCTTCGGCAACTCATCTGCCGTGATAATACTTCCAATCGTCATGACGCAGACCATCAGAAGTCGTCGTGTCATCGTATCACCCCTTTGTGATCGCCTCGTCCAGGTTCAAAATGACACTCATGACAGACGACCACGCGGCGAGTTCTGCCTCGGCCAGCGTTTTGTCCGGTTGTGAATCTCCGATGGAGATAAGTGCTTTGGCGGACGCGGCATCCTGACGAAACTTTTGCAGACGCTGTTCGAACAGCTTTTGTGTCAGTTTCATCTCTGCGTCCGTGGGTGGTCGTGATAGTGTTCGGCGATAGGCGAACTGAATCTTTGATGCAGTGGTATTTCCACCGGATTGCATGACACTCTCGGCCAGTTTCCGGGCGGCTTCCAGATAGGTCGGATCGTTCATCAGGACCAGAGCCTGCAGGGGGGTATTCGTACGTGAACGCCGGGCCGTACAGACTTCGCGTTCGGGGGCATCGAACGTATTCAGTCCCGGTGGCGGACAGGTTCGCTTCCAGAATGTATACATACTTCGTCGATACAGGCCCTCTCCCTTGTCGAGGCGATAAACCGTTCCTTCATAGTCCGCACCGACGGCGACGTCGTCCCACAGTCCTGCGGGTTGGTACGGAGATACACTCGGTCCACCAATCCGATCACTCAGTAAACCCGCGACTTCCAGGGCGTTATCGCGAATCAGTTCCGCCTGCAGTCGGAACCGGGGGCCCCGGGCAAGCAGTTTGTTCTGTGGATCACGATCCAGGAGTTCGCGGGATATGCGTGACGACTGCCGATAGGTTGCCGACGTGACAATCATGCGATGCAGACGCTTCACATCCCAGCGGCCTCGCCCAGCGACATTTCCCGCGGCTCCGTCGATTCCTGCAAACTCCGCAGACAGCCAGTTGAGCAAATCCAGATGACTGGGCCATTGTCCCTGCGACCCGAAATCCTCGACCGTTTCGACTAATCCCGTGCCGAAAAAGAGGCTCCACGCCCGATTGACCGCGACCCGACTGGTCAAGGGATGATTCGGAGCAAACAACCAGCGAGCGAGTCCGAGTCGATTTCTGGGAGCATCGGCCGGGAAAGGAGGCAGACTCGCCGGTGTATCCGCCTGCACTTCTTCAGTCGGAAGATCGTACTGCCCCCGCTTGAGAATAAATGCCTTGCGTGCGGGCGACATTTCGACCATGACCATCGCCGTTGGAATCGATTTCTCAAGATCGGCTTTTTGCTTGTCGAGCTGGTTTCGTCGGGTGGCGAACTGCTGGAATTCCGCGTCAAAACGATTGAGGTAGATTCGTACGAGTTCCCGGGTCTGATCCGGCGTTCGTTGTTCTGGCGCAACTGCTAGCAGTTCGCGAATCCCATCGGTTCCTGCCACGGCCGCAACTTCATCTGCTGACAATTCACGATTGAAAATCTTCACATCGTCTACCATCCCCTTCAGAGGTGCCCCCGACGTGCGGCGACCGATTCGCAGCGTCTTCGCCGTTCGCGTTGTCTCTGACAGATGCTTATTGGTGATTTCGGCTTCCTGCAGTTTGCCATTCACGTAGAGTTTGAAGCCTTCCCCCTGAGACGACCCATCGTATGTGGCACAGACATGA
>CAZSTW010000137.1:6613-9245 GCA_964609845.1 uncultured Planctomycetaceae bacterium | reverse complement strand
AGACATGAAGCCATTCATTGACCGGGAATTCCGCTTTCGTCTGCACGTGCAGTGCATTGTCTGGCCAATGATGCACCAGGTGAGCCGTCAGTTTTCCACCCGTCAAAAGCAGATCAAAACCGCGATGTGCCGCGGCATCATCCATCCGGGAAATAACAGTGGCCGCATCCTTGCCAGGAAGGTTTACCCAAGCGCAATACGAGAACTTGTCGGTTCGTTCGAAGTCCGCGAAATCACCAACATCAATATGACTGGCGCCGTCGAGTTTCACCGCCCCGCCAATTTTTCCAGTGGTCCATTCGCCCTTGCCGTGAACTTTCCCTTTTCGACTCTTGTCACTCGCTTCGGTAACTTCGGTCCCTTGTGACTCATCGAGCATCCAGTGAAATTGCGGAGCAGGAGCAATCGCTGATTTGGCATATATTTCACGTAGTTGTGGTTCCCACGTGCCGATCTGCTTCGCAGCCTGTTCGAATCGTTCACGCTGTGATTGTTCGTGTGCAGCGATTGCCTTCGTGATCGCCTGCTGCTTTGCAAGCTGATCAGGGGTCGGCGCCTTCACCGTTGGTTCAGCATTCCCCACGCGACCGGCTTCGCCCTGTTCATTCAAATTGTTGAAGAACGCAAAGAACTGATAGTACTCGCGCTGGGTGAACGGATCGAACTTGTGGTCATGGCAGCGGGCACAACTGAACGAGACACCCATCAGGATTGTCGCTGTTGTGTGAACACGATCAGCCACGTATTCAACCCGGTATTCTTCCGGGATGATTCCCCCTTCCGAATTGATCACATGGTTTCGATTGAAGCCCGTGGCAATCCGCTGATCGAGCGTCGGTTCGGGAAGCAGGTCGCCTGCCAGTTGTTCCGTCACAAACTGGTCAAAGGGGATTCCTTTGTTTAAGGCCTCGATTGTCCAGTCACGCCATCGCCACATGTAACGCGTCGTGTCGTTGTTGAATCCATGAGTGTCCGCGTAACGTGCCGCATCAAGCCAGTCAATCGCCATTCGTTCGCCGTAGCGAGGCGATGCCATCAACCTGTCGACAACTTTTTCAAAGGCATCGGGAGCACCATCTGCCAGGAATTCATCGATTTCGCTCAGTGTTGGCGGGACACCCGTCAGATCAAGTGAGATCCGTCGTAGCAATCTCAATCGGTCCGCTTCAGGCGAGGGACTCAACTTCTCGTCTGCCAATCGCGACAGAATGAAAGCATCGATGCTATTTCTTGACTGTTGGTTCAGCGCGACTTCGACAGATGGCACTTGCGGACGCGACAAAGGAGCAAATGACCAGTGTGCCTGATACTCAGCCCCTTGTTCCACCCACCGCTTCAAGATCGCGATCTGAGCAGAAGTCAAGTGCTTGCCACTGTCCGGGGGAGGCATCTGTGCATTTGCATCGACAGTAACGATCCTTCGGATCAGTTCACTTTCCCCCTGCTTGCCGGGAACGACCGCGGTTTTTCCCGACGGCAGTGATTTACGTGCGGCATCGGAAAGGTCCAGTCGCAAGTCGGCTTGTCGAGTCTTCTCATCAGGACCGTGGCAGGCGAAACAATTGTCAGACAGGATTGGACGGATGTCACGATTGAATTCGATCCGGTCTACGGCGTTCGCACGTTCACAGACAGACGACAGAATGCACAGTGTTGTCAGAATCACCGTCGAATGCCGCATCATCTTGTTTTTACACCTTGAATCGGTTCGCTCGCGTGGACCGCCTGAGACTCTACTGCTGAGACACGGACTCTCATGTTGACCTGTTCGGCTTACGCCAGCACACCCTTTACGATCTCGCCGTGAATGTCCGTCAATCGGAAATCGCGTCCCTGATATCGATAGGTCAGACGCGTATGATCGATTCCCAGCAGGTGCAGGATGGTCGCATTCAGATCGTGAACATGGACCGGATCTTTCACGATGTTGTAGCAGTAGTCGTCGGTTTCACCGAGGGTAGTCCCGCCCTTGATCCCGGCCCCGGCCAGCAGGATGCTGAAGCACCTTGGATGATGGTCTCGACCATAGTCCGTCGCTGAAAGTCCTCCTTGTGAATAGATCGTGCGACCGAATTCACCTCCCCAGACAATCAACGTATCCTTCAGCAAATCTCGCTGCTTCAGATCCTTGATCAATGCTGCTGTCGCCTGATCGGTGTCTCTGCACTGCCCCTTGATGGCAGCGGGAAGGCCACCGTGGTGGTCCCATCCCATGTGGAACAACTGGACAAAACGGACATCGCGTTCCGCCAGGCGACGTGCCAGCAGGCAGTTCGCGGCATAGCTTCCCGGTCGCTTGACATCAGGGCCGTAGGAATCGAGGACGTGCTGAGGTTCCTTCGAAATGTCCAGCAGGTCCGGAACACTCGTTTGCATCCGGAAAGCCATCTCGTATTGAGCGATACGTGTCTGAATTTCGGGGTCGCCAACCTGTTGCAGATGCTGTTTATTCAGTGCCGACAGGCGATCGAGCGTGCCTCGGCGTGCCGCCGGGTCAACTCCCGGGGGATTCGACAGATACAGCACCGCATCCCCTTTGTTACGGAACTTTACCCCCTGATGGACTGACGGAAGAAATCCCGATCCCCACAATCGATCATACAAGGGCTGATCATCGGGGCGTCCACTGCCG
>CAZSTW010000137.1:258-6468 GCA_964609845.1 uncultured Planctomycetaceae bacterium | reverse complement strand
CTGCCGAATGACGTCAGCACGACATACGCCGGAAGATCCTGGTTTTCACTTCCCAGTCCGTAACTCAACCACGACCCGATACTGGGGCGTCCTGCCAGTTGATGCCCCGTTTGACAGAATGTGATCGCGGGATCGTGGTTGATGGCCTCCGTGTTCATTGATCGGATCATGCAGAATTCGTCGGCCACGGTTGACATATGTGGCAGCAGCTCGCTCATCCACATTCCAGACTTGCCGTGCTGAGCAAACTTGAAGATGGACGGAGCCACGGGAAACTTCGACTGTCCCGATGTCATCGTCGTCAACCGCTGTCCCTTGCGAATCGACTCCGGCAGGTCTTCGCCATGGCGGGCAGTCATTGCCGGTTTGGGATCAAACAGATCCATCTGCGAAGGTGCCCCGGATTGAAACAGATAGATGATCCGCTTCGCCTTCGGAGTAAAATTGGGAAACCCTGGCAATGCCGCCTGGACGCTGTTTTGAGCCATCAGCGTCCCCAGGGCGGCGGCCCCGATTCCTGCAGAACTCTGCTGCAGAAATGTACGACGATTGAGGGCATCCTGCCATTGGAAGAGATCAGGCGCGGTCATGGTTAAATTCTTTCATCATGGTGATGATCGTGATTTTCAAGCAATTTGTGATCAGGAGTTGTCGAACCCCGATCGTTCAAACGGATTCGCCATCACTCACGAGTAACAACTTCGTCCAGATTCAGCAGCACGTTGGCGGTCAGGGTATAGGCAGCCAGTTCGACGGGATCAAGATTCGCCGCCGACTTGGAATCACCGTAGGCAACCAGTTTCTTTGCAGCGTCAGCATTCTGTTTCAGATGCGTCAGATCAGCCTGTAAACCTTCGGTCAGGATCTTCAATTCGTCGGCGGTCGGCCGTCGCGATGTCGCCAGTTGAAAACCTCGCGTCAGTTGTTCGTCGGGTGAACTCCCTTCCGTCAGCATTCGCTCGGCCAGTTTCCGCGCCGCTTCGACATAGGTGATTTCATTCAGCAGCGAAAGCGCCTGGAGCGGGGTATTCGTTCGTGATCGCTTCACGGTACAGACTTCGCGGTTCGGAGCATCGAACAACAGCATGCTCGGAGGAGCGGCTGTCCGCTTCCAGATTGTGTACATCGTGCGGCGATAGAGGCCATCGCCCGTGTCGTGCTTGTAACCTCGCAGATCACCGTACCGGCTGGTTTCATCCCAGACTCCGTCAGGCATGTAGGGGCGAACGCTGGGACCACCGATTTTCTCGACCAGCAGACCGCTGACGGCCAATGCCTGATCACGCAAGGCTTCGCCTGAAAGACGGAAGCGTGGACCGCGGGCCAGCAGGCGGTTTTCAGAATCGCGTTCGACCAAAGCCGGTGTGACGTGCGAGGTTTGACGGTACGTGGCACTCATCACAATCAATTTCTGAATGGCCTTCATGTCCCAGCGCTGTGCTGGTTGACCTGCCACAGCGGGAGATACCGTCGGTTGCATGAACTCCGCGGCCAGCCAGTCGAGTAATTCCGGGTGCGAGGGGAAGTCTGCCTGCGAACCAAAGTTTTCCGAGGTCTTAACGATGCCAGTTCCGAAAAATCGTTCCCAGGCCCGGTTGATCCACACACGTGAGGTCAATGGATGCGAGGGATCAACCAGCCACTGGGCAAGTCCAAGCCGGTTTTTCGGTGCTCCGGCCGGGAACGGAGGGAGAGCGGCAGGAAGTCCCGCCGGGACTTTATCGCCGCGTTTGTCGTATTCACCACGAATCAGCACAAATGCATCGCGCGGATTTGGCAGCTCGCGCATCACCATGACATTGGGGGACGCTGCCATGATCTTGTTCTGCTGTTGCTTGAATCGGGCAACTGCGGATTCCGCCTGCTTGAGCGGGCTGTCAACATTCGCCCGGAAGAATTTCTCAAGCTCGTCCTTCTGTTGCGGTGATCGCTTGTCCGGTTCGAGCGCCAGAGTCTGTTTCAAGGAGTCAGGGAAACTGGCCCCGTCAAGTTTCACAGTCGCCGGAGGAAGCGACGTCATGGAAATTCGGAATCTTCCGATGTTGTGCTGGCCGAGAGCTTCATGTTTCAACCGAACAGTCAGCGTGGCATCCTTCGGGAGCGTCAGCGGACTTTCAACAAGAAACATGGCGTTCGTCTGGTCACGCCGGGTCGGCCCATCAACCGCCCATCCATTGCTGGGTGCTCCATCGAGGACAAGTCCGATTTCCCAACCCTTCTGTGAATAGGTGGCTTCAGCACGATTGAACTTCGCTACAAGTGGTTCTTTCAAGCTGGGTGCACTGATTTCGGCTTCGATCGATGACAGCACGAAGTTTCCATTCGAAAAGCGACCAAGGCTTTGATTCGGCAGACTGGGATCGGCAAAGCACTCCAGCAACAGCCCACTGAAGCTCCCTGCATCGACAGGTGCAGTGACCGTATAAACATCGTTCTGAGGGTTCTTCCCCGCCACCAGATATGAGCCGTCGGGCTGCCGGGTCATCTTGGCTCCCCCCGCCGATTTAACAGTCTTTACCGCAAGCTGCTGCCAGACCGTTACACCGCTTTCGGCCATCCTGGATTTGAATCCCGGTTCCCACGCAGCAATCAATTGCGGCAAAAGCTTGACGGTTTCTGAAACTTGCTTTTCTGCACGAGCGATCTCTTCGTCCAACCGTGCAATCTCAGATTCCTGTTCGTCGGTCGGAACGACAATCAAAGGGTCGGTGTTCTTTGAATCACCCTGCAATGTCCCACTTTCGGCGATGTTGTTGAAGAAGGAAAAGAGCTGGTAGAACTCGCGCTGGGTAATGGGATCGTACTTGTGGTCGTGGCAGCGACAGCAGTTGAGAGTCAGCGCCATCCAGGTCATCCCAGTCGTTTCCACGCGGTCGATGACTGTTTCGACACGCCATTCTTCCGCAATGATGCCCCCTTCACCGTTCAAGCGATGATTGCGATTGAAACCCGTCGCGATGTTCTGGGCTCGGGACGGATTCGGAACGAGGTCCCCGGCCAGTTGGTCAATCGTAAATTGATCAAACGGTTGATTCCGGTTGAATGCATCAATCACCCAGTCTCTCCAGGGCCATTGATAGCGACTGCCATCGGTCTGATAGCCGTTACTGTCAGCGTAGCGGGCAAAATCGAGCCATTGCAGGGCCATTCGCTCCCCATAACGCTTTGACTGCAACAGGCGGTCCACAACTTTCTCGTATGCGTCGGGCGAGTTATCAGCGACAAACGCATCCACTTCAGCGGGTGTTGGAGGCAGACCTGTCAGATCGAGCGATACACGCCGAATCAAAGTCTGCCGGGATGCTTCAGCGGATGGTTTCAACCCTTCCTGAAACAAACGGGCCAATACGAACTGGTCGATCGGATTTCGAACCCATTTTTCATGATCGACGGCGGGTGGGACAGGCCGCTGAACCGGCAGGAATGCCCAGTGCCCCTGGTATTCGGCCCCTTCAGCGATCCATTGTTTCAGGAGTTCAATCTGCGGGGGTGTCAGTCTTTTACCGGAACTCGCAGGGGGCATCTGAAGATCTTTGTCGTTCGTGATGATGCGAGCTACCAGTTCACTGGCATCGGGCTTTACAGGAACGATGGCGACGCGTCCAGATTCCCCTGCTTTGACGGCGGCATCCTTTAAGTCCAAACGCAGCCCGGCCTGACGTTTGTGCTCGTCAGGACCATGGCATTGAAAGCAGTTATCCGACAGGATCGGCCGGATATCGCGATTGAACGAGATTTTCTTGTCGGCTGCGACAGCGCAAGACAACGAGGTTGCTTCGACAGCAGCGAAAATCGCCAGAAACAGTACGCTACGAATCGTCAGGCGAGAAACCATGCGAGTCATTTCCCAAATGTGAATCATCGAGTGCTTCGCTCTTCTCGTCATCGGATCAGCGACGACGATCAATCACATCAGGATACCCTGTTTGGATGGATTGAAAAACTGTTTCCGGGGAAATGGGCGGGTTTGACGTGGGGGGGGGGGCGCGTTTTTCGACTGCCGAGACCGAGGCCGGACCGTTCCAGACAACCGAACGAAAACGACGCGTCACAAACGTAGAGTAGGAGCAGCGGCACTTCGCCGCGCAGACCCACCACTTTCGCAGGTGGCGAGCGTTCTGGTTTTATGATGGCCTACGAGATGGACGCCACTGTCATTCCGAATGGGTGGCCGGAAATCTGGGCCACTCCCGATTTCTCTTCTCTTCGCTGCTGGCGGCAATGGAATTCGTGTTCCGTCACTGATTCCGTTCAGCACACCGTGAAAATCAATTGCAGAAGTTAACGCAGAGTCGCAGGGACGCAGTGGACGCAAAGATAAAACGAAGGCGAGCATTTCCTTTGCGCCCCTGCACCTCTGCGGCCTTGCGTAGCTTCCTTTCCAGAGGCGAATCGTCTGAACTGGGGATCCGCGTGGCGTGTTGCGCACATCAACGCGTGTATTTGACGCCTCAGTCTGTCCCCTGTAGCATCCGACGTCGTTAAATGGCAAATTTTCTCTGTGACGCGAAAGATTTTTCTGATGACTGCCGTACGCCGAGCGTTGTTGAGCTTAAGTGACAAGAGTGGCCTGGTTCCGTTTGCTCAGGGACTTGTTCGCCTGGGGTTTGAATTGCTCTCCACCGGAGGGACTCGAAAGGCTCTCGAAGCCGCCGGAGTACCGGTGCTGGATGTCGCGGAATATACAGGATTTCCCGAGATGATGGATGGCCGGGTGAAGACTCTGCACCCACGGATCCACGGCGGACTGCTCGGCCGCCCCGACCTCGGCGAAGATGCGGCGTCGATGAAAGAACATGGGATTACCCCGTTTGAACTCGTTGTCGTGAATCTGTATCCGTTCGTCGAAACGATTTCCCGTCCGAACGTTACGGCAGAAGAAGCGATTGAGCAGATCGATATCGGCGGGCCGAGCATGCTGCGTTCCGCAGCAAAGAACCACAAATACGTGGGTGTCGTCACCTGCTCATCGCAATACAGCCAGGTCCTGGCCGAACTTGAGCAAGGTGCGCTCAGTTTCGAATTCCGTCGGAAACTCGCGGCTGCAGCATTCGAAATGACCGCCAGATACGATCGGGCAATCGCGGATTACATGAGTGGCCTGTGCGATCCAGCAGCTGCCTCTGATCCTGAATTTCCGAGTGCGCTCTCACTACAGTTTGAACGCAGGTCGTCACTGCGCTACGGCGAGAACCCACATCAACGGGCTGCGTTTTACGTCGAGAAGAATCCCCCGTCATCGACTCTCGCGGCCGCGAAGACGTTGCACGGGAAGGAACTGTCGTACAACAATCTGCTCGACCTGGACGCTGCCATGCAGATCGTCCGAGAATTCCGTCGCCCCGCTGCGTGCGTCATCAAGCACAACAATCCCTGTGGGTGTGCCATTTCGGACGCGCTGGTCGAAGCCTATGTGATGGCCGATGGTGGCGATCCCGTCAGTGCCTTCGGCTCAATCCTCGGTTTCAACCGCCCCGTCGATACGGAAACAGCCGATCAGCTTTGCGTGCCGGGACGCTTTATCGAAGCTATCATCGCTCCCTCGTACGAACCTGCCGCCTTCGAAATGCTCACAACGGTTCCGAAGTGGAAGGCAAACGTCCGGTTGCTGGAATGCCCTGCGCTGCTGGATCCGCGTCCCATCAGCCAGGAATACCGCCGCGTGACCGGTGGCCTGTTGATTCAGGATCGTGATGAATCTGCAGAAGACATGAGTCAATGGAAGGTCGTGACGACGCGTGGGCCATCTGCCTCAGAATTTGCAGATCTCGAATTTGCCTGGCTGGTCTGCAAGCACGTCAAATCGAATGCGATCCTGTTTGCAAAGAACGGCCACGTGGTCGGTGTCGGAGCAGGTCAGATGAGTCGACTCGACTCGGCCTACATCGCCGCCTACAAGGCTGGCGAACGGGCTCGCGGGGCCGTCTGTGCGTCAGACGCGTTTTTCCCGTTCCGTGACGGCATCGATCAGATCCACGAAGCTGGGATTACTGCCGTCATTCAGCCAGGTGGTTCGAAGCGCGACGAAGATGTGATCGCAGCCTGCAACGAATATGGGATCGCAATGCTCTTCACCGGTCGCCGTCATTTCCGCCACTGAGATGCCAGTCAGGGACATTCATGTCCCCGGCTGTTGTCAAAAGAAAAAGAGCCCGTCCAGAGGGGTTGGACGGGCTCTTTCAATTTGGAGTAAAAAACAGAGCGTTACAT
>CAZSTW010000137.1:0-248 GCA_964609845.1 uncultured Planctomycetaceae bacterium | reverse complement strand
CCAATCGTTACGCGACCCTGGTGCAGGCCTTGTCACATTGGCACGACGTCAGATGTCGGGTCTCCTTGAACTCACCTTCCACAACGAGTCGAGCAATTTCGCTCGTAACAGTTTTCAAGATCAGCTTTCACGTGATCGCCCCGATGCCAGGCATGTGCATTGGAACGAAATTTCAACGACGCGAGACAATCATCAGCGGGGCGGGCCGTGAGGCAGGTACAGACATTCGTGCCATCCTGGGCGCCATA
>CAZSTW010000136.1:18434-18673 GCA_964609845.1 uncultured Planctomycetaceae bacterium | reverse complement strand
GCCGGTGAACTGAGCCTCGACTACGCGTTCTGTTCGGAAATCCCTGCCCCCCCGACACCGATTGAGGGCCGGACATTCATGGGGTACCGCCGACCAGACGGACGGGCGGCGACTCGCAATTACATTGGAATCATCAGCACGGTCAATTGTTCTGCGACCGCCTCAAAGTACGCGGCACAGAAGTTTGATACCGCACTGCTGGAGCAGTTTCCCAACGTCGACGGTGTCGTCCCCCTTGT
>CAZSTW010000136.1:11807-18310 GCA_964609845.1 uncultured Planctomycetaceae bacterium | reverse complement strand
TTGTCCATAAAGGGGGCTGTGCATTCCAGTTTGGGGGCGAAGACCACAAACAACTCACGCGAACTCTGTCAGGCTTTGCACGTCATCCCAACATCGCGGCGTACATCGTCCTGGGACTCGGGTGCGAAACAGCCCAGGCGTCATTCCTGATGGAGAATGGCGGACTGGTTCAACTAGGTGGATCTTCCCAGCTTCCATCAAAAGCCCCGCTGGTAATGAACATCCAGGAACAGGGAGGGGTCGCGAAGACTGTCAATCGAACCGTTGACGCGATTCGTGAACTGCTTCCAGAAGTGAACAAGGTTCAGCGAGTTCCCATTCCCGTCAGCGAAATCATGCTGGGCCTGGAATGCGGGGGGAGCGATGGAAACAGTGGCACCACCGCCAATCCGGCTCTCGGCTATTGCAGCGATCTGCTGGTTGCCCATGGTGGAACGGCAATCCTGAGTGAAGTGACCGAGATCTACGGCGGAGAGCATCTGCTGACGCGACGTTCGGTCTCACGCGAAGTTGGTGAAGCACTGCTGGAACGTATTCGCTGGTGGATCGAATACACCGCGAAGTTCGGCGAGCGGATCGACATCAACCCTTCCGTTGGCAACAAGAAGGGGGGATTGACGACCATCTACGAAAAATCTCTAGGAGCGATCGCCAAGGGGGGGACAACCGCTCTGCGTGCCGTTTACAAGTACGCCGAACCTGTCACCGAAAAGGGCTTCGTCGTCATGGATACGCCTGGTTATGATCCGGCATCCGTGACAGGAATGGTTGCGGGCGGTGCCAACGTCTGCTGCTTCACCACCGGCCGAGGCAGTTGTTTCGGTTGTAAGCCCGTACCAACGATCAAGATTGCCACAAATTCGCCGATGTACAACCGGATGGTGGACGACATGGACATCAATGCTGGCCGAATTCTTGATGGCGCGACAATTGAAGAAGTCGGCCGCGAAATCTTCGAAGAAGTTGTTGCTGTGGCAAGCGGCAAACAGACCAAGAGTGAAGCTCAAGGGATCGGTGACGAAGAATTCTGCCCATGGACTTACGGCCCGATTACGTGATGCCAACAGGCAGGAAACACGATGACAACGCCGATCGCCTACTTGAACGGTCGATTCGTTCCGATCGACGAAGCACAGCTTCACGTGTTCGATCTGGGGATCGTTGGAGGAACTTCGGTCACGGAAATGGTACGAACATTTCGCCATATTCCGTTCCGACTGGATGATCATCTGGATCGGCTCGCTGTTTCACTTCAGCGAGTCGGAATTGATCCAGGGTTGGCTTGGAGTGAGTTTCGCGAGATTTCGGAGCAGGTCGTCAGTACCAATGCTCGCCTGATCCCCGACCATCACGATCTCGGTCTGATCCTGTTCGTCACGGCGGGGCTGAATCCGACCTACGTCGGTCGCGGTGGTGCGGGCCGACCGACAGTTTGTGTTCACACGTTTCCGTTACCGTTCGAACTGTGGGCAGAGACCTACGATTCTGGTTTGCACCTGGTGACGGTCTCGACGCGAAGCATTCCCGACAATGTGATCGATCCCAGGATCAAACATCGCAGCCGGCTGCACTGGCATCTGGCGGGCCGTGAAGCGCGTCAGATCGATCCTCATGCGATGGCGATTCTATCGGATGACGCAGGCAATCTGACCGAGACGGCAACGGGAAACCTGTGCGTTGTCGAAGGAAATCGGATTATCACGCCACCGACGCATGTTCTGGAAGGGGTCAGTCGTAACTACATCACGGAACTGGCAACCGAACTGGGGTACGAGTTCATTTACAAGCCTGTAACTCCCGATGATTTATCGCGCGCGCCCGAAGCCTTTCTGACATCAACCCCACACTGCCTGCTGCCAGTGACGCACTTCAATCGAATGCCGATCGGATCAGGTCGACCAGGCCCGGCGTTTCAGCGATTCATCGCAGCCTGGGGCGACAACGTCGGAGTAAATATCGTCGAACAAATGCGAATCGGTGCCGCAGAACGATTTGGAACAGAAGGGAACGAAGGAAACAAAGGGGGAAAAAGGAAATGACTGGTACTGTTCCAAACTACGCCGGTCGTTCCAATTGTTATTTTCTTCTCCTCAACCAGATTTGTTTCTGAATAGCACGCAGCGACTGGAATAGATGGAAAAGCGGAAGTTGCAATTGCCACGGAATTTATGATTGCAGGCGAGGTGCTCACCAGCATCTCTTCGTTTCCTTTGTTCCCTTCTGTTCAATGTCTTCCCTTTTTTTGAAAGGCGTTGCACATGCATCCGAATTTTGAAAAGGCGGATCGGTTAAGTCGCGAGGTGATTGGAGCGGCGATTGAAGTGCATCGCGTTATGGGACCTGGAGAGCATCTACGAAAATTGTCCATTGCATGAATTGGAACTGCGTGGACTTCGCGCGTTGAGGCAGCAGCAGGTCAAGAACGATTACAAGGGTTTCGTGTTTCAAGAAGAATTGAAATTCGATCGTCTCGTGGAGGGCGTCCTGCTGATGGAACTGAAGGCCGTTCAGGAAGTGCTTCCGATCCATAAGGCGCAATTGCTGAGCTACATGAAACTGCTCGATGTACCATTTGGACTGGTGATGAACTTCCATGAACTGAAAATTGTCGACGGTACCTTCACAATGATGCTGCCAGGTGCAAATCGGGATTGAAGAAACGGTGCTTGCTTCAAGCATCTGTGTTCGGCGCGGGTCTCCCGATCCCGCCGAAACCGACGACCGAATTTCTCCACTTCTGCTTTTCTCCTTTGTGACCTGGTAGTCGTACGTGCGATGATTATCAGGCGTGCAATTGCAGACGGTTATCTTCACGCAGGAGCGTGAAGGCTACTTTTGGAAAGCCCCCTGTTCGACGCGGGCCGCGGGCCCTGATTCATTGAGGAAATCGTCACATTCGGAGTGGTGACAGAATGAATTCGGGTTCAGCGTCGGGGTCGGGTCAACGATATTTGGATTTTGGCCAGACAAAGTCTTCGCTTCATGACCACAGTAAGTGCTGGCCAAAATCGAAATATCGTTGACCCGACCTCTGTTTGTGTGCCCCTGATTGTGCTGATTACGGCATAAAGATATCCGTAATGATGGCATCATCTGTGATGCCGCCAGCAGCTGCGTTTTGCTGCTGCTATCCCGATTTGGGCAAGCCATACATGGCTTCAATTGTCCGCAGCAGATTGACGTGGGTCACGCCCTTTCCTTCGGCATAGTCTCCCGGCTTGATTCTGGCACCGGCAAAGATGGTGGCGATATGGTTCTGCTTGTTCTTGCCGAGTTGACCTGTTGGTGTTGCGAACGGGTCTGTCAGGCCCTGGAACGACGAGTTGGCTCCCGTCTCAGGATCTTTCCATTTGTCGTCGTTCTCATCCCATGTCAGGATCAACAAGCTGTTGTGAGTCTTCGCCCATTGATAGTACGGGTCCAGATTCTGCTTC
Organism: uncultured Planctomycetaceae bacterium; assembly: GCA_964609845.1. Lineage (GTDB taxonomy): Bacteria > Planctomycetota > Planctomycetia > Planctomycetales > Planctomycetaceae > Schlesneria. Next base: position 14,876 of record CAZSTW010000136.1, on the reverse strand, counting down.
AACCAGGCATCGCCGTGGGGGATACTCATATCGGGGTCGCCATCATGCATATCGTTTTTCAAGCCGGGGATGACAATTGACACCGTCGGCAGAGTACTAAACTTCGCCGGGTCCGTCGGGAATTCCTTGAGCGTCAGATTCGATGACGTGGCCGGATCGTCATTGGGAACATTGCGAAAGCTGACCCAGGGATTATGCTTACGCGCATAGTTCTTGTTTCCATCGGCATCCGGGCCGAATTCGTCTCGTGAACCAATTCTGGGGAGATCTTCCGAGAAACCTTTGAATGACAGCCCCTTCTGAATGAGCGCGGCTCCGAGATTCGGCGTGGTAAACGGCCCCTGGTTGTTCACGTCTGTGGGGACGACATCTTTGAAACCGACGTTCTGGTTACTGCCTGAAAACAGCCAGAAGTAATTTCCCTGGCTGTTATGTTCTTCGCCGAACATTCGCGTCAGATTTGCACCTTCTTTTCGCAACGTCCCGTTGATGTACGCTGCCGCCGGATTGCCGATAATCTGGTCGTAGTCTTTGTTCTCTTCGATCACAATCACGATATGGTCATACTTGGGAAGCCCAGCAGGCCACTTGATTACCGCGGGTGCGTCAGTTGGTGGGGCACCGAGGCAGATAGGAGGTACTGCAAATCCGACGACCATCATGACGACCAACCACCAGCAAGCGGACTTCTTCATGGCGTTCATTTCTTTCTTACAGTTCGATAAATTGGAGTGAACACACCGCCGTGACAATCCAGGTCACGAAGATGTCACTCGCAGCAAGAGAATGCCATCCGTCCGCGCTGATATCAATTCCGCAGACAATTGTGAACCAGAGACGATTGCAAACCAGACATTGACTGTACAGAACGCATCAGCCGGAACGCGTTAGCGTCCGGTTTCGTACGATGGTGGTTTGGATGTGCCCGGAAACCGGACGTCGGCAGAGATTAACACGAAGGACGCGAAGAGCACGAAGACGGAGTCGCGTTGGGAATGCGTGCAGGAGACTCATTTACCCAGAATGGGTTGCGTCAAGAAAGATGATGGCCCCCGTTGGGGTACAGCGAGGAACCGTCCAGAGCCACGATAACTCAGATCTCGTCATCAAGTACTCCGAACAGTAGAAAACATAGGGGTCGCCATCACCGCTCCACTCATGGAAATCGCAATTTTAGCCTGAAAAAATGCTTCAGAGCTCAGCCCAATTGGTCTGCCAAAGGCCTACGAAATCGCGGCTTCGTTGTCACCAGCCTCTTCAGCAGCATCATCTTCGGGGGCCGATAACGACACTCCTTCCTTACGGAGCAGATGCATGTCCATACTGCCGAGAGTCAGCACGCGGAATGGGACCCACGCTTCCGGCAAGTCGAATGTGCTTTCCGTCGGGGTTCGTAGAACCATCAGCGCGTTGGGCGTCGTCAATTCATCTTTGGTCAGCCGCTGAAGGGCCTTGTACAGGACGGATCCTCGCTTCAGCGATTTGATCATGTCGTATGGAGGATCAAAAAACAGGACGTCGTACGGGTACCAGCCCTGATCACCCTGTGCCTTGAACGAGCAGCGCAGGCAATCGACTCGCCAGCAGAGTGTCCGTTCCATGACACCCAGTTGAGTCGCATTCTGCACGAGTAACTCGTGGGCTCGATGGTCCTGCTCGCAGAAAACAACGCTTTTCGCACCGCGGCTGAGAGATTCAAATCCCAGCGAACCCGTTCCCGAAAACACGTCCAGGACCCGTTTTCCGGGGATAAAATCACGAATGTGATCGAAAAGCATCACTTTCGCCCGATCTGTAATCGGTCGAGTTGTCTTGCCAGGATTGGTCAGCAGCTTTCGCCGACGCAGTTCACCCGCTACGATTCGCATCCCGCCGCCTGTCCCATAAGGAATTGCCTGATTCACCGCGCCGGGGTCACCTGGGACTCACGTCCCCTGCCAAGGTCGCCAATTGAACCAGTGACAGCGTAGACCTAACCTGCGGAGACCGTCAAGGACGACGGGATCTGCTTCCAGAGAATCCCATGAATGATCCCGTGCCAGAAACCGAAAAATCTTCCAGTCCCGCTCCCGTTCCACCCCTTCGTGACCTTCCGTACCTGACAGCAGACCTGCCGGGAATCGGCGGCCGGTGGAAGGATTCTGTCGAAGATTTTGTGGTCGAAGAGATTCCCGCCTACGAACCATCGGGATCTGGCGAACACTTGTTTCTATGGATCGAAAAACGCGATGTCGCCGCGAATGATCTGGTCCGGCACATCAGCCGGGCACTCGGATGTCATCCGCGGGACATTGGTGTTGCCGGGATGAAAGATCGGCGAGCGATTACCCGCCAGTATATTTCGGTTCCTGCAAAACTGAGTGAACGAGTTCCCTCGATCGACACCGACCTGATCAAAGTGCTTCGTTCGGAACGACATGGGAATAAGCTGAAAACCGGTCATCTGAAGGGGAATCGTTTCTCGATCGTGATTCGCGACGTGGAAGAATTGGCAGTTGCAATGGCGGAATCGATCGCAAATCGAATCCGCCAATTTGGCTTTCCCAACTATTATGGGACTCAGCGATTCGGTCATGGAGGTGAAACCCTGCAGCTCGGATTGGATCTACTAACCGGACGCAAGAAGTCTCGCGATATTCCCGAAGGTCAACGCCGTTTCCTGCTGAGACTCTCGCTTTCAGCCGTGCAGTCTGATCTGTTTAACCACGCGTTAGCCGAACGCCTGGCCGACGGAATCCTGAACAAGGTCCTCGCGGGCGATGTCATGGAAGTGGTCGCGTCGGGCGGTAAATTCATCGCAGAAGATGTCGCTGCAGAACAGCCTCGTTACGACGCGGGAGAAATCGCTGTCACCGGCCCTATGTTCGGACTAAAGATGCGAGAACCGTTTGGAGTCCCCCAACAGCGAGAGGCTGATCTACTCGCCTGGAGCGGGCTGGGACCGGAACACTTCGCGAAGTATCTGAATCTGATGTCTGGAACCAGACGACCATACGTCATCCGACCGGGGCAGCTTGAGATCACTCCGGTTACGGACGGACTGCGTTTCGCATTTTCACTTCCCAGTGG
>CAZSTW010000136.1:9484-11797 GCA_964609845.1 uncultured Planctomycetaceae bacterium | reverse complement strand
ACTCTGCTGAGAGAATTCATGAAAACCGATGAAATGCCCGGTGTTTCAGAGGCCGAAGAAGGGGAACAGGAGCAATAAGTCGTCGTGCAGCTCTCGCGGTGGCAGATGTCACAGCGAGAGCTGTCATAGCGACGAGAAAGTTACTTCTTCAGGACCAGCCAGATATTCCGGAATCGAACTGGGTCGCCGTGATCCTGCAGGAACAGACCACCGGGCTTCTGGTCATTTCGTGCGCCACCTGGGGTCGTTTTCAGTTCCAGGTTTTCATGGACGATAACGCCATTGTGCTTGATGGTCACTTTGGCTGGCGCAACGACTTTGTCGCCTTCGAACTTGGCGCATGTGAAATCGACGTCATAGGTCTGCCACGTCAGTGGTGGCAGGCACATGTTTACCTTGGGCTTCGAATTGCTGTAGATCCCGCCGCATTCATTGTCCGCTCCCTCAAGGCCGAACGAGTCCAGGATCTGGCATTCGTACTGATCTCCCAGATACATACCGCTGTTCCCGCGGCCCTGGCCGCCAGCAAACGGCATGAATGGCGTGCGAAACTCCAGATGCAGCGTGTAGTTTTCGAAGACGTCTTTGGTACGAGTACCAACACCCATCAAGTTCCCTTCGAGCTTGCCGGGATTCCATTTGTCAACGCTCGTTCCGTCAAACAGAACGATCGCCCCTTCCGGTGGCTTAGCACCGACCGTTGGAGATGCCCGATGAACCTTTTTCAGTTCACCGCTCGTGCTTCCCTGCTTGAGTGCGAGGTTTTCGCCTGTGATCGTGGCTTCAAAGTCGCCACCAGCGAGCTTTGTTGAACCGTCTTTGGTTTCACCTGAAATCTTGTGTTTAACCTTCTTTTCAGCATCCCAGCCGGCACCAGGAAGACCATTCGGATAGACGACGCCATCGAATTTGCCGGCCCCCCTGGCAATGACTTGAACACCGACGGCGTGGTCACCGAGCTTGCCAACGTATTCGCCCTGCACGACGAAGTCAGGCCCGGCATCCTTGGCATCAAGGAACGCCTGCTTCTTATCCTGTCCCCAACTACTGGCCGATACGGCCAGTAGACATGTTGCAATAACCATCCGATTTAATGTCAATCTCATGCTGTACACTCCTGAGTAGAAACGTCGATCGTTGACAGATTCAATTCCGCTGAGCGAAGTCTTTGCCCGCCATGGCTTGTGAAAACCCGCTTCGAGGCTCACTTGATCGGCAAAAACGTCAGTGTTCCGCTGATCATGTCGGGGACAACAAGCTGATGGTTTTTCGCGTCAAAGTAGAAGTCGGCGGCGGATTTCAATCCTTCGAGGATTACCGTCGCATTACGCGTCTTTCGATCGACCTTCCAGACCTTGCCCTGGGTCCAGCTGGAAGCATAGTAGAAGTCTTTGGTGACGGTGAGTCCGTCGATGCCGCGCATTCCTGTCGCAACGGTTGTGTACTTGCCATCAAGGTAGTTCACGATTTCACCAGAGAAGAAATCTCCAACAAAAACTCCTTCCCCTTCAGCACCCAGTGTTACGCCGTTTGGAAAACGGATCGCGGGATTTCCTGGTGGAACCGCAACCGTGACCTCCCCTTTGAGAGTGACTTTGTAGATGCAACCTTTATTGGGCAGAGTCTTGGCCTGATCGCTGTTCAAGTCCCAGAGTTTTCGATCTCCGTCGGGATCAAACATCGGCTTGGGACTGCTCATCTCGGACACAAGTACACTGGCCCCGTCGTGACCTGCGACCACGTCATTCAGAAATTCGATGGGCTGCGGAAAGTTTTTGGCTTCGACAAGCTTCGTTGCCGTCCCCGACTTGTCGATTTTCCACATCGTCGTTTCATCAGCCGTGACAAGGTGGTCACCAACGAATACCAGTCCCTTGGGAGCATTGAATCCCTTGGCGAAGACGGTCACATTTTCGCCTTCAACAGAAACGATCGTCCCGTCCCCCGGTTCGTCGCCGTTAATCATCGTGACGAACAACTTGCCACCAAACCCGCGACAGACGCTTTCAGGATTCTTTCCGACGTTGATCGATTTGGGCGGTTCGGCCAGCAATCGAGTATTTGTCTGTACGAAAGTGGCAGCAGCGATCAGAAATAATCGTGAAATCGAGAACAGTCGCGACATCGGTAACTCCGAAGGTGGGAAATCAGGGCAGGAACTCCTTCAGCATAGTACTGTTGGCCGCGAATTCAACGATGCCGCTACTTCGCTACAAATTCGACGGTGACTGAAAGTGGGCAAGTGAGATTCGTGATTGTGTAAACGTGGAAGACTCACTTGTTGACTGCTGACCGAAAAAACAAGCCGGCTGG
>CAZSTW010000136.1:0-9403 GCA_964609845.1 uncultured Planctomycetaceae bacterium | reverse complement strand
AGTTCGGCCGAGCTTCGGCGAAAGTTGCCGAGCCGAGAATGAAACAAGCCGGCTGGCTCCCAAGTGGGGAGCCAGCCGGCTGGAGCGACGGCGGTCCGGGTCTACCACCGTCACCTCAATCTCGGGAAGTCGCAGTTGCAGGGCGAATCGTCGCTGCCGGGGTCTCATCCGCCAGACGGAACGGCGAGAGGATTTCTTCGGGAGCAAATGTCTTCACCGCATGTCCTGCCGTTCGTTTGCGTGCCAGAACATGGCTGCGAGCCGCAATTTCCAGGAACTGCATCCGCTTTTGTGGAGTCACTCCATCAAGCTTGTTTCCAATTAATTCAATCCAGCCAGGATGCTTGGCCATCGCCTGAGTCATCAAGTGAGCAAATAGCGTGATCTGCTTGAAGTTGCGGTCTGCGATGGAATGGCTGACCGGTGAAATGACCTTTGCGATCGTTTCTACGGCCTGAGAAGGAAATTCGACGAAGACATCGCCCGAATGCGTTCCAGTCAATCGACCGTCCGCTTCTTTCGCAAACGACGTCTGCAATCTCATCACTGCTCGAGCGGTGATCGGTCGAGGCAGCAATGGGCTTTTGAATGCACCATCACAATGAATTAACGTTTCGGTCGGGGTCTGACGGAGAATCTGGATATGTCCGACAGAGCCATCACCCGCATCGGCGTCAAAGTGATCCGGGGCAACTTCATTGAGCTGGAATTTTGAGATTTCCATCGCCCGCCAGGTCGCAACAGCAACATCCGGGTGACGCAGGAAATAATTGTAGACATCGGGATCAACTTCAAACGTCAGAGTCGGCAGGCGACGAAACATCGCCAGGTTATTCAAAACTCCATTCACCTTGGCTTTTCCGTCCTCATTCAGTTCCGCCAGCGGCAGTTCCTGAATCGCTTGCTTGCGAACAGATGACGTCGATGCCCCCGATTTTGCGGTTAACACTCCCAATGTCTGAAAGGCAACATCTAACTCGGCATCACTTGAAATAGCCTTGGTCGCCGCGGCCTCAGACGTTTCGCGTGACGTTAAGGGCGCGTCGGCAGCAAGCAGTGAACTTCCGAAAGCCAACCCACAGGCGGCTCCCGCAAGCAATCTGCTGCGCCAAGTCCTTGATCCTAGAAAACGAGCCATTCCCGTCAATCCCCCCGTGCTGTTCATCACATCACTGGACGAACAGCAACTGGCCGTAGAGACTTGGCACAGTTACGCCCCAATTCGCCACTCATTCTCGTTGGCGTTCACCCTCAATTTCCGATCGCGGTGAACTGCCGTGAGTGGTACGACAGGAATCATCGGCATAACCGCTACGACCAGACCAGACATTCTGCTCTCTCAAGGAACAAGCACTATCACCCGTAAAAGATTGCAGTTCTGGCAATCATTTGTCCTGTAAAACTCAACGGAATCCCCCTAAATGACACAGCCACTCCACTCCAGCGCCAACCAGATCGCTGCTCTACTACGGATCACGAAAACTCGTGTCGTATTCGCGGAAAGCTGCACTGCGGGTTTGATTTCAGCAACGCTGTCGCGCGTCCCCGGAATTTCCGATTTCCATTGTGGCTCTGCGGTCGTCTACAGACTTGATACGAAAACCCGCTGGCTCGGCATCGCCTCGGATCTTCTTGTCGATCCTGGCCCGGGCCCTGTCAGCGAAGTTGTGGCGAGATTGATGGCGACGGGGGTTCTGGAGCGAACACCTGAAGCCACTTTTTCAGCATCCATCACGGGGCATCTTGGCCCGAATGCACCAGGCCATCAGGACGGCCTGGTTTTCATTGGGATTGCACAGCGAACGGCTGACGAGATCTGCACGACGGTGTTTGAGCACAGGTTGTCGTCGGAAGTCGCGCCGCTTCAAGACCTTGAAACCGATTCACTTCGTGAGTGGCGACAATGGAAAGCCGTCGAACTGGTACTTCAGCACCTACGTCAAGGGGTTGAAACGGCCTTCAACGTTTCGGCTCCACTTCAGTAGTCCTGAAGCCGTTCCAACCTAGAACTGATGGCCTTGTTTTGGCCCATATTCTGTCGCAGTAAGGATTTCCGGCCCAGACTCGGTCACGAGAATCGTATGCTCAAACTGTGCAGAAAGCGACAGATCCATAGTACGGACCGTCCATTTGTCGTGCTTATCGAGCATCGTTCGCCAGGTTCCGGTATTGATCATCGGCTCAACAGTGAAGCACATGCCGGGTTCGATCACGACCTGAGACGGGTTGAGCTTGGGAACGAAGTGAGGAACCCCGGGTTCCTGATGAAATTCCCGTCCCAACCCGTGTCCCTGATATTCCTGAACGACTGAGTACCCGCGAACTCGAGCATGGCGCTCGATCGCTCGGCCGATTTCCGTCAGTTTTCCATAGGGATGAATCGCGTCAATCCCTACGTATAAACAGTCAAAGGCAACTTGAACGAGCTTTCGGGCCTCTTCGGCGACTGGTTCAATCAGGAATGTCTCTGAGGAATCACCGTGCCAGCCATCAACAATCGTTGTGAGATCGAGATTGACGATGTCCCCCTCGCGAAGGGGAGTCTTGTTGGGAATTCCGTGGCAAACGACTTCGTTGACGCTGGTACAAATCGTATTCGGATAGCCTTTGTAGCCAAGACAGGCCGGCGTATGCCCATGATCCATCGTGTATTCGTAGGCAATCCGATCCAGTTCAAGCGTGGTAATGCCAGCTTTGACCTGTGGGCGAAGGAAGTCCATAAGTTGAGCATTGAAGCGACTCGCACGCCGCAGACCGGCGCGATCTTCTTCATTATAGATCGGAGCCTTGGGTCTGGCATTTTTTTGTCCGAGCGCCTGCATGATGTTCAACCACAAACCCTTCATTGAAAAATCAGGTCCAAAATTGAGGCGTGTCCGTTTGTGACAACCTTTAACTCATGGATGCTAAAGGCTTTCGACGGCCGGAATGGGCTTGGGGAGCAGTCCACACGCGAACCCAAACGACACATTCCCCTCATCTCTTCAATCTAGTTTCATCGGAAGTAAACAGTTTCGCAAGCGTTCTTTGTTCGTGTATGCTGTTGTTGGCTCGAATAATTTCCTGAAGAGGTCGTCTGATGTCGTCTCTCCCACCCCGTGAACTGCTCGATTCGATGCATCAATTTCCTGGGAAGTTCGTGTTCAAGGCGGTGGGAAAATCGGACACAGATTTCGTGACCGAGGTCGTCTCGGTTGTTCGCGAAGTCCTGGAACTCGAATTTGACCCTCCCTTCGAGACCCGGGAAACTCCCGCAGGACGACATATTGCGGTCACGGTTACACCGTGGGTTGAATCGTCTGAGGAAGTGCTGCTGGTGTTTGAGCGGATCCGGATCATTCCCGGCCTTGTCATGCTGCTCTGATTAACAACCAACTGTTCATTAGCACCTGTTATTGATGAGATCGGTCGTTGAACTGGCAACTGTCGATTCAGCCTGCTTGCGCTGATACAGCAGATTCTGCCGGTTGGATTTTGAAGCACGAATCAACAGGCCGATCTCGCCGCTTCCCGCCGCAGAATCGTCGATATAAACGGAACCACCCCGTTTTTCGTCAACTTCGGAACAATCGTTAGAGTTTACCAACTCCAGAGTCCGATAGATCCGTTAGGCGCGGATTGTCGCGCTTGCGTTGAGCCACAATGGCTCGAGGTACTGGACTCTCGGCGTCCAAGTCAGGGAACGACTGATGCGGAAACGGCACTGGTTGGCATGTCTCGTCAGCATTTGGCTGGCGGTTGTTGGTGAACAGGCGAAAGCCCAGTCACCACCAGCCTTACCGAACAATGTAGGCAATCCCGATCAAACCGGGATGTTGCCCTCGCCCTATAGTGCGAACTACGGGACTTACCCGCAGTCGTACCCGGGGCCGCAGGGTGGATATCCTCCTGGAGCGACGGCGTGGCCGAATATCTCACCCTATTACGGCCCCCCCGTGGACCAAACGTCCAATCAGAATGGTCTCTGGTTCAACCGGCAGATCTTCGGGAACCGGACGTTCTACTTCACGGCCGAGGCGCTGTTTTCGAACACGAACCATCCGAACAGTCTGGTTGGAGCCAATGGTGTCAACCAGGTTCCCAACCTGAATCCGGGTGTCGTGTATCCAGACAACAATCAGCCATTCCAGGAAACGGCGGCTGGTACGTCGACGATTGGTACTCCAGACCGTGAAACGACTGGAGCCAACGGTGGTGGAAATAACGGCGGCGGGGCAAGTACGGGTGACCGTCAGATCTTTATGCCGCAATCCACCGGAAGCATCACGGACCGACTGAATTCGGCGGGTGCGCGAGGCACCTGGGGATTCTGGAATCCTGACCAGAGCGGTTTCCAGGCATCTGCCTTTTTCATTTCGCCCACGTCATCAACGCTCTTCATCGGTGATCGTCGGGGATTTGACCCGCTGCTTTACAACAGTGCTACGTTCCTGCAAACTGATATGTTGACCCATCTGCATGCCTATGCCGGGATCACCCTGCAGGGAGCTGACACGGATCACAACGGTCTGCCAGGCGTGGTACAACCCTTCGATATCTATTACCGACTGCAGTACGAAACACGTGTTGGTGGAGTGAATCTCGACTGGATCGCGTCACCAATTTTCGAGCGGGATGCGATTACTCTCCGCCCGATGTACGGTGCCCGTTACATTCAGACCCGCGAAATCTTCTCGTTTGACGGTGCAGACAGCGGACTGGGTTACACGATTGCCGTGCCCGGACAGAACGGTAATAACAACGGCGGTGGTGGTAACACGAATGGCAATCTCAGCCCGCTGGCCCTGGAAGCTTCAACGACCCTGAACATCATGCAATCGATGCTGAGTGCGGGAGTCACTTCGCAGATGGCCGGTCCAGAAGCAGGTTTGCGACTCGACCTCGGAAAGAATCATTTCAAGGTTTACACTCAGACCAAGTTCGGCCTGCTGGCAAACTATTCGTCACGGAATCTGTCAGGCTTCAACATCGGGGACGCGTACTATCCGAAGACGGGTGGAACGGCCACCGATCAATACGTCATGCCTTCCACATCACTGGGAGCTCGCGGAGACGTGTCGAAGACCAGGTTCTCTCACGAAGACAACACCACAAACTTGTCACCAATGTTTGAGCAGGGCATTTTCGGCCGAGCGAACGTGTTCCAGTATGTTCCTGTGCTCAAGAAGTCCAAGATTCTGAGCGGTGCGGAATTCCAGGCTGGTTACACGGTGATCCTGATTGGAAACATGTATCGTCCCTCCAACATTATTGACTGGCAGGCCTATCCTGTCAGTCCGCTGCTGACCGACAAACGATCTTCGTTCATGACCCAGAACTGGAGCTTCGGCGTTCAGTGGGATTATTGATCGTCTCGTCAGATCCAGCCAACAGCACGACACCCGACCGGCACCTCTGGTCGGGTGTTGTCGTTTCCAGATCGTGCGCGACGGGAAGGAGCGAATTTTCCTGACTCAAAAACAGGATCTCCGACACGACACCGTCGACCGAAATCTGTTACGATGACTACCGTACAAAACTCCACGGGTTCCCCTGAATCGTACTTCACCGGGTGGGCGGATGGCGGGAGCTGAGCAATTTCTGAAGCCATCAGTGATTCGCAATGTTGCGAGGCTGGACCTGCGTGCCCGTTTCATCGTGGAAGGATTCCTGACCGGCCTGCATGCCAGCCCGTTTCAGGGTTTCAGCGTCGAATTCAGCGAACACCGACGCTACTCGCAGGGGGATGACCCCAAGGACATTGACTGGCTGGTGTTTGCCAAAACGGACCGGTTTTACATCAAGAAGTACCAGGCCGAGACAAATATCTCGGGCTATATCCTGATGGATCTGTCCGAGAGCATGGGATACACCTGGCGGCAGGAATTGACGAAGTTTGATTACTGTACGTGCCTGGCGGCAGCACTGACGTATCTCATGATTCATCAGCAGGACCCTGTCGGGTTGATGACGTTCGATACCCAGTTGCGAACCTGCCTGCCCGCTCGCAGTAAACGAAGTCAGCTTGGAAACATGCTGGCTCTGCTGTCGAAAGCCAAACCGACTGGAAAAACAGACCTGCCGGGGAATATCCGTCGCATCGCGTCAATGATTCGGCATCGCAGCCTGATGATGCTCTTTTCGGATCTGCTGTGCGATCCGCAGCCCGTGCTGGACAGTCTGCACATGTTGCGTCATGCGGGACACGACGTGATTCTGTTTCACGTCATGGACGAGGCCGAAGTCAAATTCCCGTTTGAAGGCCTTTCCGACTTCGAAGATCCCGAGTCTGGAGACCGCATGATCGTCGATGCTGACGGGATTCGCCGTGACTATCTGGAAGCGGTCGAGGAACTCCGCCAGCAATATCGCCGTGAATGCCTGAACATGGGAGCCGATTACGTCGCTCTGGATACCAGCATGCCGTTCGATCGCGCGCTGGTCGAATATCTGTCGCAGCGTCAAGCTCGATTTTAACGCAACGCGTTTGAAGTCATGGGTCCCCATTTTCGTGGTGACACTGATCGGATATACTTCTCCTTCGGAAAATCGAGTCCCTCCGCGCCATCGCCTCGTTACCACCCTCACGCGGTGACAACATTGGCTATGCTGGACGATCATATTCATAAGGATTGTTGACGTTTATGGCGAATCCAAAACCCCAGGAAGGCGATGCGGCTGACAAGACTCCAGCGGCGAAAGGTACGAAACCTCACCAGAATTCGAACGATGTCGTTCGCGAACTGATCGAATCGATCGCGTTTGCCTTCGTCCTGGCGCTGCTGTTTCGTGCATTCGTCGCGGAAGCGTTCGTCATTCCGACGGGGTCCATGGCACCGACGCTTTACGGGCGAAATAAAGACGTCGTCTGCCCCGGGTGCGGTCATAAGTATGCCATCGGTGCCAGCGAAGAAATCGATGATGCCACGGGCAGCCTGCTGTCGATGCTGCGAATTGAACAATCGATGTGCCCGAATTGCCGACATCTGCACAACGTCAAAGACACGCTCGTTTTTAAGGGCGACCGAATCCTGGTCAACAAATCATCATATCTGTTCGGGGAACCTGACCGATGGGATGTGATCGTGTTTCGCTACCCCGAAGACACGCAAAAGAACTACATCAAACGTCTGGTTGGTCTTCCAGGCGAGACGATTCGTGTCGAACGGGGCGACGTTTACGCAAGAAAGGGAGCTGCGGGCGATTTTCAGATCCTTCGCAAACGCGATCCCAACAAGCAGAAGCTGTTGCAGCACGTTGTTTACGACGATGATCACCCACCCGTAGAACTGTTGAAAGCAGGTTGGCCCGAAAACTGGCGAGCGGAAACACAGGGATGCAAACAGGATCCCCAACTGCGGCGATTCGAATTGGCGGCTACCGATGCACCCCAGTCGATTCGTTATTCGCATTTCGTCCCGCACGTTACAGAATGGGACGACGCGGACAGGGGCAAACCGGTCACTTCAACACCTCAGCCTGAACTGGTTTCTGATTTTTGTGGTTACAACGCCTGTCGCGGCTACCGCAATGGCATTGACGAAGACCAGTTCTGGGTCGGTGATTTGACGTTAAGTGGGCATGTCAAAATCGCATCGGTCAGCGGGGCCAGTTCTGCCCTGACGCTGGAGCTTCGAGAAGGGGTTCGACGCTACCGATGCCGAATTGATGTGACGACCGGTACTGCGGTGCTTTCACGCAATGATGATCTTGCTGCGGACCCGGAAACGGCACCGGAAATTGAGCTCGGAAAGGCCAACACTCCACTTAAGGGAGCAGGAAGCTATTCCGTGCGTTTTGCCAACGTCGATGACCGGTTGTGCCTGTGGGTCAACGAGCACCTGTTGAATCATGGCCTCGTCGCAGCCGTCGACTATGACGCACCGGCCAACCATCGGCCACAGGAGTCGGATCTCTCTCCCGCTGCAATCACAGCCCAGGGGATGACCGCAACTGTGTCAAAACTGCTGATTGAACGCGATATCTACTATCGTGCAGATCGAGTTTCAGACGATGCCAGCCGATCGGACGATGCATTTCAGGAAGCGGATGGCAATCATCGCTTGCGTGAACTTCTGGGTGACCCCCTGAAATGGGGCGAGATGTACGAGAAGATCTCACGCCGGGGTGGTGCCGAATTTCATGAATTGGCGTCCGACGAATTCTTCGTCATGGGAGATAACAGCCCTCGCAGTGCTGACAGCCGGCTTTGGCCAAATCAGGTGAGGCGTGCCCGAAACCGTCACGCAGTCAATCGAACAGCGCTGATTGGCAAGGCGTTTTTCATCTACTGGCCGCATGGGATTCCGTTTTTGAATGGCGGCAAGGGATTCATGCTCTGGTCGCATCATGGACAGAACGAACAGGAAGCGGGAGCGTATCCGGAGTACTCGATCCCGTTTTATCCCCAGTGGTGGAGATGGAAGCGGATTCGATAGGACAGTTCCGCGACTGGCTCACTTGTGCGTGCGTATGGCAAGCTGCCGTCGACATGTAACACAATATGAGATAGAAAGTTGCTACACGGATTGATCGTCAAGGAGGGCGAGAATGTCGTTACTGCAATGCATTGGGTTGGTGAAGCAATACCCCGGAAAGCGGGCTGTTGACGGCGTCAGTTTTCACGTCGAACCCGGTGAAATCGTCGGTCTTCTTGGCCCCAACGGCGCTGGAAAGTCCACCAGTTTCAGCATGGCGTGCGGTCTGGTGAAACCGACTGCTGGTCGAGTCATTTTCAATGATGTCGATGTCACCAACTGGCCGCTCTACAAGCGGGCTCAACGCGGAATGGGGTATCTTCCTCAGAACAACAGCTGCTTCAGCAAGCTTTCTGTCGAGCAAAACCTGTACGCGGTGCTTGAGTTCCAGCCAAAGTCGTACCGCGATCGAATGGCACGCGCTGATGAACTGCTGGACATGTTTGGATTGACCGACAAACGCCTGCAAACATCAGGAACACTGTCCGGGGGGGAACGCCGTCGCCTGGAAATTGCCCGCTGTCTGGCGAGTGACCCACGACTGATCCTGCTCGACGAACCATTCACAGGGATTGACCCTGTTACAATTCACAGTATTCAGGACATCATTGCCGACCTGCGGAACCGTGGCATTTCCATTCTGCTTACCGACCATCGCGAGCGAGAAACCCTGACCATCACCGATCGCAGTTACATTGTTTTTGCGGGCCGAATTCTTGCCAGCGGGGATGCCGAAGCCGTTTTGAATGACGAGTTGGCACAAAAGCATTACTTCGGCAAGCGATTCGATGCGTCGTCGATCATCGAAAGCAAGGGTGTCTTTCAGACGCAGTACAACGATCAACCGGGCGACGACCTGTTGAACGCAGCATGAGCAGCCTGCGGTGAAAGTCGGTCGGGTGGCCGGGACTGGACTGAGGCTTTGCGAAGGAAGGCCCGGTCTTCGT
>CAZSTW010000135.1:8689-18713 GCA_964609845.1 uncultured Planctomycetaceae bacterium | reverse complement strand
TTCTCATGTCCAGCTTATCGGCTCCAACAAACTGGCCGTCTCATGCGAGCCGTCTTCTACTCCAACGGAGTTACGTCTTATAGCCCAGGGTTGCGAGCAAAGCTCGCTACCCTGGGTGCGTGGCATACGACGGTCTTCTACCCCAAATGGGGTTGCGTCACCTCCACCACTCGTTGAATGACAACCGATGGAGTTTCAGTTCAACCAGCGTGAAACCGGCACGCAGTTTCACGAGTGGGTCGCGGGCGAAGCCAGCGCCAGGCTATCTGGTGCAGTCTCGCGGACATGAAACGACACTACCCCGATCACACGAGGGTGATCGGGGTAGTGTGGCTCTGTCGCAAAGCGAGCCTGAAGACGCTGTGAAGAGTTGGTTTTTTTGAAACGAACCCTCTGGCAATCGTTGCCATGGTTCGTTTCGGACAGCTTCACGGGATAGCGAAAATAATTCCTGTGACGGTCGCCGCTTCCACAATGGCAGCCTTGGTGTTCCAGGGGAACGGATACCGTAATTTCGGGACAACATCACCCGGACGGTACCAGCCCAGTGGCGAATGCAATTCCCATGGTGGGGTGATTGCCATCTGGTACGGCAGCATCACAATTTGACCTGTAAATCGAGCCGACGAGACCACAGGCTGCAGCACGGGATGGTGCGAATGGCCGTATCGTTCGAGAGCCGGGTCCTGGAAGTAAAGTGGATAGTACTTCGATTCAGGTGCTGCCCAAGGCATGACCACATCGGGGAAACTGCGAGGCGTGTAGGCCTCGCCGCCGAACTTGACTTTAAACTCGTACGCCTGCTCAGCAGCGTACTTGGTGATGTCTGAGTCCTGATTCACTTGGAGCCGTGGAGCGATTTCGCTGATCCGACGCACTTGTGTTGCCGTCCGCAGAGGTCCGGATGGGATCTGCGTTCCCAGAGGACGCCTCATTCCACGAATCGTATCGTCCACTTCGGATGGAGTTTTGACAGCCTCTTTCTCTTCGTAAGCCGGCTTTGGCTTTTCTTCCGCAGCAGGCTTTTCCTGCACCACTGGCTTTTCTACGGCAGGCTTTTCTGTCACCGCTTTTTCAGGGGCTGGAACAGCCTGCTCGACTTTTGGCTTCTCTTCGAGATCCGCCGGCTTCTCAGCGACATCAATCTCTTCGGCTGAGGCTGGCTCGGCCAGTTCCCATTCAGGTTCGGTTTCCTGGATGGGCTTGGTGGCTGTTGCTGCAGCTTCTGGAGATACCGTGGATTGAACTGGCTGAGCCGGAATCGTTGTCGTGACGGGCTTCAACGCGTTCGACGATTCATCCGGTATTGGCCTGGTGACCGGAGCCACACTCGGTTCGCCAGGCGTGATCGGCTGTTGGATCTGAGGACGATTCGCCGGCGCGGGTGTCAGCTCATATTGGCTCTTCAGCTTCTGCCAGCGTTCTGCGGCCGGTCGCGACGTTCCGTCGCGTGCGGAACGCCGACTTGGCAACGAATCCTGGGCGTTGGCCATGGGACCAAAATTCAACAGGACTGCGCACAACGCAACCGCTCTAAGGCGATTCCATTTGAGCGTGCTCGGCCGAGTAATTCGGTGATTCTTCGACGATCGTGATGTCATGCGGATGGCTCTCCCTGACCGTGGCCGGTGAGACCTGAATGAACCTCGCATCCGTGCGAAGCTCGGCGATCGTGCGAACGCCACAGTATCCCATGCCGGCCCGCAGGCCCCCGATCAATTGATACAACAAAACCGGCAGCGACCCTTTGTAGGCCACACGTCCTTCGACTCCTTCAGGAACCAGCTTCGATGAAGCGGGACCCTTTCCGTCCTCTCCGGGCGACTGTCGGTAACGTTCACTACTCCCCTTCACCATCGCGCCAAGTGAACCCATGCCGCGATAGCGTTTAAATCGACGTCCCTGGAACAGGACAACTTCACCTGGACTTTCGTCCAGCCCAGCCAACAGACCTCCCAGCATGACGCAATGAGCACCTGCTGCCAAAGCCTTGGTGATGTCGCCGCTATAGCGAATACCTCCGTCCGCAATAATGGGGATATCGGTGTCGATCGTTGCTTTGACGGCATTGGAAATCGCCGTCAGCTGCGGAACTCCGATCCCGGCGATGATCCGCGTTGTGCAGATTGATCCGGGACCAATTCCAACCTTCACCGCATCCGCCCCTGCGCGGACCAGATCTCGTGCTCCTTCCGTGGTTGCCACATTTCCGGCGACGACATCAATGGACCATCGCCGCTTCAGTTCCTTAACGGTTTCGATAACGTTCTTGGAATGTCCGTGTGCGCTATCGACGCACAGGACGTCAACACCCTTCTCAATCAGGGACTGAGCCCTGTCGTAATCGCCAACCCCGATCGCGGCACCGACACGCAGTCGACCGCGCGCATCTTTCGATGCTCTTGGATATCGGAGATTCTTATCGATATCCTTGATCGTGATTAACCCCTTCAACTGGTAGTTTTCGTCTACCAGCAAAAGCTTCTCCACCTTATTTTCCAGGAGGAGCCGTTGCGCCTGGGCCAGCGTCGTGTCTTCCTTCGCTGTCACGAGCTTTTCTTTTGTCATCACCTCTGAGACTGGCGTGTCCGTGGACGGCAGAAACCGCAGGTCGCGACGGGTCAGGATTCCCAGCAGTCGGCCATTTTGCGTCACCGGAACACCGCCAATGTTCCGTTCTTCCATGATCTGACGAGCCTGGGCGGCTGTTGCTTCCGGGGGAAGCGTTACAGGGTCCACAATCACCCCATGTTCCGCTCGCTTGACCCGTTCGACCTGCATCGACTGAGCTTCAGCGGACATGTTCTTGTGGATAATCCCAATGCCCCCTTCCTGGGCCATGGCGACAGCCATTTCACTTTCTGTCACCGTATCCATCGGGCTGGACAGAATCGGCACGTTCAGCCGAATATTCCGCGTCAGCTGCGTGGAAACATCGGTATCCCCCGGCACGAGTTCGCTGTACCCGGGTTCGAGCAGGACATCGTCGAACGTGACCCCTTTATAAGCAATGCGATCTTCCATGGTGACTCCTGATCAGTGTCTGCGGACGCATCAGCCGTCCCGGTTCGGTTCCGTATTGTCTGTATTCTCGTGACCTTCCCCGGCAACTTCTCTGAAAAGTTCCGTTTCCGAAAGTCCCGCTGTTTCGTCTGTTGATTCCGCTGTCGCATCCGCTGGGGCTTCGCTTGTACCAGCAACGGCCCGATGCAGCCGATTTGATAGTGCAACCAGTTGTTCGACTTCCAACTCCTCCGCTCGCGCGTCAGCTGGGATCTGCAGTTCGGTCAAAATTTGTTCGATGGTCGGTTTTGTCAATCGCTTCTTGAAGATCTGCCCCAGGACACCTCGCAGCACCTTGCGCCGCTGAGTGAATAAATCCCGTAGGAAGACCTGAAACTGGCCCAGATCGTGGATCTGGTGACGGCGCTCGTGGTCGGGGTCAATCCGGACGATCGCTGAATCGACGTCAGGACGAGGCCAGAAAACGGATGGCCCCAGCTTGTGGACAATCTTGATGCGGCATTGAGCCTGCACAAACACTGACAGGGCACTGTAGTCCGATGTGTGTGGTCTGGCACACAGGCGTTGAGCGAGTTCATACTGGATTGTGACCACCATCCGTTCCAGCGGATAGCTGGCAACCAGCAGGTTTGCGATGACAGGGGTGCCGATGTGGTACGGAAGATTCGCGACAAGTTTCAGCCGTCGCTGCGGATCAAGTGCCAATTCCCTCGCAACTTCCGTCAGGATCAGCGGGTTCAGGTGATGCTTGCTCTGCAGTGCATCACAGTTCAGAAGCGTGACATCGGGCAGATGCGCAACTGTTTCGTGCGCCAAACGATACATGTTCGGATCGTATTCGACCGATACGACGGCACCGGCTTCTGCGGCAAGAAACGAGGTCAGGCCACCTGTTCCTGCACCGACTTCGAGGACCACGTCGTCCGGACCGAGATCCGCCTCGGCGACGATACTTTCGAGAAGATTGAGGTCGATCAGAAAATTCTGACCCAGATCCCCGCGCGGATGCAAACCCTCCTGCTGAAACAGGGCCATCAGGTGCGACCGGGTCTGACGAAGCGGTGAATTCATCCGCTGTATGATACCAGAAACCGATGGTAAGTGTCGAGCGGGCGGGCGCCACGCCAATTTCACGAGTGACCGTGCCTCAGTGGCGAACTGTTTCGTTGTTTGTCAACGACGCTTCGAGAACTTCCATACCGCTTTCACGATTGGCTCGAAGGTCGCATCGACGCAAATCGCCATGACGTTGTGGCGTCCGTCTAATTGTGGCGTCCGTCTAGACGTGATGCCGCCCCACTCCGCAGGCGTCACGCACTCGCTGAAGGACATCCTGCCCCTTGGCTCTCGCCTTTCTGGCACCAGCTTGCAGGACCTCTTCGACGTAGCCGGGATTGGCGGCCAACTCGACTCGGCGTGCCCGGGCCGTGGAGAAATAGCTCATGGCTGCGTCGAACACCGCTTGCTTCGCTTCGCCATATCCCATGCCACCCGCTCGATAGCGTTCAGCCAGGGCTGATTGTTGTTCGGCTGAGGCAAAGAGTTTGAACAGCGCAAAGACCGAACAGGTGTCGGGATTCTTCGGGGCTTCCATCGGTGTGGAGTCGGTTTTGATCGACATGATCTTCTTGCGAAGCGGCTTGTCCGCTTCAAAGATCTCGATCGTATTTCCGTAACTCTTGGACATCTTTTCACCATCGGTTCCCGGAACCTTGGCCCCTTCCTCCAGAACTCGGGCATTCGGGAGATGCAGGAACTCACCGCCGTAGATCGAGTTAAACCGCTGAGCAATGTCGCGAGTCACTTCCAGGTGCTGAATCTGGTCCGCACCGACAGGGACGACATCGCTGTCATACAGCAGAATGTCTGCCGCCATCAGCACAGGGTAGGTGAACAGGCCTGCATCCGGGGAAATTCCTTTCGCGACCTTGTCCTTATACGAATGGCATTTTTCCAGCAGGCTGAACTGAGTCACTGTCATCAGCAGCCACATCAATTCTGTCACTTCTGGAACATCGGATTGCCGAAACAGCGTCGCCTGATCGGGGTTCAAGCCAAGAGCCAGCAGATCAATTGCGGCATCCCAGGTGTTCTGTTCCAGAACCTTACGGTCACGAACACTGGTCAGAGCGTGCAGGTCTGCAATGAAATAGAAGGACTGCTCGTTGTTCTGCAGGGCGATGTACTGCTGGATCGCACCGAAATAGTTCCCCCAATGGAAACGTCCTGTGGGCTGGATACCGGAAAGAACTCGCATGACTCACCAGGGATGTTTGGAACTTGAAGTTCAGAAATTTAACGATGTCAACGTTTGGACCGACGATAGGTAGCAAGCTCAATGGGCCGTGGAATTCGGCAAAGCACATGCCTGTGCTGCCATGAGAGAGACTGTTGATGGCTGAATGGTTCGAACCAGATCGCTGACGGATTCGCAGCCTTCTTCGACAAGGATCGCTTCCAGTTGGTCAACGAGCGATGTCGCGAGGGTGGGATTGTAGAAATTCGCAGTTCCAATCTGCACGGCCGAGGCACCGCAGATCAGAAAATCCATCACATCGTCAATCGATTGAATTCCGCCGATCCCGATGATCGGAGTTTTTACCACTTGCGCGACCTGCCAGACAATTCTTAGGGCCAGCGGCTTGATGGCCGGGCCGCTCAATCCGCCGATGCCGTTTCCCAAGACTGGTTTACGCTTCCGCCAGTTGACCACCAGACCTTGGAACGTATTCACCAGCGACAGGGCATCGGCACCCGCCTCACTGGCCGCCTGGGCGATCTCGACAACACTGGTGACGTTGGGAGTCAACTTGGCAATGACAGGCAACTGGCAGGCGTTTCGGACGGCCGATACGACTTCGGCGGTCATTTTGGGATTTGTACCGTAATCGACCCCACCACTGACGTTGGGGCACGAGATATTCAGTTCCAGACCAGCCAGTTGCGGGTAGGCATCCAGTTTCTTCGCCATTTGCACGAACTCGGTCGTATTCTTGCCGGCAATGTTGGCGATGATCGACGTTCCCATTCCCAGCAGGCCGTCGAGGTGCTTGCCGATGAAGGCATCGATGCCATCGTTATCGAGACCGATGGAATTCAGGAGGCCGGACGACGTTTCGACGGTCCGCGGAGGAGGATTTCCGGGTCGTGGGAGCGGGGTCACCGTTTTGGGGATGATGCCACCAAGCTTCGCGAAGTCGGCATAAGCGACCATTTCGCGTGCATAACCGAAGGTCCCTGATGCAACAAGGATCGGGTTCTTGAGATGGAGACGATTGAGAGAGACATCAAGACGAGGCACGGCGGTACTTTCGCGAACGACCGCTCGGCAAGTCTGGAATTCCGCACACAGCCCCTGTGGCCGGTATCGGTCCGTACGATCGCTGTCGCCATGGTATCGGTGGGGTGATCCGTCGACAACAACGGAAGGTGAGAGAAGTGATCCGTTGCGAAAGCGAGGGGGCGAACGCCGAAAGATGGTTCGACCTTCGCCCGTGCTGAGACAACAGTGTTATCTGGCCAGGAATTGATGATCACCGAGTGACAGTAAGTTCCGGCTGGCTGTCGTCATACTACGTGCCGTGATCGCCCGCAGGTTGCGGGCGAGTTGTCAGCGACGTGGAATCAGATCACGCCACCGTGAGTTCGGTAGGGAGTTGCAACGTCGGGCATATCGAGGCCCCACATGCGTTCCCAGATTTCAGGAATGTGGCGATAGCTCTCAGATTGGAAAATCAGTTGGCGAGCGCGCACATCCGGTGACGACGAGAAGATCGGAATGATGCAGCCAAGCTGCGTGACGCAGCTCAGCAACAGGAACAATCCGACGTAAAACCGATTCCGCATGATGGCCTCCATGCCAACGACAAGATCGCGGTTGATCCGTCCTGATTCTCAAAACACTCGCATCCGAGCTACTGATTCGAGGTTTCGGCTGTATCAGGATTGCTCGTCACTTCTGCACTGGG
Organism: uncultured Planctomycetaceae bacterium; assembly: GCA_964609845.1. Taxonomy (GTDB): domain Bacteria; phylum Planctomycetota; class Planctomycetia; order Planctomycetales; family Planctomycetaceae; genus Schlesneria. Next base: position 11,721 of record CAZSTW010000135.1, on the reverse strand, counting down.
AGGCACATCAGCAACGACAGCAGGCTGTTCGCCCTGCTGAGCCGCAGCGCGAGCTGCCGCTTCTTCCATCTGCCGAACCTTTTCTTCCATTTCCTTACCGGGCTTGAAAGTGACCACAAACTTCTCTGGCACAAACACCTTATCGCCAGTACGTGGATTGCGTGCCTTTCGAGCCGCTCGCTTCTTTACTTCAAAAACACCAAAGTTTCGCAGTTCGATGCGACCGTCTTCCACCAGTGTCTTCACAATGGCATCAAACGTCTTCTGGACGATTTCCTTGGTCTTGAGCTGCGTCAGCCCAATGGCGTCAGAAATGTCTTTTACGATTTCTTTCTTGGTCACGAATGGAGCCCCCCGATCTGAGTCGACATCTTCGACAGAGTTCTGTGATCACCGAGAGTCTCAACTGTATTCCCAAAAAAGAGTTAATGTCAAGTCGTTCGCCGCAATTCCTTTTTAAAGTCGTCCAAAGTCGCGTTCTGGCATACTACGCAAGAACACAATCAGAACGACTGCTGGATGAGTTATCGGCACGTCACAACCGAATTCTTCAGAAAATCCGGCCCATCCGGAAATCTTGCCATAATCGCTTCTATACGACCATTTCTGTCTCGAATAGGAGATTTTCCACCTCGGTTCGACAGCCCTCAAATATCCACAACTTCTGACTGGGCATGGATTTCCTCAATCGAGTACAGCCTTCCGCTGCCGGTGCCAGGACAGCTGACCTGGGTTCTCGCCCATGCCGCTTCGCTCGCCAAATTCGAATTCCAGAATGGCCAAGTCTGGCATTGAGCTGGTCGAACGGGGTAAACGGAGCACTTTCGAGACTGTGGATCCAGAAACGTACAGTCCCCGTTTGGGAATTCCCTGAGTGACGTACGTCCCCCGACGTAACGCAGGTGGTGCATTTGCATTTCACCGAGGCTCAGCCCTTTGTATTCGGCGATCTGTCGGATTTCGTCCGTGTTCAGCCAGACAAATCCGGGTCCGCCGGAACAGCAATCACCGCATTGAGTACAGGTAAATCGCAAGCCGTCTTTGTACCAGGGGCCCTCATCCATCACACGGTCTCCGAAGGAATGGTTCACATTCACCCAAGCGTAGGCAACGGTTTTCGAATCCGCAACTTGTCGCCCCGCAACTGTGAATTGTTCGTGGGTGCCGGTATTATCCTGCCTGTTCTTCCCGGCAGTCTGGATCGGCTGCACGGCCACTGTATTCCTCGCGCCAAAAGTAATCTTTCCATGTCGAATGTGAACTACAAGTCCGCTGGAGTTGATCTGGAACTCTACGATGAGTCGATGCGACGACTTCCTTCGCTGATGCAACGGACGCACACCTCTCGAGTGATCCCGCTGGCGGATGCATTTGCCGGTTTGATGCGACTGAACCACAGCAGCCGCCCCGGAGTCTCCAGCTACGACGATCCGGTACTGGTTTCTGGTACCGACGGGGTTGGCACAAAGCTGAAGGTCGCTCAACTGGTGAACCGGTTCGACACCGTGGGAATCGATCTCGTCGCGATGTCGGTCAACGATGTTTTATGCATGGGGGCAGAGCCACTGCTGTTCCTCGACTATCTGGCGATGTCCAAAGATGATCCCGACCTGTGCGAAGCACTGGTCAAAGGGGTCAGCGATGGTTGCGTTGAATGTGGAGCATCCCTGCTGGGTGGCGAAACGGCCATCATGCCCGATATTTACGCTCCTGGCGATTTCGACATGGCAGGTTTTTGTGTCGGCGTGGCAGAACGATCGCAATTGATCGACGGCAAAGCGATTCGTCCAGGCGATGTTGTGATCGGAGTCCCCTCCAGTGGATTCCACTCCAACGGCTACAGTCTGATCCGTCGCGTCGTGTTTGGATTGGCTGGACTTAAGGTCGACAGCCCAATCGCAGAACTCGGACGTACTGTCGGTGAGGTACTACTCGAACCGACGCGTCTCTATCCGAAGCTGATCCTGGGTGTTCTAAAATCGCATCGCCCCAATTCTGTCGTTTCGGGCCTGGCTCATATCACAGGGGGCGGACTGAAGGACAACATCGAACGCTTCCTGCCGGACGATTGCCGATTGAAGATCGATCGATCCGCGTGGCAGGTTCCGGCGCTGTTCACCTGGCTGCAAGGGCTCGGTGGAATTGATCGGGACGAGATGTATCACGTGTTCAATATGGGGATTGGATTTACCTTGATCGTACGGCCTCAGTTTGCGGATGCTGTCCAGGCCGATCTTCAACGGGCAGGAAGTCCAAGCTGGGTGATCGGCGAAATTGTTGCGGGATCGCGCGGAGTCGACTACGTGAATTGAAGGTGATATGCAATGGCAGGCTTCATGGCCGAAGAACTCAGTCATCGGCTCAACTGGATGCGGGACGAACAATCTCGCACCAATGCGAGCGTCGAAACACGCCTGAAAGAACTGGAAGCGGATAACAAAGAAATCCGTAACCGGTTGACCGTGCTAACCCGATTGCTGATCAGCAAACAGATCGCGACTGCTGAAGAGATTGCAACGGCGCTGACGGCAATTTCAACTCCTGCGGCACCCAGTGAATCGGCTGCAGAAAGCTGATTCCCTCGTTGCGTTCGTCGGTACGGCGACGAAAGTTTATTCCCCCAAGACGACGCCCAACTGCTCTCAAGCCTGCGTCTGAAACACAGAGGCCACAAAGGCGGCTTACTGATCGACTTCTACTTCATCAGCACGAAAGATGGCATTACCCGGTCGCCAAATTAAAGAGGATTTACCACAGAGAGCGCAGAGGAACACTGAGGGAAACGCAAGCCAGAGAAATCTGGAAAAATGACAAATGCGACGATCAAATACTGATTTTGCATTCTATGAATGACTCTCTGTGCCCCTCCGTGTGCTCTGTGGTAAACGGTATTAAGGAAAGCCGTCATGGAACTCAACGAAATCACAGGCCAGATTGTCGATGCCGCGATGAAAGTTCATACCAGGCTGGGACCGGGATTACCCGGCTGGCGAATTGAAGAAGATAGAAGATTTACCACTGAGGGCACGGAG
>CAZSTW010000135.1:0-8589 GCA_964609845.1 uncultured Planctomycetaceae bacterium | reverse complement strand
TGAATGACTCTCTGTGCCCCTCCGTGTGCTCTGTGGTAAACGGTATTAAGGAAAGCCGTCATGGAACTCAACGAAATCACAGGCCAGATTGTCGATGCCGCGATGAAAGTTCATACCAGGCTGGGACCGGGATTGCTGGAATCGGCATATCAGGCTTGTCTGGCATTCGAACTTCGCCAGCGAGGGCTGCGCGTGGTGACTGAAGTGGCATTGCCGGTCCAGTACGAAGGAATCGACCTCGACGTCGGCTACCGCCTGGACCTGCTTGTCGAATCACAAGTCATCGTCGAACTGAAGTCTGTGGAGAAGATGATCCCACTCTACGAAGCACAACTGCTCTCATACCTGAAACTCAGCGGCCACAGAATCGGTTTACTGATCAACTTCAATGTCGTGCGATTGAAAGATGGCATTACCCGGCTGGCGAATTGAAGAAGATAGAAGATTTACCACTGAGGGCACGGAGCGAGGAATAGTACAGAGGGAAACGCAAGCCAGCGAATCTGGAGAAATGACATCGATCAAACTTGATCCTGCATTCTCATTCTCTGAATGACTCTCTGTGCCCCTCCGTGTCCTCTGTGGTAAACCGCATCTACTTCGGCGATGCTTTCAACACGACCGCTTTCGCATCACCGGCCCCGAGTTCTACCGGGACCTTGAAAGTGACCGAGTCGATCTTGCAGAGCCCTCCCTTACCTTCTCGACAATAGCCATAAGTGACGGAAACCATCAATGTTCCGGTACCCGTCTTCGCAGTGACGGGAATCTTGAATTTGACGCTGTTTCCATCAGCGACCGCTTCTTCCCGAACATTCTGCAGATCGGCCGCTACCAGTTTGCTGTCCGTAGTGACTTTGTACTTTACCGGGAACAGCGGGTTCAGTTTGAATCCTTCCGGTAATTCGAATTCAACCTGAAAATCGATCCCGTCAGCGGCGACCAGTTTTTGACCGTCAAGGGCGACTTCCCGGCTTTCGATCGAGGCTGAATCCGCAGTAATCGGCTTCGGTGGAGTCAGCCCGTCAATCACCAGTTCTGTTGCCTGCTTGTTCGCCATGTTAATGACGACGAGTCGGTGATTGTTGGTGTCGGCCACGTACAGGTTGTTACCAGCAATCGTCATTCCTGCAGGCTCTGCAAATTGCACTGGTGCCAGCCCCGTTCCCGGTTTGCCGGTCCCGGCCCATGTTGTCACCTTTTGAGTCTTCAGATCGACGAACTTGATCTTGTGGTTGTAACTGTCCGCGACAAACGCTCCCCCTTCATGGAGAACAATTCCCAGCGGATGTTGAAAGCGAGCCGCAGTCCCTTCAGCGTCCACATCCCCAAACGCAAACAGGCTCTGACCGCGTGCCAGGTCATGCGTCCCTGCGATGGTTTTGATGTCGCCCGAGGGATCCAGCAAGCTTTGCTTGGGCTTGGTCGAAATTCGGCGGACGGCTGAACCTTCACTGTCGACAACAAACAAAGACTTTCCGTCGGTCACAATTCCCGATGGTTGAGCCAAGGCGCCCGAATCCAGACTACCGTCGCGAATGTCTTCATGTCCCGAACCGGCATAGGGCTGGATCGTGGCGGATCCCAGTCGATGCGACCAGATCTGATGAGGGCCCGCCATCGCGATATACAGGACACTGTCAACCACGCAAAGATCCCACGGACTGTTCAGCTCCGCCTGACGAAGCTTTCCACCCTGCGAACGAAAATGAGCCTGTTTCCCCGTACCCGACAGCGTTTCGACCGTTTTCTTCGCGAGGTCAATGGTTCGGATCTGATGGTTTTCAGTATCCGCAACATACAGAACGTCACCGACGAGTGTCATTCCTTGGGGATGATCAAACTGGGCCTCGGCATAACTCCCATCCTTTGAGCCAATCGCGCCGCTGCCGACAACATCGATCAACTTGCCATCGAGCGATGCGATCACGATTCGATTGTTGTTGCTGTCAGAAATGAACAGCCGTTGATTCGCTGAGTCGGCCAGGACTTTACCGGGGAATCTCAAGGCGGTGGCAGGGGTTCGATTTCGTTCCAGATCAAACTTGATGGGCGTTTCGTCGAGGGTCCCTTTGGATTTGTGGTATGCGATCACTTTGCCGATGACCGTATCAAACAGCTCCCGATTTCCTTCACCAGGCTGAGTGCCGCAATAGTTCCCTTCAGGGTCGATCAAGACCAGCGAGGGCCAGGAGCTGATCTGGAACTTTCGCCAGATTGTCATATTGGCGTCGTTGATGACAGGGTGCTCGATTTCGTATCGCAGGATCGCCTTGCGGATGTTCCCGGTTTCCTTTTCGTTGTCAAATTTTGCCGAATGGACACCAATGACGACCAGTTCTTTGTTGTACTTCTTTTCGAGGTACTTCAGGTCGGGTAGAACGTGCATACAGTTGATGCAGCAGAACGTCCAGAAGTCGAGGACCACGACCTTGCCACGCAGGTCCTTCATCGAGATCGGACCACCCACGTTCAGCCACTCAATGCCACCTTCCAGTTCTGGAGCCGGGAATGCTTTTGGAAACGGGTTTTCGACGCGGCCCTTCGGCTTTTCAGCCTTTTCCCCTTTTCCGTCCTGCGCCTGAATGTTTCCCGGATGGCAGGCGTACGCGATCAAGGCGGCCATAAACCCCAAGTGGCTTAACCGCAGGGAACGACAGGTGGCTCGGAAGGAAGAAAACATCATGGGCAGGTTCTCCGAAGAACGAGAGGTCTCGTTGTCGTGGCCGGTATTGCAGACCAGTATCGCATACAGGTGGGATCGCAGTTTATCCTAGCAGACGTTGATGCGAGTTCCAACGTTCACGAAAGTGACTCACGAGTAATCGGTATTTTCAGCTGAGTTCCAGATGCCTCGGCGGCAGCAATTCAGCTCTGTGACGAATCCTCATTCAGGCATGGGCTTCTGTCCCATGCCTGTCATCCTGATTCCGTGATTGCCATCGATCCGCGCTACGTCTACCTTCGGTGGAGCAGCTTCTGAAATTCAGACCAGGGTTTTGCGTTGGCGACATCATTCCGGGTCAATCCAGCCCGACGAGCCTGTCCGACACCGTAGACCAGCGATTCGAAGCCATTTGTCGAATGCGAATCGGTGTCGATCACAATCTGAATTCCCAAAGCTTTGGCTGCTGCCGCCTGAATGTCGTCCAGGTCAAGACGCGTCGGACTCGCATTGATCTCGAGCATCACTCCATGATCAGCGGCCGCTTTCAAGAATGTCGAATAGTCGATGTCGGCTGCCGGTCGGCTGCCAATCAATCGTCCCGAGGGATGCCCGATCACGTCGACATGCGGGTTCGAAATCGCGTTCAGCAGACGCTGCATGATCTGTTCGCGGGGCTGTTTGAGGCCATAGTGCAGAACGGCGATCACCCAGTCTGCTTCGCTGAGAACTTCGTCATCCAGGTCCATGGTCGCATCTTCCAGGATGTCGCATTCGATCCCGCGCAGGATCTCGATCCCCGAGATCTTGCCTCGGGCCTGTTCGATGTCACGCCAGTGTTGTCTCAGTCGAGTTGCATCCAGGCCGTTGGCCATCGAGACGCGTTTGGAATGATCCGTAATAGCAATATACTTCAGGCCCCGGGCTTTTGCGGCTTCGGCCATTTCGAGAATCGTGGCGGCGCCATCAGTAGCTGTCGTATGCATATGCAGGTCGCCTTGAATATCTGCGACCTCAATCAGTTCCGGCAGTTTACCGTTCTCTGCCAGTTCGATCTCACCACGGTTCTCTCGTAACTCCGGCGGAATCCAGGGGAGGCCGACAGCGGCATAAACCTCTTCTTCTGTTCGTCCGGCGACGTATTCTTCGCCACGGTAAACACCGTACTCATTCACCTTCAGCCCGCGTTCCTGGGCCCTGCGGCGAATCACGATGTTGTGCTCTTTCGAACCGGTGAAGTACTGCATCGCAGCTCCGTACGACTCGGCCGCAACCACCCGCAAGTCCATCTCGATCCGGCTGCGCAATCGAACTCGCTGTTTTGTCTCACCCCGGGCGAGAACCTTTTCAACGAGCGGGTGAGCCGCCAGGCGATCCATCACTTCCGCAGAATTGGACGAAATTGCCAGCACGTCCAGGTCACCACATGTCTCTTTGCGACGCCGACAGCTTCCGGCAACAGAGACCTGAGTGACACAAGCGAGTTGTCGCAGGTCGGCTACGATCTCTTCGGCCGAGGGGCTGGCGATCGAAATCAGAACGCGCTGCCCGGCTTCTTCTGCGTGTTGAATCCCCTCGATGATGGTTTGAGCGGTCTTTTTGCCAAACCCTTTCAGTTCAGCGACACGGCCTGATTCACACGCAACCTTAAGGTCCGCCAGCGTGGTGACACCGAGTTCATGAAATAACGCCGCAACCTTTTTCGGACCCAGGCCCGGTATCCGCAGCATTTCCGACACACCGACGGGGATCTGCGTTCGCAGTTCATCCAGTTGCTGTAACGTTCCGGTTTTGACAATCGCTTCAATTTTTGTCGCGAGGTCTTTCCCGATCCCCTCCAGATCGGTCAGGCTGCGTTCGGTCGACGCGATGATCTCTTCCGCTGATTCAGAAAGGCCTTCCAGTGTCCGGGCTGCGTTGCGGTACGCACGGACACGGAATGCATTTGCCCCCTGGATTTCCAGCAGGTCGGCGAGTTCTTCGAACAGGGCGGCGATTTGTTGATTCTGCATTTTCAGTAATTCCGCAAGCAGCAGTTGCTCAACTCATGCCTTGGAGAGGGGCTGGTGTGACATCGACCGTTCAATTTCATGCAAAAAACTTCGCGAAGTCTTTTTTCGCTGAAGCAACCCCTGCGACCACAATACGGGTATCGTTTGTTGGCGATATCATCTTGCAGCCTTTGGAAACCAGCATCTCGGCATGTTGCGGATTGAAAGCGACTGCGGCCCATTGCTTACCCGTGTTGCGACAGGCTGCCGACACCTTGTCGATCGCCGCCAGGCATTTCTCGTCAAAGAATTGGCCGGTCACTCCCAGGCTCTGGCTCAGATCCGCTGGACCCACGAACAGGGCATCAACACCGTCGATCGCGGCAATTGCTTCGCATTCTTCGACAGACTGCAGGGTTTCGATCTGGATCGCTACAAATGTCTCTTCGTTGGCACGTCGAGTGAACTCTGCGGCAGGGACCGTTGTGAATCGGGCATCCCAGCCTCCCGTGTTCAGCCCACGGTAACCACGGGGGGCGAATTTGGACCACTTCACAAATTCTTCTGCTTGTGCTGCGGTGAAGATCTGCGCCGCCATGATGCCGCTGGATCCCGCTTCAAAACAGCGAGTCACCGTGGCGTAGTCGGTAGGAGCGACCCGGCAAAAGGTATCGAGATTATGATTTCGGGCAACCGCAGTAGCGATTTCCAGATCTTGCGTTGACATCCCGACATGTTCCATGTCGAACCACAAGCCGTGGAATCCGCCGCTGACACCAATAATGTTGACCAGATTGTGATGCCAGACTCGACCGATACCGCAAATCATCACCATTTCACCGGCGGCCAGACGCTGCTTGATCGTCCTCATGAAGGACTCCTGTCAGGAATTACGTGGGTTTCAGTGGAGGAGGGACAAGCGCCATAGGTATCATATTTGGCGGAAAGTTTGTATCTCACCACGGTTGCAGTTTGTTCAGCGTGTACGTTTGATACAGATCTGGTCAGGATCATGGGACAAGGCGAGTGCCGGATCGACTTGAGATTCGATCGGGTTTTCAGGAATGCGGTGGCAACTGGTATCGAAAAGACAGTTCGGATGGGAATGCAGTTCCCGGGAGAAATTGCATGGCGACGGTTCTTGTCATCGACGATTCGCCGATCGATCGCCAACTGGTGGGTGGCCTGTTGAAGCAGGAAACCGACTGGATGGTCGATTTTGCCGAGAACGGTACGCTCGCACTCGAACAGATTCGCAAAGCTGCTCCTGACCTGGTTGTCACTGACATTAATATGCCTGGCCTGAACGGGCTGGAACTGGTTGCTGCGATCCGTAAAGGCTTCATCCATATCCCCGTCATCCTGATGACCGGCAAAGGGAGCGAGGAAATCGCGGTTGAGGCCCTGCATGCTGGTGCGTCGAGTTATGTTCCCAAGCGAGCACTCGCCACGTCGCTGGTCGAAATCTCGCGCCGAGTTCTGGCAGCATTTCAGGAGGATCGGCATCGGAACGAATTGCTGAAGCGGATCGAAACGAGGATTGAGTCGTTTCAGATTGAAAATGATGTCAGCTTGTTGCTGTCACTCTCGCGCCATCTTCAGCAGATGCTGGGCGATTCATGGAGCATTGACCGCACCGACCGACTGAGATCAGGGACCGCATTCGAAGAGGCCTTATTGAATGCGCTCTACCACGGAAACCTGGAAGTCAGTTCCGACCTGAAAGAAGTCGATCACACCGCGTTCTATAAACTGGTGGAAGAACGCCGCTCGGCTTCACCCTGGCGTGAACGTCGGATTCACGTCAATGTGCGACTGACGCCCAGGGATGTCGAAGTCGTGATTCGCGATGAAGGTCCCGGGTTCGACCCCGCCAAATTGCCCGACCCGACTGATCCCGAGAATCTGGACCGTCCCTGTGGCCGTGGTGTCATGCTGATGCGAGCCTTTATGGACGAAGTCCTGTACAACGAACACGGAAACGAAGTCACACTGCGTCGGCAACGGATTCGGAAGTAAGTACCAGATTCACATCCTGATTCTCATTCCATGCACGATGAAGACGACTCACTGATGCTGCAACTTCAAGAGGGCCAGCAGGCCGCTTTTGAGCAGCTCGTTCGTCGACATCAGAATCCGTTGATCGGCTTTTTTCATCGCCAGTTACGAGACTGGCAGTTGGCCGAAGACCTGACGCAAGAGACCCTGCTGCGAGTTCACTCAACTGCCTGGGATTACCTGCCGCGCGGGACTTTTAAGGCGTGGATGTATCGAATCGCTCGCAATCTGATGATCGATACCACGCGCCGGCGGGCTCACGATTGTCTGGTGCGAGCGGTCAAGGGACATCCCGCCAGCGACGATAGCGAAGAAGAGGTTATCGCACGGTTGTCGGATGAGTTACCGCTCCCTGATGAACAGCTTGACCGCCGCGATTTTGCCCGCACCGTGGATGACCTGCTTCCCTGCATCCCGGAAGACCAGCGCCTGACCTTCATTCTTCATGTTTTTGCCGGCTTAAGTCTCCCGGAAGTGGCAGAGGCCATGGAATCCAACTTGCCGACTACCAAAAGCCGCCTGAGACTGGCTCGCGAAAAACTGCGGGAGAAACTGGCGGCTCGCGGTATCATCGACCCGAGTATCGCAGGATAAAGTTGCCTATAATGAATTGGACCTGTCACCGAACGACCTCTTTGGTCCGCGAAATGATGTGAGCTATCGAGCATGGCAAAAACAGGATCGTCGAGTTCTGGACTGCGTTTTCATCGAAGGAGACTCCCATGAGTTACTTCAGTCGCCTAACTGATATTGTCACGTGCAATTTGACGCAACTTCTGAACGAAGCAGCAGATCCGCGCGCTGCCATTGCCGAGATCATCGCCGAAATGCAGGAAGGTCTGGCTGGTGCCCAGCGCAGCGTCAATACGGCCTCGGCATCAGAACTGCGATTTCAGAACGAGATCGCTGAGCATCGGCAATCGGTCGTTACCTGGACCGGCCGAGCCCGTGAACAACTCGCAAACGGTTCCGAGCAGGAAGCCCGCCAGAGCCTGATGCGGAAACGCGAAGTAGAGGATCTGATCGCTGGTCTGGAGCAGCAGCACAAAGCCGCCATTGCCACAAAACAGCATCTGGCAACAATTCAGCGAGCCTTGGAGGCCCGGCTGGCCGAAGCGCTGCGAAAGCGAGATGATTTCGGGGTCGCCCCGACCACTCCCCAGGATGGTCGTTTCGCAATCCCCGCCACTGTCGCCGTTGACGAGCGCCAGACCCAAATTGACGCCGAGCTGGAAGCCTTGAAACGCGAATTGGGAAACTGACCGAATCACGTCTGTCAAAAGTCCGACGGGAATCAGTCGTTCCCTGTCATTTTGGCGGTGAATTCGGTTTTTCCTCCCCCTTCATTTCTGAATCGCCCTTACGTAGCAAAGACTTGCGACAACACCCATTCGTCGGCACGTCGCTTGCTTAGTTAGAGGGACCGTGGCGGAATCCGCCGGGGTGGCAGACGTTGTAGTCTGTCGTGGTGGCTGATTGTTGCGAGCACTAAGGTTTGCAACGAGTTTCCGCTCTGCAAAGCGAACACTGTTGTCCTACCAAGCCTGTTTTGCTGGTTGAGGAGTCGCTGTGGCCAAGTTGATTAGTTATGACGAAGAGGCACGCAAGAGCCTGCTCGAAGGCGTGTCGAAGTTGTCCCGTGCAGTCAAGAGTACCCTGGGCCCACGTGGCCGGAACGCGGTGCTTGACAAGGGGTGGGGTTCTCCCAAGGTGACCAAGGACGGCGTGACCGTCGCTCAGGACATCGATCTGGAGGACAAATTCGAAAACATGGGCGTGCAACTTGTTAAGGAAGCTGCTTCCAAGACGAGTGACGTAGCCGGGGACGGGACGACCACCGCAACCGTGCTGGCCGAGGCGATCTTCCGCAACGGT
>CAZSTW010000134.1:13628-18911 GCA_964609845.1 uncultured Planctomycetaceae bacterium | reverse complement strand
CGGGACAGGGTCAGCCGGGACAGGGTCAGCCGGGACAGGGTCAGCCGGGACAGGGGCAACCAGGACAGGGGCAACCGAGTGAACTGGCTCAGTCTGCAGATCAATACCGCAAAGCTGCTGCGGCGATGCGTACGGCAATACAATCTGCTCAAGGCGATGGCAAAGGGAAGCCGGGGTTGGGGCAGGAGCAGGCTTCGAAGGGCAAGGGACCTAAGTTGCCCGGGCAAGGTAAGCCTGACAATCAGCCTGGTGAGCCTGGCACCCAAGGCTCCGGAGAGCAAGGCCAGCCGGGGGGCGATTCGCTTGAAGCGAATCAGACAAACAAGCCGGGTGAACCCGGTGAGCCCGGTGGTGGTGGCAGCGCTGGCGGAAACGGTGCTCTCACAGATGCTGATCTCAAACAACTGGATGCCGATCTCAAGAAGCAAGGACAAAGGAACTGGGGACGCTTGCCCGGTCAACTCAAGACAGAAATTCTTCAGGGAGCCAGCAAGAAGCCACGTCCCGAATACGCGAAACAGATTAAGTCGTACTTCGAAGAGATCTCGAAACCCGCTACTAAGGAAGCGGCCCCATGACAGGCCGAGTATTCAGGATTCCGGTCTGGGCCTGTCTGGTCGTCTGTCTGGCAGCGCGTTCGCTGTCTGCCGCTCCCGGTCCGACTGAAGCCGAAGTCGACGATGCCATCGTTCGCGCGTTGCGGTATCTGGCTCAACACCAGCAACCGGCCGGTGGCTGGAACGTTGACGCGTTTGGAGGTGAAGCCACTTCAGCGACATCGCTGGCGGTCATGTCGTTTCTCGCGGCAGGTCATACTCCTGGAGAAGGCCCCTACGGTGAGGCGATCAACCGTGGTGTACAGTTCGTCATCGATCGTCAGGAACAGAATGGTCTGCTTGTCAGTCGGCGGGGACATGGTCCATTCTACGACCATGGGATCAGTACGCTGATGTTGGCCGAGGTGAGTGGGATGGTACCAGAACGACAAACAGTTCAGGTACGCAAATCTCTCGAGAAGGCAATTCGCCTGATTCTGGCTTCTCAATTGATTCCCAAGCCGGCCAATCAACGCGGGGGCTGGCGATACAATCCCGTCAGTGCTGACAGCGACTTGAGCGTTACGGCGTGGCAACTGCTGGCCCTGCGTGCCGCCAAGGATATTGGTTGCGACGTTCCTGCAGAAAGCATTGATCTGGCCGTGGACTATGTCAAACGGTGCTCTCCTCCGAGTGGGCGTGGATTCGCTTATCAGCCAGGAACTGCACCGACGACAGTATTAACCGGGACGGGCTTGCTGGCGCTACAGGTCTGCGGGCAGGAGGATTGCGCCGAGGTTCATCGAGCCGCCGAATACCTGGCATTACGTCCGTTGAGATTCCGTGAGCCGTGGTATTTTTATGGTGTGTACTACACCTCTGTCGGGATGTACAAACGGGGTGGAGACGACTGGAAGAATGCACGTCCACTGTTGTTTCAGGAACTGATGATCAACCAGTCTCCCGATGGCAGTTGGCAGTCCGGAAATCAGAACGAAGCTCCGTGGGGACGGATCTATTGCACAGCGATGGCCGTTCTGGCATTAAGCGTTGAATACGAATACTTGCCAATCTACCAGAGATGAACGCCGGCAATCCGGTGAATTGAAGCATGACCTGCGATAAGGACCTCAGCGTGGCTCGGCAGTCAAACAGCAAACCAGCCACTCTTCGTTCGATCTTTGGAACAGCGATGTTGCAGAGAGAGTCCCTGCTGTTCGTACTGGTCAGTGCCCTCGACGTCTTCATGACATACATTCTGCTCAATCACAGCGGTGGGCAGTTTGTGGAAAGTAACCCGATCGCCCGCTACTTCCTTCAGGGGTGGGGTCCCAAGGGGATGGTCTATTTCAAATTCGCGACCGTTGCGTTCGTCTGTTTTCTGGCACAAGTCATCGTTCGTCAGCGCCCTCAGGCGGCTCGTGGGCTGCTGCTGGGAGCGACGGCACTGGTCGCGGTGGTCGTTATCTACAGTCTGACGCTGTTGCTGCGCCATGGTGACGTCTCGATTGACGTTGGATTCAACCCGCCTGCGGTTCGATGGTTGGTTTGAAAACAATGCACCGGATTGCTCCCAGTTCTCGCTGCAACGACGCAAACATCGCCTCGTCCGCGTACGTTCCAACGATCGCCCCTCCCGACCCTGCAAATTTGGCGGAAGCCCCCACACCTCGTGCTCGTTCGATCATTTCAATATGGCCAGTCGGCAACTGACAGATCGAACGTCGCGTATCAAAATTCTTGTCAATCAGCCGTGACAACGTTGCTGTATCGTGTGCCAGCAGGGCTTCCCGGGCATCGCGAGCCAGATCGGCAAACGTCCGCATGGCTCCGACAACATCTGCGTCCCCGTGATCGTATCTTTGACGCAGGTTGTTATGGAAAATCTCCGTCGGCTCACCCAGTTCATCACAGTAGGCCACGTAGACATTCTTCAGGAGGGCTGGGTCGAGACGCTCGTAGACGCCACATTCGTAACCGTGCTGAGACGTCATTTTGTCGCGTGAAAAATCCATGGAGACCAGACCTTCGTAACATTGGATGACGCGGTCTTGCAATCCCCCCGTAATGCCCAGTTCGCGAGTCTCGACGCTCAAGGCCAGGGACGGCTGGATCTGCAGCGGGATTTGTACTTCGTAGAAATCCATGAGTGCCCGCAGGGTCGAAACAATAATGGCGCTCGACCCCGCCAGTCCGACGTTGCGGGGAATGTTGCTCTGGTATCTGATCGAAAAGTTTCGCCCGTGCAGCGTGATTCCCTGAGCATCGCAATACTCGACAAACCGCTTGATGGTCGCCTTCACCAGGCGGACGCCACCATAGTATCCGTGCAGACGAACGTCGGTGGCCAGGTCATAGATCGATTGAAACCGGCTTTGATCTTCCGAACTCCACAAGATCTCAATTTCGTCCCATTCATACAGAACGACTTCCGCCCACAGGTTCCGGATGATGAACGAGACCGTGCGACCGTTGTATCCGTCTGAGGGATTACCGACGAGGCCCGCACGGGCATAGGCGCGGCGTCGCAGTAATTGCATGATGAAACTCCATTTCGCTTCCACACATCCATATCGTGATCAAGACTGAACTCACGGCAGGAAGTTCAGTCGTCCAGCCTCGACTACGTGGCAGCCGGTCCATTGAGGAGATCTTTCACGAACCCGCGCAGGTCAGATCCGTAATCGGGGTCAGCCAGTGCAAATTCGATAAATGCGCGGTAATAGCTTTCAAAATTTCCGATGTCAAACCGGCGTTCCTCGTGTTTCAGCCGGATTCCGATCCCTTTACCACCTTCTCGCAGTACTCGGCGAATGGCATCCGTCAACTGGATCTCGCCACCCTTGCCAGGCTCTGTTTTCGCCAGGGCGTCGAAAATGGACGACGAAAAGACATAGCGGGCTGCGACCGCCAGGTTACTGGGCGCTTCCGCAACACTCGGCTTCTCGACAACATCCTGCAATTCAAAGACATCTCCCACGGGATGTTTCGGCAACGCGACGCCGTAATGAACGACATCCTCACGCGGAACTTCTTCAAATGCGACAACGACATCTGCCTTGGATGTTTCAAACTCCTCAACCATCCGCTGCACGACGTTCGACTTTGCATTGACCCCCAGGATCGAGTCTCCGAGTGCCACGACGAACGACTGCTCACCAATGAATGGCCGAGCACACAGGACTGCATGACCGAGGCCCAGTTGTCTGCGTTGCCGCGTGTAGAAATACTCCATCTGCTGACGTTCGAACTGCAGTTCCTGAAGCTGCTCTTCGCGGCCTGTTTCACGCAGGAAAGAAATCAGTTCGGGATTGATGTCAAAGTGGTTTTCAATCGAAGTTTTGCCGGGCCCGGTGATAAACAACAAACGATGAATGCCTGACTGAGCCAGTTCGTCGACGACGTACTGCACCACAGGCCGCCGCCCCACGGGAAGCATCTCTTTCGGCTGACTCTTGGTCGCTGGAAGCAATCGCGTCCCATGACCTGCCACTGGCACAACAGCGATATCAATCGTCATCTGATCCATTCCCCTGGATTTGTGCGTAAATTCAAAGTTACGTCTGCGTCAAACATCTCGACCAGCGTCACTCGATCCTGATGAGACCAGTTGAGGGTCAGGTAAGGCTTTTTGAATGATTTTGCGATGTCACTAGGCGACCCTACCGATTGTGGGAAAACATAGCAGTTCCCGAAAATCAGCAACAGCCGAATTGGCGGAATCGGACGGCGTTCTCGTGGCAATCGCTGTCATCGAATTGCAGGAATTGTCATTTCGGATGATGATTGCATTTGGATGTGATCGAGTTCGCTGTTGATTTCTGGGGTTTGGGTCAGCAACCAGACATGCTTCAGCCGAAAATGGTGGGTTTGCGGGATGAAGAGATATCCAATGAAGTTTTTTGACCGCTCAACCGCGAGGATTAGCTGGTGGACCGTTGTTTCAGCCTGTTTTGTGGTTTTCGGGCTATCGCTGGCGAATTTGGCTCAATCGGCAGAGCGTGTTGGAAATGGCTTGTTGGTTCTTTACACGTTTGAGACCCCGGCAGAGGGCGTCTTGCGAGATCGTTCGGCATTCGGCCAGCCACTGAATCTACGAATTGAAAAATCGCCCGGAACCACTGTTCGCGATGGGCGGCTGATCGTGACTTCGCCCGCACGAATCTCGTCGATGGAACCTGCTCGCAAGATCGTGACTGCCATCAAGCAATCGAAAGAGATGTCAATCGAAGCCTGGATCAGGCCCCAGAACACGCGTCAGTCGGGGCCAGCTCGAATCGTGTCACTTTCGGCTGACACGGGGCAGCGGAACTTTACACTGGGGCAGGACGCTCGGCAGTTTGATGTGCGGTTACGCTCAACTTCGACGGATGGAAACGGGATTCCCTCGACCCCCAGTCCCAAAGAGAGTTTGCGGGCGGAGCAGACGCATTTCATTTACACACGCGGACCAGAAGGGGCAGCGCGGATCTATCTCGACGGGAAAGAAGTCGCGACGGGGACTGTTGCAGGCTCGTTCGATAACTGGAATGACGATTACCGTCTATCGCTGGCGAATGAATTAACGGGCGACAGACCTTGGTTCGGGGAGTTTTCGCTGGTTGCGATCTACGGGAGGGCGCTTTCCGCGGACGAAGTTTCTCGCAATTCTTCCGCAGACTTGCCCGTGAAACCATGCTGCCTGCGATTCTGAAAGCGTTCTGCTTCTGTATACCATTGTGGCACCACAGTAACTCTGAATCCAGTC
>CAZSTW010000134.1:10669-13618 GCA_964609845.1 uncultured Planctomycetaceae bacterium | reverse complement strand
TTGCTTCCACCGGTCAGTCCGAAGGTGATCGATTTCGTCGCAGATATTCAACCGCTGCTTCGGAAGCATTGTTTTGAATGTCATGCTGCGGGGAACGAAGAGGGGGGAGTCAACCTCGGAATTCGCCAGCGTGTTCTGGAGGGTGGAACATTCGGTCCATTTCTGGTCAAAGGGGACAGCGCGAACAGCCGCCTGATTCATCTTGTTGCCGCGATTGATTCAAAGCAGAAGATGCCTCCCGATGGCCCTCAGATGAGCAAAGAGGAGATCGGCCTGCTGCGAGCCTGGATCGATCAGGGAGCCCCGTGGCCGAACGGTGCGGACGTACTTGACCCTCGATCGGAACGGGCAAAAACGCATTGGGCGTTTCAACCATTGCGCCCGGTTGCCGTCCCGAATGTCCAGGACTCAGGCTGGCCAAAAACGCCCATTGACCGGTTTATTCTCGCAAGTCTCGAAGCAAAACAACTGCGGGCACAGAGCCGGGCGACGGCAAGGCAGCTGCTTCGACGAGTCAACTTTGATCTGATCGGACTGCCGCCGACACCGGACGAGGTTCGCGAATTTAATTCGGCATTCGAAAGAGATCCGGACGAGGCATTATCAACCTTGGTCGATCGCCTGCTGAAGAGTCCGCATTATGGAGAACGGTGGGGACGGCACTGGCTGGATGTGGCTCGCTATGCAGACAGTGACGGGCAGGAAAGTGATCGCGATCGTCCGAATGCATACCACTACCGGGACTTTGTCATTCGTGCGTTCAATGACGATTTGCCGTTTGACCGGTTCGTCCGGTGGCAACTGGCGGGGGACGAATATGAGCCGCAGAATTCCCAGGCAGTTGCCGCCACCGGGTTCCTGGCAGCGGGCCCATTCGCTGCACTGCCGGACAAATTGATGGAGGACGAGCGGCTGAGAAACAAGTACAACGAAATGGATGATATTCTCTCCACAATTGGTACCGGGTTTCTTGGGCTGACACTCGGGTGCTGCCGGTGCCATGACCACAAATACGATGCCGTTCCGAGTCGTGACTACTACCGCATGATGGCCGCACTGAATAGCGGTCAACGTGAAGAAGTGCCGCTGGGATCGTCCAATGAAAAAACTCTTGGCTATCGAGATTTCGATTCCACTCCCAAACCGACATGGCTGTTCCACCGGGGCGATTACTACGATCGATCCCAACCGGTTCAGTTGGGATTCATTTCAATCCTGACTGGCAGCAAATCTCCAGACGAATACTGGGCGGTCGCACGGGAGCAAAGCACGGCCAGTAACAGTACGAGGCAGCGACGTGCCATTGCCGAATGGATCACGGACCTCCAACAGGGAGCAGGGGGACTCGTCGCTCGCGTGATCGTCAACCGGATCTGGCAGCATCATTTTGGACAAGGGCTGGTCCGTACTGTCGGTGATTTTGGCGTTCGTTCCGAACCTCCAACGCATCCCGAACTGCTGGAGTGGCTCGCAATTGACTTTGTCCAGAACGGCTGGCGGATTAAGCGTCTTCATCAGCACATCCTATTGAGCGCCGTGTACCAGCAGTCGAGTGCCGTCGTCACGATTCCTGCAGCCGACCCGGACAACCGGTTGCTTTGGAAGATGCCCCTGCAGCGTCTGGAGGGCGAAATCCTGCGCGACTCACTGTTGTCGGTCAGCGGAACTCTGAATCCGGAAACGTATGGGCCAGCGGTGAAGCCACCAATTGCCGCCGAGGCAATTGTGGCCCGTAATGTGAAAGATCCGTATCCCGGCAAGATTGAAGATGACGCCAAAACTCGTCGTCGGTCGGTCTACCTGTTTCACAAGCGAGTCGTTCCCTATCCCTTGTTGCAGGCGTTTGACAAGCCAGACGCACAGCAAAGCTGCGGTCGCAGGGACAATACGACGGTGGCCCCGCAGGCACTCGCCCTGCTGAATGACCCGTTCGTTCGGCGCGTGTCACTCGATTTCGCGAGCCGACTGCTGAACGAATCTGGCGATGACCTGACGCAATGGGTCGAACGCGGTTATCAGCTGGCCTTGTCCCGTGCACCCAGTGAACGGGAGCGAAAAGCCGCTGTCGCCTTCCTTCAGGGGCAGCTTCAGGAGCGTAAGGAACGCTCTCCCCAGGCTCCCGTCGAAGAAATTCGCCGCGCGGCGCTGGCAGACTTGTGCCAGACAATCTTCAGCCTCAATGAATTTGTTTACGTCGATTGACTCGGGAAAAACATGCAGAACACGAACAAGAGCCACTGTGGCCGCTACGAGCGGATCGTCAATCGACGTCATTTTCTGGAACGGGCTGGAGCTGGCTTCGGCAGCGTCGCGTTGACTCACCTGCTGGCATCACAGGGGTTGCTCGCAGCAGAATCAGGCCCGATGAATCCCCTCGCCGCACGCGACGGACACTTTCCCGCAAAAGCCCGATCGGTGATCTGGCTCTTCATGGAAGGTGCTCCGAGTGCCGTCGATATGTTCGATCCCAAGCCGGAACTGACAAAACGGGACGGGCAGAAGATCCAGATCGATGTCTTCAATGGCAATCCCGGTCCACTCATGAAATCCCCGTTTACGTTCAAGCAGTACGGGGAAAGTGGTGCCTGGGTCTGTGACAGATATCCCAACGTTGCAAAACATGTGGATGACTTCGCTTTTATCAAGTCGTTGCACAGCGACTCCAATGATCACGTACCGGCCCTGTACCAGATCAATACGGGAATCGCCCGTCCGGGATTTCCCGCTGCGGGTGCGTGGGTGAATTACGGACTGGGAAGTGAAAATCAAAATCTTCCCGGCTACGTCGTACTCGGCAACAATCAGGGGATCAAAGGGGGACCACTCAACTGGCACTCCGGTTTTCTGCCATCGACTTATCAAGGAACCCTGTTTCGGCCGGAAGGGAACCCGATTCTCAATCTCAACCGGCCCAGCGATGTGACGCGCAATGACCAGCGTCGTCAACTG
>CAZSTW010000134.1:0-10499 GCA_964609845.1 uncultured Planctomycetaceae bacterium | reverse complement strand
AGAAGCGGAACTGTTGGGACGTATTCAGTCGTTTGAACTGGCGTATCGAATGCAGTCAGAAGCAATCAGTCTGGTCGACTTCAAGGAGGAATCGGCAGCGACACACCAGATGTATGGTCTGGATCGCCAAGAAACCAAGTCATACGGTTCGAAGTGCCTGCTGGCTCGCCGCCTGGTCGAGCGGGGCGTCAGGTTTGTGCAGGTCTATAGCGATGGGGAATGGGATGCTCACAGCAATTTGACGGCGAACCACAGCGGTCACTGCCTGGCAACGGATGTTCCGATTGATGGACTGCTGACCGACTTGAAACAGCGTGGCTTGCTGGATTCCACGCTGGTGATCTGGGGCGGTGAATTCGGTCGGATGCCTGTTTCGCAAGGGAAGGATGGACGTGATCACAACCCGCAGGGGTTCATCGCGTGGATGGCCGGTGCCGGGATCAAGGGGGGAGCCAGTCACGGTGAAACTGACGATCTTGGCTATCGCGCCGTCGTTGATCCTGCCACCGTTCACGATCTGCATGCAACGATGCTGCATTTGCTCGGATTGGACCACAAG
Organism: uncultured Planctomycetaceae bacterium; assembly: GCA_964609845.1. Classification (GTDB taxonomy): domain Bacteria; phylum Planctomycetota; class Planctomycetia; order Planctomycetales; family Planctomycetaceae; genus Schlesneria. Next base: position 9,940 of record CAZSTW010000134.1, on the reverse strand, counting down.
CGCCTGACGTTTCCCCACAATGGCCGCAGTTATCGACTGACGGATGTTGCTGGTAATGTGCTGTCGAAGATTCTCAGTTAAACCTCATACACAAAGCTCGATTTCCATGAACCGCTTAGGTTCGCGAGAATACTCGAGTGCAAGTTGCTGCAACGTTTCCCAGCGTTTGGAATGATTGGGGGATTCCAGTTTGGGCATTTCGGCGGGCAGGTTGGTCAGTAAGGATTTCTTAATGACCATCGCGCGGATTTTCCGAGTCCGCATTTCGCCAGAGAGCTCGCATGTCAATGCGATCAGGTAGATGGCCGAGGTGCCTGGAAGCCCCATGTCTCGCTTCATCACTCCAAGTGCGAATTGCTCGGAAAGGTCGTTCAAAACGGCGTTTAAATAGAACCACGTATCGTTCACCGGGAGTGGCAGTAACGAGTTCTGTGCCGTGGTCTTTCTCGCCGCAATCTGTACGGCGTCCGACGCTGAAGAGTTCAGAAAGACCTGTTCGCAATGCTTTTCACTGAGCGTCCGAATTTTCAGCACACCACCGTCAATCGTATTGAGCGAGATGTTCAGCCGATCGAGAAACTCTTGCTTTTTCCAGTGCGCCCTCGCTCGCCATTTGCCGAAGTACCATCCAACCAGCATCAGTACGAACCCGGCTGCCACTTTAACAGCATGTTCGCGAACAGCCGTGACGACCGAATTCCAGATTTCATCCAACGCCATTAGATAGCCTTTATTTTCCTGCTCATTTCAAATTCAAAAAGCATCCGTCACACCGCTTCAATCAGCTACTGAGCCGCCGTTCCGGGCTTTTCGCTGAGGAACTTCGCAGCTTCGTCGGCGGGGATTTCTCTCAGCCAGATGTTGCGCCAGCGGATTTCTCCACCATGCGTCTGCAACTGGATTGGTCCCTTTTTAGGGGCGGGGCGTTTTCGTTCTGAATCGAAATAGTTCTCCATGACGGCGTGATCAACGACCAGTTTGTCATTCAGCCAGACAGAAACCTGAGTATCAACCATCATGATCCGAAACTGATTCCATTCGCCGAACGGTTTGTCGGCGACGACGAGCGGATCACGACCAGGAGTCAGGGGCCGGTTATTAAACAAGCCGCCCGATCCCTTGTTGGGGTTACGATGTGGATTACTGGCCAGGCTGGGCTGGTTGATATCCCAGATCTGAACCTGCGGGCAGCCTCGCAGGTAGATCCCTGAATCAGCCCCGGCGACAGTCTTGTATTCGATTCTCAGTTCAAAGTTTCCGTAGTCGTTCACCGTTGTGGCGTAATCTCCCTTGCCATCATTAATCAGCTCGCCTCCTTCCACGCGCCAATGATCTTTCATGGTGGCAGTCCATTTGGCGATCTGGGCCGTGCGATCGACGTCGGGCATTGAAGCCAGCTTCTCAGGATCAAAGGTGCTTCCTCCCTGCCAGCCTGACAGGTCCTTACCATTGAAGAGAGCCACAAAGTTTGCCGGGGGTTCGGCCTGAACGGGTGAGCTGCCTGCGAAAATGCAATAACCGATTGCAAATGCGATGATTCCGAATCGACGAATCTGGATATGCGAAACCAATGAGGCTTTCATGTCGACGATCCTTAAGTGGTAGGGACATTGCAGCGGAAATCAGCCGCAGGATTGTAACTGATCAACTGTCGGACAAACAAACGGTGCCAGCACTCCGATTGCCTGACTCGCAGTACCGAAAAACTGAGAAATCGTCGCACAGGAGAGCATTTACGTCGCCTTGGCGATATTCTTGGAATGGAATTCCGTCAATCTGTGTGCTCTAAGGAGAGTGAAAATGGTCTGCACCCACCTGAAGGAACTGTACGTTCTTTGCGAACAACACGACTTGAGACTCGGTGGCTCGGACTTGATACGCATCGTCTGCCGTCAGTGTGGGCATGTCGAAACATGCCCCTCTGTCTTAATGGATGAATACGACTCACGAGAAACGGATGATGGCGATCCCCCCGCAGCATCGACTGCCACCGAAGCGAAGACTTCGTAAGCATCTGCGACAGAACGTGGGGTATCCTCCGCGTAGCCACTTTTGACCCACAAACTGACCGAATTAAGGAGCAGAACGGACATTCTGTTGATCGTGAATCCATTAGGCGAGAGACAACTTTCAGGCTATCCACTTTTCCTGCTCTCGTGCAGTTGGAACTTGAAATGCGCCGATTTCACCAATCTACGCTGGGCAGTGCTCGCTTAACGCGGTGTGACCACTAAGGTCCAGGGGTTAGAGAATATGAAGTTTCGTACGATTTCAGTTCTCATCTTTCTCGCGATGCGCGGCAGCAGTCTCGCTATCTCGGCTGAACCTCATTGGGCGTTTTTACGAGTCTCTTCCCCCATCCCACCCGCAACTCAATCCATCAGGCTTCGACACGGTTTGGACGCATTTGTCATTGACCGATTGAAACGTGAACATATCGCCCCGTCGCCGTCAGCCGATCGTACGACTTTGATTCGACGTGTGACTCTGGATCTCGTCGGACTGCCACCGACAATCGCTGAGATTGATGAATACCTACAAGATCAGCGGCCCGATGCGTATGAACGACTGGTCGATCGGCTGCTTGCTTCGCCTCGCTACGGCGAGCGATGGGTTCGGCCGTGGCTTGATCTGTGTCACTATGGCGACAGCGATGGGCACCTGACAGACCAGTTGCGGCCTGTCGCATGGCGCTATCGTGACTGGGTCGTCCGGATGCTGAACGAGAATCTGCCGTTTGATGAGTTCACCATTCGACAACTTGCAGGCGATCTTCTGCCAGGAGACAAGTCCACGTCAACGGAATCGATGGATCGAGTTCTGGGGACAGGATTCCTCCGTCAAACGCTCAGCAATCGCGAAGGGGGAGCGGACCTGGAAGAGTATCGTGTTGCTCAAGTTGTCGACCGGACATCCATGGTCGGGACGATCTGGCTTGGCCTGACCGCAGGATGCGCACGCTGTCACGACCACAAATACGACCCAATGACCCAGGCAGATTTCTTTCAACTCTACGCGTTTTTCGATAACGCAGATGAAGTAAACATCGACGCCCCGCTGCCAGACGAGAGGAACGATTACCATCAGGCATACCCTCGGTATGCACAGCGGCGGCAGGAAATCATCGAGCCGTTTCGTGCGGGATTGATCGAGCTTCAGCAACAATGGGAATCAAAATGCCTGCATGCGGCGACACATCCCGGAGAAAACCACATCTGGGATCGGCAATGGGAATTGCTGGGGTTGATCTGGGGAGGAAATCTCGGGGAAGGGCAGCTCGAAGGGTGTGAGATTGTTCGCCGACCGTGGAATCAGCGAACGCAGCGACAGCAGGACGATCTGCTGGACTACTTCCTTACTCGCGGCTCGATCATCGATGAGAAGCGTTTTGCAGAATTCAAGCTGAGTGATCTGCAAAAACAGCTTGTCGACTTGAAGAAAGAGTTTCCGAAGGCCTTTGCCACGCGCGCCGCTGTCATGCAGGCAGCATTGACTCCTCGACAGGCATACGTCCATGACCGGGGTGATTTCCGAGTCCGGGGTGCCGATGTGAAGCCTGGTTTTCCGGCGTGGCTAAATCCGACGGAATCGACTCCGGAGCGTGAATTAACCCGCCTGCAACTGGCTCAGTGGCTGGTCGATCCAAGGCATCCATTGACGGCGCGGGTCACCGTCAACCGGATGTGGCAGGAGTTTTTTGGTCGCGGACTTGTGACAACAGCGGATGATTTTGGAATGCGCGGCGGGCGTCCCTCGCATCCTGAACTGCTGGACTGGCTTGCCAGAGAGTTCTCGCTGAATGGAGGCTGGGACGTGAAGCGGATGCACCGACTGATCGTCACCTCTGCCACTTATCGGCAATCGTCCTCCCCTCGTCAGGACCTCATCGCGCGCGACCCGAATAACGAACTCCTGGCACGGCAGGCGAGCCTGCGAGTTCCCGCAGAAACAGTTCGCGACGCTGCACTGGCTGTCAGCGGATTACTCAGCGACAAGCAAGGGGGGCCGAGTGTTTATCCTCCTCAGAACGAACGTGTCACGATGGAAGCGTTTGGTAGCAATGTCTGGAAGCCGAGTGCGGGCGAAGATCGCTATCGGCGAGGACTGTACACTTTCATTCAGCGCACTTCGCCCTTCGCCCAGTCGATTATATTTGATGCCCCGGTTCCACTCGATGTCTGCACACGTCGTGATCGATCCAATTCCCCGCTTCAGGCACTGACGCTGCTCAACGACCCGGTGTTTGCAGAGATGGCGACGGCGTTTGGCGAAAGAGTGACGCGGGAAGCGGGTCCATCTGTGGAAGATCGGATCCGGTATTCCATCCGCGCGAGTCTGGGACGACATGCCGAAGCGGAAGAAGTCGCTCGTCTGAAGCAGTTTCTTGCAGCACAGATTGATCGGCCCGAGCCACAGCGGTGGGGAAACCTGGCCAGTATCCTGCTGAATCTGCATGAATTCATTACCCGCGACTGATGAAGGAGAGATTGATGCAAACCACTTCGATCCCGGAACTGCATCGTCGCTGCTTCCTGGAACAGACCGCCTGTGGCCTCGGTTCGATGGCGCTGGCAAGTCTGCTGGGGCAAGAGGCATCTGGCGGAAGTGATCATCTACAGAAGGTCGTTCTCGGTCGGCCGCATTTTCCCGCACGCGCCAAGAACGTCATTTTCCTGTTCATGGCGGGGGCACCCAGTCAGTACGACCTGTTCGAGCCGAAACCCGAAATGCAGCGATTACATGGTCAGCCGGTCCCCCCTTCGTTCCTGGAGGGGCTGAGTGATTCGTTGATCAAGGGGAGTGCCCGTGTTTTCGCGTCGCCCCGGAAATTTGCCAGGTACGGCGAATGCGGGATGGAGTTTTCCGACTACCTTCCGCATCTGGCAACCTGTGCTGACGACCTCTGCATGATCCGTTCGATGCAGACTGATGTCAGTAATCATGACCCGGCCCAGTTACTGATGCAGTGTGGTGTTCCACGCTTTGGAATGCCCTGCATGGGTTCGTGGATCACGTATGGACTGGGGAGTGAATCTCAAAACCTGCCGGGCTTTATCGTGCTGCTCTCCAACAATGGACCGGGGGACATCGCAGGGACTGCTTTGTGGGACAGTGCATTCTTACCGGCGACTCACCGGGGTGTGACGTTTCGCAGTGACGGTGACCCGATTCTACACCTGGGCAATCTGCCCGGAATGACGCGGAATGATCAGCGGCTTCGGCTGGATGTGATCAATGATCTGAACCGAATCCGCCAGCAGAAACAGCCCGACCCGGGAATCGCCACGCGGATTGAATCGTATGAACTTGCCTTTCGAATGCAATCGGCTGCCCCCGAGTTGCTCGATTTCTCGCAAGAAACCGCTCAGACACTGACTGACTATGGCATTGGTCATGAGAAATCGGACGGGTTTGCGCGAAACTGTCTGCTGGCCCGGCGGATGGTTGAACGAGGCGTCCGGTTTATTCAGTTGTACCATTACACATGGGATGATCATTCAGACCTGAATGCCAAACTGAAAGAGAATACCGACAAGACAGACAGGCCTGCTGCCGCCTTGATTCGAGATCTGAAGCAACGTGGCTTGCTGGATGAGACCTTGATTGTCTGGGGTGGCGAATTTGGTCGGACGCCGATGAACGAAGTCCGGCGAGGGACCAGTCCCGGCAAAGAAGGACGCGACCATCACCCATTTGCGTTTACAATGTTGATGGCTGGTGGAGGATTTCGCGGAGGGCAGATCATCGGCCGTACTGACGATCTGGGCTATCGTCCAGTCGAATCCCCCATCCACGTCCACGATCTTCAGGCCACGATCATGCATGCACTCGGGCTGGACCACACTCAACTGACCTTTCGCCACCAGGGCCGCGACCATCGCCTGACTGACGTTGCTGGAGAAGTCGTCCATCGGATATTTGGCTGATTGAAAAACGATTTGAATCAGGCTGTCGATCGTCTCCGAGGAATTGACCATTGACTGGAATCAGATACGGACTGGGACGAAACGCCCAGGATCAGATCATCGGTTCCCTTTTGGGAACTGCGGTTGGAGATGCGATCGGACTCCCTTACGAGGGGCTCAATCGACGTCGTGGAGTCAAGATGCTGGGAAGTCCTGATCGGCATCGGTTTCTGTTTGGCCATGGAATGGTTTCGGACGATACCGAGCAGACCTGTCTCGTCGCTCAATCACTGATCGAATCTGGTGGAGACCCTGGCCGGTTCCAGCAGTCGCTGGCTCGCTGTTTGCGATTATGGTTGCTGGGGATTCCGGCAGGAATCGGATTGGCCACACTGCGGTCAATTCTCCGACTCTGGTTGGGCTATTCTTCGCAGCGCAGCGGTGTCTATTCAGCAGGAAACGGTCCTGCCATGCGAGCGGCGATCCTGGGTGTTTCGATTGCTGACCCGCGGGAACTGCAGCAATTCGTGCGAGCCTCCACTCGTATCACGCACACGGACCCCAAGGCAGAAATCGGTGCGTTTGTGGTAGCCGCCGCAGCTCAGATCGCTGCTCAAGGATTGACTGAATCACCGGATGAGTTTCTGGTTCAATTGACCAGTTATCTCGGGAATGCCTATCAGGCGGAGGCTGCGGAAATGGTCGAACTCGTTTCCAGTGTTGTCGGTTCCGTGAAGCGAGGCGATTCCACGGAAACATTTGCCGTGGCCATCGGGCTCTCTCGCGGAGTCACAGGGTACGTCTATCATACTGTTCCTGTTGCGTTGCATGCAGCATTGTCGTTTCCCGGCGACTATCGGGCTGCGATCAGTAGTGTCATTCGATGCGGAGGGGATACAGACACTACAGCAGCGATCACGGGTGGAATTGTCGGAGCAACCGTCGGGCGCAGTGGTATTCCGCAGGATTGGATCAGCGATTTGATCGAATGGCCTCGGACGATTTCCTGGATGGAGCGTCTGGGGACTCAACTTGCTTCGATCGACAGATCGTCGGCTGGACGGCCAATCAGGTTGCCAGTCCTGGGGGTTGCAGTCCGAAACTTTCTATTCATTGTGGTCGTACTCGCTCATGGATTTCGGCGTCTGGGTCCGCCGTATTGAGCGGTGCCTGCGAACAATGGGAGCGTCACGGATGGGGTTTGATCTGGCAGTTTGGCAGCAACTCGCGAAGCCTCGCTCGTCCGTCAACAGTGGTTTGCGTCTCCTTCAGATGCAGACGCTGGAGTTTGGTCAGTTCTTTGAGGTTGTCCAGGCCGGGGTCGGTGACTGGAGTGTTGTCGAGGCATAGAAAACTGACTTCAGTGAGATGCTGTAGACCGCTGCCCGTGACTCGAGTCCCGTCGAGGTAGATGTGTTCAAGATTGTCGAGTTCCCTGAGATGTTCCAGACCGACGTCAGTGACTTGCGCGTTGATCAGTCAGAGGGATTGGAGACGTGCCATTCCCCTCATCTGCATCAGACCTGCATCGTTCGTTCGCGTGTCTTTTAGACTCAGGAGTTCGACCTGTGTGAGATGCCCCAGGCCGTTCCCTGCGACGCCTGTTCCGTCGAGTTCGAGCTTAAGAGTTTCGTTACTCGCTCCTGTGGTGGAATCCAACCTGCAATTTGACTTGCACGATAGTGATAACCGTGAGTTTCGGCACGATTGACCAGACCTCAACTTGGAATCTTGACCAATTGGGAAAGCATCTGGCGCAATTTATTGGTGTCAATGACGTATTCCGATTTAACGAAGCCTGGATGGCAGCCAGTCGGAGTTGGTCGGTCACGTAGTCATCGAGTAGGTGAAGTGTTTGCCACTGCTGGAATTGGTTGTCGGATACCGCAGGGAAATGGCAATTCAATCTGTAGCAAATCACTCAGGTGTGCGAGTACTGCTTCCAAAAAGCATCACAGTCGCGGCGTCAGTTCTTCGTTTCTTGGGAAATCGATATGAGCCAGGATCTGATCATTCGCACGTTCATGCACATATTCCGGCGCTTCGATGTTGACGTCAGCGGTGTTTCGTAAGCTGGACTATGACTGTGATGGTCGGATTTCAAAATTCGAAAATCGCAAAAATGTCTTCGATTTCTTCACCGGCACCGCGATTGATCCCGCAGAAACTGCCAGTTTATTACTGGCTCATGATCTTCGGATCCGCTTCGTCGATTGCACACAGTGAAGTGATCCAGAAGGGCAGCAGGATGCAGTCAGTATCTGATTCTGTCGAGCATTTGAATGGTGGCCATCAGGGCCGACGCCATGCCGTCGTTATTGGCGGTAGCATTGTTGGCCTGTTTGCGGCTCGAATTCTGAGCGACCACTTTGATCGCGTCACCGTTCTGGAAAATGACAAGGTTCCAGACGGCCCTGGATGTCGCAAAGGTCAACCACAAGCCCGTCATACTCATGGTCTGATGGCAGGCGGTATTGAGGTCTTGAAGTCGTATTTTCCACAGATTCTTGATGAACTGACTCAACAGGGGGCCGTTCGTTTCGATTGGGGTTCCGACATGTGCTGGTCGGGAGTTGATGGAAATCGCGTTCGTCACGATTCCAAACTTCCGGGAATTGCGATGAGCCGTGTATTTCTGGAGTGGACGATTCGCAAACGCGTGATGGCCATCCCAAACGTCACGGTCCTTGATGAACAACGCGTTTTGGAATTGCTGTCGACGAACGACAAGTCTCGCGTCACAGGTGTTCGATATGAAGACCGTGATGCGCACACGACGGACTTACCTGCAGAATTTGTCGTAGATGTCTCGGGGCGTGGCTCGCGAGCACCGCAGTGGCTTCAATTGCTGGGTTATCAGCCTGCCGAGCAGGTTGAAGTAAAGATGAATGTCGGCTACACGACCCGCATCTATCGTCGCAAACCTGACGATCTGCCGGGAGCGACGTTGCTGGCAGTCACTCCACGTCCGCCGATCGACCGGAGGATGGCGTTTCTGTTTCCCATGGAAGGAGACCGATGGATTGTGTCGCTGGGAGGCTGGGGGGGGGATCACGCCCCGACGGATGAGGAAGGTTACCTTGAGTTTGCCCGGCAGCTTCCCAATCCGAATGTTTATGAAACCATTCGCAAGCTTGAACCGCTCAGCGAGATCTATTCCTTCAAGATCCCCTCAAACTCGCGCCGCTACTACGAGCGATTGAAAAAGTTCCCAGAGGGCTTTCTCGTATTGGGTGATGCCGTCTGCAGTTTTAATCCCGTCTATGCGCAAGGGATGACTTCGGCGTTCAAGCAGGCTATGGCGATGGATCAGGAATTAAGGCGGTGTTCCGGTCGCTCAATGAGCGGTCTCTGGCGAAGGTGCTTTCGAGCATTTGGCAAAATTGTCGATGATCCCTGGCTGATGGTTCTGGCTGAGGATCTTCGCATCCCTGAGACAGTCGGCAAACGCACGTTTAAAACGCGTCTGTTGGCCGCATACACTGAACGGGTGCATCTTGCGACTCACAGTGATAGCGTTGTCTATGGCGCGCTGCTGAGAGTCATCAATCTCGTGCAGTCACCGATGGCTCTGTTTCATCCCGGCATCATGTGGCGTGTTCTGAAAGCATCACTTTTTGCTCCCCGGACGCCGGGAAGCCCGGCTCGCCCGTCTTCGGGCTTTAGCCGTGCCACCACGCAAGCGTCAACGGATACTTTTCCCACTGAATTACCTGTTTCGCAGGCCCATTGATTGACGATTCACGGTGTGTACATGAATTCTGGGTTGTGTTCACATCATAGGGTATAAAGGATTTACGACTGCAGTGCTTTCACAACGCCCGTGCTGTCGCCGTGGCGATCCGCCTTGACTCCGATGCCATTCAGCATCGTAAGCCACACGTTGCACAGGGGGGTGTCTTTCTGAAGGACGAGGTGTTGACCGAGTTTAATGCGGGATCCGCCGCCGGCGAGAACCAGCGGACAATTGTCGAGGTAGTGGATCGTACGAATGTTGCTGCCGTAGGCCAGGCTCGTGTGATCAAAGAGCGAAC
>CAZSTW010000133.1:0-19073 GCA_964609845.1 uncultured Planctomycetaceae bacterium | reverse complement strand
GCTTTTTCGCCAATCATGATTGATGGTGCATTAGTGTTTCCGGACGTAACGCTGGGCATGATTGACGCGTCGGCGATTCTCAGGCCATCGATTCCATGGACCTTCAATTCGTGATCGACAACACACATCGGGGTGTGTCCCATCTTGCACGTGCTGGTCGGATGGAAATAGGTTGACACCGCGTTCCGAATGAACGTGATCATCTCGGGGCGGCTGAGTGGGCCGGGCATCACTTCACGAGCCCGGTAGTCCTTGAACGCGTCACTGGCTCCCATCTCACGACAGAGTTCCACGGCCGCGAGCATTGCCTTCACATCCGCATCGCATGCCAGGTAATTGACATCAATGACCGGGGTCACCTCCGGGTTGGCGCTGGCCAGCTTGACAGTCCCGCGCGATTGTGGACGGACGACGCTGGGGCTGATCGTATAACACCGATGATGTGGAACTCGCGATGCCAGTTCAGGAGTGGCGAACGCGAATTCAATGAATACCGGCTGAATGTCTGGTCCGATCAGTCGTGAATCCGATTTCCACCAGAGCGTACTTTCTGCACCATTGTTATGCGGTGGTGGAAGCGGTCCCGAACATTCATAAAGCAATCCCGCCAACAGCGGATGATCCTGCAGGTTTCGGCCGACACCTTTCAGATTCGCGACGACGGGAATTCCATGCGATTTCAGGTCCTGCTCAGGCCCGATCCCTGAAAGGAGCAGAATCCTTGGCGAGCCGATGACCCCTGCGCTCAAAATGACTTCGCTGCTGGCGTGTGCCTGGAAAACCTGGCCATTCTGGCGGTATTCGACACCCGTGCACCGAGTTCCGTCCATCAGCAGCCGATCGGTTTCCGCAAATGTCAGAACCGTCAGATTGGGACGCTGAAGTGCAGGTCGCAGATACCCGTCTGCAACACTGAATCGCTTCCCATCCTTCACGGTGAAGTTGAAGTAGCCAACCCCAAGCATTTCAGGACCATTGATGTCATCCAGAACGGGAAGCCCCACGGAACGGCCTGCTTCAATGAATGATGCCGCCAAAGGGTTCGGATCGACAGGAGGTGAAACGTAGATTGGTCCCCCTGTTCCGCGCAAGTCGCTGGCTGGACCATGCCAGTCTTCGATTTTCTTGAAGACCGGCAGAACGTCGTTCCAACTCCAGCCGGGACATCCTGAATAGGCCCAGCTATCGAAGTCGGAGTGATGGCCGCGGACCCAGGCGTTGGCATTGTGACTGTGACAGCCACCAAGCATTTTGCCACGTGGCAGATGGTCAATGCGATTAAAGCAACTGCGTAACGGAGCCGTCTTCCAACCCCAGTCCATGGGACCGTAAAACAATGTCGGCCATTTCGTGGGGTCCTTGACGTCAGGGTGGTCGTCCTGCCCCCCACCTTCCAGCAACAGGACGCGGACTCGGGAGTCCTCAGATAATCGTGCCGCAACGACGCAACCCGCCGATCCGGCTCCCACCACGATAAAGTCAAAATTCTGTTGAATCGTCGTCACGATTTGATCCTGATTGTGAACTTGTCCGCACTATTTCAGGGCTTCGAGCAATCGACACGCATCACGCAGATCATACGTATCAACGCTCCCCCCAAATTGGGAAACGATTGGAGTTAACACAGCCGCTGCTTCCGGTGTTCGTCCAACAGAATGCAGCAGTCGGGCGAGGCTGCGGGCGGCTCTGAGCTCAAGTGATTTGGCGTCCTGGGAACTGGCGAGTTCCAGTGATTTTCTGAAAAGAGCTTCGGCCTCGACGATCGCTGAAGGTGTCCGAGTGAGCAGCAATTTTCCACGTAGTCGCGGGATCTCTGGCAGATAGAATCCCTCGCCGGTACTGATCGCAAACTGCTCGGCCTGATCCAGTGCTGTCGCTGCCTTCTCCAGTTGTCCGGCAGCTAACGACGCCTCCGCCAGCAGAGCATAATAGTAGTGGCTTCCCAGTTCCGATCCCTGGGCTCGCCATTCGACCAAACCTTCTTCGATTTCGGCAATTCCCTGGGCGTGTTCTCCTTGTTGAGACATCGCCCAACCCCGCATGACGCGGCACCAGCCATACCAGAACGCGAAGCCTTGTTCCTTGGCGAGCGACAGCGCCTTCTCGGCTGTGGCTCGCGTTCGAGTGACATCGCGATTGAACTGGTGAATCCACTGAGAAAAACTGAGAGCCAGTGTCAGGCTGAAGGAATGGTCAAGTGCTTCAGCAATGTGCACAGCATCGTCGCTATGTTTTTGAGCGATCGCGGGGCTCCCCAGCAGCCAATAGGCCCATGACATGTAACTGCTGGCAACGATCCACGGGTCGACGACGTCATATCGATAGACCTGTGCTCGCAGATCCAGGGTTGCTTCAATGGAAGCGACTCTTTTCAGGAATGGAATCGCCTGGTGATGTTTCCCTTCGTAGACCAGCGGACTCCCCATGGCCCGATTCGACGCAACGATGAAGTCTGGAGCGTTCGATTGTGCGGACAACGTCACCAGTTGCGATGCCAGTTCGTTGGCCTGGACATACTTTGCCTGAAGCATGTAATACCGGAACATGCCGTACAGCACTGGGAACAGTTCGGTCGTCAATCCTAGCTGCCCGCACAATTCACGAGCCCTGGCATAGTTCGCTTCAACCTCGGGAGCGCTGTAGCCAATCGTTGCCTGCAGCGGCACTCCCAGGGCCGTGTGCATTTTGATTTCGTGTCGGAAGCGTTCGGGCGATTCGGGTTGTTCTCGCAACAGACCCAGTCCGCTGCGAAGTTGCTGGATCGCTTCCTTGAAGGCACGGCGTTCGAGGGATCGGGTCCCTGCCCGATCCCAGTAGTCGATAGCCCTGACAACGTCGCCTGCTTCTGTGAAGTGTGTCGCCAGAATTTCGGGCTGGGTGTTCGCAGTGTCGGCAAACTGAGATTCCAGGGCGTCGCCGATCCGTTGATGAAACTGCTGACGCTTCTTCTTGATCAAACTTCCGTATGCAGCGTCCTGAATGAGTGCGTGCCGGAATGTATACTTCGTCCGTGGCGGTCGGCCTCGTTCACTCAACAGATCCGCCGCGACCAGTTTCTGAAGTTCCGACTGCAGTTCCTGATCGGTCTGAGTGGAGACCGCGCGAATGACTTCGTAGGAGAATTCGCGACCAATCGTCGCGGCTAATTGAGCGACTTCGATGTCGATCGTCATTCGATCCAGTCGCGCAATCAGCAGGTCCTGCAAAGTGGCTGGTATCTCATGTGTACGGAATCTGCCCGATGACGATGCATCCGCAAGTTGCGATGCAGGGTCCGATTCGATGATCGTTCGTGTGAACTCCTCGACGAACAGCGGCACTCCATCTGTCCGTTCGGCGATTTGATCGATCACGTTTTGGGGAATCTCGCGACCTGCCTGGGCAACGATCATCTCACCGATCTGCCGCTTTGTCAGACGATTCAGTGCGAATTGAGTCTGATGAGCAATGCTCTTCCAGGGTGTCACGAATTCGGGGCGGAAGGTCAGCAGGATCAGAATCGGATCGTTCGCACCCTTCGCCACGATTTGCTCGATGAATTCGAGCGTTGTCGGGTCGAGCCAGTGTAAGTCCTCAAGAATAAACAGCACTGGACGGTCTGCGGCCTGTTCACGTAACCAGTCCCAAAGCAGTTCAAACGTCTTTTCCTTTTGAAGCTGCGGGTTGATTTCGAGCGGTGGAAAACGACCTTCCAGCGGGATCGACAGCATTGAGGCCAGCAGGGCGATTTCGAGATCGCCGTCGAGGTTTAACTGGGCGAGATGATCAACGAGTTTATCGAGTCTCTCTTTTGCGGAGTCACGACGTTCGAAGCCAAGAAGTCGTTCAAAGCATTCTGTCGGAGGAAAGAAAGCGCTGCCGTGATGCTGTGCGGAACATCGCCATTCAATGATTGTCGCGTTGGCGTCATGTTCAAGAGCAGCCGACTGATGCTGGCTGCCGTGGGTGATTCCGGGCAGAACATGTTCTTTCAGCGTGTGAACCAGGCGGGACTTGCCGAGACCGGCATCTCCGATCAGCAGCACAACCTGGCCCATTCCTTCGGCAGCCTGCTCCCATCGTTCCTGAAGCAGTCCGACCTCACGGTCACGGCCGATCAGCGGGGTCAAGGACTCGGGTTCAACCAGGTCGACACGGCTTGAGGCGGGGCGTTCTGCCTTGACCAGATAAACTTCCTGTGGTCCCCCTTTGAATCGCTTCTGGCCCAGGCTTTCGCACTCGAAGTATCGCTGGACAAGTTGGTAAGTGTCACGACTGATCACGACAGAATTGGGGTCAGCGACAGTGTCCAGTTGACCGACGAAATTCAGTAGCGAACCGACGATTGATAGCGAGCCTTCCTCACCCGTGTCCTGAACGACGGCGTGGTCACTGTGAACGGCCGCGATCGCGGTGAGTTCGACCTTGTGTTTGCGGTGCGTTTTATCGCGCAGTGGAATCATGCTTTCAATCAGATCCATGGCGGCGCGAATCGCCCGTTGCGTCGCGTCTTCGAGTGCGATCGGATAGCCAAAGCAGGCTCGCAATCCGTCCTCGGTGATTTGCGCAATCGTTCCGCCAGACTTGATCGAGACTTCTCGGCAGAGTTGCTGGAACTCTTTGAGGATCTCGTCCTGCTCTTCGGCGTCGAGTGATTCCAGGATTTCTTCGGATGTGAAGACGTCGCAACTGAATTTGACGACCGTGACCCGTCGTCGTTCCGCTTCGCGAACCCTGCGTCCAGATGACGATGAGCCCGAGCGACGAATCGACGAGGATCGATTGCCCGAACCCAGATTCAAATCGACCTGAACTGCGCTGGGGGGCGGCAGCGGTGTCGTTACGGTTGGCTCAATAGGTATGGCAACTGATTGCTGAGGTTGTGCAACAACGGGAGGAACGATGAACGGGGCAATCGTTTCGGGCATCGGCATCGCGATCGATTCGAGCGTTGCACCGGATGTTGGCACTACCTTTCGCAGGTCGTCAGCCATGTCTCCGGCGGTCGTGTAGCGATGCCGTAGACTCTTTGCCATTGCCGTCAGGCAGATCTTTTCCAGTTCACGGGGAATGATGGGATTGAGTTGCCGAGGTGGTTGCGGCTCGTCTTTCTGGACCTGTCGCAACAGTTCGTCGACACGGCGAGCCGTGAAGGGCAAGCGGCCTGTCAGCATCAGGTACATCATCACGCCGAGTGTGTAGATGTCGGTTCGACCGTCGATTCGGTGTCCTTCGCCCCGCGCCTGCTCAGGTGACATATAAGCTGGCGTACCCGTGACCACACCACGTTCATCGCCGGTCGATGACGAGTCGCTGATTGCCAATCCAAAGTCGACCAGGACAGGATTGTCACCGCTGGTCATGATGATGTTGGCTGGCTTCAAGTCACGATGAACGATCCGGTTGGCATGAGCATGTGCCAGGGCGTCCGCGATCCTGATACAGATCTGTACGGTCTGGGGCCATTCGATCCGGCGTCCCTTCAGCCAGTCATGCAGATTCGGTCCTTCGAGATAGTCCGAGACGATAAAGCACTGTTCCCCATCAACGCTGATGTCGTAGACCGAGACGATGCCAGGATGTTTGAGGGCCGCAAGTTGACGGGCCTCCAACAGGAATTGAGCTCGCGACTGATCATCCCCTGCTCTGAATTTGGGGGCTTTGATCGCCACGTGCCGATTCAGTTGTGGATCGAATCCGAGGTAGACTTTTCCAAACGCTCCGCGCCCCAGTTCACGACGTGCTTCATAACGACCGAAACGGATCAGCTTCGAAGAATCTGGCGTTTCAGTTCCCTTACCGTCTGGCGAGATTTTGCGAGCGTCGTGCGAAACGGGCTCAAAAACACTAATTGGCGGATCTGGGACAGGTTCACCGGCAGCACTGGCAGGCGTTGCCGAGTCCTCGAAAAGGATGGTGTTTTGAAGTTCAAGTGAATTGGAGTCGATCAGGCTGGGATCGCTGGGACACGCATTGGCGGCGCGCTGACGTTCCCAGTGCTCAAGCACCAGTTGTCGCAATTCTGGCGATGCGCCGACCATGCCCAGATAAGCGCTGACTTCATCAGCACTCTTGAGGTTTCTAATTGCATCGTAGAAGTCATTTTCAGGCATGAGAACCCAAAACCAGATTCTTCAGCAGCTTTCAGCGACTGCACGACGGAACAAACCGTCGAATAGTAAACTGCAAACTTGGCCCGGCTAAGAAACAGGAATACCCATCCATCAACAACCAGTTACCAGATTAACAACCGCGGTGGTGCGTTACTATGTCGGCAAGTTTCTATCCAATTGAGACGATCGCCTGAGTGCTCCCCGCGTTTTGCCTCATGTCGCAGTGGCGATGAAGCGGTCTTGAAGGGAGAGAATCAGCGGGTGGGGTGGTTCATTGTTGTGGGGCTGTTCTGTTTCGGTTCGTTCTGGTGGTTGGAGGTGGTTTGGAGTGCGACTTTGTGTTGTTTCAGGTGATGGCATGTTTTTATCCTCAGCCGGCAGAAAAAACTCCCGATGATGACATTTACGTCATGTTCCTGACCCCAAATTCGAATCAAGCTTGGTCTTGCGCGCCATGTCCACGGCAAAACGGAGTTTCTTTGGAGCCATGCTTCTGCTGCTTGCAGGGACCGTTGTCTCAGCACAGCAGGAAACGGGTCATTACCCTCCCGGGGTTGAAGGCCTGAAAGGCTCGACGTTGCCGCCGCCAGGTACCTATCTGAAGTGGTACAACATCGCGTACAACGCTGACACGCTGAAAGACGCACACGGAAACAGTGCCCCCGTCGGTTTGGACCTGGACGTATTTGTCACAGCGCCTCGCTTGATCAAGATGACCGATTACAAGTTTCTGGGCGCAGATTACGGATTGGATATCCTCGTTCCGTTTCTGACAGAGGATCTTAAGGTCGCGGCAGCGGGAGTAAATCGGTCGCGGTCGGGCGTAGGAGACATCTACGTTGAGCCGTTGATGCTGGGTTGGCACTTCCAACAATGGGATGCTGTGGCAGCAGCAGGCGTCTGGTGCCCGACCGGAGATTTCAGTTCCACCAGTCCAGTCAATGTTGGAAAAGGATTCTGGACCGGCATGTTTACGCTGGGAGCAACCTATTACTTCGATGAAGAGAAAACCTGGCACCTGTCAGCGCTGGGGCGATACGAAATCAGCAGCACAAAGTATGATCGTGACGTCCGCCCGGGTGATGATTTTCACATTGAGTGGGGGTTGGGGAAGACGATTGCACAGAAATGGAATGTCGGGGTGACGGCCTACACGCAATGGCAAGTGACCAATGACAGTGGTACCGCAGCGACCTACGACACCAGCATTCACGACCGACTGTATTCCGTCGGTCCGGAAGTCAATTACTTCTACGAACCATTTAAGACAATCCTCTCGGTCCGCTACCAGCGAGAGTTCGGAGCGGTTGACCGCGTTGAGGGAAATAACACCGTCATTTCCCTGACGAAGATTTTTTGACAGCGCTGATTTTTGACCAGCGCGACGGGAGGGTGAGGCTCCCGGCGAACCGGAATTGAGGTCGGCGATCACGGCTCGGCGGGAGCCTCGCCCTCCCTTGTTGTCTCTCAGATCAACGATTTTCCGTGCGAGAACCGTACCGCGAGAGAGCCGTACCGCGAGAGAGCCGTACGTCAGGTCAGATTCGAGTTCGCCACCAGAATCTCGTGGCCGGCGCGATACGCGGTGTTGCCCCAATGGCAAAGAGCACCGGAAGCGACTCCTGTCGACAGATCCGCAACTGGTGTTCGACGAGAGCGAATGCAGTCCGTGAAATTCGTCAGGTGAGTCTTCAGCAGGTCAGATGCATCGGCCGCGATCACCTCACCATGGTCGTAGACCTTCCATCCGCCGCGATCGACGACCAAAGTGCCATTATCACCATGAAATGCGACCCCGGAACTACGGCCCTCGACCCCGTGTGACGACCAGAGTCGCTGTTCCCACAGAATCGATTTGCCTCCGAAATCATACTGTACTGTCAGTGCATCAGGCGTTTCCTGATCGTCGTCGAAGGAATACTTTCCGCCGACGGAAGAGACTCGAACAGGGGTCTCAACCTGCAATCCCCAGCGGGCTACGTCCAGCATGTGGACGCCCCAGTGGGCCAGTTCTCCGCCACCATACTCCCAGAACCATCGCCAATTGAAATGGAAGCGATTGGGCTGGAAGGGACGTGCCGGCGCAGGGCCGAGCCATGCGGCGTAGTCGACCTGGGCGGGGGCTTCCACAACCGCGCGCCGACCGATGCTCTTGCGGCGGTGAACGATCCAGGCTTTCGCGAAACGGACGTTGCCTAGTTTTCCAGACCGCAGGAACTGAATCGCCGATTGAAAATGAGTTCCGCTGCGCTGCTGGAGGCCGACCTGCACGATACGCTGCGTCCGATTCGCCACTTCAATCAGAGATGCGTCTTCAGGCAGGGAATGAGTCGCAGGGCTTTCCAGATAGATATCCTTGCCCGCCTGACACGCAAGAGTCGCCATCGTCGCATGCCAGTGGTCTGGAGTCGCGATAACGACGGCATCAATCGCGGGATCGTCGAGCAGGTGTCGAAAGTCACGAACGGTCGTCGGTGGCTTTTGCCCGGCATCCACCACTTCCCGGATGGCTGGCGCGAACTGGCTTTCGTCAACATCGCACAACGTGCGGATTTCGACGCCACTGATCTGAGCCAGCTCATTGGCAATCAGTCGTCCCTGATTGCGAACTCCAATGACGCCAATTCCGAGTCGCTCGTTTGGAGATCCTGCCGACTTGGCAGATGCTGTTGCGACACCTGACAGACCAACAACACCGACAGCGACGCCCGCCGCCTGCTGGGCGCTGCGCCCGAGAAACTGGCGGCGACTGACTTCACGGCGTTTGAATTCGTCGGTGTTCATGGTTTGGAACTAGTGTGACTCGGCCTGAATTTCCAGTGATCTCGTCAATTCTGTGGTTTCGAATCCCGATTCGGAAGCAAAAAACGTCGAACTCCGGAATTCAGCGGCGAAATCCGTGCCGCAAGTGTCAAATCCTGTCCAGACAATCCGCCCATCGACCCATTTCATCGATTTCTGCGTCCGATGGATATTTTGCACCAAGCCCCGGAACTGTTGTCAGCGAGACGGGAAATTTCAGTTTTCGCAGCGCTTCAACGCTCCGTTTGACTCCGGGCATCGCCTTGTCGTCCGCTCCGCAGACAAAATGGAACTGCTGCCGGAAATCAGGCTCGTGGTCGGCAACGGGACCACCAAGCGGTGCTCCCGTCAGCACCAGGCCACGGATCACTTCTCTCTGCCGAGTCGTCACCAAACTGGCCATGCCGGCTCCCGTCCCATGGGAATGCACAAAAATTCGCTGAGAGTCAATCGTGTATTTCTCTCGCATATGGGCGATCAGTCCTTCGATGAACTTCGCTTCTCCCGGAACCCAACGTGCCACCTGGTCTGACTTGGGGCCGACCAGAATGATTCCCCGGCGTTCACAGAGACTGCTCCATTGCTTGATCATCGTGGCTTCCATGGTGTCACCACCTGGATGAATCCAGACCATCAGGCCATAGGTGGCGGCAGGGTTGTATCCCTCGGGAACATAAGCCCAATAGCTGTGATCATGTCCCGCCAGATCATCTGTAAATCGACCTGTTTTCGGGGCTGTCGGTTCCTTCGCGTCTGCTGGCTTCTCTGCGTTTTTTTCTTCTTTTTCCCCGGTCTTTTTCTCTTCGACTTTCTTTTCTTCAACAGCCCCAGTGGCGGGACGTTCAATCACTTCGCCTGATAATTCGGCGACAACGGTTTCGGGGACAGAGCCAAGAGTAACGCTGATCACGACCGGCTTGCCATCGCGTTGGCAAGCCAGCTTGATGGAATCACCGGGGCGACTTCGCCCGACAAGATCTGCCAGTGCACGCCCATCTGCGATTTCCACATCATTTGCCTTCTCGATCCGATCTCCCCGTACCAGGCCTCCCTTCTCTGCCGGGCTGCCGGGAAACACAAACCGAACGTGAGCACCTTTTTCTGTGGACGACTGGCGCTTGGGCAGCATACCGAGGTAGGGAACTTCATAGGGAACCAGTTCGCCGATCAGTTGAGCTTCGACCGTGACGTTCTGGTCACCACGTTGAACGGTCAGCTTGACCGAATCGCCGCCATACTTTCTGCCCAGCACATGCTTCAACTGAGCGACGCGGACGATCTTCTCGCCATCCGCTTCAATGACTTTGTCATTGGTTTTTAGTCCGGCGATTTGAGCGGGTGAGTTGAACCGAACCCGGTCGACGATTGCAGGAACGTTGGTTGCCTGTCCCCCGGCGAATGTAATTCCCAGCAGACCAGGCAGCAGGTCTGTTCCGGTCTTGAGTCGATCGAGCGACGCGTAAATATCCTCCAGCGGGATTGCAAACCCGATTCCGCCGTCATACCACTCGACCCCCGCTGTTTCGCCGTTTCCCTGGGGCGAAAGCGGCGCGATCACTCCAATGACGCGTCCTTCAATGTCAACCAGGGCTCCGCCATAGTTGACCGGTGACGTTTTCGCGTCGGTCTGAATCGCTTTTCCCCAGATCCGGTTCAGGGCACTGATGATTCCTACGGAAACACTTGGCGTCGTCAGATCGAAAGTTCTTCCCAGGGCGATCGCCCATTGACCAACTCGCAGGTCCGCTCGCGGCGCCGGCTTGGCAGGTTTTAAGCCTGTCGCCTCGACTTTAAGAAGTGTCAGAAGTCGCAGTTTGTCATTGGCAATCTGCTTCGCTGGAAATTTTCGTCCGTCAGGAAGCGTCACCAGGATCGATGCGGGCTTGGAAATGAAGTTAAACGAACTCGAGATGATGAAGCCGTCTTCAGAAACGATGACACCCGAAGTCGGGCCTGTACCGAGCAACACTTCACCGACCTGCTCCAACCCCCCGACGGTCTCGATCCGGACCAGGCAGGGGTCAGCCAGAGCCGAAGCCTGCTTGAAAGCCTGTTCTTCAAGTGCCTCCAGCTTGCCATCGCCGGCGAACGCCGACAGACAACTGAGACATATCGCAACACCCACAATCAACATTCGGGTCAACATGGCGATCATCATCCTGAATCGACAACTTCAATCCGCCCGAAAGGATGATAGCGAAACCACGTGCGTCACGCTAATCCTGAAGTCGCCTGACTCAAACGAGTTCGGGAATCCAAAAAAGTCGGTCATTCAAATAGCCGGCAGTGTCAGCGAGCGAGTTTGATTGGATTCGTCACTTCCTTCATCGTTCTGCCCAAAATTCATTCCGGAAAAGAGGTTGGCAGAATGATGTGGGGCAGAATGATGAAGACGAAATAAAGGAGGTATCAGGCCATTCCACAAAAGACGCCAAGACGCAAAGTTTTCAAGTATTCCATTCATCGCCTCACTCCAGCCTCTTCTTTCTTTCCCTGGCGGGATCGGGAGTCTAGCTCTAACAACAACCGCCTACGGCATTCCGCGCCTGGTCCAATTTCGTATTGAACAAAAGGGAACGAAGGAAACGAAGGACGGGGTAAATACTGGCCCATTCCAACCTGCTCTCCAGATTGTTTTTGAGTAGGATAGGCGTGATTGGAATAAGCTGGCAAACTGAAGTTAGGCCTGCTGGCGAGGTCCTCGCCTTTCCCTCTTCGTTACCTTTGTTTACTTCCGTTCAATGTCTTCCATTTTCAAAGGGCGTTGCACACTGCGTGGACTTCGGGCGTTGAGGCAGCAGCAGGTCAGATCGATTACAAGGGTTTTGTGTTTCAAGCGGGGTGCGCAGCACAAGAACTCTCAAGCCGATTGCGTGTATTGAACGAGGGGCAGTACGAGCCGAATTCCATCCAACCACGTCGAAATCGCCGGGTCATAGTAGTGTGGCTGGCGCTGGGTCGCTCAAAACAGTGACTTCTGCTATCTTTCCCTCGAAATTCGCTGGTCGAGAATCGCAGGGGCGATTGACTCATGCACAGCGTTGACAGGTGAACTCGCCGGCAGATCCGGGCCGGGCATGGAAGGCTGACGGAATCCGATATGAAAACTGACGAACTGCGTGAAAAGTATCTGGCATTTTTTGAATCTAAAGGCTGCGTTCGTCGACCGACGGATGTCCTTGTGCCGAAAGATGATACGACAGTTTTGTTCACCCCGGCCGGGATGAATCAGTTCAAGAATCAGTTCCTCGGCATCGGTCCGATCGAATTCACCAAAGCCACGACCTGTCAGAAGTGTCTGCGAACCGGCGATATCGGCAACGTTGGGGTGACTGCGTACCACCACACGTTCTTCGAAATGCTGGGCAACTTCTCGTTCGGTGATTACTTCAAGAAAGAAGCCATTCACTGGGCCTGGGAATTCCTGACCACCAAGAAATGGCTGGGCCTCGACCCGACCCGTTTGACGGTGACAGTCTACCTCGACGATGACGAAGCGTTCGGGATCTGGAATAACGAAATCAAGCTCCCAGCCAACCGGATTTCTCGCGAAGACGAAGGAGAAAACTTCTGGCCGGCCTCAAGTCCTTCTCAAGGGCCGGACGGCGTCTGTGGTCCATGCAGCGAAATCTATTACCTCCCCCCGGGTGCGACCAAGCCGGTTGAGATCTGGAACCTGGTCTTCACGCAATTCAACCGCGTTGGCAATCCGCCAATGAACCTGCATCCGCTGCCGAAGAAAAACATCGATACGGGGATGGGTTTGGAACGATGTGCCTCCACACTGCAAGGTGTGCTCAGTAACTTCGAAATCGATACGCTGAAGCCGCTTTGCCAGGCGGCTGGCGAAATCGTCGGGGCGAAATACGAGTACTCTGCACCTGAAGGGCGAGCGCTGCGCCGGATTGCCGATCATGTACGCGCCTGTTCCTTCGCCTTGCATGAAGGCTGCGGCCCTGGCACCGAAAAGGAAAACTACATCGTCCGGTTGCTGCTGCGCCGGGCTGCGATGGAAGGTTTCCTGCTGGGGAAACAGGAGCCATTCCTGTACCAGCTCGTGCCAGCTGTCGCCGAAGTGATGAAGCAGCCCTACCCTGAATTCCTGCAGACAGTTGATGCGGTCGCCAACGGAATTCACGAGGAAGAAAAGCAGTTCCAGAAGGTTGTGGAAAGCGGGATCACCCGATTCCGACGACTCGTTGATACGGCCAAGAAAGAAGGCTCTAAGGTTTTGTCGGGTGATGCCGCGTTCGATCTGCATCAGACCGATGGTTTCTTAATCGAATTGACCGAATCGCTAGCCGCGAACGAAGGTCTGACCGTCGATATGACTCGTTTTCAGGAGTGCAAAGAAGAGCACAAGAAGACGAGTGGTCGTGGTGCGTTCGCAAACTCGGTTATGTCCGCTGGACCGCTCGATACGCTGCGTAAAGGGGGCGGAACTCAGTTCCTCGGTTATGACACAACCACGGCTGATGCGGAAGTCGTCGGGATCATCGCCGATGGTCAACTGGCGCAATCATTCGATAAGGCCGAAGTTCAAGTCGGTGTCGTGCTCAATCGTTCGCCGTTCTATGGCGAAGCGGGTGGTCAGGTCGGAGACATCGGGACAATCAGTGGTCCCGGCTTCGAATTCGATGTTCAGGACACTCAACGTGACGGAGAACTGCTCGTTCATATCGGCCGGTTGAATTTCGGAACGATCTCGCCAGGGGCGAAGGTCCATGCGATGGCCGATTCCGCTCGGCGCGAGGGAATCCGTCGGGCTCACTCCGCCACGCACATCCTGCATCATGCTCTTCGCAAGTACCTCGGTGAGAATGCGACTCAGCGTGGTTCGAAGGTTCAGCAGGACGAATTGCGGTTCGACTTCGCTCATTCCAAAGGCCTGACCCAGGAAGAACTGCTGAACATTGAGGACGAAATCAATGCCCGAATCTCTGAAGGGGCACCGGTTTCCACTCGACTGATGCCGATTGCGGAAGCGAAGCAAGTCGGCGCGATGGCACTGTTCGGTGAAAAGTATCCGGACAATGTCCGCGTTGTCAGCATGGGTGAATTCAGTCGCGAACTCTGCGGGGGGACTCACCTCAGCAACACAGGTCAGGTCGGGCTGTGCCGAGTCATCCGGGATGAACTGGTCGCTGCGGGCGTCCGCCGGATCACCTGTTTCACGGGGCCTAAGGCGTTGGCTCGTGTCCGTGAAACCGAAGCCTTGCTGAAAGAGTCGGCAGCACTGATCAAGAGTCAGCCGGACGAACTGCCACGCAAGATCGAAGCCCTGCAGAACGAACTGCGAGAAGCGCGGAAGGAACTGGCCAAGTACACCGTGGCTTCGCTGGCTGATGCGGCAGCGCAACTGGTGGCCAAGGCAGAAACGATTAACGGCGTGAAGCTGATTGTCCACAATGCGGCCGATTGTCCTCGCGATTCGTTGAAAGACTTCGTCGACCGGATTCGCGAAAAGGCTCCGTCTTGCGCCATCCTGTTGGCGATGGAACACGAGGGCAAGGCTGCCTTCATCGCTGCCGTCAGTAAAGACGTCCTTGTCTCCAAGGGGCTGAATGCTTCGGAGTGTGTGAAGACCGCCGCGAAGATCTGCAGCGGTGGCGGTGGTGGTCGTCCCGATCTGGCGGAAGCGGGCGGAAAAGACCCAAGCAAACTGGCGGAAGCTCTGGAAGCGGGGGCTGCCTACTGTCGAGGGAAGTTGGCTTGATTCGACGCCGGATGAATTCGTCGCACGGATGGTCCGTCCGTGCGACGAATATTTACGAGCCGAAAGACTTTCAATTTGTTCCACTGAAGCAGGAATGACGACCTGAGTGACATCACCAGACTGAAAGCCTTCCAGCATGTTTCACGGCGCGTTGGCACTTCTGGAGCGGTCTTTGCGGACGGATGCCCGTTCGTTGCTGTCGCACCTGGTGCGGTTGGGCTTGATGGTCAGCATCTATGTTGCACTCGTGTTTGTGTCGATCATCGCCCAGCAGTTCGGTGCACCGGGGCTGAGGTTCTTCTCAGCGATTGTTTATCTCAACGTCGCCTGCCTGACGTTGCTCGGAATCAGTTTCTTTTCGACGACGATCACTGAGGAAAAAGAAGAAGATACGCTGGGGCTGATGCTGATGGCGGGAATCAGCCCGCTCAGCCTGCTGATTGGAAAGCTCGGCGGCCGACTTGCTGCGGCCCTGTTGCTGATTGCGATCCAGTATCCCTTTACGCTGCTGGCGATCACGATGGGGGGTGTCTCTCCGGCTCAGGTTCAGGCGGTTTACGTCGGGCTGGGGAGTTACATGGTATTGCTGGCTGGCGGCGGATTGCTCTGTTCGACACTGGCACCGCGAACGCGGACAGCGGGGACCTGGATGGTTGTCGCCCTGTTTGTTTATGGATTGGTTCCATTCCTGTGTCAGCAACTGGTGAACAACATCGCGCGAATCAGCAGTGCTCCCTCACGTGAATTTCTGAAGTTTCTGGACACGATTGCTTCCAGCAGTCTGTTCACTCGTGTCGGCAACATTATTGTCTCGGGCTTCGGCGATCCCGCTGTCAGCTGGCAGGCCGTTTCGAACGTCATTCTTGGCCTTTTCTGCTTCGCGTTGTCGTGGTGCTGTTTTGGATACGCCTCACGTGAACCTGCGACGGAGGCGACGACGCGAACCGGATTGTCACGAAGCAATCGCGGGATCGGCAGATCGTTTTCACCGGGCCGCGCGTGGACGAACGCGTTCGCATGGAAAGACTTTCATTTTACAGCAGGCGGGCTCAGTCGCAGGCTGGTGAGGATCGTGTTTTATCCCTTTTTATTCGTGCTATGCAGGGGTGCGAGTCTGCTGTGGGGGATACCACAATCAAATCTGGTCTCAATGTTTTTATTCTGGACGATGATCTTCCTGCTTTGGGAATCGGCGTTGCTGGTTGCCTGGTCAGTTCAGGAAGAGGTACGCGGTCAAACGCTGGCGTCACTGGTGATGCTTCCGCGTTCCGTACCGAGTGTCTTCTATTCCAAATTCATGGGGACCGTTGCAGGGATGTATCCTGGAATCCTTTGTCTGATCGTGGGCTGCTGTTTCGACGTCAGAAATGTCTCACGATTCTTCTGGCATGAAGGCCATTCCATCATTGCCCTGTTATTACTGGTTCCCCACTTCGCTGCCGTCTACGCTCTCTTCGTCCGCTGGGGAGCGGTTCCGCTGGCAATTGGAACCATGATCACGGTCTACTTCGCGGTCGTAATGATTTTCAATCTGGTCCGCCCCGACCGGTCAGCTATTTACGTTGTGACGTTTGTGCTTCTGACCATCTGTGCCGCCTGCCATATTCTGGTCTTGCGCCAGATCCCGCGCGTGGCCGTTCGTTCTTAGTGTTCTGCTTTCGTAATTCGACTCGCTCCATTTCGGAGCTTTGTTTCCGACAGGGGGAATCTGAACGAAAGTTGCAGTGAAGGATGTCGAAGGAGCTTTGGAGATTCGGTGATGCAGATTTGGGTTGATGGCGATGCCTGTCCCGTGGAGATCAAGGAACTGCTGTATCGAGCGGCTGTTCGCGTCAAAATGAAACTGACTCTTGTCGCCAACCAGACAATTCGAATACCTCGGTCCGAGTTCATTTCCTTGTTGACAGTCCCCTCGGGGCTGAATGTCGCGGACAAACAGATTGTCGAACTGCTCAGTCCGGGCGACCTTGTTGTGACGGCGGATATCCCTCTGGCGGCGCATGTCGTGCAGAAAGGAGGGATCGCCATTGACCCTCGCGGGGATGTCTTTACCGAAGCAAATATCGGCGAGCGGATCACCATGCGCAATCTGATGGATGAACTTCGTGGCAGCGATCTGGTGATGGGTGGACCGGCCCCGTATGGTCCCAAAGATAAGCAGGCGTTTGCGAATCAACTGGATCGAATTCTGGCGAAACGACCAAAGTAGCCATCATCGCTCCGCGTGATGATAGCCGAGTGCGACGGGGCGCATTACTGTCCCAGATCGATCCAGGCTCCCCCGACGAAGAAAACTGAATCCTGATTTGTCATGAGTCCTGCCAATGACTTTCGTGAAATCGAAGAGGAGACCTTCGGTCGTCGGTTTCGGCGGGGTCGGGAACCCCGCGCCGAACACAGTGATCTGGTGACGGGGCAAAGACAAGCAGGTGTTTGCGAATCAATTCGATCGAATTCTGGCGGAACGCCCAAAGTAATGTCCACCTCTTTTCGAATCAAATTCGATTGGGCAGAACGATGGAGGGAATGACGATAAAAAGTCAGCTGAATCATGAATCTTCATCGTTCTGCCCCACATCGTTCTGCCAATGACTTTCGTGCAATCGAAGAGGAGACCTTCGGTCGTCGGTTTCGGCGGGGTCGGGAGACCCGCGCCGATCACGCGATCACGCGACCCGCGCCGAACACGTTGTTGCGAATGCAGCTTCGCTACCGTGGCATCAAACCTCAGGCAGCACCCATGGCTTGCGGTATTCAGGACGAGTCCTTAACGCATTCGCGTCCACATCGTTAATGAATGTTTCGGTCTTTGCATCAAACGTCAGCTTCCGACCGACTCGACTGGCGACGTTGCCCATATGGCACAGCAGGCTGGAAGGATGGCCCACAGTCTCCAGATCTGCGTTGGGGCGTTTGCGACTCTTGATGCAATCCAGAAAATTCTGGACATGTTCTGCTTCGTCGTTCCCCCCTGCTCCTTCCGCCAGAACGGTGTTATTGGGGCCGAACGCTTTCCAGTTGGTGTTACCAATGACGATGTAACCCTTGTCGCCATAGACGGCGGCACCTTCGGATTCACCCAGGAAGCTGTAGGGAGCCCAGATCCGCATTTCATACGTCAGCAGTTTGGGTGTTTCGCCTCCGTATTCGTAAGTGACCTGCAGGCAATCAGGCCATTCCTGCATGTCGTCGAAGTACCATTTCCCACCTCCCGTGGAGACGGTCGCAGGAAGCCCCAGGGGATCGTCGCCGTTCGCCTCGCCCGCGGCACTTAATGCCCACGCCGCCATATCCAGTCGATGAACGCCATCGTTGCCCAGATCGCCCGTACCAAAATCATAGAACCAGCGCCATCGGCCGTGATATCGGTTCGGGTTAAAGGGTTGCTTGGGAGCGGGGCCGAGCCACATGTCGTAGTCGACCCCTTCCGGGGGTTCGCGATCCTTGGGAAAACCAATACTCCCTTGCTTACTGCTTTCCCAGGCACGTGCGACGAGTGCATTTCCCAGGGCCCCTGTCTTCAGGAAAGCGATGGCACTTCGCATGCGATCAGTCGAGCGGGCTTGAGTTCCCATCTGGATCACTCGACCATGCTTCCGCATGGCGGCAACCATTCGTTGCCCTTCGACAATATTGTGCCCATCCGGCTTTTCGACATAGACATCTTTCCCCGCCAGGCAGGCCAGGATGGTTGGGATCGCATGCCAGTGATCGGGCGTCCCAACCACGATTGCATCCAGGCTTTTGTCATCAATCAGCTTGCGAAAGTCGCCAACCGTTTGCGGCTTCGTCCCCTGATTCTTTTCGACGGCAGCAACCGCCGCACCAAACTTGCCCGGATCGATGTCGGCCAGAGCAACGACTTCGCAGTTCTTGTTGCGTGAAAACGAATTCACAAGACTGAAAGCCCGGCCTCCGGTTCCGACACATCCCACGCGAATTCGTTCACTCGCGACGACTTTTCCCGGGGCATCTGCCGCCAGTACGGATGCAGCACCAGCCACGCTGATTGCCGACGACGCCAGAAATTCACGACGCTGCATTGTTCGAACCCTTATTGATCAGGGGAGCGATTGATCGGAGTTTGTTGATATTCTGTCGGGTTGACGGTGCGAAAGGAAGTGACGGCAGTACGGTAAATACCTCGCGCCTGACCACACGAATCTTGCTGGCGAATACTTTCAAACCCTCGACTGTCAGGAAGTTCATCTGTCTTTGCATGCCTCGCCGCTCGTTGCGATCTACGCATTTTGATCCTCTGCAGGGTATACTATGGCCTGAAACTTCGTCCGGATTTTGTCACGAATGACGTGACCATTCAGGCTGCAGGACCAATGAAGCGACCTCGATTGAACCGATTGATTCTGATTGTTGTGTTGGCGACTGCCGGACAGCACGCTGTTGCGGAAGATTTTTTTGAGTCGAAGATCCGCCCTGTGCTGGCGGAGACCTGTTTTCGCTGT
>CAZSTW010000132.1:11450-19342 GCA_964609845.1 uncultured Planctomycetaceae bacterium | reverse complement strand
CAGACTCCAAGATCGTGGCACCCCTGTTCACGTTTCGATTTGAAAACAGCCAGCGTTACTGAACCAACTCTGAGAGTAAACGATGTGGGTAACATGAACGTCACCCTCCTGAGGAACATCACGTTTGTACCAATGCCAAATCCGCCGGTACGGAGTGTTTTTAGAAATACGCGAGGTTTCGGTCTTGCAGACCGTTGGGCCCATTGAGGAAGATCATGTCGATATCAACGCCGATACGGCCGAGGCGCCCGTGAACGTGCCCAATCATTTACCAGAGCTCCTCCCCTACGTATGCATCTCAAGGTGCGGGGGAACTTCGTTCTGCCCAGCTTAAAAAGACGTTGAGGCCATGGTTATGATCGGAACTATCAAACAGAATCCAAACGCCGTTCAAGTTCTGACAGATCAATCAGGGGCGCGGACGTATGACGCACCATGGATTCCAGAGACGCCGGGTCCTTGAAGGCAGAGCCAGTCACGAGACAGACGACATGTGCGTTCGGATCAATCAAGCCATTCATGGCCGCTTGAAGAGCCCCCGCCACAGCTGTCGACCCTGCGGGTTCTGCAAAAATCCCCTCTTCCCGGGCAAGACGGGATTGAGTCTTCCAGATGAAGTCATCTTCCACGAGATGGCCTGTCCCCCCATTCTTCCGACAGGCTTTGATGACTTCATCTCCGTCAATGACAGACGGCACCTGCAGACCGCTGATTTTCGATGTGCACTGGATCGCCTGAGCGGCTTCCAATCCAGTCCGCAGTGGACCGGAAATCGTGTTGTTCCCGACGGGCTGAACGCATTCCACACGCGGCAGCTGCAGTACCGATCCCGATTCATACAGTTGTTCGTAGGCTCGGGCAACTGCGAGGACCAGACCACCGCCACCAGCCATACAAAAAATGTGATCCCAGGGTTCCGGCCCCTGTTCGGCCAGTTCCAGGCCAACCGATTTCACGCCGCTCATCCCGACCGGACAATAGGCGAAAGCACTGATCTGCATCTGTGCCGTTGGACGTGATGACAATATTCGCAGGCATTCAATGACACGGTCCGAGATTTTTGCGTCAATTCCAAATCCGCGAATGCGATACAGTTTTGCCCCATAGGCCAGCATCTGGCGCAGCTTCCCCTCGGGGGCCCCTTCGACAATCGCGATTTCACAACTGATTCCGGCTACTGCACAATAGGCCGCCAGAGATGCGCCTGTATTGCCGCTGGATGTCGCAATGCACTCCGTCTTTCCATGGGCGACCATATCTGAAATGGCGGCACAGGCAAACCGGTCCTTGTAGGACCCGGTGGGATTTGTGATTTCCAGTTTGAAATAAAGGTTCTTCAGTCCGACACTCGGTCCGAGGCGACGCGAGCGGACGATAGGTGAGTTCCCTTCTCCCAGCGAGATTCGGGCAGAATCCGGAATCGGATCATACCAATCACCGAATCTCCATAATCCAGAGTGCATGGATCGATACCTAAATTTCGACAACGTTGATCGTCAAGGAGAAACGGCAGGAGTTCAAAGTGGAGTAATTCGATTTCGCTTCTTCGGTACACGATGTTGCCAGAACAACCGATCTTCGGTCAAGAAACCCATACGTAATGCGCAGCGAAGGCAGTATTTTTCGTGCTGGCGAGAAACATAAATCTCTCCGTTTAGCAGCAGATGAAACCAGTCCTGACCCGGATGTTTCGAATAGCAGTACAGCCGGTCGGAATCACGCTTGATGTGAACTTCCCAGTCTTCATTGTCCGGAACATAGAGCCTGGTATCAGGAATGGGGTCGCTTTTGGCATCGCCCCCACCTTCGTTCACGGGGGAAGATTCCGCAGCAAGAACGCCCTGGTTCAAGTCAGTCGTGGCGTCCTGAGTGGAATCCGCTACCGTTTCTGGCGGTGTCATCGGTGAATCATCAGCCCCTGCTGATTTCACTTGTTCAGGATGATCCATCGCTCCGGCCCTCCCTTGTGGAAATGCTCCGTGCGCCGTTATTCAGGAAGGGGTTTGCCCTTGGTTTCTGGTGCTAACCAGATGACCAGCATCCCCACGACATAAACCAGACTCATGATGGAACATGCCGTTGGCAATCCACCGATTCCTTTGAACAATCCGATCAGATTTCCCGTCTGCAAGGCAGCAACGGCTGCCAGAATCCGGCCGAAATTGAAAGAGAACCCTTGTGCCGTTGCCCGAACATTCGTTTTGAACAGTTCCGGCAGATAGAGCGGCAGCCAGCCATAAAATGACGCCGTCAGTCCCCCAGCCACAAACACGGTCGCCAGGAACAACGGTCCGAACGAAGAATTGATCTGGAAGAAAATGACGGACGAAATGAATGAGCCAAGGCAAAGCAGCGTGAATGTCGCACGGCGGCCGATCACATTTCCCAACAGTGCTCCACCAATCGTTCCGATGATTGCTCCGATTCCCGAGAACATCTGAGCCTGAGCACGTGCTGAAATACGAGCCGCGTCGACCTGTTCCGGTGTCAGTTCCTGCTTAATCGCAGCTTCCTTCGCCAGGTCGTTGGCCCACGAGGGTGCCCGCTGAATCGAGGCCCAGGTCCCAATCAAAGCGACACCGCTCAGACAAGCCCCGATAAGCAATCGCCCCACGGTCGAACGAACCTCATCAGCACTCCCTGAAGCAGTGCGAGTTCGCTTCAGAAACTGAATCACTGGAAACATGTATCCAACCAGCGCGATGACCAGACCGATGAGCGAACCGACCGTGCGGGTCACCAGTGAAACTTCTGTGTAACTGCGTGACCAGAGATAAACGATCAGCAGCGCCCCGGCCCCCCCGGCCACAACCCCCAGCAGATCACGGGTCGCCCAGTTGGATGTGGCCCCCTGCTCCTTGGCATGCAGCCACTTTTCGGATTCAGGAACCGCCAGCCTGATGAAAAATGTCAGAATTGCCGGAGCAGCCCCGAGCAACATCAACAATCGCCATCCTTGATGTGCAACGAGAGCACTGACCCAGGTCTGGGGCAAGCCCGTCGCCAGCAGGCACCCCTCGGCAGATTTGATGAAGCTTGCCAGCCCTAAAGCAAACAAAGCGACCAGCAGGAAGCCAACATTCGCCGCCGCTCCAATCAGCCCTGAAAGCAGTGCACGCGACCGATTCGGCCAGATCTCCATAACCAGCGCCACGCCCAGAGACCATTCGCCACCCATCCCCAGCGCCGCGACGAATCGATAAAGGAAGAATTCTTCGGCCGTTCTTGAAAAAGCGCACATCCCGGAAAAAACCGAGTACGCGAACACGCTCAATGTCATGGCTCGAACGCGTCCGATGCGATCACCCAGCCAGCCGAAGACGACGCCGCCCGTTGACATTCCAACGAGGAAGCCTGCGGTCCAGACACCTTCCCACAGGTCAACGAAGCTGTTTCCATGCTCTTTGACGGCATCCGCAAGCAGATCAGTCAGGGCAGGACGGGCGACGAGTGGGAGCAGGCCCAGTTCGAACCCGTCAAACATCCATCCGAGCAACGCGGCAATCAATGCCATCCATTGACCAAAGCTGGTTCCACGAGAAGGCTCAAGTTCCGAAGGGACGGTTTGACTCACGGCGGGCTCGCTGTCTGGGGTAAAAGAACGGAATATCGCCCGGAGATTGTGAACCCGCCGCGACGGAAACGCAAACTCAACAGCAGTGCCCTCTCGTGGGATTGTGCAGTTCAGCACAGGACCATAGGTGTCTACAGATCGGAAAAATTGAATTTTCGTGAGGTTCAGCCATGCCTTTCGGCCCACTTGGGCCGCAAGGCCGGAATCTCGCGGGGTTTCTGAAAAGCACTCACCTTGACGATCTCTCATCTCGGTTCAGAGAGATGTGTAGATACCTGTGGCACGGGACTCAGGCCCCCACCAGAAAGACGAACCGGTCGTCAAAGGCTTTCAGCCGAGCGCAGGAAGACAAAATCGCTCATAGAGACGTCCCGCCAGTGAAACGATTTCATCGCGGCCGCGTTCGCCGTTTTCCAATTGATTGACCAGATCCCCAGGCAGACCAGCAATGCCCAGGTGTGTGCCACTCAGTGCTCCCGTCATCGCCCCCAGGGTATCTGTGTCTCCCCCCAGACCGATCGCTCTTCCGACAGCCTCCACGTAATCATCAGGTGAAAGCGCAAAGCAGGCGATTGCGGTGACCACCGATCGTTGAGCTTCGATCCCGTTCCCGAGGATGCTGACCGAATCATCGACGTCAAGATTTGACGCCGTCGAAAGTAACCAGCGGAATTCATCCGTGACTGCACGGCGCAGCAACTCCGCGTACAAGGCGTCACGATCAAATTCGGGATGTGTCATCAGCCACGCCACCGCGACCGCCAGCAATTGGGCTCCTTCAATTCCCATGGGATGGAGGTGGGTCGGAAGAGCGGATAACCGCGCCTCGTACCAGACCCGATCCAGATCGGAGTGGAACAGCAGTCCCACCGGAGCAACTCGCATCGCCGCTCCATTGCCGTAAGATCCACCCGGAAACATGGTTTCCGTCAGGTGCTTCCAGTTTCCCCCTTCTGACATCACCTGCAAGACCCGAATCGCGCCGGGACCATAGCCGCGGGCCGGATTCAGATTGGCGACAAATCGCTCGACCAGACGATCTTCGATAATCCGGCCGTGGTCGCAGAGAGTTTCTGCGACGCCGATCATCATTTCGGTATCATCGGTGTAATGCAGTTCGCGATCCGCCGGAACTTGCATCAGAGACTGACTGTCGCCAAAGAACTGATAGATCATGTCAGGAGCCATCCCCTCAATGGGGCTCCCCACCGCGTCTCCAATGCCCTGGCCGAGAAAGCAGCCGAGAAACCGATCAGCGATCGCTGGGAGTGACATGGAGAAGTTCCTGACTCTGCGAATTTCACAATGTGGTGCCAGTTTCTAACAGATTTTTTCGAGACTGCAGAGCGACAACCTCTGAAATCTTCTTCAAATCGGCCTGCTTCGGAATTCGCGGTAGCCAGAGACGCCAATTTGTGGCATGCTTGAGCAGGAAATATCTTCGAAGTCCCATCTGCGACTGATGTTGGTGCAGATCCGGGACACGCGGATTGACAAGAGGACATGCCAAATGTGGATGAAAATGGGTGTGGTCGCGATCATCGTTGCCACCGGATTCCAGACGGCACTTCAGTTGACCCACGTCGTCGCGCAAGAGCCGATGCCAGCCATTTCTGCAGAGCTGGCAGCTGAATTGAAAGCATTGGCTTCGCGTGACTATAAGACGCGAGAAAAGGCGTGCCAGCAATTGTCGGCCCGCAAACTTGAAGCGATTGAGCCACTCACGAAGCTCGCCAGCGATGGAACATCCGAAGAATCGATCCGCGCCTTTGAAGTGCTGCGGCGCATCTATCGCGAAGGGAATAAGGAAGTTCACGACGCGATTGAATCTGCGATGGAATCTCTGATTACGAGCGAGAATCTTAATGTCGTCGCTCGTGCGGAATCGGCCGTCGAAGAATCCGCTCCGATCCGGCACGTGCGGGCGATTGCCAAATTTCAGGAATTGGGAGGCATCGTCCGATACCTGGACGAAACCACGCAGCCTGTCGCAAAAGGTGAGGCTCGTCCGATCAAATACGCCATGATTAACCATAACTGGAAAGGTGGCGATGACGGCCTGAAACATTTGAAACGGATTGAGGATTTTCGGTTCCAAACGGAAATGCGTGGCCCGGTGCTTTATGTCACCCCCAAATGCCCGGTCAGCAAGGAGGCATTAGCAGAAGTGCAAAGCCACCTGCCGATGCTCGCGATTCTGAAACGCGGCCCTGCCTGCCTGGGGATTTCACCGCGCCTGTTCGGGGGGCCTGCCAATGTGCTGATTATTGAACGAGTCGAACCTGGCTCGGCCGCAGCCCTCGCTGACTTGAGAGAAGGGGACTGTATTGTGAAATTCAACGGGTACGAAGTCCCTGATTTCGAAACGCTGGTCGACAAAATCGGCGAGAAATTGCCGGGCGACAAAGTCCCAGTTGAATTTATCCGCGGAAATACTGAACATACCGTCACTGTCGAACTGCGTAGCTGGTGATGAGTGAGCCGTCAGCGGTCAGCATTTTCAATTCAGCAACTCAATGACTCACTCCGATCTTACATCAAGGTACCCGTATGTCTCGAGTTTCGTTTTGCGGATTGATGTCCGCAGTGGTGGCACTTTGTCTTTCGGTCTCGTTCAGCTCGGCTCAGTCCCCTGCGATTGATCGGACAAACCTGCCAGTCGCCGAACCGGTCCCACCGTTCGTCTCGGAACTTGATGCTCGCAATGTTAAGGCTCCGCCACAATTCCAGGTGAAAGCGCCGGCTGGTGCCCCCAATGTGCTGATCATTCTGATCGACGACATGGGATTTGGTCAGTCCAGTGCCTTCGGTGGTCCGATACAGATGCCGACACTGGAACGGCTCGCTGGTCGTGGTCTGAAGTACAACAAATTCCACACGACAGCGCTCTGCTCGCCCACGCGGGCTGCACTTCTCAGCGGTCGTAACCACCACGTGAACAATATGGGTTCGATCACGGAAACGGCAACCGCATTTGCAGGACAGACCGGTCAGCGTCCCGATAGCGTCGCTCCCCTTGCCGAAATGCTTCGCCTGAACGGCTACAGCACAGCGGCGTTTGGAAAATCTCATGAAACAGCGGCATGGGAAGTGAGTCCTTCCGGACCGACAGACCGCTGGCCAACGCGCTCGGGCTTCGACAAGTTCTACGGATTCATCGGTGGTGAAGCCAACCAATGGTCGCCAGGCCTCTATGACGGGATGACCCGGATCGAACTTCCTCACGATCCGAATTACCATCTGATGACCGACCTCGCCAATCAGGCGATCAAGTGGATCGGCTACCAGAAGGCGTTGACGCCGAACAAGCCTTTCTTCACGTATTTCGCTCCCGGGGCTACGCATGCTCCCCATCACGCTCCGAAAGAATGGATCGAAAAGTATCGTGGAAAGTTTGATCAGGGCTGGGACAAGTTGCGTGAAGAAACGCTCGCCCGACAAAAGAAATTGGGAGTCGTTCCACAAGACGCCGTTCTGGCCCCCAAGCCCGAAGCGATCAAGGACTGGGCCACGCTGAGTGCCGACGAAAAACGCCTGTTCGCTCGCCAGATGGAAGTGTTTGCTGGATATGGGGCGTATGCAGACTTCGAAATCGGCCGGGTTGTGAAAGCAATTGAAGACCTGGGACAGATGGATAACACTCTCATTTTCTACATCGTTGGTGACAACGGCGCCAGTGCCGAAGGAACGATGAACGGCCTGTTCAACGAAATGACCTATTTCAACGGCGTTCCGGAATCTGTTCCCGATATCCTGAAGAAGATTGATAAACTCGGTGGACCTGAGTCCTACGGTCATTACGCAGCGGGTTGGGCCGTCGCCGGAGATACTCCTTTTGCCTGGACCAAGCAGGTTGCAGGAAGCTATGGCGGCACACGAAATGGCCTCGTCATTCACTGGCCGCAGCGAATCAAGTCGCAGGGCGAAATCCGATCTCAGTGGCATCACGTCATTGATATTGCCCCAACGATCCTGGAGGCGGCTGGTCTTCCGGAACCCAAATCCGTGAATGGGACGCCGCAGATTCCAATTCAAGGAGTCAGCATGGTCTATTCGTTCGCAGACCCGTCGGCCAAGGATCGTCACAAGACTCAGTATTTTGAAATCTTCGGTAATCGGGGGATTTATCACGACGGCTGGTTGGCACACACGGTTCACCGGGCACCCTGGGAAGCAAAATCCCGCCATCCGTTCCTGGAAGACAAATGGGAACTCTATCACGTTGACGTCGATTTCAGTTCCTCCAAAGACGTTGCCGCAGCCCATCCCGACAAGCTGAAGGAACTTCAGGATCTGTTCCAGAAAGAGGCAACAAAGA
>CAZSTW010000132.1:7360-11317 GCA_964609845.1 uncultured Planctomycetaceae bacterium | reverse complement strand
ACCGCGCATTGCCACTGGATGACCGGATGCTGGAGCGATTGAACGCCAGCATGGTTGGCCGGCCCGACCTTCTGGAAGGCCGAACCTCGTTGACAGTCTTCCAGGGAATGACGGGGATGACAGAAAACGTATTCCTGAACACCAAGAATCGGTCACACTCCATCACAGCCGATCTCGAGATCCCTCAAGGGGGAGCGAATGGTGTCCTGATCGCACAGGCGGGCCGATTTGGTGGCTGGGCACTCTACGTCAAGGATGGCAAACCGACATACGCCTATAACTTTCTGGGCCTGCAGATCTTCAAAGTGGCTGCTGACAAGCCGCTGCCCACAGGAAAAGTCACGGTTCGGTACGAATTCGCCTATGAAGGTGGAGGTCCCGGAAAGGGCGGAACAGGGACCATATTCGTGAACGGAGAAAAGGTCGCCACGGGGGCTATTGTTCGGACTCAGGCCTTCGCATTCTCGGCGGATGAAGGAGTTGACGTCGGAGAAGACGGTGAAACGAACGTATCCGACGACTATCAGGAAGGCGATAACAATTTCACCGCAAAGATTCACAAGATCATTGTCGAGTTGAAGTAGAACCCGTTCGTAGCCTACCACGGCAGATTTGGATATGATCCAGAACGCAGGCGACGACGCCTGCTCTGGATTCTATGTCAAATCGGAAAGGATGTCCGTGGGAACAGGAACAACGCAGCCAGCCACCGGCCCCAAGCCGCGTCAAAGCCAATGGGCGCTGGTCGCTCGTGAATTCTTCAAACGTCGCCTGGCCGTCGTCGCGCTGTTCATTATTCTCGGCCTTGTCACGATCAGTGTGTTTGCACCATTTCTCGCGAACGATCGACCGATTTACTATTTCGGCACCAATCGATTTGAATTCCGTGAAGCGGCACGAACCGTTCGCGGATTGATTGGGCAACTCGCCAATGCCAACAAATCAACTCCCGCATCTAAGACAGCGGACCAACTCCGGTCTGTTCAATTACAGTTTGATCTGATGTCACTGGAACTTCCGGCAGACACGTTCCAGAGTCTGCGGGAGATGCGCGAGAAAATTGAATCGGCAGCAGGCGATGCCGCGCAGGGACCAACTCGCCTGCGTGGCCTGCAGGGCGAGCTACGCACCCTGCTCGATTCACTGGAACCGAAGCTGATTGCTCGCGGCCGTTGGCCCGTGGCAGCGACACTTCGCGCTTCAGATCTGTTCTTCATGACTGCGACCTTACTTGTGTTGATGTTTCCGCTGTGGAGGATCTGGGCATTTCCGCGTGCCTCCGAAGCGCGTTCCAGAACGATTCTGCTTCCGCTGCTCCTGATGCCTGTGGTTTCGGCGATTGCCTGGTGGTTCTTGGTTCCCGTCCGTTTTGATCGAACGGACTATAAAACCGGTGTTCTGGCTGCCGACGACACCGAGAACAAATCCGGTATCGTCTTTCAGAATGTGATGTGGCCCCCGATCGCTTATGCACTGGATGAGTACGATCTGGCGGGCAAGGCGGCTGCTCCCCCGTGGTATCCTCAACTGAGCAGGTTCTTTCGATTCTTACAATTCTGGGCCAAGGCCGAAGTCTCCGAGCCGGTCAGCGAATCAGGCTCTGAAACAGTCAATGTCGAACCGGCCGAGACTCGAAAAGTGGCGTCTCGGTGGAATACCCCCCACTGGCTGGGGACGGACGAGTCGGGGCGTGATGTCCTTTGCCGAATGATCTGGGGTGGCCGTGTCAGCCTGTCCGTGGGAATGGTCGCCGTTGCGATCTACGTTTCGATTGGGATAGTTGTCGGCGCGATCGCGGGCTATTTCCGTGGCGTCTGCGATCTGGTTCTTTCTCGAATCATCGAAGTGGTCATCTGTTTTCCGTCGTTCTTCCTGATTCTGACGATCGTCGCCATGGTCGGTCCTGGTCTCTTTAACATTATGATTGTGATTGGGCTCACAGGCTGGACCTGTATCGCACGCCTGGTTCGTGGCGAATTCCTGCGGCTGGTTGACCAGGAGTTTGTATTAGCAGGTCGAGCCTTAGGCTATACCCCGCTTCGCCTGATCTTTCGCCATGTGCTTCCCAATGCTATGGCACCCGTGTTGGTCTCGGCAACGTTTGGAGTGGCAGGGGCCATCCTGACAGAAAGTGCCTTGTCATTTCTTGGACTGGGAATCTCGAAGCCGACCCCGTCCTGGGGAAGCCTGCTGGCTGATGGCCGTGAAGCACTTGATCATGCTCCATGGTTGATTCACTTTCCCGGCCTGGCAATCTTCCTGACGATCACGGCGTATAACCTCATCGGCGAAGCCTTACGCGATGCCGCAGACCCGCGTCTGCGCGGTTCCCGCTGAGTACCATGGGACTTTGTCTGCACATGAAACAATCTCGGCTGGTGAGCAACGGGCTTCGTCGTAATCCGAGACGTGAATTCTTCTGATCGACAACTGACGCGACCAACTGATGCCTCGAAAGGCCACCACGATGCTGAATCGAATGACACTTTCCGTCTCTGCTGTCGTTGCCCTTTTCTGTATCGCTTCAGTGGCCGCTCAAGAGTCCCCGGCAGCACGTTATTACCTGATTGGCAACTCGTTAACGTGGGACACGGTCCCAGAGCGATTGTCGGGTGACGTGCAATGGCACGTCGACTGTGGTGTTCACCTGCCACATATCTTCGCAAACCCGGACCAGCCGTGCGTGAAATCTTCATCGCACTGGCCCAAAGCCCTTGCCGACAAGCAATACGACATTGTTTCTGTTCAACCACACTACGGGACGACGCTCACGCAGGATGCCGACACGATCTCGGCCTGGATGAAGATGCAGCCCAAGGCCGTCTTCGTCATTCATTCGGGCTGGGCCTGGCGTACGCAGGTCGAAAACGAATTCTCAAGTTACGCGGCAGCAGACCAGATGACACACTCGCCCAACTATTTCCGCGAGTTGATTGCAGAACTGCGCCGCCGACACCCCGGACGTGAAATTCGCCAGTCTTTCGCCCAGTACCTGCTGGCAACGATTCAAGAGGATATCACCGCAGGCCGTGCTCCTTTCAAGGAAATTGCCGAGCTCTACCGAGATGACATCCATTTGACGCATGATCATGGCAAATACCTGATGCACAACGCCGTCCGCCGTGCCTTGGGACAGCCCGCATCGGCGGCAGGATTCGAGAAACTGAACCCCGACTGGAAGAGCTATCTCGATGGAGTGCTGGCATTGCTGAACACGTCTTCCGGCGACAAAGCGTTACTCACGCGAATTCTTTCCACCGAAGAAACGGCCGGACGATCAGATTTGATCAGCCAGCTGTCAGACTCGGCATTGCAGGTACGTTTGAAAGCGATCCTGCCAGATATCGATCGGGCGATCCAGCAGCGAGCTGCCACGATGGACCTTGAATCTCAGGTCAAAGAGGCTGGCGGAAGACTTGTCTGTACGTCGAGTGCCCCGCGATGGCTGATGCTGGCGACGGGGGATTCAGGGCTTCAGATCTTTGACATTCCCACTTCGATCGACTTGTATAACGGCAACAATCCACTGAAGGGAAAAGGCGGAAAAAACGAGATCGTCACCGATGCATGGCTGAAGCGGCTTGCCGGTATCAGGTCACTGAAAAAGCTGGACCTGGCAAACTGCACCGTTCAAGGTGATGGGCTGGAACATCTGGCCGGTCTGACCGAACTCCGGGAACTCAACTTGACGCTGACTCCCGTCAAGGATGAGTCCCTGAAACACCTGTCCAACCTGACTGAACTACGTGTTCTCGGTCTGGCGTCGACACAATGCAACGGAACCGGATTTGCGTTCCTTAAGCACCTGAAGAAACTCGAAAGCGTAAATTTCCATTTCACACCGCTGAACGACGCTGGTCTGAAGGAGATTGCACTGGTTCCCATCTCGGGGCGACTGTGGTTTGCTCATACGAAGTTTACCGACGCGGGAGCTGCTCATTTGTCGCAACAGAAACA
>CAZSTW010000132.1:0-7235 GCA_964609845.1 uncultured Planctomycetaceae bacterium | reverse complement strand
TCAAGCGATGTGGAATTGGCAGCACAGATCCTGGAAGTTCCGGCGAAGCCGTCGCAGCGCTGGCGCTGCTCCCCTTGGAAGATCTGGCCTTGCTCGACAACCAGGCCACCCCCGCAGGAGTGGCTCACGCATCCAGGATCAAGACTCTGAAGCGATTTGATATTTCTCACGCTCCCACTGTTGGAGATGAATCACTGAAACAACTTGCTCAGCTCCCCGTTCTGGAAGACCTGAAGATCGGGAGTGCCATGCTGAGTGACGACGGCCTGCAAGCGCTGGCAGTTTCTAAATCGCTTAAGAAACTGTCTCTCACGGGAATCAAGAACGTCACATCCGCTGGAGTTGAACGATTACGAAAAGCACGCCCCGAACTCGTAATTGAAGTGAAATGAAACGTCGTTCGCCGAACCACACCTCTTGAATTGCCGTGTCGTCCGCGTCTTCCGTGTCCAATTCACAGGCTTCGCGTGGGGTAGGAATTATCCCTTGCGGTTCACACCGAGGAATCGCATCCAGCGCCGATCACCTGTGGAACTGCTGCTGACAGCGATGTCCTCAAGTTCATCGAGCGAGGTGATTCCCAGTCGCTTCAGATGCTTTTCCATGATTGCACGATCAGCCTGGACCTGAGATTTCTCGCGAGATAGGCGTGCACGTTCCAGTGACATCTCGACTTCCGCCAGACGAACCTGTTCTTCCAAACGCGACGACAGGTGTTCAACCTGCCGCTGCAGTTCGTCGGGAACGCCCTGCAATTCTTCCCAGTTCTCCGGGACGTTTACGGACCGATGTGTCCGAACCCAGCGCGTCATCTGGACGATGTACGTGTCACGCTCGGCACAGGCTTTTCTCAGGGCCTCGACCGATGCGGAATCAATGTCGATGGGGGATGGAACGGCGATACCCTGAAGAAGTACAGACAGATCATCTTCAGCCGCAGGCTCTTCCACAGCCAGCTCAGGCTCCCCGAGCATTTGGCGTTTCATCGCTTCCCAGT
Organism: uncultured Planctomycetaceae bacterium; assembly: GCA_964609845.1. GTDB lineage: Bacteria > Planctomycetota > Planctomycetia > Planctomycetales > Planctomycetaceae > Schlesneria. The sequence continues at coordinate 6,238 of CAZSTW010000132.1, read as the reverse complement.
TGGAACTCTGGGATGGCGTGTCCTCGGTTGTCGTTGATTCGACGGTCAGCCGGGACATCACCAGTTCCAGGTTCACTGAAGAACCGGTCGGGGCCTCGGCACGATAGCCGTTTGACATCATCGAGCGAAGTTCTGCGAGTTCGGACTCAATACGCACCAGTGCGCTGGCGGCCTGCATCTCTTCCCACTGCTGGATGAAACGCTGCAATTCCCCCAGGACCTGCTGATGCTCCTCGACGACTTCGGGAGGCAACCCGGGAGCCGTCGATGCTCCACGCGAACGGTCCGAACCATTACGCTTGACACGATCAAGTTGCTCGACGACCTGTTCCAGTTCAGCAACCAGGGCCGCAATCAACTCGTTTTTCCCTTCAATCTGCTGATGCAGGTCGTCAATGATCGAGGGATCGGCATGTCCTGAAGAACCGGACATTGTTAATTGATTATTTCCCGCAGTCTTAGTCATTGTGTCATCTTGTGTCACCGCGATTGGGCCATTGACGGAAACCGCATGATCGTCAGGAATATGAGTTTTGGAACGATCTACGTCTGGATGACTTTCAAGATCGTTGTGCTCGCCGCGCATTTCGCCCCCTTCGTTTGATCCTCGGGAAGAAACGGCGTTCGAATTGACAGGCGAATCAGTTCGCAGCGATCGGGAATGGCGAGAACCCACGGAACAATCCTTTGAAACAAAGCAGGTACTTCTCTTCCTCGGGGCGAGGGAGAATCTCCGCAACGTTAGCTCGGAAATCCCGATGTGGATTGCAGGAACGCGAATTCTGCGAGGTTGATTCCGGACCGGACGGAACCTGGACCGGAATTGACGATTAGTCCGTCCGCGCGGGCCTGGAAACGTGTTTCCGCGACGCGCCCGGCTTGGTGCCGACTGCCACGATACAGCTTACGGTTTTGGCATGGGTTGCCCCGGGATCGGCATGGGTTGACCGGGAACAGGCATCGGCTGGCCGGGGATTGGCATCGGCTGACCAGGGAATTGTGGTTGTCCTGGCACCCCTGAAGCCCCAGTTGGCTGGGATGCAAATGCGGGTAGCGGCATTTTTCCGAATTTAAATGTTGCCGTGTGTTCTTTGGCTTCCCGGTAAACTTTAAATTGTATCTGCATCGTCTCTGGAAACTTCCCAGACTGATCAATCGGATTGAGCTTCTGGACAGGCTGGCCCTTGTCGACGTCAGGCACGAAGAAATGGGACAAACCATTGGGCGCATCTGGAACAACGGCCGTCGCTTTTCCAAGAAAGAATCCCTTACCGCACGACAACGTCAATGTTTCACCAAGCGGGCCTCTGGAGACCAGCAGCTTGACTCCTGCGGCTTTCAAACCTGGATCCATGAGCGGCCGTTTGGCAGCTTTGGATGCCTCTTCAATTGCGAACTCCTCTGAATCACTAAAGGTCACGTACTTAAAGGTCCCTTCGAGTGCTTCCAGCGACTTTCCATCTGCGGCGGGTGGATCAATCGGGACGACAATGCGTAACGTTCCCTCAGGGTGTTCGAATGCATCAAGGCTGGCAGGGTCGTATGCGGCCATGGACTTGGTGAGATTTGGCAATCCCGGCGATTCCGTCTTTGAGGTCCGCAAAGTCCCGCCTCCTTGCAGCACCGCAGGCTTCACCGTCACCATTCCGTAGCCACAAACCTGTCCGATTCCATCTCCCTTCAGATCCAGCAAGATCTGCACGGGAGTCGACGACTTTCCATCCGGCGTCACACTGGGGAATGGACTCCACGACGCACTGGCCTCAAGAGTAGTTCCCTCTGGAATTCCATCAGCCTTTTCCGACGCTACCGGGTCTGTCTGTCCCGGCGTCCCGAAACTCGGGCGAAATGGAGGTGGTGGTCCCCCTGCTCCACCTGGCCCCCCGGGACTGACTGCAGGTCCGCCTGGCATTGGCCCCCCGAAAGGATTCCCTCCAGCGCCCAATCCGCTGGCCATCGCCATTCCCATTTGAGCCAGCAATTCGATCTTCTGCTGTTCGGAATCAGGAACCCCGGTCGTCATGGTGACAACCTGCGATGCTGCGTCGACTTTGAGATTATTGAGCAGCAGGTCGCCCAGATCTGCAACCAATGGCAGGCCGTTCGACTTCAAAGCCTCGTACTGCTTCTTCCCTTCGACCAAGGCGGTATCGAGAGATGTTTTGAGTTTTCCCGCGACGTCAGGACTGCTCAGCATCCAGCTCAACTGCAAGTCAAACCCACCACGAATGCTGATCCCCAGGCTCGAACCAGACGCCTCTTTCATGGCGTCGAAAACCGCGGCAAATTCAGGAGGAGTTCCTGGTGGGGCCGCGTTTGCATTCTGCGAAAACGCCTTCGGATCCTTCGGTGCCGCAACAACAAGGAAATGCGGCTTGGCATCGACGTAGGCGAGTTCTTTCCGCGGAATGACGGTTTCGCCGCGATCCATGATCGCCTGCAATTCCGTCGTGGGAGCAATAATCAGCGTTGACGAGTCGGCCAACCAGCCTCCGATTTTCGTTTCGCCATTTTTGGACTCAAAATACTTTTTCGATTTGTATTCAGCGCCAGCCACTTCAGTCGACGCCGCAAGGATTTCGTCGAGTGTGATCGTCCGTTTTGTTCGAACGATGGCGGTTGCTTGAGGTGGCTTTGGCCCCCCTGGCATTCCCATGGGTACGCCCATTCCCATACGGGACATTGACTGCGGGGTCGGGATTTCCAGCAGACCAATCGTGACGCTCTCGATATCCGTCGCTGCGACACCAGTATTCTTTTTCATTTCTGCCATGGCCATTGCAGCCGTCGGATTTTCAAACGCCTGCTTCAAAAGAGCCGCCTGCATCACATCGGCAACTTTGAGGTGTACAATCAACTCGGTCTGTGCGGGCATCCAGCGCAATCCCAGCGTCTTTTCGGTCGCAGTGATTGGGGGAGCTGCCGGCTGAGCAGGCGGGGCTGCTACGGGGGCGGGAGGGGCTACTGCGACCGGTGCAGGGACTGGTTCGACGGGGGGAGCCGGAAGCGGCTTAGCTCCGCCGAAGAACCCAGAAAAAAACAGCCCGGCACCAATCAATGCGATCAGCGCGACGGAACCGCCAGCTATCAGCGGAATATTCGGGCCGCTGCTGCTGGAGCCACCTTTCCTTCCACCTTTTTTCGGGGGAGCGGTTCGCTTCCCTTTCGACTTTGCGGGGGCATCCTCCTCTTCAATGTCGTCCAGGTCCTCATCGTCGTTTACTTTCGCCACAAAAATGTCAGAGCACTTGGGGCATTTGATCTTTTTTCCGAGCTTGCTGCTGTCAGCAAGATTCAGTTTAGCCAGACAACCCGGACACTGGATCGATATTTTTGCGGCCATGAGATCTCCCTGCAAATCACTGTGGCGATCACCCGTAATGATGCCAACGTCGTAAAGCATCATACGGATCACAAGATGGAGATGCCATTAGCAAGGGATCGACGAATCCTAATTTCAGATTCGCTTCACCTTGCAACGAATTACTACAGCGTGTCCCGTCTAGGTTTGGTGTGAGTGACGTCGATAAAAAAAGCCCCTTGCTCCAGAAGTTTGAAGCAAGGGGCCGTCATTCGAACCGGCTTTTATCAGGCGGTTTTCATCGCCGCACCAAGAATCTGACTGGTGCTGGGGCGCATAATCCGCGGATCAACCTGCTCACCCTTCAGCAGAGTGGCTCGGATGTCTTTCCCAGAAATCGACACCGGCTTTTCGCCCTGATGTCGTTCCGTCAGATCAACACGGCCCACCGAATCGTAGTAGGCGGCGAAGCCGACCTTCAGTGGCTTAATCTGCAGGTCGCCATTCAGCTTGTCGAAGATCTGGTGAGCATCGAAGTCACCCCAGATATTCTCGCCGTTGGCGTACGGAGCATCGGCATGCTTACGACCGATGATGATGTGCGTATACCCCATGTTCTGGCGGTAAATCGCGTGCATCACGGCTTCCTTCGGCCCGCCGTAGAACATCTTGATGTCCAGGCCAAGCAGAACAACGCGATCTGGCACCGATTCGTTACGTGGTCCCCACAGTGACTGATCGCTGTCTCCATCGCCCAACTGACGCTGAGTAATCAGGGCTTCGTACGTGGCCATGCGGATTTCCGCATTCACGTCATCCCCCTTGGTCTCACCGATCAGTGGATTCAGGACAGCCAAGGCGTTCTTGCCTTCGCGAATCAGGGTTTCCAGGCCGTGAACCAGTGCGTATTCATGTGCCCGATGCAATGGGTTACGCGTCTGGAATGCGACAGCGGCATCGCAGCCCTTTTCGGCCAGGACCTTACGAACTTCACGTGGAGTTAGAACATACTTGCCGAACTTGGGATTCTTAGGTTGTGGCAAGACCTTGATTTCGCCACCGATCAGGTGCGAATTCGCCTTTTCCCCATCAATAACAATGTTTGCTCCAGGATGATCAATTCGATCTGTCAGATAGACGCTCTGGAGATACTTCAGCTTGGGCCAGGGATAGACATCGGTGATGTCGAGCGTCGCGGCGACTTCGCCATCAGGTCCGACGAGAGCCACCTTCTGACCACTCTTCAGTGTCTTGGCCAACTCGCCAGTGACGGGAAACGCCAGCGGGATAGTCCAGGCATACTTCTTGCCGTTGTGAACCACGACACTTTCGTCGAGCACACGGTGATAGGCCTCGCTGTTCATCGGCCCGGTCAATGGGCTCAATGTCCCATCCCCGAGGCGGTAAACCGTTGACAGGTCCGCTGCGGAAACGGGAACTTTCGGCAGAGTCGCAGCTTCTGCCTTGAATGCGTCAATGTCGGCGGCGCCAACTGTTCGGCAAACCGGTTCAGACAATCCACCATGTGGAGGAATCAAATCAGCCATTGCGTTCCTTGTACAAGAGTGTTTTCGAAGGTCAGTAAATTCAATGTATCAGGACACAAACCAGGAAGTGGGCAAGTCACCACTACGGGCGATCGCCGGAACTTCTTATGCTTGCGGCAGTTGTGCAATCCAAAATGAAGAGTGCTTCAGATTGATTCGCGGTACGGCGATCCATTCTGACGCCTGCGCTCGACAACCGACGCCCAAAGCCTCGTCACTTCTGTGACTTTGCCGGTTAATTCGGTTGTAGTGGCCCTCGAAGTTAGAGAAAGATCCACGAAACTGCAAGGTAAGCGACGATTACCGAGATTTGTGGTGCGGATCGAGGGAGACCTGCTGGCAAAAATCCAAAGTTTGCAGGCGAGCCCCCTAATTGTTGCCGGTTAACAGGTTCCGCCTGATTTCGACAAATCCAACGAAGGGAGTCGGATGCACAGCAGCTGACAGGGAATCTGTGGATCCTCTGCAGCCCATGTCGCAATCGTTACTCCAGCGGGAAGAAGAATGGTTGATCCTCGCCGCAAAACGCGTGGCGAACCTGCAGCAGTTAATACAGCCACACCATCAAGCACCATCCAGACCGACATTTCCCCCGCATAGGGCTGGCACCAGGGTCCTCGGACGCGGAATCTGTCCAATTCAAAGACCGAGGTCTTCAGCAGTGATTCCCCTTCAGCGCCTGAACTCGTTTCAAGCGGTACCGGTATCACGGGATTCACAGGTTTTTGGGGCCAATTCAGGCAACGCATGGCCAGGTCATGGTGCAGTGCACGCGGTCGGCCATCCAGCCCAAGCCGGTTCCAGTCAAACAATCGAAATGTTGCATCACTTGGCTGCTGAACTTCCGCAAACACAACACCTCCACCCGCTGCGTGAATCGTCCCCGCTGGAAGCGAAATACAATCACCAACCTTGGGAACAAACGAGTGCAGGCAGTCCGCAACCGTCCCCCGCTTTAAATGTCCCAGAAATTCTTCTCGCGATACCCCCGCCTTCAACCCTGCATAAACGCGAGCCGCAGGTTCGGCATCGACAACCACCCACGCCTCGGTCTTTCCCGACGACTCCCCCAGCAACTCCATCGCTCGTGCATCGTCAGGGTGCACCTGAACCGAGAGCAGTTCACGACAATCGAGCCATTTCACGAACAGCGGAAAGGTGGTCGTTGACACATTCCGCCCCGCAATCTCTGTGAAATGACGCTCCCAAAGATCCGGCAATCGCTGTCCCGCAAATGTTCCGTCGATCACAACACTCGGATTTTGAGGCAGGCCACAGATTTCCCAAGCCTCACCAACGGGCGTATCGGTCGAGATTTCTTTGCCGAGCAATCGACCGAGAGCATCGCCCCCCCAGACCTGTGGTCGCAGGTACGGCTGAAATTCCAATG
>CAZSTW010000131.1:0-19634 GCA_964609845.1 uncultured Planctomycetaceae bacterium | reverse complement strand
CAATTATTGCAGTGTTGATCGCACTGCTTCTACCCGCCGTTCAGCAGGCTCGCGAAGCCGCACGGCGTACTCAATGTAAGAACAATTTGAAGCAGATGGGGTTGGCTCTGCACAACTACCACGATGTTTTCAACAAGTTCCCGATTGGGTCCAACAACACCTCTGTCGGTCAATGGGGATGCCCTTTCTGGACAGCAGTGCTCCCCTACGTTGACGAAGCTCCAATGTACAACAAGTGGGACTTCATCGGGTCCGGCGGCCAGGTTGGCTGGATTGACGGAAACGCCAACAATGGTGCGTTGGTCAACGGGAAGAAAATGGGGAAATGGTTCTGTCCATCGAGCCCACTGTCCGAATTAGGTCGCGCCCGTGGCAATGCACCGCAGGGTATTGCGATCCCAACCTATGCTGGTAATGCAGGGACGGTCGGTGCCTTCGGAACATTCAATGAAACTCGCGTTCGTGCGAACTGGTCTGGTCAGAACGGTCTTGGTGGTTTCTTCACTCAAATGGACTGTCATGCGATTTCCAAGATGACTGACGGAACGACAAACGTTGTTGCACTGATTGAACAGAGCGATTGGGTCGTCGATTCTGCGAACCCGGCATCACGCCTCGACGCTCGTTCCAGCGGTGGAGACACCTGCTGCGGATACGGTTGGCCAATGGGTAGCGCCAATGCTGGTGATCGCCAGTATGGTATTACCACTCTGCTGCTCCAACCGGGGACCAAGAAGATTCCTCGTGGTGCCAATGGCTACGGCGATGACGGTGGTGGTAACTACACCGCTCAGTCAGCACACACGGGTGGTTCACACATCCTGATGGGTGACGGTGCCGTGAAGTTCCTGTCGGACAATGTCGACTTCACGACGTTCCGCATGATTCTGACCCGTGATGACGGCCAGACTCCTGGGGAATTCTAAGAGGAAAGCTCCCGTGGAGCCCCCCTTTTCAGAAGCCGGGCTTGCAATTGTGATCAAGAATTCAAAGCATCAGGGAGAAGTCCCTGATGCTTTTCTCGTTATGAAAAACTGATGATGAGCCACGATTCCGCCCGTCAAGCTGTGCCCCGGAAACGCAATCGCTTTCCCATGGTGGTGGCAATTGGCCTGGTGGTGATCGGATTGCTGCTGACGGGTTTGTTTCAGGTAATTCAGGAACGCAGGATTCAGCAGGATCGTACTGAGTCCAAATCCGCCATCCGGGAATCAGATTTTTCGCGCGCTCGCCAGGCTGCTGAAAGGTTACTTCGGCGCCATCCTGAAGATGCCGAAGCGTTGCTGATCGCTGCCCGTTGTGCGGCTGCCGAGCATGATCTGCCAACCATGGCTAAGTACTGTCAGCGGATTCCCAAATCGCAGCGGAACTCGATCGTGATTTCGCTGGTCGCCGAAGGAAAGCGACTGGTCGAAGAAGGGCATGCCCGACGTGCTGAGGACTCTCTTCGTATCGCACTTGAACTGGCTCCCGCAAATTCTGACGCCAATTATGTTCTGGCCTTCATTCTTGTTTCCGAATCGCGCGCCTGGGATGCACTGCCGTACCTGAAGTTCGCAATTGAAAACGGTCGCTATGACATTCCTCACCTGGTCATTACTGCTGTCCCTGACGAATTCTTTCTTGATCAGCCTGAATTTCTGAAGCAATGTTTTCGAGCGAACCCTGACGATCGGATTCCACGCTTGCCCGAAGCTCGCAATGCATTGACGCGCAATGACACCGCGATTGCCGGAGATATCTTGAAGCAGATTGCCTCTGCTGATCCCTGGTTCGTTGAAGCTCAGGTGCAGTGGGGGAAGTGGCTGCAGAATCAGAAGCATGAAGAGTTATTGCTCACGTGGCTGCGAGGTCAGACTCCTGAAATGGAGGCTCATCCCGGGACATGGGCGATTCGAGGACTCTGGGCCGTTGAACACGGCCAGCCGCAGGCTGCTATACGCTGTTTTGCCGAAGCGGCCAGGATCGATCCCAACCTGCGAATTGCGAACTATCATCTTGGTCTTCTGCTTCCAGAGGCTGGGTTGAAGGACTTGAGTCTTCGGTTCGTCAAAAGGGCTCAGCTGCTCTCAGAATTACATGTCCCGTTAGGGTCGATCATGCAGCAGCGTGATGTCGCAATCCTTCAGCGGATTGTGGGACTACTGGAGTTGCTGGGACGTCCGCGTGAGGCGGTCGCCTGGACCGAATTGTTCCTGCGCGAGGCGGATGGTGCCTGGGCTGTCGATACCGTGATGCGACTGCGCCGCAAGTACCCGGATGGACTTCCCTGGATCGTTCCGGGGGAACGGCTGGCCGATCTTATCGACGTCACGAGCTTTCCTCTGCCGCGGCTCGATGTTGCGTCAGCGTCCCGTGTCGAACCTGGTTCGACAGCTGATTCCGGGATTCATTTTGTCGAAGAGGCTGAAAAACTGGAGATTCGTCTTCAGTATTTGAACGACGCGAAGGATCCCAAAAATGCTTTAAGGATGTTTGAGTTCAGTGGAGGGGGCCTGGCAATCCTGGATTACGATCTGGACGGCTGGCCCGATTTATATGCCACTCAGGGGGGGCATTTTCCCCGGGAACCGGAATCGACAGAGCACATCGACAGATTGTTCCGTAATCCGGGATCGTCTTTCGAAACAGGCTCTCGGTTTCGTGACGTCACCATTTCTTCGCAGCTCGGAGACCCACAGTATTCCCAGGGGGCTGCAGTCGGAGATTTTGATCAAGATGGCTTCCCGGATTTGTACGTCGCCAACATCGGTCCGAACCGAGTCTATCGAAATAACGGGGATGGAACGTTTACAGATATCACGGCGCTGTCGGGGCTCAGTGATGATGACTGGACGACAAGTTGTCTGCTGGCTGATCTCAATGGTGACGGGCTTCCAGATCTTTTTGACGTCAATTATCTAGGCGGACCCGATGTTTATACTCGCATCTGCGAATCGGGAGGATTGCAGCGCCAATGTCCACCCGCAACATTTCAGCCACAACCTGATCGTGTCTGGGTCAACAATGGTGATGGTACGTTCAATGAGGCAAAGTCGGCATTGCAGCCGGAAACCGTTTCAGGTCGTGGACTGGGAGTTGTCGCCACACGTTCGGCACGTTCCGATCTGCTGGATGTTTTTGTGGCCAACGATACGGATCCCAACTTCTGGTACGTCAATCAGACCGATACTTCCACGCATCGACTGACGTTCGAGGAGCAGGGGGTCGCATTGGGTCTCGCGTTTGATGCAGGGGGAAATCCCCAGGCCTGTATGGGAATCGCCGCTGGGGATGTGGATGGAAACGGGCTCCTCGACTTTTTCGTCACCAACTTCTTCCGTGAATCGAATACGCTCTATCTGCAGCAACCGGGTGGACAATTCACGGATCAGACCCGGGGTGCCGGACTGCGGGACGCAAGCTATTCGATGCTCGGGTTTGGAACGCAGTTCCTTGATGCCGACAATGACGGCTGGCTCGATATCGCTCTCACGAATGGCCACGTTTATAACAACAGTCACATTGGCGATCCGTGGAAAATGTCACCTCAGTTCTTTCGCAATGTCGGCAAAGGCCGATTCGTAGAGCTGAGTGCGGATCGCGTTGGAGCCTGGTTCAAAGGCCAATACCTCGGAAGATCTCTGGTGAACTGGGACTGGAACAGGGACGGTTTCGCCGATTTTGCGGTTTCTCACGCGGATGTTCCATTGGCGGTGCTCACAAACAAGACCGCTCATAAGAATCATTCTGTGATCATGGCTTTGCATGGCGTGAACTCCAATCGCGATGCGATTGGAACGAAGATCGTTGTCAAAGCTGGAGCCGAGATCTGGACTCATTGGCGGAACGCCGGGGATGGTTTCCAGGCGAGTAATGATCGGCGGATGATAATCGGGATTGGGGAGCACACTACTGCTGATGAGATCTTGATCCATTGGCCCTCGGGTGAGACTCAATCGCTGACTTCCGTGGCTGCAGGTCGAGAGTGGATTGTCGTTGAAGGACGCAATCCCGTCGAATGTCCGAAGTAGTGGGTAAAGCCGGGGCTTCGTTTGCATAGCGCCGGATCAACCGTTGAAGTTATCTACAAGTCGGCAGGCGGCCATTCAGTCAGCTGCGCCGGCGATGTCGTTAACTAACGACGGCATCCGGAGGGTCACAAAAAGCCGAGATTCGAAATCCTTAAGAATCGAAACGCAGAGGGCGCGGAGATCGCAGAGGAAAGGCACGAGAAGGCGATTGCCAGTACCTCAGCGTTCTCTGCGTTTCAAAAATCAACTCGTTATAATGACTCCGCAAAACGTACTATTCCAGATTCACACGAATCAATCCTCGACCTTGAATCGCACCGCAGTACCCCGCCACGACCTCTTTCCATTGTTCTGACGATCCGTCTGGCCAGGTCATTGTCAGCGCTGGAAATGTCGATTTCCCCGCCAGTGGCAGGTGGAGTTCCTGTGCAGACGCGGATTGAAAACTGCCGCCACCTGCCAATTGTTTCTGGTAAATCGGCAAAATTCCCTCTGCCACGATCCGGCAACCGATTCCATTACGAGGTGACGCTGCAACTCCAACAGGCCTGATGACGACACTCGTTCCCTGTCGTGGTGTGTCGTTGATTAACAGGTGTGAGGGATCGACCTGATGTGAAATGACGATGTCCAGATCGCCATCGCGATCCATATCGCCATACGCCAGGCCTCGGCCCACCCAGATTGAGCGGAAGTAGTCACCCGCAGTTTCTCCCACATCCGAGAACTGGCCGTTTTGATCGTTGCGGAACAGTAATGGCCGCATTCTATACGGTTCAGTTCCTGTCCATGTCCGATCCTCCAGATGTCCTGTTGTCACGATCAGATCCAGCCATTGATCGTGATCGATGTCCAGAAACGCCGTTCCGAACGCCAATGAATTGCGGCTGACGGGGCCTAAGCGGGATCGCGTCGATTGATCGATAAAGGAATGTCCATCCAGATTTCGAAACAGCGTATTGGCTTCGAGATAGAAGTTGGTGACAAACAGATCGTCCCAACCATTCCGGTCATAGTCGCCATGTGCGATTCCCATCGCGGCCGTCGCAGCGCCGTCACCGTTCAATGCGACTCCGTACTCAATTCCGCATTCACGAAACTGCGGGAGAATGATTTCCGTACCAGCGATGTATCGGTCGGGTTTCGTCTCGTTGAGATACAAGAAAGATGCGGTCAGATCATTGGCGACAAACAGGTCCAGCTTTCCATCGCCATTGACATCGTCAGCGACAACGCCCAGACCGCGCCCGTCAGGCGCAGTAATTCCGGCATCGCGTGTGACATCAAGAAAGCCACCCTGGCCATCATTCACAAGCAGGAAATCGTCCAGCGCAGAAAACATCGTTGGTGAACATTGTGTTGTTCCTGTCGGGCTTCCCGGCTCGCGACAAATTGTCGGAGGATCATCACCGGCTCTCAGGTAGGCCGCGATGTAGATGTCGAGCCAGCCGTCATCGTTCAGATCTGCGATCGCGATACTTGTTCCCCATGTGTCAATGACCGGACTCGATGCCGTCGCGTCCTGAAAAGTTCCATCCCCTGAGTTCAACCAGATTGATGAACGTCCATAGCTGCTGATATAGAGGTCGGGGAAGCCATCTGAGTTCAGGTCACCGACAGCGCATCCTGTATGAAACCCGGTTTGCGCCAGCCCCGATTGTGTTGTGACGTTTACCAGGTTTCCGTGACCATTTGTTCCAAGATTTCGAAACAGGTCATTGGACTTGTCCTGAGGAAATTTCGTGAGAGGCAAACGGCCTCCTTGAGTAAAGAAAAGGTCCAGACGTCCATCGAGGTCAAAGTCGAAGATCGCAACACCGCCACCGTTACCTTCCATATTCCGATTCTCGTTGCTGATGTCATCGAATCGACGGAAATCGAGATTCCATTCTTCCGTTGCATCACGCCATTGAAATCTCGTGTCAGAGCCATTTGCAGGGGATGCTGCGGTGCCGTCCAAGGGTGTTTTTGAGGGAATTGACGTTGGATGCAGTCTCCAATGAGTCAGTGGGTTTGTTGTTCGCGACTGAAATCGATTTTTTGATTCTGCGGCCCGGATGTTTCCTGGGGAGAGTCGTTCGGCCAGTCGACTTAGTATCAATCCTTCACGATTCAGGTCGAGTTCCAGACAGGCATCGGCGACATCCAGAAATGGAACGGGATCAGTTGGTGCTTGCAGGCAGCGGCTGATCTGGTACTGAATTCTTCCGAGACCGGCGGCCATTTTTATGGCATGATTTCTCGCGTCCGATTCTCCGGACGTTCGGGTCGCCTGAACAAGTCCCTGCCAGGCTTGAGTACAGGTGTGATCCCTGCGGATTATCGCTTCGAAGTAACCAACCGCCTGCTGGAACTGATCTGCCTGCAACGCATGTTCCGCTCGCTGAAACTGCAATAACCATGGTTCATCCGGGGAGGCAGGAGGGAGTGCCTGCATCTGTCGATTGAGATCGGGATCATTGGCTTCACGCAAACAGGCAATCAATGCCGCTTTGACTCCCAGATCCTGCTGTAAGGTGCTCGCCGCCGCGTCCAATTGCTGACGCGCCTCTTCCAATCGTCCTTGAACGGTGTAGTACCGTCCCAACGCTGCTTGCAGAATTGGCTGATCTGGATCGACGGCATGGAACTTTTCCAGAAATTCGAATCCGATCGGCGAGTTCCATCGCAGATGAGTCGGGAAGAGCGCCGCCAACGTCTCAAATCCATCGGTCTCGTCCCGTTCCAGGAACGGTTGCAGTAACTTTGCACGTTCTTCGAAACGGAGTTCTACTTCAAGAATGTGACGCAACTGCTGACGTGCACTGACTCGGAATCTGGACTCAAGCCTGGGGTCGGTTTCTTCGAGGGCGAGGAGTTCGCGAAAATTCTTTTCCGCTTCGATGGCTCGATTCAAGCTCAGCAAAATCTGCCCTTGCTGAAATCTTGAGCGTCGGCCGAACTCCTGATGGGATGTCGGGATTTTCGCATAACAGGCCACGGCATCTTCAAGCCGCTTTCGTTCTGCAAATGATCCTGCCAGCCAGAATACCAGTTCATCGACAGTCGCTTCATGCCCCTGGGTGAGCATGAACGATTCTTTTGCCCGTTCAATCTCTTTCGCTGTGACGAAGTCGGGGAACGCGACGATAGAGATTGGCTTACGGAATGGGTTTATCGCAACTGCTGCGATTATGACTACCAGAAGAGCCGCAATAATCCATCGGAACCGTGGTGTGGGGGCAGGTCGTTTTGCTGGTGCCGATGAATTCGACATTTTTCCCCCGAACCGCTCACATCAGAAACAGACGGATCACCTCCCACAAGTCGGAAATGCGTTCCGTTGGAGGAGACTGTTTTGTATGAACTCTTGTTACTGCATTAATCGAGATGAGATCCGTTGCCGTAATTCCAGAAAACGCCGACTCTCGGACTCATTTCCCTGTTTGGCGTAAGCTTGCGATAACCATTCATACAGAGGCAGCCGGCGGGGCTCAAGTTCGAGTGCACGTTGGGCGAATGGAATCGCCTGGTCGAAGTTCCCCAATTCTCCAAGGATATGCGCCTGCCGAAACAGTGCCGTCGAATGATTGGGATTCACCTTTAGAAAGCGTTCAAACAATTCCTTCGCGTCATTCATTCGGCCAGCGTCGTGTGCCAGAATCGCCAGCCGCAACAAGGTTGTTTCGTGTTGTGGCGAGAGTTTCAGAACGGCGTTCCAGTGCTGTTCCGCGTCTTGTGGTCGACCCAGTGTCAGGCTGGCGGCTCCCAATGATTCCAGAACTGGAATGTCATCCGAGGCCGCTGCCAATGATCGCCTCAATAAACTTTCCGCCTGCTGGGCCAATTGTCGATGACCTGACTCTTCGGCCAGTTGAGTGAGAAAAATTCCACGGGCTCGTTCCATTTCCAGTTCGCTGATCTGCAAGCCCGCTTCAGGGTAAACCGTCAACGATGGTGGTCCTGGCGGTGCTGTTTTTTTCCTTGGCCGACGGGGTATGCGGTGATCAGAGACACTTGTGTGAGGGACATCTCCCGACTTGAGATTTGGCATATGACAGATAATGCACGATCCACTGGCAGGTGGACGGTCTCGCTCGACTGGTGTGACGGTACAGCCTCGCTCCGAATGACAGGTCTCGCATCTGGCTCGATAGAAGCTGTGGCGATCATTTTCCGCAGGTGAGTCATGAGGGTCATGACATGACGTGCAACTCATTTTCCCCTTGCTTTCGAGATAACATCGACTGGCCTGCATCTGCTCCACCTGTGTGACGAGGTCAGCTGAGTCAGCGGAATCGACTGAGGAAGTGTTCAGAAAGACTGTCCAGTTGTCGCCAATCTTTTGACCAGGTCGGAAGTCGACGTTTGATCGCCCGTAGCGCAAGACTCGTTCGACGCCTTGCAGGTGACACTGGCTGCAGACGGCATCTCGTTCGGCCGGCGCTAATCGAGAGGGATTAATAATCGGGTCCGGGCCGGTCACTGATTTCGATTGGCGATACTTCACATGCTGTTCTCCCGGGCCATGGCAGCGTTCACAACCAATGGCGATTTCCATCAGCGGAGGTGATGGAAAATGATCGATCCGATCACGATCTCTATGAATTCGGCCTGAATGGCAGTGAAGACAGGCTTCCGAGATCCGTCTGGAAAAGTGCTGGTGCTTTTGTGGGTCATAGCCGGGCGACAGGTCCCAGCCACGGGACGAATACCAGCCAATCGAGGACATACTCAGGATTTCATCGCGTTCCGACAGATAGCTTCGCCCATTTGCTCCCGACCCGACCACATGCTGGAACTCGGACTTGATATCGTATAAGACGCTCCCGTCGGCGTCGTTCAGTTGCTCATGGTGAACCAGTCCTTGATCGGTCTTCACAACGCGATACTGGCAGGCTCCGGCGGTGAACGATGTTTGACGTGTATAGTCTTCAATTGGTGTGGCTGAAGTCAGGGTTGCCATTGATCGCGACATTGGGTGTCGCCGGTACGATTCTGCAATCTGGGCGTGACATGCCGTACATTGCTCGCTTCCGACGTATCCCACATCCGGGTCAATTGGGCGGGAGATCGCCGATGTCGATTTGGGCGAATCAATCCCAACAACCTGTTCGGGTGACTCTATGGACTTTCTGAACCAGAAAGTCGCCGCAGCAATTCCAAAAAGAAAGAAGATGCCCAATCCTGTTGCGAGAAACCCTGTCCTCCGTCGACTCTGATCCGTCATGTCGTCACCACCAGAAAATGCCGCCACGATTTGATTACCGAATTCATGCAGCATACCTGAAGATGCGTCAGCAGTCAGCGGTCAGGTCATAGCCAGCTGTCAGAGACGATTTTTGTCGCCGAGAGATTCTTCGTCGTGTCATTCATTATTTGTCCCAGACGACCGTTGGCAGGGTCGATTCCAGCTTTTTCTGATCGTCCTCGTGGAATTCGGGGAAGAAATTGTAGCCCGTATGTTCTTCGAGGAAGTCGATTGTGGTCAGAAATTTCTCAAGCGGCGGTGAGGAAGGGTACTTGGGGATATTTGGGAACAAGAATGCCAACGCCTCCCATTTTTTCGTCGACGGGTTTTGTGACAGAACGATCTTGTACAAGTGGGTGGGGACTGCCACCTGGTTGGGGCCGATGACGGAGTATTCGATCTGACCATCTGCTTTTGTGGGGTCGGCCTCATCGGGGTCAAACCATAATGGCCCTGTGATGACATGAATCTCTTTTCGAGCGACAGCCCAGGCGCGAACGGCCTTTTCGAGTTTCAGCCAGACACCGCTGTTGAATGGTCCGAACTGTGGGACCATATTTGACAAGACATATGTTTCACGTTTGAGGTCATTACTGGCACGGTCGGCATCAGGCATCATGTGACCGCGCGCGTAACCCGAATGCCGGTAGTCTTTCAATTCCGCACGAGATCCAGACGGAACGAGTGGTTCCGGGCGAAATGGTTCAGGTTTCAGGCGACCGCTGTCTCCTTGCAAAAGTTCCGCTGTGAGGAGTTCACTCACCCAGTAAGGTGTTTTGCTCGTGGCGCTATGTTCGAGCACATAGGTTTCACGAACGATCACCATTGTGGGACCCAGCAGGGCGGTCACGTGATCCTGCTTGGCCGGTTTTCCGAACCTGCAATTCTGCTTGAGGAACTTCTCTTGAGTCTCATCCGGCACACCTGGATCGGCAACCGCACGTACGGCACTCATTGCCGGCCGGACGCGGACCTGGCCTTTCTGGGGTGAGTCAGCGATGACCGAGACTAATGTTGCCGCAACCAGCAGTTTGCCAACAGACGATGATGATCGTGAGCTTGCCATGAACAATCCATCCCGCCCGTTCCAGGCGTTGGTGACTTCGAGAACGTTGTGAATGACATCAGGAGTCTCGGAAAGCGTATCAACTCGTCCAGCTTCCGTTGTCATCATTGAACTGGTCGGACTGATAGAGCCCCCGAACAAGAATCACCTGCTGGTCCTGGCTCAATCGAAGAACGACGTCCTTCAAGGTTTCTGCTGTCATATGCACGGCCTCAGCCAGCTGCTGCAGTCTTGTCTTTTCGTTGCCGCTTGGGTCAGTAATGATGGCTGCCTGAGTCTTGGCGTAAGAGGCCAGATCCATCGCGCCGGTTACACCTTCCTTTTGCAGAAGGGGGGCATTTTCGGGAACGGTCGAATAGAGAATTGCCTGATCGATCCAATTGGTGATCTGGCGAAGTTCGTAGGGAGTGTCGCGATTCAGTCGGACGGGGTTTGCCATGGCAAGCTGGTGAGCATCTTCAATTCCTTCTTCAAACAGTCGTTCTTCCACGCGGGCGGTGATACCGCCGATCAACCTTAATGATACGGAGTTAACGACGGGTGTTTCGCCCTTGGACCAGAACCGGGTTGCGGTGTCGGCAGCCACGGCAACGAACTGGCGGGGGGCCATTCCTGCAACAAAAAACAGAATTTGCTGGGTGAAGAGACTCAGGCTCGTGCCATTGGCGAGCGTAGCAGCAGCGACACCTCCCAGAATCGGTCCGAGGATTAATTGGGAGGCACTCCATTGTGCCAGGCCCGGACTGATGTCACGTCGAAATGTTCTTTCTGCGATGGTCATCAAGACATAAACGTAGGCGCCGAGTGTCCCGAACCGAATCCCTTCGATCAACGAATCGGATAGCAGAAGTGTTCCGTCTTCCGACGCGATTCGTATCAGTTTCTCGATATTACCGAGTGCGGATTGCGGGTCGAACACCATCAGCGCCGAGACGAATCCAGCGACGGCAAGTGCAAATGTAGGAATGTAGTAACTGATTGCGATTGCGTAGCCGCGATATTCCTGATCAAAAAGCCGCTGCAATTGCGAGAGTTTCATTCCGTCGAGGTCTTTCTCACCGCTCGAGGAAAGTGACAGCGACCTTGGTTGCCATTGAAGATAGATCCCGTGGTTCAGGACCAGGACTGCCGGAAGGAGGCTTGCAACGGCCAACCATGGAAATGTTCCCAAGGTTGCGAGGTTGTTTCTCCAGAGATAAACCAACCCGGCCATAAGGATGCAAACAAGGACTAAAATCAGAATGGTGAGCCAGGAACTCGTCTTTAATTTATTTTTAACCACTGTTTTACCCATTTCAAAACGTGTTGATCGAAAATGGTGTGCGATCCCGACGGGTCAATGGTGTCAATATTGATCACGCGCGGAGACCGCTGGCAAGTGGCTATTGCAGGAAATTGTCAAAAAATGCGTGTTGTAATATGTGCGAGAGTGCGCTCGTGGTCCGAGGTGGTCAATAAGGCTGCGTGGCAGCATTTGTGGCGGCTGGTGCTGACCCACTCTGATGCGAGCTGATGCGACGACCTTCCGGCTATCTCGGGCGAGCGGCCGCAGTCATTTGTGATGGTGAATTCACGTGTGGCGAAGGGGATGGCGGGATCAGTTGACCGCGACGAAATACCGAGCCACTCCATTGTGTTGTTGCCAGACCCAGATGATTCATCAGGGCTCGACCCAGCATTCCCGCCAGAACCAGATGCCCAAGCGGAGCTGCGAGCGACCATCGGATTCCTCCTCCAACGGCTCTGAAGATCAGCGCACTGTAGATCTGCTGCAACACGACGGCTGATATGGCGGCCGCCATTGCATTGCTGATTGTCACGGATTGAGGGGCGAGTCCAGCCGTCACCAACCAATAGAGGACTGCCCATGTCGGGATGATCGAGCAGAGTACCAGGCGAATCAGCGAGATTGCCAGGGCCTTCCGAGGCAGGGCTCCGTAGAAGATGCGTGACCAGCCGTTCCAGGAATCACGGACGGTCTCGTACATCCGAGTTCGGTAAAGGCCGTCGTTTTCGAGAACGGCAAGTCTCATATGATTCGATTTCACTTCCCGGGCAATCGCGATGTCTTCGCCGATTTGTGTCCGGAAGCGACACCAGCCGCCTACACGATCCAGGCAATGCCGGGTCATCATCAGAAAAGCCCCATTGGCATAACTTGTCGAAAGGCCAGGATTGTTAACGCGCGCTGGTTGAAACCAGATCACCATCAGCGAAGAACAAACCGGGACCGTGATTTTTTCCCAGAGCGTATCGAGGATGAATCGTGGTGTCAGAGACAGGAGATCGACACCTCGCTGTTGCGCTTCCTGCACTGCCAGTGATAGCGTGCGCTGCGAGATCAGTTCACAATCTGCATCGATATAACAGAGCCAGTCGCCCGTGGCGAAACTGGTCCCACAGTGCAGTGCGTGCGTCTTGCCAAACCAACCTGATGGTAGACTTTGGACATGCACGACACGGAGCAGTCCGAGATGTTCTGCTTCCAGCCGATTCATGATCTCACCAGTGCTGTCCGTGCTACGGTCATTAATGGCGATGATTTCCAGGTTTGGGTAATCCTGTATCAGGAGTGACCTAAGGCACCTTTCGATACAGGACTCTTCGTTACGAGCCGCGATCAGCATGGTGACTCGCGGGAGACCACGTGGTAAGTGGATTTCTGTTTCTGCAGTCAGAACCTGGCGTCTGCGCAGTCCTGAAATGAGAAGTGCCACATAGATCAGCCAGAGGACGGCAACACCCCAGGGTAACATGTCACACACGATGAAATTCAAAGTCGACATCGGAAGCCCTTTGGAATGTGCTTTCGTGTTGAGGCGTTCACGGGGACGTTGATGTCAGCCAGAAGGCTTTAGCGGCCAGCTGATTCCAAAAATCACAACGGCATTCAACTTGACGCCATCGCGTGCGGGGTGGTTCGTTGAATCTGAAAAACAGTCGTGATCCGGTACTAGTGAGCTTGTCAGACCTGGCCCAGTATGGGAGGGTGAGGCTCCTGCCGAACCGGGTTTGGAATCGGACGTCACAACCCGATCACGGCTCGGCGGGAGCCTCGCCCTCCCGTTAGCCAGTATTCACCGAATTGCTGGCAATGGCATTAATTCAGATGAAATCGGCTGCAGCGGGAAACTCGGAAGGGCGGGCTGGGCGACATCCTGGAGAATTTTAGAAGCGTCGTACTTCGTTCATTCCACTGGTGTGCGGACGTCGGTCCAGCTACCCGTCAGATGATTTATAGTCCGGCCGCTGGTTGCTCGACTGGCAGGCGGTGTTCCGGCTTGGTGTAACCCAGGCTGCGAACGACCTCAAGAACTTCGCTCCAGGTCGGGAAATTGCGCCCGCTCTGCCGCTTGTAGTCGTCCATGGCTTTCATGAATTCGATTTCATCGCCGGAATAGTCGCGTTCGCAGGTTGTCGGATCGATCAACCGGCGTCGCTCGACGACTTGGCGTCGCGGGGCGCTGCGGCGTTCCTCGCCCTCGTACTTTTCGGTCACACTCGACTTACGGCGATCTCCGCCAATTCGTCGGTTCTGGGCACGTCGCTCTGCAACTGCCATCTTTTCCGTGTCTTCCATCGTGTCCTCGATTCGGGGGGTACCGGGGGACAGTCCTTTGAGTGTATGGGAGCCATCCTTGGTTAACACGATTATGACCGGTAGTTTGCCGGATGAACGGATTGCAAAGAATACAAAACGCTGATAACTAAAGTAAACTCTGCCGACTTTCGAGTATAGCGATTGTGACGGCTACAATGACGCGAGGATCTGTTCATTCGTTTCAGTCGAGAGAAACGCCAAAGCTGATGCGAACGTGATCCTCGTCAAAACCAGCTGCGATGAATGCGGCGTCAAACATTTTGGCCACTTCGTTCATCTTTGATAAATGTTTTTTCAGCCGCTCGCGACCCGCAGATTCGCCCGTTGCATGGTTTGCGAGCCACTCTCCATGCTGTGAAATGATCTGTCGCAGGCGTACAGCGTCGAGCCATACGAGTTGCGAGGCCGAGCTAAAGTAGCGATGTGAATTCCTTGCCAGGCGGTCGTCTGGTGTTTCGGTCTCAACTGCGCGGTGATCCACCAGTAACGATTCTGCCGTGGAGATAATCAATTGATCAGATGTCAGTCGATAGCCGTGTGACCACGGGGGCATTCCCTTGATGACGCGAACCGCGTCAGCCTCTGATCGTCTCGTCTGAAGAATGGCTGGGTCACTGTTGGCGCCGCGCTGGCTGGAGACTGCAACGGCCAGCAGTGACATACCGAATTGCAACGCCTGATCGAGAGCGTCGGTCGTCGCAGTTTTGTGAGTTGACGTCGACGAAAGTGAAAACCGTCCGATCAGGTTCACAGGTGCATCGGACTCTCCTTTGGCGTTTGTCGCATTCACTGTAACAGTCCAGTCTCGCAGCACCATCGGGAGGATTTCTGTAAAGAGATCGTGTCCCTGGAAAAGGCTGCGTGCCATGTTCCGTCCTTTGGCAAAATCGTCCTTTCTGGCATCGGGGCTGGTGGCGATCCAGCCCTGAACCAGCGGACCAATCTCCAGCCGCGAAGAAATCGCAAGAATAACATCGCCCGTAATACGTTGAGGCCAGGGCTTTCCGCCGTGAGTCGTTTCGACGAACTGTTTGAATGGGGCAGGGGTGGGATTGCCAGTGACATCCGTCACGAGATCGAACACGACTTCCTCATTCAATCGCAGTGAAGCAGTCACTGCTGCGACCTGTTGAAACAGCGGCTGTATCCAGCTCGCATCGGGAGACTTTTCGATTGCATCGCCTACAACCCGGTCCCACTGGCGGGAGTTCAGGAACAGATAAGCTGCGGAACCAGCGGGAAGTCGTGCGCGGTTGGTGCGATAGAGGTCGGTTTCACGCAGCAACGGGATACGTTCAGCTGACACATCGTTGGAACGGGCTTCGATCGCTTCGTGAATTCGCTGTTCCTGGTCTGACAAAACGATCGTTCGCCCAATCGTCGTGTAGTAAACAACCTCGCCCGATTTTGCAGACTTGGCTCGACGGACATACGATCGTCCCTGATGGGTTCGCGTCTGTGATACCTGTTGAGCATCCAGAAGGTTCCATGTCAGGATTGCCTGGTTTAAGCTGGCGGTATCGCGTGCCTGGGCAATCAGTACTCCTTGCGGAGGCATTCCTTCGGGGACATAGATTGCCACGACGAGTGATTCGGAAAAGACCGCGAGCAGTTGGTCAGAAAGCGATTTACCTGAAATCCGGCGAACGTGGTCTTCCACCAGTTTCCATTGCTGGGCACCTGTCCCGGTCAGCAGTCGTTCAATTGGCGGGAATTGCTTCAGGCGCCCCAGAAGTTGGGATTTTTGAAATTGATTCCATGTCGCTTCGAACCTCGGGACTTCCAGGCAGACGGCCGCCTGGTTGGTGACGAGATTGATTGGCGCAATATCTTCGGAGGGTTGTCCATAGGCGACGTTTGCGAACAAGGCGATCGCCAGGGCCGCGGCTGCGTGGAAGAGGGTGGTCGATTGGGGCCAAGAGGAGACCTTTCGGTCGGTCGTTTCGGCGGGGTCAGGAGACCCGCGCCGAACATTGCTTAATGCCCAATCAGTGGATTGTAGTGCGTGTCGTACGTGTCTCATGAAGGCTCCGATGCGGGCAATCAATCGCGTGGACGGAGAAGGGGAGACTTGTTGGTCGGTCTTTGTGGCGGGGTTGGAAGACTCGCTCCAAACACGTCGGTCTTCGAACATGAACATCAACCTTTTGGTACTCCGTCAGGGACAGCGACCCAGAGGAAATCCATCGCTTCGCCAATCTGGCTGCCGATAGAACGACTGATGACAGAGACTGCGCCCTGTGGGGTGGTATCGACAGGCTGTTGAACTGTTCTGACCGGAGTCTCGGGAACCTCCGGCAGAACGAACTCCGTCCAGGGGGAAACACTGGGTGAGGGGATCGTCACGGCGAATTCACGAGCAGATGCACGTGTCTCTTCAGCGATTTCGCGGTATTCCGTTCGCAGATCTTCAAACACAGCCACCATGGAAGAAGCGACACCGACAGACTCGTTGGTGCCTGGATCTGCCGATGGGGGAATTGGTCCGAGTTGAGCAGGATGTGATCGTTCGATTCGAGCCTGGTTGCGATCTTCCGGGCGACGGCTGATACCGATGGCAATCAGCGTGATCAGGCACACAGCGACCGTTGCCACAGCAGGCCACCGTCGCGAATCGGGACCACTTTTCGCTACCGGGTCGGATACTGTGGTGCTCAGGCGGGCAAGAACTCCATCGACCAGTGAAGGCGAATCTGCAACGGGAGCCCACGCGCGCAGGGCCGCACTCAGCAGCAAGTGATCTCGCCATTGTTGATGACAGGAACGGCATTCACGAGCGTGGGCAACCGCCGACTCCGATGGCGCGTTGCCACGGGATTCCACCAACTGCTGCAGTTCTTCGCTAAATTCGGAACAGTTCATGTCCCTCCTCCGTAACGACGCCACGGGCTCGCAAAAGCCCTGCTAGTTCACGGCGTGCTCGATGCAGCCAGGTTTTGATTGTGCCGTCGGGGCACTGCATCACCTGAGCTACTTCTTGCAAACTCAATTCCTGTTGATGAAACAGCAGGAAACATGTTCGATATTCTTCTCGCAATTGCTGTAAGGCCAATTGCAGTTCTTCCGCTAAATCAAATTCTCCTAACCGCGTCGAGGGGGCAGGGAGATCGATTTCTGCATCGATCGTCCTCGCTCGCGTATTCTTCCGCGACTGATGAGTCCGGCAGCGATTGACCGCGATCGTCAGAATCCACGGCTTGAGAGGGCGAATTCCGTCCCACTGTGCGAGGTGTCGCACAGCTCGGGCGAGTGATTCTTGTGCCACGTCTTCAGCATCCTGTCGATGGCCGAGCTGGCGGAAGCAGAGTGCAAACACCCACCCCTGGAACTGCTCAACGAACGTGCGCAGCCCATCTCGGTCTCCTCTCAAGCAGCGTTCGACGAGTTCCCGGTCGTCCACCGCACGGTTCACCTTTCTGTTGAAAGAGATACCCGGAAGGGGTGCCTGGGGTTTCAGAAGTTCCGCAAACCCTCGCGATTCAATGCGTCAGTGCCTGCGCGGTGTCGATTGCGTATAGCAGCGAAGCGAGAACGGTGAACTCGACGCATCTGGAAAAAACGCAGGCGTTTGCGGGATTTTCACGGCGGCTTTACGACGGGTGTTCGGCCGTCAGCCGAAGCCGCTTCCGAACGCGGCATCAGCGGCTGATCTGTTCTCTCGCAAACTGGCGGGCGAGTTTATAGGCGTGCCGCAAGGCAAACAGACGAGTTTCCATCTGTTCTTCGGTGTAGTACTTTCCGTCGCTGGCGGGAAGCCCTGCGAGGGAAATCGTGAGAGGCATCAGGTCGAGGAATTCGCGATACCGTCGCTGTTGTTCCGCAACATTCGGATCTGCTGCCGACATGAAAACGCCTCCTGGCAGTTTTTGAATCGCAATCCGTTCTTGACGCCTTCGCGGCAGATCGTGGAATTGCTGGTTTTGTTTCTGATTGGCCCCGACGAACTCGCTTTATCGCGTTCGTTTCTGCATATAACTCTTGATAATGTCGGCCGCAGAATTCGAAGGTTTTTCCTCGGTCTTGGCTCCGCTCGCCGCTGGTGTTGCCGCAGGTGCCGGAGGGGGAGTCTTTACCCCGGTCGACTCTGGCGGAGGTAGCTTTACGGCCAGTTCAACAGCGGCAGCAGGTGCGGCAGCCGGTTCTGCGGCAGTTGGCATTGCAGGAGCTGCATATCCCGCCGGGTATTGCATTTGCGGCGGATAGCCGGGCATTCCGGGGTAAGCCTGTGGCATGTAACCCTGCGGATATTGCTGCGGGTACTGCTGTGGATATCCCATCTGCTGAAGATACCCCATGGGGGGCATCTGGTAACCCTGCGGTGGGTATCCTGGAGTATATCCAGCAGGATAGCCCGCAGGCATTTGCGGAAATCCTGGTTGTGCTGGCTGATATCCTGGAAACTGTGCTGGGGCTGTGCCGGGAACAATGGCGGTGTCACCAGCCAGATTTGTCGAAGTGTCCTCCATTGGCATCAATGGCGGCATGACGGGCATTTCGAACGATGTTTCGCTCGAAACAGGCATCGCAGGTGACGTCGGGGCAATTTCGACGGTTCCCAGCGATGAAGCAATGTCGAGTTCACCGGAACTCAGTCCGCCTGAACTGAGGCTGGTTGGAGCGAGTGGTTGGGATTCTGGAGCGACCACATCTGTCCGCTGACGCAGCACCAGTTCCAGTTCCAGTTTACCGATGCCAATCTGGTCGCCGGACTTCAGGATGACTTCGCCATGTAATGGTTTGCCATTAACACGCGTTCCATTGGTGCTTCCCAGATCGCGAAGGCGGATCGCGTATTCGTCGATACTGAAGACACAATGGTGGCGACTGACGAGATCGCTGTTGGGGCGTAAGTGGCAATCTTGCTCACGGCCAACCAGAAATTTCTTCGTTGACAGGGGAATCGCTTTCCCCTGATGTTTTCCACCGAGAATCTTGAGTTCAGCCTGTAACATGAATCAGGCACTCCCGTAAGACGAAACCACTCATCGCCAGCACAAAGCCGTTGGCGTTCCAGTTCAATCCTTGCCGTTACAACAGGACAGGCACTTTCGGGATGCGTATATCAGTCACTCGACGCATGAAAGGCCAGACCTCGGATTGGCAAAACTCTCTCAAATCCAATGTGAATACCGACAGAAATGTAGCGGACGAACCTTATTGTCTCACCATCAGGAAAATACGACCGGTAAGATGATGGCCGCGAGAAAAAAAGACCTGAGGCTGCAATTCGGATCACCCGTTACGCTACCGCTATTTTTTTGCCATGTCAACGACGTAACACTCAGCACGGTAATTATCGGCGTCAAAACCGATCGCCGAACAGTCTAAGGCTGAAGGTGACGTTGCAATGGCGCTGATCATTCCCAAGAATGATGACGAATTCGGTGGCTGCTGCTCAACAAACTGGCTTTAAAATCCCGCGATTATCGCGTGAACATTTTCCAGTTCCTGGGTGGTTAACGTCCCGTTTTCCCAAGTCTCGGCGACCTCCGACAGGATGGTCGCGCCAAGCGTCTCGGCCAGTCGGTCCAGATTGATCTCCGGGCAGAGGTTTCGCAGGCCCAGCAGTTCCGGGGTCACTGACGAAGCTGCCAGCAATAGTCCGCCATGCTGCAGGATGGCCCCCCGTCGTCGACGCTGGGCGCTTCCCAGAATCTTGTGCCTGTTCAGAACCAGATCGTGTTCATCCTCTCTCGCAAAACAGAGGACCGGTTCCTTTCGATT
>CAZSTW010000130.1:19146-19880 GCA_964609845.1 uncultured Planctomycetaceae bacterium | reverse complement strand
CAGCATGCTCGGATGAATGACGCAGTCGGCGAATGTGGCTCGCAATTTCTGCATTGTGCAGGTCGTGCCCGTCACGTGCTGCAGCTTGCACTGTTCGATGTATTGTTCGATCGGGACAGGAGCGGGGCCAACGTATCGACAATGTTCGAAGGATTCTCTCGCTCTGGCACGCCCCAGTTCGGTCAGGGCGAAACGGTAAGAAACGCGACCGACAAGATCGCCTGATGCGACTTCGATGCATTTCTGATCCCGCATCGTTCGCAGTGCTTCATCAACGATCGAGAACGGAAGTCGAGTTGCGCGGGCAATGTCACCTCCGAGCAAGGTCCCGTGCAGATAGAGCTGCTTCAGGACCAGGTCTGCAATGAACCCCAGCTGCAGTCCACATTCGGCGAGCGTTGACGGGCTGCGGGGAGCCGGAACTACGGTGAATTGTGATTCACCACGGTCTTGAGATGACGGCTTTCCGCGTCCCTTTTCCTCGGTTTGTTGAGGCTTCGAAAACAAATCTGCATACAGCTTTCCGACCTGCGAAGAGGCAGTCGGCTTCTGCGTGGACGTACCGAATCCTGGATCCCCGAAAGGACCTGGAGCCGCGTCAAGCGTTGTCGGAAACGGATTGCCCGTCATCGAATCCATTCAGTCTGTTGAGAAGTTTTCAAACCTGAAAAAACTTCGATTGTCCCGAATTGTTCCGTACTTCGCCGATCACCGCGAAGGTTGAGAACTTCCTC
>CAZSTW010000130.1:0-19008 GCA_964609845.1 uncultured Planctomycetaceae bacterium | reverse complement strand
CTCCACCACCTGCCGATTGACCTGCACCTGCACCAGCTGCTCCTCCGCCAGCGCCACCACCTCCGCTCGAGCCGGATCGGCCGATGACGAACAAGCGTGGTCTGGGAATGGAGTTCAATTCCAGCGATCTGAGCCGATCCACTTCATTGGCAGGTCGACCATTGAAATTGTCATAGCGAGCAATTACCGGTGGAATTCCGGGAAGACCCGTATCACGCAGGAACTGTTCCGCGTTGGCAACGCGTAGTTGAGCCATTTCGGCGGAGACTCCCTGCGAGACATAGACCGTGCGATATTGGGCCGGGACGGCATTCATGACCCATAACAGATGGTTCTGGCCTGCATCTGTCAGCTTCTGTGTATCCACATCGAAGTGATAGTCGTGTAATGTGGTTGCACTGACCCAGCCAGAATTGGCTTGGGCGTCCAGCAGGTTCTGAACGTCGGAGCGGTCCTGGCAATTGTACGGAAATGGCCAGTAATGGGCCGTGTGGTAGGCGTGTGAAGCCGTCTGCTTGCGACCTGTAGGACGTGGATAGGGTGGCCAATACTTGCCGTGCTTGTAAACCTGCCGAGCCCCGGGGGGATCATCCGCTCGTTGCTGATACCATTCTTCCGTGAAGGGAAGCGGACCGCCTGCGAGTGCTACCCCGGACGAAATCGCAACCATGACCACCAGACTGCGAACATACATTTGCCAGCGAATCCTTCGCATCCCGCCCCCTCATTCCGTTCTGGCTCGGACCCCAGCCATGCCCTGAACTCTCGCTTTCAATACGAGATGACATGACGGTTCTCGAAGCCGACCAATGGTTTTATCGACCATCAACCGAAGCGGTCATAACGGAAAGATCGGTTGTAAGGATTGGTTTCGGCAGCTTCTGCCGATATCCGACAGGATTTTGGGGCGATGGCCCGTTACCAGCCGTGTGAATCCCTCATTTTGGAGTCATGCGTCTAATGTGTTTTAGATCGCAGACCTGCCGGGACCAGCCATTTTTCTGCCACACCAAACGTCGCTTGAACACCGACAGCCAGCAGTGCCGCAGGGATGGCTCCTTGTAAGATCAAGTTGAAGTCGTCGAGGCGGATTCCAGTCAGGATGGGCTGGCCAAATCCTCCTGCGCCAACCAGAGCTCCAATGGTCGCTGTTCCCACGTTGATGACCGCGGCCGTTCTGATTCCAGCGAGGATTGATGTCGATGCCAATGGCAGTTCGATCAATCGCAGCCGGGCTGACGATGACAAGCCCAGGACTATCGCAGATTCTTTCAAGTTTTCGGGGATGTTCGAAAGTCCCGTGTAAGTGTTCCGGACGATCGGCAGCAGACTGTAAAGAAACAGAGCAAAGATTGCTGGTAATGCTCCGAGGCCGAGAATCGGGATCGTAAAGACCAGAACTGCCATGGCCGGGAGTGTCTGCACGATTCCGACCGTGTTCAGGATCACTCTGCCAAGTTGCGGGCGACAGTAGGCGATGACTCCCAGGGGAACCGCAACAAGGATCGCTGCCGCGAGCGAAATCACAACCAGCAACAGATGCTGACGCAAATTGTCGAGCATTCGAATTGCGGTTCTCTGAAGGCGCGCTGCCCGCCCGTCCCCAGCCAGAGTGACGTTCAGACTCAGGCGTTCTTGCAGAAATTCAGCGGCGACGCGACTTTCATCGATGCGATCCAGTTTCGCTTTGGCATTCAGGTCGATCATTGTTGCGTTATCGACCTGATGCTCAAGGCGAAGCAGCGACTGGGCGACCTTGGGCGCCCGTTCTGCCAGATCGGACCTCGCCAGCATGACAGCGTTGTACAGCGGAAAATATCCTCGATCATCTTCCAGGACGCGGATGTGATACAGGCGGATTTCAGCGTCCGTTGTGAAGACATCTGTCACCTGATGGCTTCCAGTCTGCAATCCTCGGTACGCCAGACTATGATCGATCCCTCGTTCAGCCACTTCTGGAAAGCCGTATTCTTTACGTAGCCCTCGCCATCCATCGGCGCGTTCGAGGAATTCGTCACTGAATCTCATTTTCAGCCGAGGCAACTCGGGGCATGCGGCCAGATCAGAGATCGTCCGGATCTTCCACTTCTCGGCCAGTTCTTCGGGCATCCCCAAGGCATAGGTATTATTGAAGCCCAGGTGGCGACTCATGACGACCTTTCGCAACGCCAATACTTCACGCATCGATTCGTCGCCGCGTATTGACTCGCCCATCAGAATTTCTTGCTGGATGGTGCCGGTGTATTCAACGTAGCAATCGATATCTCCTGCCAGAAGAGCTTTCCAGCAGATCTGAGTCCCCCCAAGTTCTGCCCGATGCTCGGGCTTGCCACCGGCATCCGAAATCAGATGCTCGATGATTTCACCTAGGACAACCGATTCGGTGAAAGCTTTCGACCCGACGCGAACCACGGGCCTCTCTTCGGACCGGCACAGCGATTCCGAAAAGCCGCTGAGAACAACCATGATCGAAAGTACGGTGCGATGTTGCATGCTTTAACCTGTTGAACGGAATAGGCTGCGCTTGATTGCTTAGCAGAGGATTTCACATGTCATGTCCAGGTAACCGTTGAGCCTGAATAAAGCGTGTCACGAAGTCATCTGCAGGGGATTCCAGCAGACTTTTCAGAGTTCCTCGCTGGACGATTTTTCCGCCACCAAGCAACAGAACTTCGTCACCGAAGAAGCCTGCTTCTCCCATATCGTGGGTGACCAGAACGACGGTCTTTTTCAGGGTTCGAAAGATGTCTCGCAAATCGTTCTGCAGGTCGAAACGGACTAATGGATCGAGGGCTCCCATCGGTTCATCGAGCAGAACCAGCGGTGGATCGAGCATCAGAGCCCGCATGATTCCCAACCGTTGCCGCTGTCCTCCAGAAAGCTGGGCCGGAAAACGCGACAAAGCTTCGCGTGGCAGACGAACCAGTTCCGTCAGTTCGTCGATTCGACGTCGAACCCACTGGGCATCGCGGCCCAGATGACGTGCCAGGAGTCCGACGTTGTCGCTGGCGGAAAGGTGTGGAAATAATCCCCCATCCTGAATCACATAGCCAATCCGATGACGCATCGCCAATTGATTGGCGGGACTGAAAACTTCACCTTGAAATCGGACAGTCCCCGCATCGGGCTGAATCAATCCGATCATGATCCGCAGCAGAGTCGACTTTCCACAGCCACTCGGCCCGATCAGGACGGTTGTCGTTCCTACGGCGAACGATAGCGTTGTCGGATGCAGTACAATTGTCGATCC
Source organism: uncultured Planctomycetaceae bacterium (assembly GCA_964609845.1). Lineage (GTDB taxonomy): Bacteria > Planctomycetota > Planctomycetia > Planctomycetales > Planctomycetaceae > Schlesneria. The sequence continues at coordinate 15,758 of CAZSTW010000130.1, read as the reverse complement.
GAACGATTTGGTAACTTGATCAAGTTCGAGCATATTGCAAGTCTTCGTTTCCAGGAGTCGTCAATCAACCGCCACGGATTCTTGATTGTCCCTCATCTTTTCTGACCGCTGCTCGCTGAAAGCTGACAGCTTTCTACCCAATCAGTGACCACTCGCATCGAATGATCGCCCCTGATTCAACAGCGACTGAATCTGCTGTTCGATCTGCGTGGTCAGGACTGTCGCAGCATCGCGTGAGCCTCGGTCGGTCGAGACTGGAATTGGTGCTCCAAAAGTGACGCTTGCGTGTCGCGTTCCACGAGGCTTCGGGTACGTCACCTTCAAGACATCTTCTTCGAATTTGTCGAGTGTTTCGGCAATTCGCTCAATCGAAGGATGTGCCGCAACGTAGTCGCCGGGATAGCTGTAGAGTTGAATTACGAGGAACAGATCTTCCATGTCGTTTTTCAGTTGAGCATGGATCTCTGAAGAGAGGTCCGGCTTTTCCAGTTGCTGAATGAATTGCCGCCGCAGTTCTTTGACGCGTTCGGGAATGGAGTCCGTCTGCGGCTGGATCTGAAACCGCTGCTCTTTGGCGGTCAGGATCTGATCGGCCAGGTAACGCGTTCGTTCAGGAACAGTTCCCGATTGCGGTCGCCCGAGGTATTCGAGTTCTTTCAGAGCCAGCAGTCCTGCCGCGAATCTATAGATTCGATCCACCAAAGGGAGATCTGTTCGCGGTCTCCAGTGAACGGCCTGTTCCAGACGTGTCATTAGTTCCAGCAGTCCCGGAGTTGGATCGTCGACATAGCGGGCCTGGATGGCTGCTGGCAGGATCACCAGAGGTCGCTCGGCCTTCTTGGCTGCGGATAAGGCGATTGCGGCAGATCCTTCACGAAATGGCATCACTCGGTCATTGGTGTGATAGATGTCCCCTTCGGGAAAAATAACCAGCGGGCAAGGATGCGAACGCAGGATTTCGACCGATCGTTTGAATGCGCCCAGATCGGCACTTTCGCGATCGATGCTGTAACACCCGTGACGCTGCATGATCCAGCGCTGCAGAGGGGTACTCATCGCGAACACCTGCCAGGCCGTCAGAAAGTGAAAAGGACGACCGCATGCCTGGGCGGCATGTCCGAGTACATACGAATCGTAGTGAAACGAATGGTTGGGAGTGATCAGAATCCCGGCGCCGGATTCGATGGCGAGTTTCAGGTGATCCATGCCGTGCAGTTTGACGTCGGTGATATTCGCAACACGGACCATTTCCCGACGCATCATGGGAAACCAGGCACGCACGAGCCAGGGTGTCATGCGTGGTTCCCAGGATTGTGGCGGAGTTGCATATGGCTGCTGATTCATTCGAAGTCCCCGCGAATCACCGTGTTCCCGCGAAATTCCTGGACGGCTCGGAATAACAACGTGATTACAATAAAATCCAAGGCGAAAGCCGGGGACAGATATCACGCGAAATCCGAAAAGATTCCAGAAATTGGCGAATGAACGATGTCACAGCGTGGCCGAATTTGCCGTCGCCGCGACCAGTCTGGCGAAGGCATTCAGAAAAACATCGATGGAAACGGAAGTTGAAGCTGGCCAAATTGAGGTTGGCGAATATCCAAACCGACTTCCTGCGAAATGGAGTTCGCCATCAACGCGTTCTCAATGGACGACGTTGAGTGCGGGAGCGGCTGTCGTCACGCGAAGCGATGAAGGCTACATTGGATGAAGGCGACTTTCATCGTCGAATGAATCTCACTTGTGTTGGATCGTGTAATGCGTGTCGATGTAGTCAAATGACAGTGCCTGTTTTGGGTTTTCCACCACACGAAATTCACGAACGATCGGTTGATTCAACGGCATTTTGGATTGGTCATCCGTCAGTTCATTCACGGCCAGGTACCATCCCTTGTAGCGGCCATCGAAGACTCGCAATCGAAAGATCATCCCCGAATTTCCATCAAGGTTCTTTCCATCTGATTTCAGCGGTTTCGTTTGGAGGGGATCAATGACCCATCTGGCGGAATCACCCTTCTTGCCGAGTGAGAGATTGATTCCCTGCTCGTTCTGTTCGAGCGTCAGAAAACGACCATTCGATTCCAGATAGGGAAGACCGATGCGCCAGGCTCCACAGAGTGAAATTCCTTCCGTCCGGGGGGCAATTCCGTCACGGCCTGTCACCAGAATCAATTTGCCATCCCGTTCTGCCAGGCGGCCTCCATCCAGGGACGCCAGTGATCCGACGAACGACTTTCTTTGAATGCCTCCTGTGAGACAAACGACGACCAGAACTCCGCATGCGACGATCCATGAGTTTCGCATGATCGATTTCCTCCTGTTGTGTTTCATGAGTGAATCACATCGGTCAAGACTTCGCGCCATGCGAAAATCTCTTGATTGACCGCTATCAGGAAATCGACAACCGATCCGAGGACCCGCCACGCGTGTGCCAGCCAAACACGATCAGTGGAATTCACTGTGGACGCATGTGGCTGCTGTTGTTCGTCAGAGCTCAGATGTCCCGGAATGACACAGAGCAAATTTCTGGAGTCTGTCGTTCGTCCGTCGTTCGAAACGGCTGAGGTGTTACGACACCTTTTTCAGGAACGTGACACGACCCGTCTGAACCCATTCAACGACGTAAATGTTTCCGGCGGCATCAAAGCAGGCGTCATGGGGATGGATGAACTTTCCATTCTCCCACCGTTCCGGCTGTTCGCGCATTTTGAAGCCCTCCAGAACCTGTTCTGTCCACTTCGGATCGTATCCCAGATGCACGCTGACATTATTGTCCTTGTCGAAGATCGTCACTCGAGCATGCAGGTCCGGAATCAGCAGCTTTGTTCCCTGAATATCAAAGTGTGCTGGGAAGCTGACGTTGTTGACGATGCTGAGCGGCTTTCCATCAAGAGACAGGTATTGCAATCGCGCATTGGCTCGGTCGGCGACGATCAATTGCGATTCGCGACCAGGTCGATTGTCGAGCCAGATGCCATGGGGTGTCTTGAACTGTCCCGGGCCCTCACCCGTTCCACCGAATGATCGAACGTACTTGGTGGTTTTGTCATATTGGTGAATGTAGTTCTGCCCATAACCATCGGCGACGTAAAAACCGCCGTCTGGTGCGAAGGCGATGTTCGTCGGACTGTATTTTTCCGGAGACTCGTACAGATTTGATTCCTTGGGATAGGCCAGTTCCCAGACCTTCTCGCCGGTCAGAGTCGTCTTTGTCACCAGCCCCGGACGAGGCTTGGACCCGTCCAGAGGTTTCGTGGTCGTGATCGCCAGGTAAAGAAATTCTTCGTTTCCATCTTTGCGGATATCAATGCCGTGACCGCCAAAATTCCACTGCTTCCCAAATGATCTGACGAATCTGCCATTGGGCTCAAACGTGGTCACGGTGTCGATGTTCGAATTGAAGGGGGCGCGGTGTGTGATGTAGATCAATCCCGCGGCATCAATCGCGACCCCGTGTGTGGCGTGCCACTTGATGTGGTCAGGAACTTCGCCCCAGTTGTGATGACATTCGTAGGTAAATTCACCCGAACCGATTACGACCGGTCTGGATCCAGACTTGTCCGCAGCATGGACAAAGAAGTCTGAGGTGAGTGCCGTGGCGGCTGCGGCACTGGCGGTCTTCAGAAAATCACGTCGCTGTGGATCGAGTGTTTCGGACATGAAATGACTCTCCGAGCGGTGTTAGGACGCACCAGCAAACTTATGATTTCAAGGTACAACGGTGAAAAACGTCAAATGCCTGTTGCGGTCTGCGAACATCTTACCGGCGCGAACAGATGTTTGCTTGCCAGAATACGTTCGCAACACTGAAACAGGCACTTAACGCGTTTTCGGATTTGGTATGTCCAATCCCCCTGGTCGCTCCCCGTGAATGATACCGAATGCAGAGTAATGCGGTATTGAAATGACATGTAAACTCGCAAGCGGCTTGCTTCACGCAGAAGCGTAAAGGCGGACTGGGTTACTTTTTCTCTTCAGTCGACCGTGTTTCTGTGGCTGTTGGGAACTTTTCGGGGACAGGAATCGTGACCTGACCTGTCGCCGCCCATTCGGTCCCTCGATTGACGATCGTCTGAAAACCGATGCATTTCATCGAGTATTCTGCATGGCCCAGAACAGTCGTGAAGACTTTTCCCTTGCCGTAGGGGATCCACCAGACCATCGGCTCATGGGCGTCCGTTCCACCGGTCTGCTTAGCAGAGAATGCGGTTGCCAGAATGTGCATGCTGGCGGCGGGACCGCGTTGACCGTGGTACAGCTCGTCCTTTACATGCATCCATTCGGCCGGGATCCCCTTCATCACAGGATGCTCACGGTCACGGACCACGACGCTGAAATCGTGCTGAGAGCCGTGGCCGGCACCGGGACCTTCCCCTTTCGCCGTCTCAATGACTTTGCCGTCTGCAGCGACAGTCACCCGGTTTCCATAACCTGCACCACGCCAGCCCAGACCGATCATCTTGTTGAACTCGGCCCATTCCGGGAATGCATTGTTTGCCGCGTGGACAATGACCAGACCCCCGCCTCCCGAAACGTAAGCTTCCAGATCGCGCTGAACGGGTTCCGGCCATAGTTCGCCGTTATAATTACTCAGAACGGTGGCATAGTCCTTGAACTTGGGACGAAATGCGTCCCAGGCCTCCTTGGGGGACTTGCCGGGCGGGGAGGTCACAACATCGACCGTAAAGCGACCGCTTTTTGTCAAAAAGTCTTTCAGGATCGGGGTCGTCGCCTTCCAGTTGTGATTGTTTTGTCCATCGACGATCAAAACCCGGATCGGATCGGCAGCCACGGCAGTTGTGGAAATCAGGATCGCCGACATGACTGCGCCGAGTAATCCCGCAACCAACCCCAGTCTTCGAAAATTCATCATCAGCACTTCTCCTGCAGCAGATTCTATGGCGTGCGCCGTCGACCTCGTCAGGTCGCCAGACCGCACAATCGTTATATCGTACCGGCGCGGAACGCACACCCTTGACGGACTAACCCGCATAACCCGTCAGGTCCAGTCCTCATTTCTCGACAAAGCCGGAATTCTTGCTGCCGAATTGCCTAGACTGCCCAGAGTATGACGATTGATACGTCGGTGACATGAAGTGCTGAAACGATTTCCAATCGATGCGGTCAGCAGACGTTCTTCCGACGGGGGTTGAACTGAATGCAGACGGCACGGATGGGGTCGCGGGCGTTGCCCATGCAAGGGGTAGACCCGCTGCCAATGGTCGTATGAAAACCGAAGGTCGACCATGGGTGGAAGGGGGTATCCCCTTGAATGGGAAAAATGGGGGGTAGGCCTCAGATCCCATCGATGCGGCAGTGGAATCGGAATGCGGAGTCCGACCGTTGCTGCGATGACTTGATTGCTGTGTCAGGAAACCTGGAGAGACCGCCAACTGGGAGTGCCGTCGGGGCGAAGAGCAACGTTCCCGGCGTTGGATTAAGGAGACATTTTCATGCTCGTATTATCCCGCCAGCGCGATGAAAGCATTTTCATCGGCGACAACATCAAGATCACCGTCGTCGACATTCGCGGCGACAAAGTCCGGCTGGGGATTGAAGCCCCGACCGAAATTCCCGTGCACCGTCAAGAAGTCTACGAAGCAATCCAGCGCGAACATCAGCGCGGTGCGGCAGTGGGCGTCAAGGCCGAAAGCTCGATCAAGTAAGCGGTCCCTGCAGGACCCCTGAACGGCGATCTTCCTCCTCGACCCGCCTCCGCGATGCTCTGGATACTGACGACCCGTGGAAAAAATGCGAATGCTCATCGAGCCGGACATTTGTCCGGCTCGTTCTGTTGGCCGATAGCCCGAACTGCCGAATTCCGAGAGATTTACCACCAAAAATCCTTCACGGCACCACAACTTGGGGCTACCATCGGTATCTGACCAGATCTCGCAAATCAGACTGCTGATTTCAAGCGAATCATGCGTCTGGCATTCGTCATTCGTTTTGTCGTCCGTTGAATGGAGTCATCCATGCGCTCTCATCGAAATCGCAGCCGCGGTTTTACGCTCATTGAACTGCTCGTCGTCATTGCGATCATCGCAGTGCTGATCGCATTGCTGTTACCAGCCGTCCAACAGGCTCGCGAGGCCGCCCGTCGAACGCAGTGCCGGAATAATCTGAAGCAGATTGGCCTGGCCCTTCACAATTACATGAGCACTCATACCGTGTTGCCTTTTGGCAAAGGGGCCAGTTATGCGGGAGTCCCCGTGTATGCCCGCTGGTCGCAGCATGCGATGATTCTCCCCTACATCGATCAGGCCCCACTGTACAACACGATCGATTTCAATTTTCCACCAGAAACTCCGGGGATGGGTGGTGTTGTCGCGTTCATGCCTGCCTTCACGAATGTGGGTGGAGTCAACGCTGTTGCCAGTCGAACGGCCATCAGCGGTTTCATGTGTCCAACAGATCTCGGGCCAAGTGACCCCTGGAGGGCCCAGAATAACTACGCAGGTAATCAGGGGGGCTGGTTGTGTGACCGGGGTGATTTCCCCGCCGCCGCGACGGATGTTTCTCCCAGCGAGGTCCAAACTGGTGTTTTTTACTGGTTAAGCCGATGCAACGCAGCCTCGTTCACGGATGGAATGAGCCAGACAATTATGTTCAGCGAAAAGATCCGCGGTCAGGGAACTCCGGATATCAAGTCAGACCTGTTTGTGATTCCTGCTCAGACCAGTCTGGCAGCGACCTACAGCACCTGCCAGGCTGTGACAGCCAGCAGCACTCCGCTGACGAGCAAATGGGGATACAGCTGGGTTATGGGTGAAAACTGCTGTACCCAATACAACCATGTCGCCACACCGAATTCGAAGAGTTGCGGTGGTACGGGATTCACCGGATCCATGACCAACATGGCGATGCAAGTTTCTGCGGGGAGCCGCCATACAGGTGGAGTTCATGCGATGATGGGTGACGGCAGCATCCGATTCGTCTCAGACAATATCGATTTGAATGTCTGGCGCGCGCTGGGAACTCGTGCTGGCGGCGAACCCATCAGCGAATGACAACACCTTCAGGAGGATCAGACCTGATGGCAAGAACAGTCATTCCTGTGGCAATGTGCCTGATGGCGTTGTCGAACCTGGCAGGCTGCGCCCGGAAGACTTTGGATTACACTCCCAGTTTGGCCATTGCAGAATCTGCCGTGCGAAGTGGACTGGAAGCCTGGAAATCCGGTCTGCCCCCTGGCGAAGTGGCTGGAACATCACCCGTCATTCACGTCACTGACGCCGGGAGAAAGCCAGGCCAGACATTGGACGATTTTCAGATCCTGGGAGAAGTTCGCGGATCAGCAGGCCGGACCATGGCGGTCACTCTGCACCTGTCAAATCCGTCGGAAGTTATCAAGACTCGTTACGTTGTCGTGGGCATCGATCCACTCTGGGTCTTTCGGCAGGAAGACTACGAATTGCTCATGCACTGGGACCACCATATGCCAGCGACGGACGCCCCCGCGGGACCGCCGGATGCGAATGGGACGGCGATTGAGCGTTCGCCCGAGCAAACGACACAGCCGAGCGACGCCGAGGCAGCCCGTCAGAAATGAGCATAACCCGTTGATACCAGACGCCGCCTCCTGAACTTTGACCACGCTTAAAACACATGACCGAACACAATTCTTCACCGCCATCAACTCCGTCGCATGTACTGCTGCGTGCGATTCAGGTCCGGTTTCGATTTGTGTTCGCACTCGGCCTGCTGGCGGCCATGATGGCTGGTTGGCCATGGTTACGTGGCGGATGGGATCGAGTTTCCGCTTTGTGGCACCGTCACAGTCCTGCGGCATCTGTCTCGGGCGATAGAGAGTTCTTCTGTCCGATGGACCCCGGCGTTGTCAGTCCCTGGCCGGCAATCTGCCCGGTCTGCAATATGGACCTGATCACTCGCAAAAAATCCGACGCAACACTGTTACCTGAAGGTGTACTGGCTCGCATGCAGTTTACCCCTTACCGAATTCAACTCGCGGGGATTCGCACCTCACCCGTGAAATCACAAGCGGCAGAGAACCAAAGCGTCGGTGTTGTCTCTGTTCCCGTTTCTGCGGTTGTTCAACTCGGAGATGTCGACGTTGTTTACGTGGAGTCGATGCCCGGAATGTTTGATGGAACACGGGTCAAGTTGGGGCAGCGTGACGGGGAAACGTGTCAGATCGTGGAGGGACTGAAGCCCGAGCAGCGAGTCGCCACGATGGGCGTTTTCTTGATTGATGCCGAAAGCCGTCTGCATCCAAATCTCGCGACCCAGTATTTTGGCGCTGCCAGCAGTTCTAATCGGTCCCCGGATTTGCCGCAGCGTCGCTCTGCAACCAAAAAATCCGCAGAACCACTGTCGGATGCTGACCTCGCTCTCGTGAAACGCCAGCGCATCTGTCCTGTGACCGAGGCCCCGCTTGGCTCGATGGGAACACCGGTTTTTGCGATGGTGCGAGGCCGCAAAGTGTTTCTCTGCTGCGCGGCGTGCGAATCGGGATTGAAGGCTGATCCTGATAAGTATCTCGCCAAGCTTAAAGAAGAACGTGACGACAATCGTCAGTAATTCCGTCCATCAAACGCGGGTGATTGTCGATGTATCGGGCGTTCACTTTATTTCTTATTCGAAACTCAACCGCCATCCTGGTGCTGGCAGGCGTCTGGGCCATCGTCGGGTTGTGGGTCGTGTTTCGGACTCCCATCGACGCAGTCCCTGACCTTTCAGAAAATCAGATCCTCATTCATACGGAATGGCCAGGCAAAAGTCCGCCTGAAATCGAACGTCGAATTACTCGTCCCCTCGCACTTGCCTTCCAGGGGTTACCGGGAATCCGAACCGTACGGGGCTCAAGCGACGTCGGCTACTCGCTGCTGCATCTGATATTCGACGATTCGATCAGCTTTGATGAAGCGCGCCGCCGTGCCAACGGACGTCTGACCGAAGTGCATCTGGATCTTCCTGTCACTCCCCGATTGGCCGCGGACGGAATCCCGACGGGGCAGATCTTCTGGTATACGGTCGAGGGATCGCAGTCGAATCTCGCAGAACTGCGACATTTGCAGGAGACGATTGTTGCGCCACAGTTACGATCCGTACCTGGTGTCGCCGAAGTGGCGACGGTCGGGGGATTTGTCGCGGAAATCCATGTCGAGGCGGACGCTGAGCAACTTTCACTCGCGGGTTTGACGCTTGCCGAACTAGAAACAGCACTTGTCTCAATCACACGTACGACTGGAGGCAACGTCGTCAATACGGCGAATTCGGAATTCCTCGTCCGCAGTCTCTCTTCCGTTGGTGACAATTCCGACGAAAGCCGCAGTGACATGCTGAACCGCATCGATTTGCTCGAAGAAGCCTTGCTGCCACTTCCCGGCGGGCGCACGATCCCCCTGAGCAAACTAGCCCGCGTTCGCATGGGAGCAGCACCACGATGTGGTGGTTTTGAAAAGGATGGGAACGAGGCGATCGCAGGGATCGTCCATCTTCGCTTCGGACACAATCCACTCGACGTGACCCGCGCCGTACAGTCGCGATTGATTCAGATCGGTGACGGGCTGCCGAACGGAATCCGTCTTGTCCCGTGTTACGACCGCAGCCCGCTGATTCTGAGCGCAGTCGATACGGTGACAAAAACACTTTTCGAATCACTGCTCGTAACGTCAATCTGTATCATCCTGGTCATGCGGCATTGGCGAACATCGCTGATCATTGTCGGAACGCTGCCACTTGTCGTCCTGGGGGCGTTCCTGGGGATGCAGTTTTTGCGAGTGGCCGGAATTACTGATATTCAAACGAATATCATGTCACTTGCCGGGATCGTCGTTTCGATCGGTGTGCTTGTCGATTCGTCGATTGTTGTTGCTGAAAACGTGACTCATCGCCTGCGTCGACGATTTGGTGACTCTCCTGTGACAGGCGACATCAGCGAAACGGTCGCCGATGCCTGCACCATTGTCGGTCGGCCGGCATTTCTCGCGATTCTGCTGATGATTATCTCGTTCCTGCCCGTCTTCGCCCTGGGAGGAATCGACGGCAAGATGTATCGCCCGCTGGCATGGACCAAGACACTGGCATTGCTTTCGGCCGCGCTGCTGACCGTGACGTTGGTCCCCGTGTTGTGTGCCCGACTGATTTCTGGCCGGATTCGCGACGAATCCGAAAGCGCGATCGTGCGGTCAGTTTCGAGCGTATATCGCCCGGTACTGACGTGGCTGATGCTGCATCCGCTGCCTCTCGTGCTATTGCTTTGCCTGACCATGATTGCCGGGGCTGCTGCCACGGGCCTGGATCTGCTTGTTCGCTTCGCCGTGGTCGTGTCTGTCGGGGTTTCGTGGTTGGTCCTCAAGGCACCAAGTAATGCATCCACTCGAACGTCGCTGGCCAGGAAGTGCCTGCTGGCCGTAAGCATCGTTGTTGCCGGACTCTTTCTACAATCGACGATGCGACCAATCGGACTGGCTCTCCGCTTGCCACTCGACGAGGGGATGGTGATGGACATGCCTATCACCGTGCCGAGAGTTTCGCTGTCTCAGTCACTGGATGATCTGAAAGCTCGCAACATGGTGCTTTGCCGCTTTCCAGAAGTGCGCATGGTGACGGGCAAGGCAGGGCGGGCGGAAACGCCATTCGATCCCGCGCCGGTCGATATGATTGAAACGATGGTTGAGTTTTTCCCTCGCAAGTTCTGGCCGAGTCGTCGGATCTTGAAGCGAGATTGCGATCGAACCGCTCGCAGTGCCGTTGAGGAACTCGTCAAGTCGGGGTTGATTGAAGCTCCATCGGATGTCACAGGACTGGTTTCCGAAATCGTAGATACTGGATCCCCGCGGTTCGACGCCATTCAGAGGGAGGTTTGCTGGCAGCGGTTGCAGCTCTTCCAGGCAGAACTGTCGCGAGACCTCGCGGTTCAGATTGTGTCGAACTTCGCTCAACGACTGAGCCGCGTTCGGGCGCTGAAGGCACCACTTTCAACAGCGGAAATTCAGGGTATCGTCGCCAGACTTCCAGCAGGGGACATCAAAAGACTTGGTCAGCATCCGAATGTCGGTGGCGTGCACATCCTGATTGGAGAAGTGAGAAAGCAACTCTACGAGCAGGGCTATTTTGGAGTCGAGGCGATCGATGAGATCGGTCTGCAGTCTCTGACGACACGAAGCGCGAATCTTTTCCGGCAGACTTTTGGACTGACGCCCGTTTCTCTGGACGAAGAGTTGTTGACGGGTTTGCAGGTGGAATTTGATCGTCAGTTCTCACGGTACCTGGTTCGGTTGAATGCGGAATTGCGACAGCGGTCAGCTGCGACCTGGGTTCAAGTTGTTTGCGCAGAGATTCTCGCTCGTCAGCCGATCATCGACGATGCGTTCGTCGCGGTCTGGAAGCAGGTCCTGGAAGCTCGTTACAACACGAAAGTGCGACAGCATCATGCCGGGACGCATCGGGGAATCCCCTCACATTCGGTCCTTCCGGCAATCGACCCGTATCCTGCTTATGATGCCATTGTCCGCCGATTGACTGAGCAATGGACCAGCCAGCTATGGCTCTGGCCGCATGATTCCGATTCGATCAATCAGGCGGGGGGCGAATTGGATCTGTCAGTTCAGATGCCCGGTTGGGCGAATGTCTGGACAAAGCCAATTCAGAACCGGGTCGATATGCTCGCGACGGGAGTCAATTCAGAAGTCGGGATCAGAGTTCTTGGCCAGAATCTGGATGATGTGGTCCGTGCGTCGGATGAGATCGCTGAAATGTTGCGACAGGTTCCAGGCGCAGCCGACGTACTTGCCGATCCCATTCGCGGGAAGGGCTACATCACCGTGGTTCCTGACCATTATCGCACGATAGAAAACTCGATTGTGGACGCCGATATCGATGCCGTTGTGGCCGCTGCCACCGGAGGGAGCGTGGTTACCATGATGGAGAGTGGGGAATCGATGTTGCCATTGAGGTTGCGATTACACGCACGCGGACTTGAGCCTGTGGAAATGCTCAGGCAACTGCCTATCCCTAAACGCCACCAGATCGGTGCAGGACCATCGACCGTGCTGGAGACAGTTTCTCTGGAATCCGTAGCCGACGTTTCCACGATTGATGGGCCCGCGACGATTAAGAGTGAGAACGGGTGGTTGAGAAATTATGTTCGCCTGAACGTGCGAGGGCGAGACCCCGCTGAGTTTGTCGTGGCGGCACAGGAACAGATCCGCCAGCGAGTCAAGTTGCCGGACGGGGTGTTTGTCGAATGGACGGGCCAATACGAACACGCAGCGAAGACTCGACGTGCCATTTTCTGGATGGTTCCGTTTACTGTGCTGCTGATCATGCTGATCCTGTATGTGGCGTTCCGCGATGTCGTCGATGCGGGCCTGATGCTGTTATCGGTCCCGGGCGCTCTGGCGGGTGGCATCTTGTGTCAATGGATGCTGGGCTTTCCTTTTTCCGTTGCTGTCGGAATTGGATACATCGCCTGCTTCGGAATGGCTGCCGCCACGAGCATGGTGATGCTGGTCTACTTGCGTGAAGCGGTTGACAATGCCGGAGGGCTTCAGAACATGACCTTGGGGGATTTGGAATCGGCCGTATTGACCGGTGCCGTCCACAGGCTGCGACCGAAACTGTTGACCGAAGCAACGACGATTCTCAGCCTGGCGCCGATGCTCTGGAGCACGGGAATGGGGGCCGAAGTCATTCGTCCGATGGCTGCCCCGGTTCTGGGAGGAATTCTGATTGCTGATGAAGTTGTCGACCTGTTATTGCCGATCGCCTTTTATGCAATTCGTCGTCGCCGCTGGCAGCGAATCGCCGATGAAACCGCCGAAACTCTGGAAAAGCCGACATGTTGAACCGCCGAGACCTTCTGGCCACGATCCCACTGCTGCTGCTGACATCCTCCATTTCCGGTTGCGGTGGGAAATCACGATCCAGCTATATTCCGGTCACAGGAAAAGCACGTGAAACGTTGACGACCGCACTGACCGCCTGGAAGAGCGGGGCAGCTCAGGGACCAATTGCATCTTCCAAGCCGGTCATCAACGTGTTTGATCTCCGCTGGACTCAGGGGAAGAAGCTGGAATCGTTTGAGATCCTTGAAGAGATGAAGAATACCGAGCAGCCTCAGTTCAAAGTTCGAATTCGACTCGCAGGCGAACCGGAGCAAACTAACGTTTACCTGGTCATTGGCATCGACCCACTACAGGTTTTCCGCGACGAAGACTATACGCGGATGCAATCGATGTAATTGGGGGGCGAGAAATTGGGGTCGGGCCTGCGATATTTCGATTTTGGCCCGAATAGACCGTTTGCCAAAAAGCCAGTTGTAATCGGGCCAAAATCGAAATATCGCAGGCCCGACCCCGAGTGCGCGTTCATCGCCTCAGCACAACGCTGGCTTAATCTTCCTTCAGTCCATTCCGACTCGACTTTCCTTGAACAGACTTGATCGCTTCACGTGCGGATCGTCGCTCGAAGTAATCAGTACTCTTGACCAACTTTTCCAATGCTGGCAATGCGTCCACAGCGGCAGGTCCCATGGCATCGACAAGCAGCAAGAACTCTCGGCGTACGCGCAAATCACGCTGCAATCCTGCCATGATCTGCGGCATTGCTGATGCCGCATGCTTCGACAATCGCGTCAAAGCTCTGACGGCCTGGACCACGACCTGCGGATTGTCGTCGCTGGCAGCTGATACGAGAAGTGGAACGATTTCAGCGGCATGCGATTCCAGCTGACTCATCACCAGAAATGCTTCGCCGCGCAATTCAGCGTTGTCGGATTTGGCGATTTCCAGCAGTTGCGGCAGTGCAGGCTCCGCAGCAGATCCGAACAATGCCAGCAAGCCAAGAGATTCCAGTCGGGTTTCGTCGTTCTTCAGATCTTCAACCAGCAGTTTTACGATCGATGGCGCGGTCTGTTTCATCTTGGAGAATGCGCCGAACACAACATCCGTTCTTTCACCACGACGCTACATCGCAATCAGTTCCGGGACAACTTCCTCGGCATCTTTGTCCAGATTGCCGAGTGCTTCAGAGATTGCGTATCCGCGCATGGAGTCTGAGATATTCTGCATCATCAAGGGCAGTGCAGGTTTGGCCGCAGGCCCCAGTTTGCCAATGATCTTGTAGACATATCCCTGTTCGTCACCTCCTTCAATTTCTTCCACGAATTTTGGCAACATGGCCACCGCTCTGGGACCTTGAGCAATCAATCCTTCCGCAACTTTGTACTTTGTCTTTGGGTTGTCGTAGCCAGCCATCAGGCGAGGCAGAAGATCAGCGGTGTCAGGGGCAATGCGCGCCAGTGCGATTGTTGCAGCCAGGCCTGCATCTCCCTTGTCGCTGGTCATCAAAGCCTGCAAAGCTGGAACCGCTGAACTGGCTTTTGCTTCAAAGTATCCCAGCATTTCTGCAGCGCGACTTCGAATGGGATCACTCTCTTCCTGAACGGCTTTCGTCAGACGAGGGATCATCGATTCACCATGTTTTGCCAAGTCTGTTTGTTCGAACGTTATCGTGGATTTCAAGCTCTGAACGATTACGTCATGGACTTCCGACTTTGTCGGGGCGATTTTGAAAAGCACGTAGGCGACTTGCGATTGCTGCCATTCCTTGGAACGCCCCGCCAGTTCGATCAGATCCGGCAAAGCCGGACCTGCTGGCTCGCCGATTTGTCCCAGATACTGTGCAGCATTTATCGCGATGTTGTTGTCGTCCGACTTAAGTCCTTCTCGCAAGATTTTTAATGTGACATCCAGATTCTCGCCTTCGTGTCCCAAAGCAATTGCGGCCGAAATGCGAACCTTTACGGCTTCGTCGCTGCAGAGTTCCTTCAGTATTTTTTCGGCAGACGCATGATCGTCTTTCATCCGCGCCAGATCACGAATGAATGCAACTCGCTTTTCGGTCGGAACCGTTTTGTCCTTCACGACTTCACTCAGCATCGCGGCCGCCGGCTCACCAATGTTCCCGAGCGCCCACGTGTATCCACGGTCGCCAACGCGTAGCAAAAGCGTCTTGATATCTGGTAACGCCTCGGCTGCTGCAGGCCCCATGCGGCTCAACAACTGAATTGCACTGCCGCCAAACGCGTTGTAGACCTCGGCTTCATCGGAATCTTCGCCGTCGTCGATCGCTGTTCGCAACATTTCGCGAAGTACAGGCATCTGGTCGGCAGGGACACCAATTGTCATGACAATACCTAACGCTTCATGTGACCTTTCCGAAATATCATCAGGAAGAGTGGCAATCAATTTCATCAAGCCAGGAAAAGCCGCTGAAACGTCGATTTCGTCATTAGCCATTCTGGCTATTCCATGCACCGCCTGCTTACGCAATTCATTGTCAGCACCGTTCAGCATGGCTACCAGTTCAGGCAACAATCCGGGTTCCCGCGGGGCGAGCGTCGCCAGCGAAACTGTGGCAAGTTGTGACACCTCGGGACGCTCAGACTTTCTCAATTCACGAAGAGGAGCAACCAGTCGCCGTGCGAATCGGTAGGACACTGACTGCACGAGTTCCCGGCAATCCGACGGATAACTCGGGCTGACGAGGGCTTCTGCAAACGTCTTTGCACCCGCTTCACCTGTCTGACTGATCAATTGCATTGCGGTCCAGCGCGACATCTCAATTCGCAGCCACGGGATCAAATGCGTGACGAGGTCCGCTCGATCAGCCTTCGCCGGCAAGCGGTGCAACAGAATTGACGCCAGCGCGGCGTTTCGCAGGTCGTCACTGTCCAGTAGCTTTGTGAGTTCCGGCCTGGTCGTTCCCTTCTTCGCCAGCGTCGCCAGGAT
>CAZSTW010000129.1:0-20100 GCA_964609845.1 uncultured Planctomycetaceae bacterium | reverse complement strand
GTGCATCATGGGCTTTGTGTTCGCCCGACTGATTCCAGGTCAGTGCTCGAAACACGACCGCGTTCTTTCCCGAGTTATGAAACAAGACGCGCGACTTCAGCGGTGTATTGAGTCGATACTCGTTTCCGCGCGGCTCCAGCAGCCACGCCGCTCGTAATCCGTTCGGCTGAGCCTCACCCCACGGTACGTCTTTGAGATCATCCGGCAGCGGTTTCCCGCTGACAACATCGCCACCTAATGTGAAGCGAGGTTCGTCTTCAACCCATTCTGGTAGCGACGGATAGATTGCCGTCACTTCATCGAGCAGCTTGACGGCCTCATTGCGCGACCAGTCACGAGTCACATCAATCCGCTTGAGCAACTCCGCAAACTTCGGTGAACCTTCATGAGTCGGGTTGTTCTTCACGAAATTTGTCATGACTCGCACGAGCGGTCGAATTGTCCCCCCGGGAATGTCTCCACGGGTCCGCGCTGTTCGCTGCCACTTCTGAAACAGCGACTGCGACTCTTTACCCTGAGGCTTTGTTAAGGCAGAGGCTGGTTCATCCGCGACATCGTCTTCGCCACGCACTCGCAGAATGCCGCCACACTTTCCATCCTTATCAAACATGACGATCAGCGTGTGATCATCACCGAGTGTGATGCGATGTGTGACTTTCCCAGCCTCGGCCATCCTGCGAGACTTCAGGTCCTGCTGTTTGATGATTTCCAGAAACTGCGACTCCGTCATGTCGAGCGACAGGCCGCGCAGCTTTGGATAGGGCTTGAGGAATTCGAGTCCGGATGGCGGTGTCGTCTCCGAATCCGGTAACGCGGGTGGTGTCTCAGCGTGGGCATTGAACTGCCGTCGCGAAGCGAACAGAGCCGCGCCGAGGATCAATGTTAACACG
The DNA here is from genome assembly GCA_964609845.1 of uncultured Planctomycetaceae bacterium. Classification (GTDB taxonomy): domain Bacteria; phylum Planctomycetota; class Planctomycetia; order Planctomycetales; family Planctomycetaceae; genus Schlesneria. The sequence continues at coordinate 19,210 of CAZSTW010000129.1, read as the reverse complement.
ACCAGCAGCGCAATGCGGCTCGGTCGCAGTTGCGACGTGGTCGGAACGGACAGCACCTTCAGCACTCGTCGTTTGAACTCAGAGGAATTGGTTCCGGCTGCCGCCAGTGACGTTGCCGGGGCAGATTGCCCTGGACGGCGCATCGATGTCGAAAGTTCCGCCATACGGACAAGAGCATCTGCATAACGCAGGCGTTCGCAACCGGTTGCCAGCACCATTTCGTCACAGGCGTGTTCCCGCTCGCTGCTGATCCTGCGGCTGATGTACCAGACCACCGGATGAAAGAACAACATCGACTCGACAATACGCTGCAGCAGGTTCACCAGCAGGTCATAACGGTAAATGTGAGCCAATTCATGCGTGATCAACGCCTGCAGTTGGTCCGGCGAAAGTCCCGTCGCGGAGGCGGCTGGCAGCAGAACCATCGGCTTGAAGACGCCAATCACCAGCGGGATCGACACCTCGGCACACCAGGCGACTCGCGGTATGACTCGCAACCCTAACTGTTTCGACTGCCGATGCAGCATGGCAATAATTGAATCGTCGCTGACGGGGGTCGCCGTCCTCCGCAAGCGATGAGCCACCCAGGTTCCGCAAACCAGACGTGCCAGCAGTAATGCACAGCAGGCGAAGTAACACAGCGCCATCTGCGGTGCCCATCGCTGAAACTCTCTCCAGCTATCACTGTCAACAAGCGGATGGTTTTCACGAACACGGTGTGGCGCAACTGGCTCTCTCGAAACATCCACGTCGGGAACCCCTGGCAATGGTGTCTCAATGCTGACGAAGGCTGGCGGTAGAACTTGAGATAAATCCGCGGGGTCAACGGCTCCGGAACTCGGAGGGACCACATCGGTGACGGGCGTTATCGCCGCATATTCAGCCAATATTGCAGGCCCGGAAACTGGCGATTCTATCTGCAAGAAAGTGACTGCCACGCAGGCGACCATGATTGTCAGCGCTGTCACATGCAGCACATACCGACGACTGGCCGGCGCGTGCCTGAGCAGCCAGTCAACCGGAATGGTTATCAGTCCGACCAGACACCCCTGCCACAGAAAGTGCACGAGAGTCGCGATGAGTCGGTACGAGAATGGCGGATCGATCAGGTCGGAGACGTTCATGACATGACTCCAGCACAAGGGCCAACTGCCTGCAGTTGCGGCCGCTCAAGACTCTTCGAGTTTGCGATTAATGAGGCTGCGCAGCTCTCGCAGTTCGTCAGAATCGAGATCTTTCACATCGAACAGCTTCATCATCACGGCCGATGCCGACCCGTCAAAAACTCGATCGACAACATCAACCAGCACGCGATTACCAACCTGATCTTCTGAAATGCACGGGGTGAACAAGTACATGTTCCCCTGCTTTTTTCGCCTCAGATATTTCTTGCCAACCATGGTGTTGAGCGTCGTGATCACTGACGTCTTCGCCAGCTCGCGCCCCCCTTCACCCAGCGCAGCCTGAACGTCGCGCGCGAGCATGGGTGACCGCTGCCATAACACTTTCAGGATCTGCAGTTCCAGATCCGTCGGATACTTTGAAACCTGCCGCGGCATGAGCCTCTCCCTCAACCCCAGGACGACCTTCGTCTAGTAGAGTAGACGATCCTACGCAGCTCAAGACGTTCTGTCAACAGAAATGACTAGTAGACTCGACGATTTTTGACGGGCGATGTCAGGGCGGCCGGCCCATCTTGGTTGTGGTGTCTTCGCGAATTGCCAACAATTGCGACAACGATCACTCACCAATCGCTCTCGTTGCAGGAAAACGTTTGTTATGAAAATCGATTCCATCGACTTCTTCTACCTGTCGATGCCCGAAGTTCTCGATATTGGAGACGGCAGCCAGGACGCTCTCCTCGTTCGAATCACTGCCGGTAAACATGTGGGCTGGGGGGAATGCGAGGCATCACCGCTGGTTTCGATTGCCAGTCTGGTCTGTCCAATGTCGCACAGTGCCTGCAAGCCTGTTCAGGCTTCCGTTCTGGGACAAACCATCGAAGGCGCCGCGGATATTCGCCGCATCGGTAACCTCGTCCGGGCAAACAGCCTCGATCTGCTGCAAGCCGACCACACTCTTTCGGGGATCGATATTGCGCTGTGGGATCTGCTCGGTCAGAGATTTGGTGAACCTGTCTGGAAACTGCTGGGTTACCACAAGTCCTACGCAAAAACTCCGTACGCGTCGGTGCTGTTTGGTGACACGCCCGAGGCAACCCTGCAGAAAGCAAAAAAGATTCATTCGCAGGGATTTCGAGCAGCGAAATTCGGCTGGGGCCCATTTGGGCTGGGAAGCGTTGCACAGGACGAAGCCCAACTGCATGCCGCCAGGGAAGGCCTGGGAAGTGATGGAATCCTGCTGGTAGACGCTGGTACTGTCTGGAATACCGATCTCGAGGCCGCCCGATTACGCCTGAAAACCCTGAAAGAAGTGCGAGCCACCTGGCTGGAAGAACCGTTTGTTTCGGGGGCATTGGGAGAGTATCACGCTCTGTCCCAGGAAAGTGGCTCCGTAGGGATGGCTGGGGGCGAGGGGTGCCATAATTTTCATATGGCACGGCACATGATTGACCATGCTGGTTTGAAATTTGTCCAGATCGATGCGGGCCGTATCGGTGGTATCACGATCGCGAAGGATGTTGCCGACGTTGCCGTGGCCAAGGGGGTGACCTACGTCAATCATACGTTTACTTCGAACCTTGCCTTGTCGGCTTCCATCCAGCCATTCGCCGGCCTGGAATCGCACGTCATTTGTGAATTCCCGACAGAACTGAAATCGCTCGCAGTGGCAATGACGAAGAATCACATCACTCCCGACAGCAACGGCAAGATCTATGCTCCTGATGCCCCCGGCCTGGGAATCGACCCGGACCTCGAAGGAATCAGGCCGTATCTGGTCGATGCGGAAATCCGAGTTGGCTCCAAGGTTCTTTACCGCACCCCTTCACTGTGACAGACTCGGACCTGTTCCGTGCAACTCTCCGGCATTGCACAACAGACCATTGCGAGCACTTCAAATCAAGAATCCGGGAAAACGAGATTGGATAATCGCTTTATGAATTACCTGCGAACAATCTCACTTGTGCTGGGATGTTCCACGCTATTGACGCTGATGTTCTGGGGACCACTCTGGTTTGGATCCGGTTTTGTCGGTGGCGACCTTTACTCGTATTTCTTTCCCCAAAAGGCGTATCTCGCGGATCGGCTGCATGCTGGTGAATTTCCTCTCTGGAATAATCTGACGGGATTTGGTTATCCGGTCCTGGGGGAAAGCCAGACCGGCGCGGCTTATCCCCCCTATCTGGTGGCGTACTTCTTTCTTGAGCCAAATACCGCCTACAACGTGCAGCATCTGTTGCACTATTTTCTCTGTTTTGGCGGAGTCTGGCTGTACTGCCAACGGATCGGAATGCGAACCAGCGGAGCGATATTAGCTTCGATCGTGTTTACCTATGGCTGGTTCCCGCCCCGCGCCTGTCTGGAATGGGCGATCGTGACCGGGGCCTGGCTTCCCGTCGCGTTGTGGTGTGTGGAATCATTCCTGCAGACTCGCTGGTGGCGCTATGCCATCGGTTTGAGTCTGGTGCTTGGCCTGCAACTCCTTCCCGGTCACTTTCATCTGGCGTTTATTACTCAACTGGTCGTGGTGGCGTATGGCACATGGCGTATCTACAGTCTTCCGATCGTTTCTCGCGACAAAATTTCGCTTCTATCGGCCCTCGCGGCCGCGATCGTCGCGGGATTTCTGATCGGAGCGGTTCAATTGATTCCCGCATGGGAATTGAAGACGCGCAGCAGTCGAGCGTCTGTCGGAGTTGACCATGACCCCTCCTACGGGCATCTTCCACCGCTGTATCTTTCACAGATCTGTATGCCCTGGTACTGGTACAGTCCGGCAGAGATTCAGGGTGAAGAAGGGATCCGCACTCTGACCGAATTTGGTGCGCCATGGCACTGGTTTGGCCCTCATCATGATCTCGATCAGGCACTGATGAAGTCGCGGGCGGGTGGGCTGACCACCGTTTCTACAAACAAGGTCGAAGCTCATTTGTACTGTGGACTGATTCCGCTGGCTCTGGCTGGCTGGTGGCTGCTCGGCCGCCTTGCCCGTCCCGCGCATGTCGGCTCAAGATCTTTTAGCAACATGCCGGTATCCGGTGATAGGCCCCCTATGTTTGCGTCGCAACGAGCAGAGGCCTGCTTCTGGACCATAGCAGGAACGCTTGCGGTGATTTACGCAACAGGTTGGTTGCTGCCGATCACCCGGTACATTCCCGGTTTCAACTTCTTCCGCGGACCTGGGCGTTATGGGATTGTGACGACGTTTGCTGTGGCGATTCTGGCAGGACGAGGATTCAGCAAACTGGTCGAAAGTCGGTCAGGCTTCGGTCGAATCGCCTTGATCGGCTGCGTGCTCTGGTCAACCGTCGGCGACCTGTGGCTGGTTTCGCGAATGGTCACTTATGCCATCATGGTCCCCCGACCTGCGATTACGCTGCGAGACCAAAGTCCCGTCCGCAAACTGTTGCTGGAACAGACGGAGTCGCCACGTCTGTATGCGCCAATGCAGAATCTGGGGAATCTTCTGGGGGTCTCGTGCCTGCCTGTCTATCTTGGCATCGCCCCTTCTGAATACGCAGACCCGAAGTTTGCCGGCCAGGGGATGCCGAAAGGGGATAACGCCGCACAACCAAACATTGCCAATCCTGAATTGCTGAATTGGTTAATTGAATCCGGCGTAACGCACATCCTCAGCGAAACCCGGCTGGACCATTCGTCGTGGCAGGTGACCTTGATCTGGGAAGGACACGACCCGATGTTGAATACGGCGATGGGTCGAAAAGAACCGCTGTTCCTGTACAAACTCACCAAGTCCGCAGGTCGTGCATCGATGATTCTCGCCAACGGAACCGAAAACGCTGTAGTCGTTCCCATTCAATCAGCCGCGAACCAGATTTCCCTGTCCGTGGAATCGGACGGAGGTAAGCTGATCCTGCGCGACTTGAACTATCCGGGCTGGCAGGCAGAAATCGATGAACAACGCGCTGTGACTTCCACAAAGGGAGCATTTCGCGAAATTGAAGTTCCGTCGGGAAAACACCAGGTGACATGGATCTATCGACCGGTCAGCTTCAGGCTCGGCCTGGGAATCAGTATCGCAACGTTTTTCACACTGGCAACAATTGGCCACTTTCGATTCTGGCACGGTGCCCGTTTCAAAGGCCTCTGGAAGACCACATCGCCACCTCGATCGTCGAACGACTAGTGCGCGTCGCACTTCCATATCGCGTCGAAACATGGGTTAGACGCTGTCGTTTGATGCCCGCAGGACACTTAAATGAAATGCGATCTAAAAGACTTGCCGATTCGGATCAGTTCACAGGTGACACCATTTGTGACGTGCTGGATGTATGGAATGAGTCTCACGAGAAGATGCGAAGTCGCCAAGGTGGCAAGGGGTTGAGGTCGGGCAGGAGAAGCTCGCTTCGAGCGTCGGCCTCCCATTCGCAAACAACGAGGCTTGATGGTGGGCCCGGCGAAGTGCCGCTGGTCCCACCCTGAGTCGAAAAGCCCGATTCCGCTTGCAGAGAGGCAGACCTCAGTCACCAGATCCGGGGGAATTTGACGGAATTGAGCCATGAAACGCATGGAAGTCCCTGAGAAACCTGACGTTCTTCGCGGTTCGCTTGCATCCCATCCTCAACTCGTGTTAGCGTCTACGTTTACATGCCTCGCAAAGTTGCCCGGCGGGTCGTCAGATCTCGCCGTTTTTTGCTTCCCGCCATCGCAGAAAGACCGCATTCATGCCGTACAATGTTACCCTGATTCCTGGAGATGGAACTGGTCCCGAACTCGCCGAAGCAACCCGTCGCTGCCTGGATGCGACTGGCGTGAAGTTCAACTGGGACGTGCAGGAATGCGGGATCGAAGTCATCGAAGCTCAGGGAAAGATCCCCGATTCCGTGTTTGCGTCCGTTCGAGCCAATAAGATCGCCTTGAAGGCACCAATCACAACCCCGATTGGCAAGGGATTCCGCTCAGTCAACGTCGCCTTGCGTCAGGAACTGGGACTGTATGCCTGCGTCCGTCCCTGCAAGACCTATCGTGGTGTGCGATCCTATTTCGACAAGACCCAGGTCGACCTGGTCATCGTCCGCGAAAACACCGAAGACTTGTATGCCGGTGTTGAATTCCAGGCAGGTGATCCCAAGACTGCGGAACTGATTGGCTTCATCAACGCGGCTTCGGCTGGCAAGAAGATCAAGTCGGGTGTCAACACGACGGGTGTCAGCATTAAGCCGATCTCGGTTGAGGGGACCCGGAATATCAGCCGGTATGCGTTTGATTACGCGGTGAAGTATGGTCGCAAGTCGGTGACGTCGATCTCCAAAGCGAACATCATGAAGTTCACGGACGGACTGTGGTACGACGAGACCCGGGCCGTTGCCACAGCCTTTGGTGCAAAGTACGAAGATTCCAAGCTGCAGACAGGTGTGACAGCCGATCCCACACTGGCTGGCAAAGTTCCCAGTGCTGCTGGCGTCGTCTACATGGAACGCCTCGTCGACAACATGTGCATGCAACTGGTTCAGAAACCAGAAAACTACGACGTGCTGGTGATGGGCAATCTCTACGGAGACATCCTCAGCGACCTCTGTGCCGGACTGGTCGGTGGTCTGGGTGTGGCTCCAGGTGCCAACATCGGCCCCGATTCGGCAATCTTCGAAGCGACTCACGGGTCGGCTCCGAAGTACAAAGGCCAGAACAAGGTCAACCCGACAGCACTGATCCTGTCCGGCAAGCTGATGCTGGAACATATCGGTGAAGCTGCTGCAGCTGCAAAACTGGAACGCGCTGTCGCGAGCATCATCGAAGAAGGCAAGTTCGTCACGTACGACATGAAGCCAGATCGCAACGATCCAACGGCTGTCGGCACTCGCGAAATGGCCGAAGCGATCTGCAAGCGAATGGCTGAACTCGGCTGATTGATGAGCGGCTGGCAGAACCATCGCGGGTGACATCACCGAGGCAAACCCTCGGTGATGTCCAGCCATGGCACTGCACGTACGAATGGATAGCGGCGACGCAACATTGCAAAGGCCCGATTTCACCGGGTAAGTCTCGGTGGCGTTTGCGGACATCGGGTGAGCCGGAGGAACTGATGTCCGACTTGCTTTCGATGTCTGGAATCTCGAAGCGTTTCGGAGCGACTCAGGCTCTGGATAACGTCGCTCTCTCTGTCCCTGCGGGCCGGGTCCTTGCACTGATCGGTGAAAACGGTGCGGGCAAAAGTACACTGATGAAGATCATCAGCGGCGCCCACGCACCAGATTCTGGAACGATGCTGCTGGGGGATGCCCCGTACGCCCCCGATGGGCCACACGAAGCCCGGCTGGCGGGTGTCAGCATGATCTACCAGGAACTGAATCTCGCCCGTGATCTCTCGGTCGAAGACAACATTATGCTCGGCCAGGAATGCCGCCGATTCGGCCGTGCCGGGTTTGCCATTCTTGACCGCATGGCTCAGCGGGAAAAGGTCCAGGCAGCCCTGCGACTGTTGGGACATCCTGACTTGCGGCCCGAAACGCCCGTCGGGGAACTCTCTATCGCCGTCCAGCAACTGGTTGAAATCGCCAGGGCACTCGTTGCCGATTCCAAGGTGATCGTCTTCGACGAACCGACCAGTTCGCTGACAAAACAGGACGTTGAAAGCCTTTTCACCGTGATTCGCAAGCTCCGCGAAAAGGGGCTGGGAATCGTCTATATCAGTCATTTCCTCGAAGAGATCCGGCAAGTCTGTGACTGTTACGCGGTCCTGCGAGACGGACGATCCGTCGGTCAGGGAGAACTGGCGGGAACGACCGATTCCCAGATCGTTTCATTGATGGTCGGCCGCAACGTCTCGGACCTGTTTCCGACTGTCCCTCATACGCCGGGTGAAGTGCTGCTGAAGATCGATCAACTGAGTGGTGAGCGTTCTCCGCAGGGGGTGACGCTGGAAATCCGGCGCGGTGAAATTCTGGGGCTGTCCGGTTTGATTGGAGCAGGTCGTACGGAACTGGCTCGCTGCCTGTTTGGTCTCGATCCGGTGGCAAACGGGACAGTCACCGTTGGGGAAATTACTCCCGCAGCAACGACATCTGCACGCATCGCGGCCGGCCTGGGCCTGGTTTCCGAAGACCGCAAGACAGAAGGACTGGCTCAAACACTTAGTATCGCTGACAACATGACCTATAGCCGGTTGCGACCCTACACACGGTTCGGCTGGCTCGATCTGAACCGTCGACGTGAAGAGGTCGTTCGCTGGATGAGTCGTCTGCAGGTCAAGGCCGCATCCCCCGAGCAGACTATTGGTGAATTGTCGGGCGGAAACCAGCAGAAGGTTGCGATTGCTCGAGTTCTTCACCAGCAGGCCGATATCCTGTTGCTGGATGAACCGACACGTGGTATCGATGTCGGTACGAAGTCCGAGATCTATCGGTTGATGGGCGAACTGGCTGCCGAAGGGAAAGCAATCATCTTTATCAGTTCGTATCTGACCGAACTGATGGCCGTCTGTGATCGGATTGGAGTCATGTCGCGAGGCCAATTGCGAGAAGTCCGTGCGGCTGCGGACTGGACAGAAGAAGCGATCATGAGCGTCGCTGTGACGACGTAACGAAATTCAGTGCGTGGAGCTGTCGATGTCGCGAATTCTTTTTTCAGGGATGGTGTTATTCACGATGGCAAATCTGTCTCAAGCAGCAGACCCCGTGGTCAATGATGTGGTGCTGGGAATTCATGGTGGAATCGGTGTCGACAAGAAGGACATGACACCCGAACTGGAAAAGGATGTCCGCGCTGGACTGCGCAGTGCTCTGGAAGCAGGTCACGCCAAGCTGAAAAATGGCGGGACCAGCCTGGATGCTGTCGAAGCGGCAATCCGAGTCATGGAAGACCTGCCGGTCTTCAATGCTGGCAAGGGAGCTGTCTTCACGAACGCTGGCACCAACGAACTCGACGCGTCCATTATGGAAGGGAAGACCAAAAAGGCCGGCGCGATGGCCGGGGTCATGACCGTCAAGAACCCGATCTCGGGGGCTAGGGCCGTGATGGAAAAGTCCAAGCATGTTCTGCTGATCGGACCGGGGGCAGATGCCTTCGCCAAACAAAAGGGGCTGGAGATTGTTCCACCGTCGTATTTCTCGACCGAGCATCGTCGCAAGGCGATCGAAGAAATCTGGAAGCGTGAAGAAGAAGCAAAAAAACGACGCAGCGATGCAGGCGAAATCCCGCTCGAGTTACCTCGCAAGAAGTCTGAGTACGGAACGGTCGGTGCTGTCAGTCTTGATGCTGCTGGTAACCTGGCCGCCGGGACATCGACAGGCGGTATGACCAACAAGATGGCGGGGCGAGTCGGTGATTCCCCCATCATCGGTGCCGGAACCTACGCCGATAATGAGGCGGCAGCGATCTCGTGCACCGGGCATGGTGAGTTCTTCATCCGTTACTCGGTCTCACATGAAATCGTGGCACAGATCAAGTATCGCGCCGTCACGGCGGCCGCAGCGGCGGATGATGTCATCAACCGCCAGTTGAAAGATGCAGGTGGTGAAGGAGCCGCGATCGTGCTGGACCGTTCCGGGAAATTCACGTCGGCGTATAACTCGGAAGGCCTCTATCGCGGCTGTATCACTCGTGATGGAAAGATTCACGTCCGCGTCTACGAAGAGTAATCTTTGCAAAGGAATGCAATGACCGATGAACGCGAATCCCATCCGACATTGATCCACGATCGCGCGTTCTGGGGACTGAACCTGACTCAGTTTCTCGGGGCGTTCAACGATAACCTGTTCAAGCAACTGGTGCTGCTGCTGTGCGTTGACCACTTCCTGAAGGAAGGGGAAAACCTGCAGGGGATCGCCATGATCCTGTTTGCCGCGCCGTTCATCCTGTTCTCGGGGTATGCAGGCTTTCTGTCGGATCGGTTCAGCAAGCGGACAATCATCGTCGTTTGTAAGGGGGCCGAGTTCCTGATTGTGCTGCTGGGATTCATCGGCTTCTCGACGGGCAATCTGTCGGTTCTGCTGGGTGTCCTTTGTCTGATGGGAGTGCACAGCGCGTTCTTCGGTCCGTCGAAGTACGGCATCCTGCCAGAACTATTGCATCCTGCAAATCTGCCGCGAGCGAACGGGACGATTCTGATGGCGACGTTCCTGGCCATCATTTTCGGACTTTCTGCTGCAGGTGCCGCCAAGCAGCATTTCGAAAATGAATTGTGGAAGGCAAGCATCCCGTGTCTGCTAGTCGCACTGACGGGTCTGGGAACCTCGCTGCTGATCCGACCGACCCCCGTTGCCCAGCCGAATCTGAAGTTCGAATGGTCATCGATCGCGATTCCGCGCGATACGTGGATGCTGATGATGCGGGATCGAAACCTGCTTGGCGTTCTGTTGATGTCATCGATCTTCTGGTTTGTCGCAGGCACAGTTTACCCACCGGTGATCAATGACTTCGGCAAGGTCCAGTTGGGTCTGGATGATCTGACGACGGGAGCAATGGCCGCCAGCACTGGCGTCGGAATCGCCGTCGGTTGTGTTCTTGCGGGACTGCTTTCCAGGGATCGTGTCCGCGGATGGATGGTACGCATGGGAGCCTGGGGGCTGACACTCAGCCTGGCGGCTCTGGCTCTGCCTGGTCCCGGCTTCGAAGCGGCTCGTGCCGAGGTTCGTCAGGCAAAAGCGAAGCGACTGGAACAGGCCAACGCTTCCAAGGATTCATCAAAAGCATCTCCCGCACCGGCTGAGGTCAAGGTTCGGCCTGACCCGTTTCGTCGAGGTTCCTTGCTGGGCCCCTACGGCAGTGCCGTGGCACTGATTTCCGTCGGCCTGTTTGCCGGGTTCTTCAGTGTCCCGCTACAGGTGTATCTGCAGACAGCAGCCCCCAGCGATCAAAAGGGGCGAATCATCGGAGCGATGAATCTTTTGAACTGGATCGGGATCGCCGGTTCAGGCCTTGTCTATTCGATCGGTCAGAGGATTTTCGTCGAAGGACTGGAATTGCCTCACGCCTCTCTGTTCGGATTCGCAGCAATCCTGATTTTGCCGGTCGCGTTGTTTTATCGGGCCCCTGAAACGGCGTGACTGGGCGCTTTCTCGAGATCTCAAACACGTGCAGAATTCGTGAGGCGAGATCCGCCCACATCGTCATTTGTCAGCCGCGTCTCGTTTGGAAGGCCGCTTCACGTAGCCGGTCCGTGGGTCGACAGTGATGTTGAGTTCTTCATGCTCATCAACGAAGAATGCGTAGCCGTTAAACATCTCATCGTAGGTTTGCTGTCCGTAGGGAACGGTCCTCTTCGGATCAGGGTTATAGGGATTGAAGGCCGAGTTATCGTAGTGAGCGATCGCTTCGATCGCGGTTCCCTTGAGAAGGCGTTTCTGGCCCGGTTCAATTTCATAGCCCAGTTGCCATTCGAAGTTGTAGTTCGGAATCTGCAGCAGAGTTTCGCGAGGCTGTCCGGGAGCCGTTGCATAGAACGTCATATCCTTGCCTCGCACGTGCATGTGAGTGAACATTCCCAGCAGCATGACGTCGCGATCCAGGATTTTGCGGGATTGGATCGGAAACGCTCCGTGATTGGGAGCAATCGCGATTCGATGCGGGTCGAGCAGGACATGTCGCACCTGCTTCTGAACCGGCTTACGAGGAAAGCGGAGTCCCACCGAAATACGGCAGTTTTCTTCTTTTCCCGTGGTAGTGTAATGAATCTGTAATCCCAGGATAGCCAGCTTCGGGATGAAGAAGCCGACGCCGTTGTTGAACCGGCCCAGGTCCATCGGCTGTCCGCCGGGAACGTGTCCTGTGATAAATGTCTCTTCGCCTGCTCCCTTTGTCGTGGCATACGCCATGTTGCAATGATGGACGACAGACAGGTTGTCCGGTCGGATTTCAATCGCCTCGACCCAGGTATCGGCCAGGAACACGTAGGGCAGGGCCACATATCGGTACGGAACAAATCCCGTGGCAGGGACGGTGTGTTGTTCCAGCATCGTGATCACGACGTCAGGAGTTCCGATCCGCCACTTCGGCGCTTCCACCGGCTTGGGGGGATCAGCCGGAGGCTCACCTTCGATTCGACCCGATTTGACCCAGCGGACTACGGTGTCACGTTCTTCTCGCGATAGTGATGGATCATTCTGGAACCGACCGTACTTCGGGTGAGCGTACCAGGGAGGCATCCGCTGATCCTCCACGACCTCGGCCAGCATCTCGGCATGGGCCGTGGCATCACGGAATGTGGTGAGCGAAAATGGAGCGGCAGTCCCCTCGGTATGGCAGGAGACACAGCGCTTTTGCAGGATTGGAGCCACATCACGATGAAACGTCGGAGCCGGCAACATCACGGAGGATTGCGGCGGAGATTCAATCACACAGCCATCAACGGGAGTTTCGGCAACGGCTACGGGGCGACCTTCGAGAAGATCACGAATCGCTTCTTCGAGGTCTCGTCGAGTCGGTTCCGGCCGGGCTCCCCCCAATCGCAACTGATCATCGATCCGACCTCGATAGACAAGCTTCTTATTGGCATCAAGGATCGCGACTTCAGGAGTACGAGTCACGCCGAGTGCCTTTACACAAGAAAGGTTGGCGTCTTTGACAAACGGAAACGGGGCATCAAGATCAATGGCCTGAGCCGCCATATCGCGGATCGTATCGTCAGCTCCAACGTTGACGGCAACGATCTGCACATCCTGCGCAGCATAGCGTGCATCGAGATCGACCAGTTTGGGAATCGAACGCCGGACCAATGGGCAACTGGTCGTCGTAAAGACAAAGACATAGGCCTTCTTGACTCCCAGGTCATTCAACGACCGTGGCAGTGCACGGATATCCTTGAATCGCAGATCTGCAATCACATCGCCGATCGCGGGGGGAGCCGCTTGCAGATATGCACCACTGGCAAAGGCCACGATGAAAGCAAAAAGCGTCGTCAGTTTCATAACAGCCTCTCCTCAAAGGCAACCCCATTTCACTCGAACGACGCAGTACTCTGCAACTGCGGATTCCAATTCGCAGGGTGGCCCGGCTTGCTTCAAGCCGGGGGCCGAAGGTCCAAGAAACCTCCAGCCGACATTTGACGAGGTTGAATGCGATTCGTGTATCGGCGCTTGACTGAAGTTTCTTGTGCTGCGCACCCAGCTTGAAGCAAGCTGGGCCACCCCGCGTGAAACTGGATGGAAAAGAACTGGTGAAGCTGCCGGCAGACGCCAAGAAGGTCGAAATCGAATACACCGCAGGCAAGTTTACAGTCACCGCCGATGCGAACAGCGCGTTGGCAACTGAACTCAACAAACCAACATCGGATTGTGAATGGCGAAGACTTCGAAACACAGAGGCACGGAGAGCACAGAGTTTGGGTCCGCCGTTTCCTCTGTGATTCTCTGTGCCTCTGTGCTGCACCTGCTTCCAATCAGATTTGAAAAGGCGGGGTGACGAAGTCACAGGATGTTTTGAAGAATTAAACTAAGATAAACTTCTCGTCGCGGTGCGACCCAGGTAGGCCGAGTACGGTCAACGTCGGTGACCGATTCGGGCTTTGAAAAAGCGACGTCAAATCCGACGTCGGCGACTCGCGAACCTGACGTAATCCGACGCATTGAACGAACCAGTGAAATGCAAAAACCCCCTGAATTACAGGCTTTCGCAGGAATTCAGGGGGCTCGGGAGTGGACGATACAAGACTCGAACTTGTGACCTCCACGATGTCAACGTGGCGCTCTAACCAACTGAGCTAATCGTCCGGGGCTCACGACGATCCGGCACATCCGCCGAATTCTGTCACGAGATGAGAAACGATAAGTACCTCGCTCGCCCCGGTCAAGTGAGCCGAGCGGAAACATCGTGAATCAGCCAACTCATCGTCAAAATGGGCGGTTGGTATCGGTTGTAACTGCTGGATTGGCTTTGCCTTCCGGGATGTCGCCCTGTGCTGGCGTCCGGTTTTGGTCAAGCGAGTCTGCCAAATCGTCACGAAAAAGAAGTGGAGACCTTCGGTCGTCGGTTTCGGCGTGCGACCCGCACTAACAGGTCGTAAAAAACAAAGACGAGAAGAGAAGAGGAGAGGAGACCTTCGGTCGTCGGCCTCGGCGGGGTCGGGAGACCCGCGCCGAACAGCGATGCGCGCCGAACATCGTTTGCTGTTGTTCTGCCTTCCGCCTACGAAATCGCCAGGCCAATTGCAGTTGCTGTAGCGTAGGTTTTTGTGTGCGACAGGGTGATCAAGATTGTTCCGATCCCTTTGTTTTCACTGCAGGTCCGCGCCGAGCCGTGCATGACGACATAGGGCTGTCCGCTGGGGTGCGTCAGGATTTCGATATCGGTCCAGCCGACTTCGGGAGTGAATCCGGTTCCCAGAGCCTTCATCACCGCCTCTTTGGCGGCCCAGCGGCCGGCAAAGTGCTGTGCGGCTTCGCGGCGCGGCTGGCAGTGAGCAATCTCTGCAGCCGTGAAGACTCGCTCCAGAAAGTGATCGCCGTGGTCCGACATCATTTTCTGGATTCGTTCGACCTCCACAATGTCTGTGCCGATGCCAACGATCATGGGCTGAGTTCCTTTGACCGCAGCGCCCAAGCCATTCCGACCGCCGCTGCCGTCCCAGCCAGGACTTCAGCCCCCCAGAGGACTTCCAGCCAGGGACTGGGCCAGAAACCCAGGCTCTGCACGCGACTGCTCAGGTAGGCCTGGACTCGCTGAGCAAACGTTGGCTGCTTGAACGGAAATGGCTCAAACTCGGGAATCGTATCACCTGGCTGAATGCCGCTTTCTTCCTGCATCCGTGCGGCCAGCATCGTGGCCACGGGATGCGAAAAGGTTGGTAGAGCGGGGATCGGTTGAAGTGCAACCAAGTGACAGACACTTCCAATCAACCCCGCCGCAGTCACGACTCCCACCCACGCGACCTGTGGAATATTGAGTCGCTGATGCAATGTCGCAGCCAGACGGGACAGCAACCAGCCGAGGATCAGACCAAATGCAACGGAGAAGACTCCCAGCAGTCGAATCCGGGCAGGCGCATGAGCCGCCGCGATTGCCAGACCTGCGGCAACAGCGATGGCTCCCGGCCAGAACCAGATCGCCGATCCCGGATCGTGACCTTCCCCAACGGTCTCGGTGTTCGCGACTGGATCGGAAGGGATCTGATTCGACATGTGAAGCCCTGGCCGGGGATGATCGCTGAAACCTTACCGCGGAACCTCGACGATTGCCTTGATGACTCCCGTTTCCGGTTTGGTATAGCTCGGGAACTGCCCGATCAGGTCGTCGAACCCCGTCCGATGAGTGATCCAGGGGCGAGTATCGATCGTTCCTGACTCGATCAACTGGATGATCCGATCGAAATCGGCAGGCATCGCATTGCGGCTGGCCAGCAAGGTCATTTCGCGGCGGTGCATCAGTGGGTGTGGGAACGTGACGTTGTCCGTTGTAATGCCGACAAAAACCAGCTTCCCCGTGTGACCTACGTAGTTGAGAGCGTTCGACATCGACTTCGCACTTCCCGTGGCATCGACCACGATTGTTGGCAGATGTCCGTCCGTCAGATCTCGCAGCTTCTTTTCTTCGTTACCGTCTCCAGCCTGGACCGTGTGTTTGACACCCATCTTTTCGCGACAGAATTCCAGTCGGCCGGCAACCATATCCATGACGATCAGATTCGCACCGGTCAGCTTGACGAATTCAATGACACTCAGCCCAATCGGCCCCGCACCAATCACCAGCACATCTTCGTTTGCTTCGGGAGCACACCGAGCCACCGCGTGGCAACCGATCGCCAGGGTTTCCACCAGCGCCAGTTGTTCCATCGCCAGCTTTGTTGAAACATGCAGTTTTCGAGCGGGCAACTTGAACAGAGGACGCATGCCCCCATCGGTATGTACACCCAGCACCTGAAGTTCTTCGCAGCAGTTCGTACGTCCGCGACGGCTGGCAAAGCTGGCAGGATTGTTGATGTATGGTTCGACCGAGCATTTGTCGCCGGGCTTGACGTTCGTGACACCTGACCCGACGGCAACGACTTCCACTCCGAGTTCATGGCCCGGGATACGTGGATATGAGTAGAACGGCATTTTCCCCAGGTAACCGCTGATATCGGTTCCACAGATTCCGACTCGATGCACTCGAACCAGAGCTTCGTCGGGACCCGGTTCGGTCGGTTCAGGAATATCAATCAAACGGAATTGTTGCGGTTCCAGAAGCTGAATGGCGCGCATGAAACAAACTCGTCAACGCAGGAAGAAGCAGATTCATCCGGTCGCTCGCCGCGACCGCACAAGCAGAGGATATTGCAGATTCACGAATAACACAAATCTCGCGATTTCGAAGTCAAGTATTCCTCGTTTGTCATCGCCTGCCATCGCTGGCAGCCGAGATCTTGCGCAACCGCAGCTTCCGCGACCTGATCGATACGCAACGGGCATTCGATCCGTGGCGTCAGGTCTAAAACACCCAGCGGCCTCATGAAGCGTTGAGACTGGCTGTTCCCGCGAGTCGCTATCGCGTCAGTAAGCGTTCGTACCCGGAGACCCTGCCAGTGATCGAGTACGCCCCCGACGCAGACTTTGGAACCAGTTCTCGTCCCCTTCAAACTGTTACCTATGTCCCCGAACACCTGTTACCCTTGTCCCCGGTCTAAAGAGAAGCAAGCTGGGCCACCCCGCGAAGTTGGCAGCGTCGCTGTTTTTTGCTGTCCTGACCCGCCCCCCGGCATCGGATGAAGCTGAGGCAGTGAAGCAGTTCCTGGCGACACGTTCGCAGCAACCAGGTAAAGGAATTGAACTCGCAATCTGGGCGCTGCTCAGTTCTACCGAGTTCTGCATGAACCATTGAGGCGGATCATCGCAGCGATTTTAAAGTTGTTTCTATCTTCGGTTGCGACTGCTACAATCTGACGAAGGAGAAAACTCACTTGTGGCATCGGCGTCAGCTTCTGATCCTGGTCCTTGTTCTGCACACGGTCCATGCCCCCATCCCAATGCCTGATTTGGATGGAGAGTGTCGGGGTACGCCGATTCATAGTCTGATGGAAGGTCAGGCTTGGCATCCGATTTTGCTCGGTGTGCGACCCAATGACGATGTCGATCGTGGTCCGATTCGTACGGACGAATCGGGGACCTGTTTTGATCTCGCTCCGTTCGGTGAATTCGCCAATACTCAAGTTCGACCGTTGACGGGCCTGACTCCGTGGGCTTCCGGGTTATATCCGATCCCGGACGTTTGTTTGCCCACAAATCTCTGCAGCACAAGCCATTCTGGCTGCGACCGAAACGCGACGCTGATCCAAGGATCGCGGACGGCTTCTGTTCATTTCTGTCGTTGGCAGGTTTAGAGAGCTTCCGGGGCACATCGCCCAATGGCTTTCTACCGGACTTCGTTCCGCTTCTGTCGACCGTCTGTTCACACGCCGCTGATTGTATTTCAGCGGACGCGTTCCGCTTTTCACCGAAAGATATCCATGACCGAAAATAAAGCATTCCGAAACCGTCCTGGCTTTACATTGATTGAACTTCTGGTTGTGATCGCGATCATCGCGGTCCTCATTGCACTTCTTCTACCTGCTGTGCAGCAGGCACGCGAAGCGGCGCGGCGTACGCAATGCCGAAACAACCTGAAGCAATTTGGACTGGCAATTCACAACTACCATGACGTATTCAATCTGGTTCCTCCAGGCTGGATCGGTGTCACTGCCAACCAGCCTGATGTCTCTGGAATCAACGGATGGAGTTGGGCGTCTCGACTGCTCCCTCAACTGGACCAGTCCGTGCTTTACAATCAGATTAACTTTAACGTACAGGTCGGAGCCGCTTCGAACGCTATCGCCCGTGCGACTGCGGTCAACGTATTCCAGTGCCCATCGGACCTCGTTCTCAAGAAATGGACCATCCCCGCTGCGGAGACAACGACACCGCTCGCTGATGTTGCGGGGGCGAGTTACGCAGGAGTGTTCGGTAAGGACGAGGTCGACTTCTGCAATGGTCTTGCCGCTGGTGTTCCCTGTTCCAGTAATGGGATGTTTTTTCTCAACAGCCGTGTGCGATTTGCAGATGTGACGGATGGGCTGAGCACGACTCTGGTCGTTGGAGAACGGCAAACTCGTTCGGCGAATGGTTGGCTGTATACGTGGAGTGGCGTTATCGCTGGTGCCGACAATCCGATCTGTCGGATACTCGGGGATACCGATGTGGTCCCAAACAATAGTCTGGTACGAATGGACGAGTTTGCCAGCTATCACACAGGCGGCGCTCAGTTTGTACTCGGCGATGGTTCAGTACGATTCGTCAGTACGAATATAGACCTCAATGTTTACCGCAATCTTTCATCACGCAACGGCGGAGACGTAGTAACAGAATTTTAAGCGAGAGCGGGTTTTGGCGGCATTGTTGGCAACTGACTGGATGGTGGCGAGAACGCATTTCAGCGTCGGGTGGACTGGACTGAGGCTTTGCCGAATGGTCGATTGAGCACAACAAGAAAGGACTCTGGACGAAGGTGCACCTGGTGAATCAGGGTGAAAATCTTCCGGAAGAGTTCAACGATTTTGCGTGGAGCTGGGAAAGTGATGTGAAGGAGGGTCAGGTTCTGATGATCGGCGGGCAAATCTACCGATGCGACACGAAGAGACTCAGCCTTGTACGAGTTCCGAATCCCTTTGAGTCTGGCACCGCAGGACGCCATTCGACTGCTGGCCTTGAATCGACATGGCAGCCTGGAAGTTGCCCCTCCGATTACTGGCCCCGGTGAGAAAGAACGATCAGCGGCCCTGCGATTCTATCTCAACAGTTTTGACCCTGGTCATCAGACACCAACGTCACCCGGCCGAGCCGAACTGCAGATCATGTCGAATGATGAAGAACTGTTAGCACCATCTCCCGCTGAACCCGAAGTATTCGAACGGCAATTCTGGATTCGTACCGGTCAATTCATTGAGACACGCAGTTGGCTGCTGAAAGTCACACGGATTGTATTTCCTGACCACGATCAGGGAACCGATGGATGGGTCGAGATCCGTGTTGAACCGAATCGTCCCCTCGAGAATCGTCCCCCGGCCCCCTTTCTTCCTGAGGATTGAAAACGATAATGGAGGACCTCATTGTGGTGTTTCGAAGTCTTCGCCATTCACAGTTCGATGCACCATCCACCAGTTCGGCCTCGTGAAAGTTGATGAATGTCGC
>CAZSTW010000128.1:12263-20673 GCA_964609845.1 uncultured Planctomycetaceae bacterium | reverse complement strand
GACGCAACACGAGGTGCCAATGGTTCGGCATCAACTGATACGAAAACAGTTGAACTGCATACAGCTGCAGCCCTTCACCCAGAATTCGTTCAAACGCTTCAAAGTCAGCCTGCTTGTGAAATATCTCGGCGAGTGAAGTCCCTCGATTCAGGGCATGATACAACCCGCCTGCTTCATCGGCTCGTGGAGGACGTGGCATTTCTTAACGATAACAATCAATCCACGTCACTTTCAACATCAAAGAGTCCTGACCCCTTTAATTTCCCGCAGTGGGCCGGTTTGGGTATCTGGGGCGTTGTGATAGCGGGATCGCATCGTCGTCTGGATCACGCTACCCCCTTTGTTTTGTCGAGCCTGATCACCGGGATTATGACCGAACACACCAGTGAATGTTGCTTCCTCGCTTCTCAACGAGCCCACTGGTCGGGTAATACACCCCTGGCGGTTTGTCACTCCTCATAACGGACGCATTAAATTGTAGGTACCCACTTTCCGCAATACTCGCCAAGACCTCCGTCGATGCGACACCATTAACGGTCCGCCACAACGCCTTTAAATCCTTACCGGGCACGATACGGCCGCCGCAATCACCTTCGATGTGCACTATGTGTGCCGGGTCGCCGGTTAAGATGCGTCCAATAAAGTCTGAGTCAATCCAAGTCTTTAAATTCCCTGCTGATCTGACTTCTCCGGCCAGAACACCTCCAATAAACACATTGCAGACGCCGACCGTATCAATGATGAAGCCGTGAAGTACATTTCCGCTGATTACAACTTCACAATGTCCCGACACCCTGATATGCGCCTGCAGATTTCCATTAATGTGCAGCACGCCACCCGCCGGCATGACGAGCGAGCGTACGCAATCTCCCTCCACAAACACGGTCTGGTCTCCGTCGACAGCTATATCACCGTTACCACCGAGCAGTGTTTGTTGGTATGTATCTTGCCGCCCGAATTTCCATGCGCGAACAGATCTCCGAACTGCTATTTGCATTTGGACGTCTGCATGCGCAACGCGAACTCGGATGTTGTCTGGTATCTGCATGCGATAAAACCTCTTGTTTTGGTGGATTTTTGCGTACGAACGGAAACGAATCTCGAAAGTTCAAAAGACTGATCAAACAGCGAAGGTCTGTGATATGCGAACCAAAACAAGTTCAATGCCACCAGTCGACACCACGTAATATGAGACACCGGCAATCACAACCACGCCAATTACAGTACCGAGAATCGCCAATGTTTCTTCAGTCCCCACGAGGCACGCGAAAAGGCCGGCAAGGCATGTCGTAATGTATGTGTAGTATTTGCCCAACACACGTTTGTATCCCACGGCGTTTGGGCGTCACACAAGCAAGCGTCACGCTGGTCCGCAGCCGCGATTTTACAAAGTTCATACCACCGCTCACAGTCTGCTTCTGTGTAGAGCCCGTGGGAATCTGTCATACCTATCGGAGAGGAGTTACAGTATTCGTAAAGTGAGGACAGGGTTGTAAAATCGATTGGGTCTCGTTGAATCCAATCTCCGAGCACTGAGTGAAGTACTCGAGTTTTAACATGGTATAAGGCAGGCAGATGCACCCAACGATACCCGCAGTACAGCGTCTCCCACTCAAAGCTGCTGCTCGCTCGTGCGTCGAACGTACTGTTTAGGGACGTCGGCATTCCGTAGGCAGCGTAGTTGTAGCGTTCCTGGACCACTCCGCTGCTGTCTGCGATAGCGGTGACATTCCAGTTGGCGTCCTGCATCGCGTATAGGCGTTCGTTGAGGGTGCCGTTTGCATCGATATCTCGGTCGCGGAGGATGAGGTCGTCGATGTATCTCAAGCCCCAGACGAATTGACGTTCGGCGTTCGCGCTATCGGGCGAGGTGCCAAGTCGTTCTTCGATCACCTGCCATTTGCTTGGCTCGGTGTAGTAGAGATGCCTCGTTTCGCTGAGTATCCCGGATGTGTAGTT
This sequence comes from uncultured Planctomycetaceae bacterium, assembly GCA_964609845.1. Taxonomy (GTDB): domain Bacteria; phylum Planctomycetota; class Planctomycetia; order Planctomycetales; family Planctomycetaceae; genus Schlesneria. The sequence goes on along the minus strand of CAZSTW010000128.1, from coordinate 18,714 downwards.
GCTTTGGATGATTCGTCGTTTAGCGGCGTCGTAGACGTAGGAACTGACGGTGTTTACGCCTTCTTTGATCTGAACGATGCGATTCCAGGCGTCGTAAGTGCAGGTTTGACTGATGGTCGGGTCGGCGACCTTGGGCATCGTCATCATGTTGCCCGCGCGATTGTATGCCGGTGTGACCCAGGCGGGGCCGACCGTGTCGGTGATGTGTGTGATTTCATTCACTGCGTTGGCGGTGCGCGTTTGGTTCAAGTCCCACGTCCCGTCGCCGTTGTCGTCTTCCTGGAACTTCTTCCAGTTGCCGGTTGGATCCAGAGACCAGCACTGAGAAAATGTCTTGTCGGTGATTGCATCCTTCAATGCTGTCAGTTGCTCCCGGTCCATATGCTTCAGGCGGTCCAGCAGATCGCTTTCATAAAGTTCATCAAACTTTGCGCCGTTGGCTGTGGCGACGGTGTTTTCACGGTAGGTCGGTGATCACGAACGTCGAATTGCCCAGATAACTGTATTGGGCCAGCGCCGTTGCCCCATCCTTAATCGCGTCAATGCGACTGATCGCATCGTTGATGCCGTTCGATGTACCGTAATCGTAGCTGATCACTCGCCCGTTCGGGTACGTGATCCCTGTCGAGCGGATCGTGTTGGCACTCCCGCTGGCGTAGCCGTACTGAACTTTGGGTGATGTGCTGGTATTCACGGCTCCCCCGTGCGACTGATACTCGGTGACGAGTTGGCTGAAGCCATTGTACACAAACTGACATTCATTGACTACATCCCCTGACGACACTGAGGCATCATTCCAACTGGTCAGGCTGGCCTTCATGCCGCGTACTTCATAGGTCGTTGACAGTCGCCGGACCGCGCCATCAACACCTGTGCCGAGCGTTGTCACGCGATCATGGATCTGACGCCCCAGTTTGTCGTACTCGAACACATGGACTGTTCCGTTCTGGTCGGTGGTGGTCGTGACGTCTCGCTGCCGGTTGTACGAGAACAGAATCCGGTCATCGTCATCGACAGAATCGGGATAGATTTCGGCCCGTTTGAGCAGAGTGGACGCAATCTCGGAATCGTCCAGTGTTGTTCCATAGACATACTGCGTCACCTGGTCCGACGTGACATAGTTCCGTGCCGTGATGCTCGACACGTTGTGATCGGCGTTGAAACGGGTCAGGACGGTGACGTTCACGTCGTCGGATGGTTCGCAACCGCCTGTGGAAGAACTCGAACTGCTGCTGGATGAACTGGAACTGCCGGTCCCGGTTGCGTTGAGTGTGACACTCGTGCGGCGCCCGGCAGCGTCGTATTCGAACGAGGTGACAATCCCGGCAGGGTTGGTCTGCGTTGCGACTTGTCCCGCGGCATTGTAGGTCAGGATGGTAACCAGCACGGTGTCTGACGGAGCGGGAATTGTGGCAGGACGGAAAAGTGATGTACCGCCGTTAGTCCCGTAGTTTACCGTCGCCACCGTTCGGCCGAGTGCGTCGGGGTACATCGTCTGATACGTCACGCGAGCCTTGGGAGTCGTGGTCGTATTTTGAAGCGGGCCGGTTTGGGTATCGGGTGCCGTGTGGAAACGCTGCCGCTTCGTCGTCTGGATCGCGTTACCGGCGTGATCATAGATCGTCTCGGTCTGTTCCAGGATGACATCGTCTGTGACTGTCAATGCTTCAGCGTAGGTCGTTTCATCAAGGTCGTAACCTTTGTAAGCGATGACTGGACGACCGAGGCTGTCGAACGTGGTCTTGGTGAATTCCTTCGAGCCTGATGGCAGCGATTTGATTGCATGGCTCGCCGCATCAAACCACGTATTGTCGATCAGGACGTTGCCGACCGTACCCGTGGCAGGGTTCACTTCGGAGTGAAGCGACTGATAGACACGTCCCCGGTCGTCAAACCTGGTTTCGTCGCGACGAATCAGATGGCCAGACGATGTTGTATCATAGCGTTCCGTCTTGACGACGCGATTCAAGTTGTCGTAGTACGACTTTTCAAAGTAATCAATCTCACCATCGGTTGTGATCCGACGGTTTCTGAAGTCGTAAGTCATAGTCGTGACACGAGTCGTCGTGCCGCTGGCGTACTCGGTTCGTCGGGTGAGGTTGCCATCACCTCCATCTGCACCGTTGTCATACTCATTCGCGGTCACAAGTTTCATGTTATTACCGCTTGCCCCGCCGCCAGTCGGATCAGTTTCCGTCGCTCCCGTGTCGTTGGTTCCGGTATATGTGCCCAGTACCATCCCGTGCGGATCGTAGACAATGTCGGTAATCGTGCCACCGGGCGTTACCGTGCGGTTACGCCGCTTCATCGCGTCGTATCCGTAATCGGTTTCGTCGTAATTCGTCCCCGCAGCACCACTGCCACTTGCAGGAATCGTGTGATAGACTCGCTGCGACGCGCTGAGGCAGCAATCCGTGTATTGCATCGTCGTCCAACTGGTGTAACTGGACTGGGGGAATGTATCTGTGGGAAGGAGTTTGCCCGTCGAGGATGCTCTGGTCGCCTGAATTTGCTGCTGCACCGTCCCGCGTGCGTTAGCCACGGTGATCGACACCGGGTTTTCGAGATAGTATGAATACTCGGACGAGGCCCCGAACGCATACCCCTTTCCGCTGCGGGTGATTCGCTGTGTCGACGACTCTTCGTAGACGATCCATGACGCCCTACGAATCGTAATTGCCACACCGAGCACGCTGAGTGTATGACTCGGCCCAAGCGTCTGAACGATACGCCCCTGATCATCATGTTCATAGTCGGTGACGAGATTCACCCCCCCGCCGGACGGTGTAGACCAGCCAGCAGGAGTATCTGAGTAGAGCGACGTATCGACATCGTCCACCTGCTGAAGGATCGCGCCGGTCGGAATGTCGTAAGTCATGCGAGTGATGAAACCACGATCGTCCATCGCCCAGATCAGGTTGCCGTAGGTATCAAAGTATTCACGGCGGCTGGCAGCGGCTCCCGAACCATTCTGGTCAGCGGAGACGATGGGAAGCGTTGTGATAAGCTCCCGGATTGCGTTCGTTCCTGGATAGAACGACTGACTATAACTCGTGACAACTTGCTGACCGGGATCGGAGTCTGACGGGTAGACTGTTTCCGATACCAGGTAATATTGACTGGGGGGCGTCGGAGTTGCCGCGCCGGAACTGGATGAAGAAGACGACGAAGACGAAGATGTGCAACATGGGCTGTATACCAGCGTCAGTTTGGTAGGTCAGGCTGTACCTGACGAAGAAGTGATGTAAGTAATGTCAGATGACGGTATTGTTCGCCAAGCTGCAGGACCTATGCATCCTGACTTCCAAGAGTCAGGCACAGCCTGACCTACGGGACTGGAAGCGATTTACGTCGGCGCAGTTTGGTCGTTTGGTAGGTCAGGCTGTGCCTGACGAGGAAGTGAAGTGCGTAATCAAGGGGGGGGTGGCCGGGACTGGAGCGTCTTCGTGAAGTCCCGGAATGTGACACGAAGACCGGGCCTTCCTTCGCAAAGCCTCAGTCCAGTCCCGGCCACCCGACCGGCTTTTACCACGGGCTGCTAGTAGGTCAGGCTGTGCCTGACGAGGAAGTGATGTAAGTAATGTCAGATGACGGTATTGTTCGCCAAACTGCAGGACCTATGCATCCTGACTTCCAAGAGTCAGGCACAGCCTGACCTACGGGACTACGGGACTGGAAGCGATTTCCGTTGGCGAGGCTGCGGCAAAATAGGCGATCCTACAAGCGTTCACGGTCGCAGTTGCTATGATGGGACGATTGTCGATTCACCAGTTGGCGACGGTTTGAACGGTCGCAAATCCCTACTGCCTCAGGATCGAGAATGCGAACCTGTATGTCACTCGTCGGTTTTTCGAAAGTGTTGTCATGATGCGATTAACGCAGGATCAGGGGATGGGAATTGCCATCGTTGCTGCCTGCTGTCTGATATTGGCTCGCGAGCGGTGGTTTCTGAAGGAAACGAAGAAAGGCCAGCGACTTGTGACGTGGCTTGGCCCGGATCGAGCGATCTGGGCGATGCGGGGGATCCTTGGTCTGGTGGCCACCGTCGGAATTCTCCTTGCCAGCGAGGTCATTCGCCCGATTCGCTGGCAATAGTCCGGCCTGCACTTCCGTGTCGCGTCGAAACATGGGTGAGACGCTGCCGATTGATGTCGCGGGAAGCCACCCATCAACGCGATTCGCTCTATGGGACGAGATTCTTTTTTTTAGGTCACAAAAGTGCTTTGTGCGTCGCTGACGAAGCGGGAATGCACTATCATGGGGCGACTATGTTTGTCGACAACGTTACGATTTTCTGTAAAGCAGGCGACGGCGGAAGTGGTTCGGCCAGTTTCCGTCGTGAAGCACATGTTCCTCGAGGCGGCCCCGACGGCGGTAATGGCGGACGGGGAGGCCACATCATCATCGAAGCGGATGAGAATGTGAGCAGTCTGGTCCATCTGGTCGGCGTCCGACACTGGGTTGGTGAGAGCGGCGAACCGGGAAATGGCTCGCTGAAGACCGGAAAAGATGGCAAGGATACGATTATTCGTGTCCCGACCGGTACGATCCTGCGCGATTTGAAACGGGGCCATATCCTGAAGGACATGGTCGAGCACGGTGACCAGGTGATCGTCGCCCGCGGTGGCGAGGGGGGCAAGGGAAACGTCTGTTTCATGAGTTCCACGAACCGGGCTCCCCGCGAATTCGGGCCGGGTGAACCGGGAGAACAGCGCGACGTTTCGCTGGAACTGAAAGTCATCGCGGACATGGGACTGATCGGCAAGCCCAACGCTGGCAAGTCGACGCTTCTCAGCCGTCTTTCACGGGCCACGCCTGAAATTGCCAACTATCCATTCACGACCAAATATCCGAACCTGGGCATGGTGCGGGTTGGGCACGAACGACAATTTGTTCTGGCCGACATCCCAGGTCTGATCGAAGGGGCTCACGCGGGCGTCGGGCTGGGCCATGAATTCCTGAAACATGTCGAACGAACAAAGGCCTTGATTCACCTGGTCGAACCTGCCCCGGACGATCAGACCGATCCTGTCGAAAACTATCTGCAGATTCGTGAAGAATTGCGTCTTTATGATGAAGCTCTGGCGGCTCGGCCGGAGATTGTGGTGATCACCAAGAGTGAACTCCCCGATGCCCGTGCCGCTGCCGAATTGCTGGAAGAACGCATCGGCCGGCCGGTTCTGATGATCAGCGCCGTCACCGGAAAGGGCCTTCCACAATTGCTGCAGGCGACGATTCGTCTGCTGGATGAGATGGAAGAGCCGCAAGAATAACCCTGATCGCTGGCAAGCGTGACGTGACATGCCTGAATATCGCCATTCACTGGGGACTTCTTCGTATGTCTTCCATGACTTGCGAACACTGCTTGCCAAGGCAAGTCCCCGACGCTCAGGCGATGAACTTGCAGGAGTTTCAGCGAGTTGTGACGAAGAACGGATGGCCGCCCGGTTCGCTCTGGCCGATGTCCCGCTGCAGGCTTTTCTCGATCATCCCCTGATTCCGTACGAACAGGACGAAGTCACGCGGTTGATCTGCGATTCGCACAATCCCATCGCATTCGAACCGATCCACAATCTGACGGTGGGTGAATTCCGGGAATGGTTGCTGGACTACGACACTGACGCCGAGCAATTGTGCAAGGTAGCACGGGGCATTACCCCAGAAATGGCGGCTGCGGTCAGCAAGCTGATGCGGAATCAGGACTTGATCCTGGTTGCCAGCAAGTGTCGTGTCGTCTCGCGATTTCGAAATACACTGGGATTGTCGAAGCGGCTGGCGGTTCGCCTGCAACCGAATCATCCGACTGATGACCCTGTCGGAATCGCGGCTTCGATTCTGGATGGATTGTGTTATGCCTGCGGCGACGCCGTCATTGGGATCAACCCCGCGACAGACAATGTCGACAACACGATTCGCTTGATCGAACTGATTGACGAAATCATCGAGCGGTTCCAGATTCCAACTCAATCGTGTGTGCTGGCTCACGTGACAACATCGCTGCGAGCCATTGAACGAGGGGCTCCGGTGGATCTGGTCTTTCAATCCATTGCGGGAACTGAAGCGGCGAACAAGAGCTTTGGCGTGACGTTGTCGCTGTTGCACGAGGCTCGTGATGCGGCAATGTCGCTGAGGCGAGGGACCGTGGGTGACAACGTGATGTACTTTGAGACGGGCCAGGGGTCATGCTTATCGGCAAACGCTCATCACGGTGTCGACCAACAGACGCTGGAAGCACGAGCCTACGCGGTCGCACGCCAGTTTCAGCCGTTGCTGGTCAATACGGTCGTTGGATTCATCGGCCCGGAATATCTGTACGATGGCAAGCAGATTATTCGTGCGGGGCTCGAAGACCACTTCTGTGGAAAGCTGCTCGGGGTTCCGATGGGATGCGATGTCTGTTACACGAATCATTCGGAAGCCGACCAGGATGACATGGACACGCTGCTGACTC
>CAZSTW010000128.1:0-12137 GCA_964609845.1 uncultured Planctomycetaceae bacterium | reverse complement strand
TGCTGGGGACGGCAGGCTGTAACTACATTATGGGTGTCCCTGGAGCTGACGACATTATGCTGAACTACCAGTCGACATCATTCCACGACAGCCATTACCTGCGCCAGACTCTGCGGCTGCGTCCTGCACCGGAATTTGAAGCCTGGCTGATAGCAAACGGCGTTCTCGACCAGGAAATGCGGCTGCGCCCGATGTCGCGCAGTCATCGCCTTCTCGATTATCGGCCGAGGACACCATGAACACCCAGAACGGTGCGCGACTGGATGCGTGGTCTGACTTTCGTTCATTGACAGCCGCGAGGATTGCACTCGGCCGGGCAGGTGGAAGCGTTCCGACCCGGGAGTTGCTCGATTTCGGACTGGCGCACGCTCGAGCCCGTGATGCCGTGGCGATGCCGTTTGATGCCACAGGCATGGTCCGCAGTCTGCAGTCCGCAGGATTGCAGGCAGAATTATTGCACAGTTCCGTGACAACCCGTGATGAATACCTTCGTCGTCCAGACCTGGGTCGACGATTGTCCGATGACTCACGCGAGAAATGTGCTGTTCTCGCGCAAACATCGTCGTTCGACTTGAGCATAATTGTTTCCGACGGCTTGTCATCGAGAGCGACCGTTCATGCTCAACCGATCGTGATTTCCTTGTACGCGAGAATGGTTTCGCGAGGTTGGACCATTGCACCTGTTCTTGTCGTGCCATTTGCCCGCGTTGCCATTCAGGATGAGATTGGATCGGCGCTGCGTGCCAGGATTTCCCTGATCCTGCTTGGCGAACGCCCGGGACTCGGCTCCCCTGACAGTCTGGGAGCCTATTTTGTCTGGGGACCGAAGGTCGGGCGTTCCGATGCCGAACGCAACTGCGTCAGCAACATCCGTCCCGAAGGCCTTCCTCTCGATGCTGCCGTTGCGACCCTGGAATATCTGCTGACGGCATCACGACATCTTAAGTTGAGCGGTATTGGCCTCAAAGACGAGCGACAGCGACTGAGCCAATTGTGATATGGCGGGGCATTTGTCACGCCACATCTTCGCGAATTGAAGCTGCTGGATTCCGGCAGCGACAGGGGGCCTCTGCTTGCGACTCGTTCAATGATCTGCAATCCTCATGCGAGTCAGCGTGGTTTGATTTTTCGCTTTCAACGCTGCGGATGTACATGCTGATCAATCTGTTTGTTTAAGGACCTGCACAAGATATGGCTGGAATTCGCCCGCTCGCCGGACCACTCAATCGTCCCATTCGACTGGCGGTGCTGATTTCAGGTGGAGGGACCACGCTGACAAACCTGGTCTCTCAGATCAACGCAGGGGAATTGAATGCTCAGATACCGCTCGTGATTGCCAGTCGGATCGACTGCGGAGGAATCCAGCGAGCGACCAATGCCGGGCTGCGTTGTGAAACGGTCACCCGAAAGTCGTTTGCTACTGTTGAGGATTTCAGCAACCGCATTTTTGGTCTGTGCCGCGACGTGCAGGCGGATCTGGTGGTTTGTGCGGGATTCCTCGCTCTGATTCGGATTCCAGCGGATTTTCTTGGCCGGACGATCAACATCCATCCCTCATTGATTCCAGCCTTCTGCGGTCACGGCATGCATGGTCATCATGTACACGAAGCCGTCCTGAAACGTGGGACGCGCGTCAGCGGATGTACAGTCCACTTTGTGGATGACGAATACGATCATGGACCGATCATTCTGCAGAGTGTCGTCCCGGTTGAGGACTCGGATACAGCGGATTCGCTTGCCGCACGAGTTTTTGCAGCCGAGTGTAAGGCACTCCCTGAGGCAATCCGGTTGTTTCAATCAGGCTGCCTGGAAATCCATGACAGCCGGGTGCATCGCATCAACAACTGACGTTCCATGCATATTGGCCGCCGTTGATCTGATCGCCAGTATCATGAAAACTCAACTTCATTGTGGATTTTCCATCGTTGAACGGTAGGATCAACGCCATCGACTTGGCAATTCCATTTTGCCAGAGCGGTACCGTGTGAATGGACATGAAGCAGTTCCCTGTTCTCGGGAATCAGGAATCAGATCAATGCCGAAGACGTTTCTCCTCGTGGCAGCAGCAGCCTTGATGTTTGGCTTTGCCGGGTCCGTCTGGATTTCCCCACGGGCTGCACAATCCCAGGAATCCAAGGCTGAAAAGGTTGGACACGAATTCGAGAAAGAACTCGAAACGGCCGCAAGAGCTTTCGAAGCGGCCTTCAACAAAGGTGACGCAACGGGGCTCGCTGCACAGTTTGCGGAGAAAGCAGAAGTCGTTGACGAGGACGAGAATGTTGTCATCGGCCGGGACAACATCCGAAATCGCTTCGCCGAGATCTTCAAGAAGTTCCCCAAAGCCCGTATCGAAATCCGGATCACGTCGCTGAAACTCCTCGCTCCAGACGTGGCGCTGGAAGAAGGGGTCAGTGCCACGGTGCTGGAACCCGATGCCGAGGGTTCTTCCAGCCCATATATGGCGATTCATCTCAAGCGAAACGGCAAGTGGCTGCTGACAAATGTCCGTGATTTTCCAGCGGAAGAAGGGCCAAAAACCGCACATGATGAACTGGCGTCGCTCGAATGGCTCGTCGGAGACTGGGTCGACCAGACCGACGATGCAAAGGTTGAAACATCGTGCCGGTGGGCCGACGATGGCAATTACCTGTTGCAGGACTATGTGGTCAAACTGCGAGGCGGTGTTGAATCACGTGGGACTCAGCGAATCGGTTGGGATCCTCTCCGAAAAACCATTCGCGGCTGGGCTTTTGATCATAGCGGGGGATTCGGAGAGTCGACGTGGACTCCTGTTGATGGTGGTTGGGTGATCAAGGCGGAAGGTGTCACCCCCGACGGCAAAGCGGCTTCGGCGACTCGGTTTCTGACCCTGTTGAGTCCAGATCTGTTTGAATTGAATTCAACTCAACGACTGGTTGGCGATGAGTTGCTGCCTGATGCTCGAGTCCGTGTCGCGCGTCGACCACCCAAACCCGCCGCAAACTAGTTTTGACGTTCAACGATCCAGGGATTTGCCTGGAGCTTCTTCGAATACCCCATCTCCGGTTTCGGAATTTCGATTATGAACTTTGTAAAGCGTCATCGACTCCTGAGTTCTCTGGCCGCCATTCTGGGCCTTTCGCTGCTTTGCTATGAACCCGTTCACGGGTTCGGCCGTGGTGGCGGCGGAGGTGGAGGTGGCCGTTCTATCGGTGGTGGCGGAGGAGGTGGAGCCCGCCCATCGTTTGGAGGGGGAGGCGGTGGAGGAGGCGGTGCCCGTCCATCGTTCGGAGGAGGAGGTGGAGCCGGTGCTGGTCCCCGACCTGGCGGCGGTGGAGGAAACTTCGGTGGAAGCATGGGCGGCGGTATGGGGGGGAGTCGCCCCTCGATGCCATCGTCGCGTCCTAACACGGGCAGTGCGCCTGGCTTCGGCGGAGGTGGCGGAAATCGCCCGTCGACTGGCATGGGAAGCGTAGGCTCGAGACCAGGCAGCGGTTTCGGCGAACGCCCTGAAATCGGCAGCCGTCCTGGTACCGGCACTGGAGCCGGAAACGGACTCGCCAATCGACCTGGAATTAACAACGGAGCAGGCAATCGGCCCTCCACGCTGCCGGGGAATTCGGAACGTCCAGGGACCGGGACGCTGCCCGGGCTCGGCAACCGCCCGGGAATCGGCAACCAGCCGGGCGTTGGTAATCGTCCCGGAATCGACAATCGGCCCGGACTGGATAACCGTCCAGGACTGGATAATCGGCCTGGGGTTGATAACCGCCCGGGGATCGCGAACCGCCCGACGACACTTCCCGGAATGGACAACCGATTCCCGAATGCGGGCAATCGCCTTCCAAACCAGGGGGCCAACATTCAGGATCGTCACAACGATCTGCAGAACCGGCTGCAGGATCGTGGCAACCTGCAGAACAATCGTCAGGAAGGGATGAATAACCGACAGAACAATCGTCAAGACGGAATGAACAACCGGCAGGACGATCGCCAGAACTGGCGCGACAACAATCGCGAAGACTGGCAGAACTGGGCCAATAACTACCATGGCAACTGGCACCACGATTACTGGCACGGCGGCTACGGCGGTTATTGGAATAACGCCTGGGCTCGTTATCCCGGCTGGGCTGCGTTCGGGATTACCACCTGGGGCTTGAACCGGCTGGCCTATGGTTTTGGCCTGTGGGGCTATTCAAACCCCTACTACGTCGCGCCGGCACAAACGACACAAATCGTCTACGATTATTCGCAGCCGATCATTAATCAACCTGCGGCAGACCCATCATCTGGCGCAGTAGCCCCCGCCAACCCGCCTGCCGCCGGAAACACAAATTCTGCCTTTGATCAGGCCCGCTCAAGCTTTTTCGACGGCGACTACCAGGGAGCGCTTGCCGGTATCAATCAGGCACTGCGAGAATCCCCCAAGGACACCGTTTTGCACGAATTCCGCGCCTTGGTACTGTTTGCTCTCGGTAACTACAACGAAGCCGCATCAACCATTCATCCCGTTCTGGCGGTGGGCCCCGGTTGGGACTGGGCCACGCTGGTTGGACTGTATCCTTCGGTCGACGTCTACACGGCTCAGTTGCGACGCCTGGAAGAATACACCAAATCAAACCAGACAGCTGCTGACGGCTACTTCCTCCTCGCCTACCATTACATGACATGTGACCACAAAGACGCCGCTCACAAGACGTTCTTGAAGGTCGTGAAACTGCAACCCAAGGACACTCTGGCGGCAGAATACGTCAAGATGACCGCCCCGGCTCCGACTCAGAACGAAGACAGCCCAACGCCGCAACCGCCACCGGAACCAGCCATCGCTCCGGAAAACCTGCTCTCCATCAAGGACATCACGGGAAAGTGGAGCGCTGCGGGAGGTAACAACACAAACTTCAAGCTGGAATTGACAGACAACAAGGAGTTCACCTGGTCATACACTCAGGGTGGCACCCCGCAGTCGATGAAGGGAGTCTATGCGTTGGACCAGAACAAACTCGCCTTGGAACCCGACTCGGGAGGCACAATTCTGGCCGAACTCAGCAAAAAGGGAACCGGCTTCCACTTCGCGACCATCGGAGCTCCGGACAATGATCCCGGTCTGGATTTCACAAAATAAGTCCGAGATCGCCATCAGAAGTGCAGAGCATCGAATCGCTGAACGTCAATTTTTGAGGAGTTGAAACCTCCGCCCAGAATCGAGAATTCCCTCGAATGTCAAATCCGTGTCATCCGAGTAATCCGTGTCCCAATCAGTTACTGGACACGGACGGCACGGAATTCACGGAAAGCGTCTGTACAATCGATTTGAACCCTAAATTGACTGAGTTGCGCCGACAATTTCCGGTCATTTGCGGCATCAAATTTTTGTAAACGGCCGGGACGCTTGAAGGACGCGACTGCTGACAGTAGAATCCCCGCCGCAACGCCCCTATAGCTCAATTGGTAGAGCATCTGACTCTTAATCAGCAGGTTCTTGGTTCGACTCCAAGTGGGGGCAATCGGCGTCTTTTTCGCAGACGCGACAATAGCCAATTTTGCGTAAACCCCGGCCAATGCTGGGGTTTTCGCATTAGCATGTTCCCTGCCGTTCCGCTCGGTTCCCTTCGAGTCCGTGCGATTCTGTGCCGGAGTCTATTCTTACGGGGCGTGATGGAACAGAAGCGATTCCGGGGGAGCGGAATGCTCGGACGGTATCTGTACTCAACTCCTGAGTCGACGCTGGGACGCAGGTAGATCACTCCGGCCGAAGTCGATCCTGAAGTTCGCTCCGGCTACGAATCCCTGACGCATGGCCTGTTGAGTATCCAGACTCCCCGGAATGAACGAGGTGAATATCCTGCGATTCGTTCGGAAAAGCAGGAATTCACTCGGCAGCAATTGCATCAGGTTGTTCGTCGTCGCGTCACGAATCCCGATGAACTCGATGGACCACTCAGGAAACCCACCAATCACGGATTTGTCCGTGATGTCACACAGCGCAACGAAGGGGCAGGCCGGAAGCCATCGCCCAGGTACGAAGTCCATCCGCAGATCATCACGGATGACCGTTGAAGCCTGTAAACAGAATCCACGGAATCACGATGGGGAGAGTGGGGTTAGACCAGAAGGACAAACCGCACCGCCATCGAGTACAACAGTGTGGTTAAAATCTGCTTTTTGACGCTCGCCCAAATTGTCGCCGAGGGGGTAGGGTTCGACTGTTGAGGAACCTACACCAAACCGCACCATCGCGCCGCGTTTTTTTGGCATATCTCACACGGAAGAGCCTTCCGACCGCCTCTTGCCCCTGCCGAAACGGTCGAACGAAGGACTTCAGTTACTGAAGCTACCGAATGATATTCGCATCATTAGCGGATTCGACCCTTGGCGGCTGGCCGCCGCGCAGGACGCTGTTTCCTTCAAACAGATTGCGCTGATCGATCGGTGGCGGGTTCAGCCAGTCGGCTTCGGTAAACTGCCCACTCTGTGAATAGGCTTTGAGTGCATTACGATAACAGACCAGTTCAATCTGCTCGCGCGGGACACCTCGTTCGGCGGCCAGTTTGGCCGTCTTGGGGACGGCCAGGACATCCGATTTCCCCCAGTCGGCGGAACTGTCCACGATGACTCGTTCAGCCCCGGCAACCTTGAGGATGTCGACCATCCGTTCATTGCCCATTTTTGTGCCAGGATAGATTGTGAAGGCACACCAGTATCCGCGATCCAGAACTTCGCGATAGGTCTCTTCATTGTTGTGGTCGATGACCACCATGTGAGCCGGGATTCCATGCTCCTCGATCACATCCATGCTGCGATAGGTTCCCTGCTTCTTGTTTCGATGTGGAGTATGAATCAACACCGGCAGGTCGACCTCTTTCGCCAGTTCAAGTTGAGCACGGAAAAACTTTTCCTCAGTCGGCGTCTGATCATCATATCCGATCTCACCCACAGCAACGACACCTTCTTTGGTCAGGAACAGTGGGAGCAGGTCCATCACCTGTTCGGCCAGTGCCTCATTGTTTGCTTCCTTGGAATTCAGCCCCATCGTGCAGTAATGGCGAATTCCAAATTGAGCTGCACGAAAACGTTCCCACCCGACAAGTGACGCGAAATAGTCGTGGTACGAACCGATCTGCGTCCGCGGCTGCCCCTGCCAGAACGCTGGCTCGATGATCGCTTTGACTCCGGAGGAAGCCAGGGCTTCATAGTCGTCCGTAGTCCGCGAAACCATGTGGATGTGGGGGTCGATGTACAGCATGGAATTCTCACTGTTGAAGCTCAAAATCAAAACCGACGGTCGCAGGACCTGTTGTTTGCCGCGACTCGTCATCCGGACAAGCCGGTAGAATCCTCAATTCGCGGCTTCGGCAGCCGCCACCGTTCGCCACGAAATCTCACCCGCAGCGATGGCATTCGCCAGATCGGGCGAAGCCGCCAGGATCCCCTTAGCCTTGGGGTGGGGACTGACGTTGAGAGACAGCGCAGCAGCCTGCTTCTCTGCGGTAGACCCTGATGTCAGCGCGATTCGCAGATCTTCGACAGCCCTGTCGTCTGCAAACGGACCGACACAACGCCACAGTTCTGCTGGAATCGGACGGTGTGCCGCTCGACGCTCATGGGCAAAGTCGACGAGCATTCCCATCAATTTTGCATTGGCTCGCTCGTCGACACCAATTACTGGTCGCAACGACATACCGATGAACAGGCACTTCAGAATCAATTGATTCCACTGATCATCGCTGAACTGTTCGGAGGGAAACGGGTTATTCTGAGCGACAGCCGAAAAGACAGCCTTGATGTTGTTCCGAATCCCTTCCGCCGCACGAAGCACATGGGCCTTGGGATCGGGCAGCAATGGCAATGCCTGGTAGAGTGCCACCAGTTCGCCAACCTCGCCCGTCGAAAACATCAGGTCGAGCGTTCGAACGTAGCTCTCGATGTCGGTCGACGGGAAACTGAGGACGAAGTACGTTCGGACCAGTTGATCCAGACTCCAGCCGATCGGGGACCAGCCGGGCCTGGCCGCTTCGGCAGCATTTCGATCGACTTCGGAAAGCGTCAGGTCGGTTTTTCCGACTTTTCGCGGAACGAGTCCAAACGCGATGAAAAGTGATTTCTTGTCACCTCTGGAAACAGCGGCAGCACGGTCGTCGATCCAGTTCAGTGCGGCCGAATCGACGCGCGATGAAATCCAGGACCGAAACAATCGGGTGAGTGGAGCAGTCGGCTCGGTCACTCGCATCCTCCTGACATAAGAAGCAGTTTTCAAATAGTTGCGCGTCACATTGTGTTGCTTGAATGGCATCACAATGACAGTCAGCGGCAAAAATCGAGTTGTCAGCCTGATCAAGGCAACAGACGTATACTGGCGAGTTCACGGAAGGGCAAACCGCCTGATCAATGCCCGTGTCCACATCCCGAGGGATTCCCGCAGCAGCCCGCCATCGGTAGTGATGGCGCCGGGCTGGCGATCGGCAGGGCGATTCCACCCGTGATGAGCCGTTCTACCGGCGTTGCAGCGGGGGTGGAGCCGAGTTCGACTCCTGCACGCTGGCAGAGTTCGCCCCAGGTGTGAATCTTTTCTTTCATGCTGTGTTGAATGGAAATCGTGCGAGAGTTCTGTTCGCAGTGATAATCGTAGGTGGGCATCCGTTGTTCTCCTGTTTCAAGTCCCCGACCGATTCAAGGATATCCATCGGAACTTGCAACGGGCAAGGGCAGGGTGGCATGTCCGTTGAAACGAGTGTAGAAGATCTCGGTATTGAGAATTGGAGGTAATGCACGGGCCGCCTCCGCGGGGAGGGTTGCCAGCCGATTCTCAATTGCTGGTTCTGAATTAAATTGTCGCAACTTCTCTTAAAATCAGGAATTGCGAATGGCTTTGTCAGTCGGTTCGGTGCAAAAGGTTGCCCGGACTGCGATGTCATTCGCGTCAAAGTCAGCTTTCCCCAGTCTGTACTGGCTGAATTGAGGATCGAATGCCACACAACTCGTTCATCACTATTCCCGGTCAATTTCCGCAGACTCGACCACGTCGCTTGCGTCGGCATGACTGGTCACGACGACTGGTGAGAGAAAACCACTTGACGGTCAGTGACCTGATCTGGCCGGTCTTCGTTCACGACGGCGAAAACCGCCGAACTCCGATCGCCTCGATGCCTGGTGTCGAACGATTGTCAATCGACCTGCTGGTGAAAGCGGTTGCTCACGCGGCCGAGCTGGGAATCCCCGCCGTGGCGATTTTTCCCGCGACGGATCCGAGTTTAAAGAACGAGGCAGCGACGGAGGCGATCAACCCGGAAAACCTGGTTTGTCGAGCGGTCCGGGCGATCAAGGCTGCGAATCTGGAGATCGGCGTCATCTGTGATGTCGCTCTGGATCCGTATACGTCTCACGGACAAGATGGTCTGGTCCGTGACGGTTACGTCGTGAACGACGAAACGTTGAAAGTCCTTTGCGAACAGTCCATTGTACAGGCCCAGGCTGGCTGCGACGTGATCGCCCCGTCGGATATGATGGATGGACGGATTGGAGTCATCCGAAAAGCCCTGGATGCCGCTGGGTTTGACCACGTGCAGATCATGTCCTACTCCGCCAAATATGCCTCAGCCTACTACGGCCCGTTTCGAGATGCCGTTGGTTCGGCTGGAAATCTCGGCCAGGGAGACAAACGGACCTACCAGATGGACCCTGCCAATGGTGACGAGTCACTCAGGGAAGTCGCTCTGGATATCGCCGAAGGAGCTGACATGATCATGGTGAAACCAGGGATGCCTTACCTGGATATCATTCACCGGGTCAAATCGGCCTATGGAGTCCCCACGTTCGCGTACCAGGTCAGCGGCGAATATGCGATGATCGCCGCAGCCGCACAAAACGGCTGGATCGATCGCAAAAAAGTGATGCTGGAAAGCCTGCTCTGCTTCAAGCGTGCCGGAGCGGATGGGATTCTCACATATTTTGCGGTAGAAGCGGCGGAAATCCTTGGTTTGTGCAAATCGACCTGATCAGAGTTCAGAAACGATCAGGCACTTTTGCCCTGGAAAAGGCCGAAAACGAATCCACACATTCTCATTCCAGGTTTCCTGCGAACCGAATCGGCCGCAAACGTCTCAAGAAGATCAAGACGATTTTTGACGTCCGGTTGACCGGAGGCGAAAACTCATTAGACTTCCGCAGGCGATTCCGTAATCGGCCAGTGCGTCTCACAGCGTGCTGAGGTCATGGAACCCACCAGGAGAGGTGGCAGAGCGGCCGATTGCACCGGTCTTGAAAATTGGCCTAGGCTTTTCCTGCTGAGTTGCCATCATTCGACACCGCGCGCCAGCTCGTGACAAATCGCCCTAATTATTCAGTGTCCGGCGATTTTCATCTCAATGCTCATTTGACAGCATTCGACTTCCTTTGACACCCTGAGACAACTGGAAGGCCAGCCATTGGGCCAGCCAAAGTCTTCAGACAATTCCCTCGCGACACTCGGTTGACGTGATACCGACGTCCAGTTTTGCTTGGAATTCTGTTTTTATCCTTTTGCGTTAGGCTGATACGATGATTAAGTTTCCGTCGAATATCATTCCGAGCTTCCAAAAGGAGATTGACGCTCAGATGACTGCCGGTGAGGTTTTTGGCGATTTGCAATTAACAAGCCTTTTGAACAAAGCACTTGAGAAGATTCGAGCCGGGCAGTACAGCGTGAGTCGAGATGCCGCGCAAGAACTCGGTGTGAAAACAGAGGGAACATTTGCTAATGCAGAATGGGCAGCGGCGATTTTCACTTTTGAATGCGCCATTTCCCATCCTGCATACAAACAATGGGCGAGTGAGATAGTCTGTGAACTTCCAGAGAGGCTCGGAATAGACCCGAACGAGTTTTTGGAGATGAGATGTTTCGATATGTGGAAAAAGCTTGCTGTCGTCCCTGCTGAGGCACCAGAGGAAAGACAGCAAATCTCGCACGGTGCGCAAGGGCAGACTCGTAAGCGAGGTTCGCATCGCGATGGGACGGGTCATCGATAGGCAACACTATGGCAGTACAATCAAAGGTGTGATTGCAGCATTGCCAAATCCACCAATCGCCCGATAGACCGATTCCCACGAGTCATCGTGACTATGCTGAAAGCCAACCAGAGCATGCGCGACTTCATGGAGAATCACGTCACGTACCACAAATGGTTCATTTGCCAAGACAAATTTTCGGTCGAGTTCAATGACAATGAACTGCGGTGGGAACAATTCGCTGGATGATGCCATGATTTCACCGTCGCCGTTCAAAACCAGAATTTCGTAGAACAGACATTGTCCGAGCAATACCTCTCCCCTGCTGTTTCCCATCGCTGCAGGGCTTTCGGAAAGGTCATTGAACCGAAAATCCATCTCTTCGAGGTCGTTCAGCCACATCACTTCAAAGGCCATTTCGGCTGCAGAGTTTAAGTCCATCGCGCAGACTCCGTAAAATCTTAGTCCGGCCGGAGTCCGACGGCGCGTGGGACGCACACACCGTCGGAAGACTCCCGCCCAATGCCTATTTGCGTTTTCCCTTCAACGCTTCGGCGATGCCAGTGATTGCTCCAACGACAGCACAAACAATCAACACGTAGTAATAAGTATCCTTCTCAGGCCCCTTGGCAAGCGACACTGCCAAAACCATTTCGATGTACCCATACATAATCACACCTTCCTTTCACGAAACTGAGTGGGGTTTGAGATTGCCGATGACTCGCGTTGTGTCAATCGGCCAACAGGTCCAAAGTCGCTCCCGCCATTGGGTCAGGTAGCTGGTTCACGCATTCGGCCTTTCGCTTTTCGGTGGTCTTGGCATACCTGCGAAGGAAGAGTTCAGCCGACGAATGCCTGGTAACTCGCATCATGTCTGCCACGGACATGTCCGTTCGTGCGACGTTGGTTACGAATGTGTGACGAAGTGCGTGGAAATCGGCGAAGAGTGGGCTGTTGACCCCCTCGATTCGATAGGGAATGCCAGCAGATTCCATGTCAGCACGAATCATCTCCGACGAACGACGCGTCAGATTCGGCCACAATGGTTTCCCCTCCGCGAACCATGTTCTTAGCGGTTCAATTATCCAGGCTGGCAAAGGTTGAACATCAACCTTCCGGTGCTTACTGAATTTTGCCGCAAGCGTCACGGTTCTCCGTTCCAAGTCAAACGAATCTTG
>CAZSTW010000127.1:0-20703 GCA_964609845.1 uncultured Planctomycetaceae bacterium | reverse complement strand
GGCCTCGTAACAGCATTTCCTCCGTCGGTGGTCGCCCCAGCATTGGTGCCGTCGCCAGCAAGTTGTTCGGCCCCTCAGACCCAGGCGTTCCACCCGCAGTTGCGCTGGCCGACAAGACTCAGCACGTTCCCTGGTCGGAACCAGGTTCCGCAGGATTCCTGGGAGCGACTTACCAGGCCTTCAAACCTCAGGGAGAAGGGACCAGCGACATGCGGCTGAACGGGATCAACCTGGATCGGCTGCAAGATCGCAAAACACTGCTGCATGGCCTGGATCAGTTGAAGCGAGACGTCGATGCGACCGGCATGCTGAAGGGGATGGATGCATTCTCGGAAGCCGCCTTCGGCGTCCTGACATCCAGCAAACTCGTGGACGCCTTGGATCTCAGCAAAGAAGACCCCAAGGTTCGCGAACGTTATGGAGACGGCAAGCCCTATCAGTATCAGTACGACGGTGCTCCCACCTGTAATGAGCATTTGCTGATCGCCCGACGCCTGGTCGAAGTCGGCGTTCGCTCGGTGACATTGTCTTATGGTCGCTGGGACAGTCACGGTCAAAACTTTGCCCTCGTGCGAGATCACGGAGCCAAGCTGGATCAATGCGTTTCAGCACTGGTCCGTGATCTGGAAGAACGGGGCATGCTGGATGATGTGACTGTGGCGGTCTGGGGTGAATTTGGACGCACACCGCGCATCAATCCAGGGGCAGGTCGCGATCACTGGCCACAAGTCAGTTGTGCGCTGCTGGCAGGTGGTGGAATGCGAACTGGCCAGGTGATTGGTTCAACGAATCGCCTGGGCGAGTACGCCAAGGATCGCCCTGTGCACGTTCAGGAAGTGGTTGGTACGATCTACCGGAATCTGGGGATCGACCCGATGTCGACGACCTTGAAAGACCCGACCGGTCGTCCCCAGTATCTGCTCGACATGCGTGAACCGATTCCGGAACTGGTTTAATGATTCCTCGATTTCAGCATATTCTGGTTCCGCTCGATTTCACCGAAAAGAATCTGGCCGCGCTGAATATCGCGTTTGACCTGGCCGTTGCGAATCACGCACGGGTGACGCTGCTGCACATCATCGAACCGCTCAACGGCGAGCTCGACGATGAGTTAAATGCGTTTTACGCGAAACTGCGCGAACGAGCCGATGCCGAACTGGAATCACGTTCGCAACGGTTCGATGCCGCGGGGATCGCCGTCGACTGCAAAATCCGGATCGGCAGGCGGCTGAATGAAATCGTCATCGACTCTGTTGAGCGGGCTGTCGACCTGATCGTGATGAGTTCCCACAAGCCCGACCTGACCCGTCCCCTGCAGTCTTGGGCAACGCTCAGCTATCAGGTCTCAGTCTTGTGTCAGTCGCCAGTCCTTCTGGTGAAGTGATCGACGGCGTTTCATGGTCATTTTTCCAGTGCCGCTGGGTTGATGCCGAAGCGTCGTCTCAAACGGGTTCAGATTCAACCGCACTCAGGCTTGCGGCGAGACTCGATTCACTCGTATTTTTGGCAGAGCGACTTATTGAAAATAGTCGGCAATTGGGTTGTGGCGAAGAGAGACGATTGCGGGCGCGTTCCTTGACTTCGACTCTGTTTTCGTCTTCCAATCGAATGTGCGGCGAGATCTCAAGTTCGGTGGTGTGCTCGCGGGGCTTCAATGGAATTTAAAAATGAAGGTATTGATACCGACCCAATGATGGTCCGCATCAAGGCGAGGCATGCTGCAGAAGTCCGACGACGGCGATCAATCGTGGCCGGGGCTTTCACCGCCTTGAGCGTTTGGTTGCTGGCGGGTCTCAGTCTCTTTGGAGTCTCGTGGCTGATTGGGGTTCTCTATGGTATCGGAATCGCATTGTTCGCCGGTTTTGTACTGACGCTCAAGACGCTGATTTACATTAACAATCTTGAGGCAATGAGTGGTGCCTGGGAAGAGAGAGAGCCTCTTCCCCTTGCGCTCAGTGCACTAACGGGAAACACGATGGTCTGTGTGGTCATCTTTGCGGTCTATCAATCCAGCCTGGATTTCGGCGCAAGTCGCGAGAAAACAATAGCAATCGCCGCCGCCACCGCAGTGAGCTTTGTCGTCGCCTACATTCTGGCCCCCAAGTTTGGAAGCATGTCTGCTTGATGACGTCGCGCTACCACCAGTGCTCTGCGAGGTCGTCAACTTGACCGTCAATGGCTGCTGGCTCAAAGTATTGGCGCGTTGATTGGAAGCTCGTCATTCTTCGCGGACAACTTCCGTTGAACGTCAGGTAGCAGATTAACCAAATGAAACGCGTCGACTGGATTGAGCTTTCAAAACTTCCTGTAACTTCTTCACCCATGTAGGCTTAACGCAGCCGGGCCACACTGCGTCCATTCCTTCTGGCTGGACATTGCGGCTTAATTCTTTTGTTCGGCAACGGAAAGGACGCCATGTCCGGTCTCAGAATCACTCTCGCAGTTGTCTACGGCTGCCTGTTTGGGATTGCAGTCTTGATCGGCGTGGCTGCCATGAAGGCACCAGGTGGTAGCACGGGGTTTGCCTGGGTAGCACTCATGGGCATGCCATGGAGCATGCTTGCCATGTTACTACCACATCCTCCCTCAAACGCGACGATAGTGCTTGCTAAAGTGTGGTTGTTTGTCATATGCCCTCTCATCAACATCTCGCTGCTGCTTGGTCTGCATCGACGTTGGAGGCCCGACAGATCTGATTCTGAAGTTCAATCAGTCCGCACCGAGCCGGCTCGATGGCGCTCGTTACTGAACTCTCTCGTTGGGTGGAGTCTCTTGTCGATATTGATCGCATACCCGGTATCAGCCGTATATGGCTTCTTCTTTTCGCTACCGCATCCGGTGGTGCAGGGTGATCGGGCAGTCGGTCTTGCGGGGGTTAACGTCAGCCTTCCTTTCGTCTGTATGGAAGTCTGGATGAGACTCTGGCCATGCCTCAGCGTTGTCGGCATGGGCTTGTGCGTCCCCTTGGCGGCTTCCTGTACGCATGTCCGGGCCAAGACGTCGCTCACGCTTTTGATGCTCGCGGTGACGCAGTTTCTCGCCTTAGTCTTTTGGAGGCCGTAGTGGGAGATCCATCGGGGTCTGAGCCCGCTTGGGATAGACTACGTGCGGTCCTTTTTTGTTATTCCTCAACTCCACATTCTGTGGTTCTATGCTGAAGAAATCCGTGGAAAAACGATCTCGCAAAAATCCGCCGCTCCAAATTTGCTAGAGTCGCTATTGTTGAGGATCGCTCTCAAGGCGACTGATTGTGCGGAAGGAAACGACCCGATGGACGAGACCACTCCCAAACCCCTGATCGTCTGGCGATTCGTTCGACGACATGCCGTCCGAATCGTGATTGGTGCAGTTCTGGTGGCGGCGGTTTATGGTGCCTTGCTTGTTTGTGTGCCATACCAGC
This sequence comes from uncultured Planctomycetaceae bacterium, assembly GCA_964609845.1. Classification (GTDB taxonomy): domain Bacteria; phylum Planctomycetota; class Planctomycetia; order Planctomycetales; family Planctomycetaceae; genus Schlesneria. The sequence goes on along the minus strand of CAZSTW010000127.1, from coordinate 17,303 downwards.
GGGAACGGCGGATTGCGAGGGAAATTGATGCCATCGGAGGAGACGCTCAGGTTGAATACCTTGGACCCAGTTGGGTTCCGCAAATCATTCAAGAATGGTTGCCGTGGTGGAATCGAATTCGGGTAGTCAATTTGCAAGAATTTGCACAGTTCGACTTCAGCGGCAGTCCGCCAACCACGCTTGATACCAAAACCGTGCCTGACAAAGAGGTATCGTCGTACCTTCTTTCTCAATTGGGTTTGCTTTCTAGTATGGAGGATCTCCGCCTCTACGACACGCAGGTCGCCGATTCGGGACTCATATACCTCCGTGGCCTGACGAATCTCGAACGCCTCATCCTCTGCGACACGCATGTCACCGATGCCGGGCTTGTGCATCTGAGGAAGTTGACGAAGCTCAAAGATCTCTCCCTCGTCCGCACGGGCGTCACAGATGCGGGCATTGAGCATTTGAAAGGGCTGTCCAACCTCGACTTGCTCGAACTTGATGGCACTAAAACAACTGAAGAAGGCAGAGCATCGCTTCGAAGGGCATTGCCCGGTTGCCAAATCTCACCGAACCCGTGACTCTACTTTGAGCGATATCGGCAACAATGCCAATTTGAAGATTCTCAAATGAGCGAACCTCTCCCCGAACCCCTGACTGTCGGGCGATTCATTCGACGATATTTCGTCCGAATCTTGATTGGTGCAGTGCTGGTCATGGCGGTTTATGGTGCCTTGCTTGTTTGTGTGCCATACCAGCGGGAACAGCGGGTAGTGAAGGCGATTGAAGCCCTCGGTGGAAAAGTCGATTGGCAATACTCTGGGCCGACTTGGGTGCCGCAAATTGTCCAAGCACGTCTATTCTTCTTCAACCGAATAGACGGTGTTACGTTGCGGGGGACGACCGTCTCGTCGTCGTTTCTCCAAGAACTCGGATCACTGAAAGATTTGTCCTTCATTTCCATTAGCGACTCGCAAGTCGATGAAACCGGGTTAAAGCATCTGAGCAGACTGAGCAAGCTCAGAAATCTGATGCTCACGAAGTCAACAGTTACCAACATTGGCAATGACCTTCGTGGTTTGACGAGCCTCATTCAACTCGATGTGATCGACACAAAGTTCTCTGACGCCGGTCTGGAGCATCTGTGGGAGCTACCACGTCTCGAATGGTTGCACCTCGACGGCACGGCAATTACAGATCTCGGAATGGAACATTTGAAATCGTTACCAAACCTCGAAGGACTTGGCTTGGGGAATACACAGGTTGGCGACAAAGGTCTGAAGCATCTGAGCGGGCTGAGAAATCTCGATTGGCTTGCCCTCAACCACACGCAATTGACCGATGGCGGACTGCCGCACCTACAGGGGCTAACGAAGATCACAAATCTCGATCTCAGCCATACTCTAGTGACGGATTCTAGCCTTGCGACACTTAAGGGAATGACGAAGCTTTTTCAACTAGACCTCACGAAAACTCCAGTGACGGATGCCGGACTGGTCCATTTGAGGGAAATCAAGAGTCTCTATTTTCTCTTCATGAAACAGACCGGAGTCACCTCCGCAGGTCGAGATCAGTTTTTGAAGAAATTGCCGCATTGCGATCTTCGTTGCGATTGATATCCATTTAGGAGTTCAAGGCGGGGGGGGGCTTGATTTGGAGAGGCATGGGCTGCACAAAACGCTTGAAAAACAGAGGCTTTGTGTGACAGGGGACTCGCTGCCATTCCTGAAAATCAACATTCCCACCCCCCAAATTCCGTCATCATTGAATTGATGCCCGCTAGCCGACCGGAGCGATTTCGCCCCAACGATGTAGGCGACCCCGGAGATTCCCACAAGTACAGGGAGAACCAGCGCCAGTTCCTCCATCAACTCACGCAACGGCGACGAGTACGTAGGAGGGCACCAGCAATTGAACCGGTCGAGAGCGGCATAGTAAGAAATGACCCACGCAATCGAATATGACAGTGCAAAGTTGATGAACGCACGTCCAGCGAATTCTTCGTTGCCCATGCCACGCCTCCCCACCGTGTTTACACAACGAGTCAGATGTGTTGCAAATCGTTGAGGGGTTTCGGGTTAAGACTGGGCGATACTGGATTCGAACCAGTGACTTCCACCGTGTGAAGATGGCACTCTAGCCGCTGAGTTAATCGCCCTTGGGTTGGTGACGCTGGCAGGCAGCGGTTTCCCGAGGCCCAATTTGTATCGGCTTCCCGCGCGAACGGCAAGGAATTCCTCCCTGCAGGGACTTTCCTTTTTCAAAATGCGGTCGCAATGTCGCAAAGAAACAGGCATTCCGGCCCAACCTCAGGCCCGGGAACAGGATCGAACGAATCAACTTCAAGGCGGTTCATTTGACTGCGGGACGCGAAATGCGTTTGGCGGGGCAATTCGACGAACCGTGTCGATTCCACGCGTTATTTCCGCGATCCGGTCACTTTTGTCGTGCCCGTGGAACGGCCGGCGCTGTCGCGAAATGTGGTTTGCGATCCCGAATTGGTCGCGGTCCCCGACATGCGACCGGATCCGTCACGGAAGGTTGTTGTGCCTCCGCTGGTCGTGGATGTCCCGACCTGGCGACCTGAACTGTCGCGGAATGTTGTGGAAGTGCCCGATTTCGTTGCGGTTCCGGTGACTCGGCCTGAACTGTCACGAAATGTTGTCGTATTACCCGATGTCGATGAGGTCCCTGTCGTTCGGCCACTGCTATCGCGAAATGTCGTCGTCTTCCCGGACGTTGAAACTGACCCCGTGGTTCTACCGGAACTGTCGGTCAGTGAGCCGCGATCGCCGTTTTTTCCTGTCACACCAAGCTGCTTCGTCGGATTGTCGCTTCCGGGGGGACGGGGTTTGACCTTGGTCTCAGCCACCAGGACGGCTGAATTCGCAATGATGGCAACAACGAATACCGACGTGACCATTCGTCCACGCATGATGTGCCCCTTGCCCATGCACCCCTCGACGAGGGGAAAGTGCACCTAACTTGCGCTGCGGAACCGCCAGCTTCCGACGGCGAAAAACGCCACAGCGAATGCGATAAGCATTGCGCAACAGGTCGCGACAGTCAAGACGTCAACCGTCGACTGGATCAAAACGGCATCAAATGCCTTCAGCGCCCACCCATGCGGGATAAACAGACTCGCCCGTTTCATGGTCTGCGGAAACATGTCGCGTGGAAAGAAACAACCGCTCATGCTGCTGAGCAACAGAATCAGCGTCGTTCCGTACGACGAAACCTGCTGATCGGTGTGCACGGCGGTTGCCAGCAAGAGGCCGAGCGATGTGGCAGCCAGTGAAGTGCACAGAATCACCGGGATCAGATAAATCGGCTCAGGGCCCCAGGACATGCCAAACAGCACTCGACCACACAGGAACAGTAACGCACATTGAATGACCGACGTCACGTAGAACGGAATTGTTTTTCCCGCCAGCACGGATGTTCGACTGATCGGCGCCAGTAACAACCTCCGCAGAGTCCCGTTTTCCCGTTCTGCGATAAACGATCGGGCCATCACGCTGATCACGAAGAAGGCGAACATCACGGTGAACCCGGGAACAATCCACGAATAGACCGCTGTTGCCTTGGGAATATTCTTTTCAACGGACGAAACCATCAACGGAGCTTCCGTTGCCGATTCTTCGTTGTCCGCTTTACGAATCCAGGTCCGTGTGACCGCATTCTTTTCCGCAGCGACGGGAGCAATCACCTTGATGACCTGGGTAAAGATCACTCCTTCCAGCAGCCTGCCAATTCCGATCGCGGCCGGTCGAGTTTCCAGTCGCAGATCGAGAGCTTCGGGCCCGCCTGCCAGTGGTCCGGAATCCGAGTTGAAGATCTCAGAAATGCGCAATTCATCCGCCCGGCTTTCGAATTCCGCGCCGATTGTCAGCCACATCGATGCGTCGCCACGCGACAAGGTTTCGTCTGCTTCTTCAGCCGATTCGACGACGCGAACCAGAAATTCTTTCTGTCGCTGCAGTGCCGCAATCAGCTTTGCCGAGAGATCGCTGGCACTGCGATCAACAACCAGAATTCGAAACCGCTGCGCATCGTCGTCCTTGGTCAGGAACTGGCCAGTCGACATTCCCACGATCGAAATGAATAACAGCGGCAAGACAAGTAGCAGGACGACCGCTCGCTTGTCCTTCAACAACAACATCAGATCTTTACGTGTAATCTGCCAGGCAGACATTTTGAGTTCGCTTTTTGGTTTTGGATTCTATTGGGATTTCTAGCGGCAGGTTTTTGTCCCGGGATGGGTGGTCAGTCAGGTTCCGCCTGGCGGTTAGAACTGGACGCTAACGCGTTCCGGCTGATTGGGCGAACCCGAAATTCGTCGTTGCGGAACTAGTCACGCAGCCCGTAACCTGTCAGTTGCAGGAATAGTCGTTCCAGGTTGGTTTGTTGAGTCTCAATACGTACAACGTTGACTCGAGCGGCCATCAGGTGGTGCAGGATCGACCGCAATCGTTCGCCAAGATCGTCCGATGTGCCGGACAGGACGATGACGTTGTTCCCATCGCCTCCCATTTCAATTCGTGCTAAACCCGCCAGTCGACCGCGAACATCTCCTTCACCATCGACGTAAATCAGCAGGTCATTGACGAGCCCTTCCAACAGCTTGGGAATGGCATCACAGGCCAGGACTTTGCCATGATCGACAATGGCGACTCGTTCACAGATCGCTTGGACTTCTTCCATGTAGTGGCTGGCATAGATGATCCCGACTCCAGATCGTGCCTGATCTCGTACACAGTCCAACAGGTGTGACCGAGATTGCGGGTCGACTCCAACCGTGGGTTCGTCAAGAATCAGAATCGATGGCTCGTGCATCAGGGCGATGCCGAAGTTCAATCGGCGTTTCATTCCTCCCGAATAGTTGCCGGAAGCCCGGTAGGCGCTGTCTGTCAGGCCGATTCGTTCAAGAATGTCATCGGCCCGGCGTTTCAGTTCCTGGCCTCGTAATCCGTAAAGGCGTCCGAAGAACTGCAGATTTTCAAACGCATTCAGGTCGGGATAAATCGCCAGATCCTGTGGAACGACACCCAGCTTTCGCTTGGTCTCTGGATCACGCCCGTCGTAGGGGCGACCGTCGATCAGGATTTCGCCCGCATCGGGCTTTAGCAGCCCCGAGATCATCATCATCGAAGTGCTTTTGCCCGCACCGTTCGGGCCGAGCAGTCCCAGAACTTCGCCCGGCTGCAGCGTCAGGCTGACATCAATTACGGCATGATGCTTACCGAACTTTTTGGACAGATGCCGAACGTCCAGCAATGTGGCGCGACTGACGACAGTGGGTGCACGAGGTGGCGTTTCCATGCGTGTTCGGCGAGTTCGTACCAGCATCACCAGCCCAGTATGTACGTGTGCATCAAGAGGCCTGTCAGGGCGGCGGTCACCCCGACTCGAAAATTGTCATGTGATCGAATCGGAAGAGATTCCACGAATGCTCCCGCCAAAGCGGCAACCGACGCAATACTCAATGCGACTCCGAATGGCACCACAGGTTTCGCATCGACCCAATAGTTGAATGATGCCACCAGCGTTCCCATCGTGAAAAAGCAGAGCAATCCTGCCCAGGTCTTTCGTCTGTTCCAGGGGAGTCGATATCCGCCGATCATCTTTCCTCCGAGCGCTGCGGAACCATCGCCGAACGCCAGTATTCCCAACGTCATCAAGCCGATTTCGCTTCGTCCGGGAAGGAGCAGCAAAAGTGCGACCACCGGAATGGTGTACCCCATGACGGAGTAATGCCAATGACTCTCGTGCGGCCGGGCAAAATCACTTTCGCGTCGAATCGCAAAAATCACAACCGCAATCGACATTGCCACCACAAACCCGATCAGCATTGGTCCCCAGGGGTCCTGATGAGGAGTGATGAGCAGCAAGGAAGGGAGAAGTCCTGGCAACATGTGCAGCAGCCGTCGTCGGCATTCGCACGGCCCCAGCTTGTCAATGATGTGGCCAACGCCCCAGATCCGATGAGAAACTGGTGGCAAACTTGCCGTCGAAGTACGGCCCAGCGAGTTCTGCAGATCATTAATCGAAGCACGGCTCATGTGCAGGCATCCAGTTCGACAGGCTACGACTTTGTTGAGTCCGATTCTGTCCGGATTGTCCCCAGGCAGCTCACGTCAACGGACCGTGTGCAACGACGATCCTCCCTGGTCATCGATTAAGGAGAAATTAGAATTCGGTGAATCTCCCTGAGTTGATCGGCGGAAACTTCCGACAACCTGACCCGCGAATTGGCGGGCGCATCAGTCTCACCGAGTGATCCAACAGCGATGTTCGTTAGAGTTGACTCGGCCGCTACAGATTGCCAATTGGGTCCTAAGCGAACTTGCAAAACCAACGTTGGCCTGCGGGAAGTCATGTCATTCCCGCGATGGCACGGGCAATTATACACATCGAAACGTCACAAGACGAGATTTTCTGTGCCAATGAAGTCTCAACACTGCCAGGGCTACCACCGCCGGATCGCGAATCTCTGCGAAGTGACGGACCGGCGTATTCGACTGGCAGATTTTCTGCTATCGCCGGCGCCACAATCCGCGGTAGATCGTGCATCCTGCCTGTTTGCGGCTGCGATGGAAGCCGGTCAGGTAGTCCGTGTCGTCCTTACCTTCAGGTTCGGGAGCAGGGGGGAGTGGTTCAAATTCGGGGTGATGATTCATCAGGGCCGAAATGATTCCAAAGTACTCTTCGACGTCACTCCACGAATGAACATATCCGCCATGCTTTACGACCTTTGCCAGCAGGTCGGCGAATTCGTCGGTAAACAGGCGTCGTTTCTTATGACGAGTTTTCCACCAGGGGTCTGGAAAGTAGACGTGTGCCGCCGCGACAGAATGAGGTTCCACGTGCTTGATCAGGAATTCGCGAGCATCACCCCCCAGGACCCGCCCATTGGGAAGTTCGCGCTTCGCGATCCGTTTTGCCCCGCGGCGTCCTTCCGAAAAATCGAGTTCGACTCCCAGCCAGTTCGTTTCCGGTCGGGCGACGGTCGAATCAAACAGAAACTTTCCGCGACCACATCCAATATCCAATTCGACGGGATGATCGTTCCCAAAGAACGATTTCCAGTTGATTACCCCGTCGATTTCATCAACGGTGGAGAAGTACGGATGGAGATCAACGATGGGTACTGGCATGGACTCGATAAAATCAATGAAGGCATTAGTGGTTGACGAAGCGGGGACAACAATCGTCGGTCAATCTTTCGAAGCCGCATCGACAGTTTGACGGTCGATATGAATTGGTACTCCAATCATCTGACCGCTGTAGACCATCTTCTCTTTGACATATCCCTGAAAATTGAACTCCGCACGCTGACCGGCGCGCATACGATGCAGCCGAGCCATGATCACCAGGCGGTCGCCGACAAACACCGGGCTGCGGAATCGGACTTCTTCCATTCCACCGAAACCCAGGAAATCGCCCCCCAGCAATTTGTATTTTCGGGCATAAAACCCCGCCAGTTGTGCCGCGCATTCACACAGTACCACGCCTGGCATCAACGGGAATCCCGGCATGTGGCCCCGTACCCAGAACTCGTTCGGGGTAATGTCTTTATAGCCGACCAGGCCATGTCCTTCGCGGTCGATAGACAGGATTCCGGTCAACTGCTCCATCTCAAATCGCTGTGGATTGATTTCGCGAATATCGTCAATCGTAAACAGCGGCTTGCTTTGGTCGAACGAATTGAAGTCATACAACATCTGCGGGGGCATAAGGGTCTCCTGGTGGCACTGCAAAACCCGGCGAGTGAGTTTTCAATCCTGTTGTTGGCTTCGTCGGCCTGATTCTGGCACGACGGCAAGTCCGAGCTTCCTGGCCTCGTCCGCCCAACTCCTGATTTCACCGAATTTGGAGGCGAAGGATGAAGAAACCTGCCAGAAAGATCAAGTAGACTTTCCTGATAATGGGATTCACTGATATTTGAAGCCCCACAAATCTGCGTTTTGGAAACGCCTCAAATTCCCAGAATATCGCGGACCTGAGTCAGCTTCGTAATCAACCGATCTGGTTTCGTCGCTGGATCTTTCAGCTCTTCGGCCGAGACCTGCAGGCCCAGTTTTTCGGCAGCGTAAAGCGCCGTTCGCATGCCCAGTGATTTGGCGACGGCAAGATCGTCTTTCACCCGCGAGCTGACATGCAATACCTGTTCAGGCTCAATCCCCAGTTTCACAAACCGGTCGACGGCACGTAAGAACAATGTTTTCGAGGGTTTACGTACACCTTCCACGTAGGAAAATGTGTTCAGCGAGGGAGAAAAAATGGCATCTGGACTGGGAAGTCGTCCCTGAGCGAGCAGGGCTCGATGCAGTTGTGCGAGTGTAAACGGTTGCCCGTCCGTGACAACAGCCTGACGCAGACCGCCGGACTGGAGCGACAGCAAGGTGTCCAGGGCTCCTTCACTCGCCTCAACCCCTTGCAGCGAACTGTGAAAGAAATAAGCGACCTTTTCCGAAAACTCGTCCATGTCACCGTAAAGTGAGGTGTCGTATTCGTAGTCTTTCTTGTCGAGCATCGACACCAGTTTTTTCCAGACCTCGGCGGAATTGACTTCTGTCACGTCCCCTTTGCGGCCGGATGAGGCCATTTTCAGGTCTTCGACGACCTTCAGATACTTCTGCTGCATGTACTCCCATGGTTTCCCGGGCTTGCGAGTCATGCTGTTCCACATGTTGAATTCCTGGATGGTCTTATCCAGGGCAATCTCCATGCGGATGGCCTGCGGATGCTGGAACAGCAGGTCTCCGTCCGAAATCCTGAGCAGCGTCCCATAAACGTTCCAGGTGACTGCCCGGATACCGGTCAGCGGCTTGATGTATGGAGTGGCTTTGGCCGTTTCCAGGGCAGGGGGGGCCGGCCAGCGCAGATTACGCTCGGCCAGCCATTCCGCATATTCCAGCAGCGATTTCGCCATGCGATGAAGACTCTTCCGGTAGAAACTCGCTTCGATCTCACTCAGATTCTCGAACAGATCCCTCGAAATCGCATTCGCGACCCCGGGAAAGTTCGGTCTGACGCAATCATAACGGGTAACCGTGTCGAGCAAATCCCAAATCGAGGCCGAGTCGGTTGAAGTTCCTCGAACCTCGTCCGACAATTCGTGTCCGATGGTTTGACCCGCTTCTGCTGCGAAAGTCAGTGCGCCGATGAGTCTTTTTCGCCCCGAGATCGATCGTATTGCTGGTTACACCCCCGGCGAACAGCCGCAGGATTCCGGCTGGACCAAGCTCAACACCAACGAAAACCCTTATCCCCCCTCCCCGCGGGTCGTCGAAGCATTGACTGCTGCCGCTCAGGGGAAACTGAATCTCTACCCCGATCCGCTGGGAACGAAGTTTCGAAAAGCCGCTGCCAAGGCTACTGGTTTTGACCCGGACTGGATTCTTCCCGGCAACGGCAGCGACGAAATCCTGACGATTCTGACGCGGTCATTTGCCGGGCCGACCGACCAGATCGCCTATCCGTACCCCAGTTACATTCTGTACGAAACCCTCGCCGATCTGCAGGGGGCCAGGCACGAGCGACTGTTGCTCGAACCTGACTGGAGCTTTGATTTCGACAAGGTCGGTCCACAGGTTCAACGAAGCAAACTGGTCTTCGTTCCCAATCCGAACTCACCGTCGGGAAACCGCTGGACCTGGGATGATCTGATTGCACTGACACCTCCGCAGGGGATGCTTGTTCTGGATGAAGCATACGGCGACTTCTGCGATGCACCGCATCGGGGAGAATTGCTCAACAGTACCGTCGGCAAACAAGTCGTCATCACGCGGACGTTCAGCAAGAGTTACAGTCTGGCAGGAATCCGTTTCGGATTTGCCATCGCTCATCCCGATGTGATTGCCGGCCTGCGGAAGATGAAAGACAGCTACAACTGCGATTCACTGTCACTGGCGGCTGCGACCGCTGCCATCGAAGATCAGGACTGGATGCGACAAAACACGGATCGAATTCGGGCGACGCGAGCCAGACTGACTGCGGCACTCAGAGAACTCGGGTATGATGTAGTCCCCAGTCAGACCAATTTCGTCTGGGCGACTCATCCTGGCAAAGCCCACAAGGCCCAGTATGAAGCGTTGAAGTCGCGAAAAATCCTCGTCCGCTACATGAATTTTCCTGACGTCGACTGGGCCGCTGATCGACGATTGGACGGATTACGAATCACGATCGGCACCGATGCTGAGATCGATACATTCTTGTCGGCACTGCGAGAAATCGTCTAACGTCACGTCGACTCAGACTCTACCTGCATGTTGAAACAGCGACGTGGCGACCTGGAAAGAAACGAAATGCCCCGAACTGCAAAAATCGAACGAAACACGGCAGAAACCCAGATCGTACTATCCCTGAATCTGGATGGTACGGGCATTGCGAAGGTTTCGACCGGCGTCGGATTTCTCGATCACATGCTGACTTTGTTTGCCAAGCATGGCCAGTTCGACCTGGATGTCGTGGCCAAGGGAGATCTGCACATCGATTCCCATCACACCACGGAAGACGTTGGGATCTGTCTTGGAAAAGCACTGGCTCAGGCTGTCGGCGATAAGGCGGGGCTGACGCGTTACGGCTCGATGACATTGCCCATGGAAGAGACGCTGGTCACATCAGCACTCGATCTGAGCGGCCGGATGAAATTCATTTACAAGGTCGAATTCCCGACTGAAAAGATCGGTGTGTTTGATACCGAACTGGTCGAAGAGTTCTGGCAGGCGGTGGCTGCCAACGCCCTGATGAATCTGCACCTGGTCCTGCATCACGGGACGAACAGTCATCACATTGCTGAAGGGTTATTCAAGGCGACCGCCAGGGCTCTGCGCCAGGCGACCACGATTGACCCGCGTCAGTCAGGTGTCCCTTCGTCCAAGGGGACGCTCTCAACGTAGGATTAAAACGTCGTTTTGATCCTTTCCATTTGCTGGCCTTCATTCCAAGCAGTTCAATGACCACGCCAACTCCTCACGCAGATCCGCAGCCTCCAGGCCGGGTATATCTCGTAGGTGCTGGTCCGGGAGATCCCGGGTTATTGACTCTGCGCGGAGCAGAATGCCTGCGTCTGGCCGATCTGGTCTTGTACGACGGCCTGGTCAATCCGCTGTTGCTGCGACACAGCCACGCCAGTGCGGAAAGAACCTGCCGGGCCGAGGGGCCGACAGGTCGCCAGATTCGTCAGGAAGAGATCAACCAGCGGCTGGTCGATGCCGCTCGCGAAGGAAAAACAGTCGTTCGCCTGAAAGGGGGCGATCCCTTCATTTTCGGCCGTGGTTCAGAAGAAGCTGCCGCACTGCGGGCTGCAGGAATTCCCTTTGAAGTGGTTCCCGGCATCACCGCGGCCACCGCCGCCGCCGTCTATACCGGCATTTCACTGACTCATCGTGACCATGCTTCTGCCGTGGCCTTCATCACTGGGCACGAAGACCCTTCCAAGCCATCGTCCGCACTTGATTACCACGCACTTGCCAATTTTCCTGGAACACTGGTGTTCTACATGGGCCTGCATCGACTGGAGTCGATCGCCGGTTCGCTCATCGCTGCGGGGAAATCCGCTGACACCCCTGCCTGCGTCGTTTGCCGAGCGACTCAACCGATGCAGCAAACGGTCACAGGAACACTGCGCGAGATTCCTCAGATTGCGAAAGCGGCAGGATTGCATCCTCCGTCACTCGTCATTGTTGGTGACTGTGTCCAAGTTCGCGATCGGGCTCACTGGTTCGAAGATCGTCCCTTGTTTGGCAAGGTGATCGGGATTACGCGTCCTGAAGACCAGGCCGACGATGCCGCTCACCGGGCGTTTGAATTGGGGGCTCTCCCGGTTCTATTGCCGATGATCGAGATTGCCCCCCCTGATGATTGGTCGGCTGTTGACGCAGTTCTGAACCGACTGGATGAATTCGACTGGATCGTCTGGACGAGTGCCAATGGCGTGCGAGGTCTGCTCGATCGACTTTGGCAAACAGGTGGTGATCTCAGGCGACTGAGCAGGGCGAAACTGGCCTGCATCGGTCCAGCGACGGCGAAAGTTCTCGAACAATACCGGCTACGGGCCGATGTCGTTCCCAACGAATTCCGGGCAGAAGCCCTTGCTGCAGCACTTGTTCCCGAAGTCTCCGGTCGGAAGGTGCTCTGGGCACGAGCCAGCCGCGGACGCGATGTGTTGCCCCAGGTGTTGACGCAAGCCGGCGCGAATCTGGAGCAAGTCGTTGTCTACCAGAATCGCGATGTGGCAGCATTCCCGGTGGCCGAACTGGCTCAACTCGAACGCGGAGACCTCGACTGGATCGGTCTTTCGAGTCCCTCGATTGCCCGATCGTTGGCCAAACTGATCACTCCAGCTGCCCGTCAATGGATCGGGACTCGGACAAAATTAGCGAGTATCAGCCCGGTCACGACCGCTGCGGCCACGGAAGCCGGACTTCCTGTCGCCGCTGAGGCAACCACGTATACGTGGGAAGGATTGTTCCAGGCGATGATCGGTGCTTGATTGCGAATTGTGGAGCCGGACGCGAAACGCAAAGTCGCACGAGGTTGGGCTATAGGGCGGAACTCCTTTGAGGTAGAAATGCAAAGTCAACGAATCGCGGCTACACTTGCCCGAAGGATTTGTTGATGGCAGGCTCTCGTAATGGTTGGGACGAACCGTCCTCGTGATGTTTTGGTCGAATTTCGAGGCGGAAGCCTCATCGAATACTAATTTGCGGAATGCTTACTGATGTTTGAGAAAGTCGCTGACGCGGAATTTGTTCGCGGGGAACATGACGTTCTGAAGTTCTGGAGCGAACGGGCCATTTTTCGGAAACTGCGGACTCAGATTGCGGGGAAGACTCCGTGGAGTTTTCTGGATGGACCGATCACTGCCAATAACCCCATGGGGGTCCATCACGCGTGGGGACGTACGTACAAAGACGCGTTCCAGCGTTACTGGGCGATGAACGGACGTGATCTTCGCTACCAGAACGGATTCGACTGCCAGGGCCTGTGGGTTGAAGTGGAAGTCGAAAAGCAACTGGGACTGGGAGCCAAGAGCGAAGTCGAAAAGTTCGGCATCGACAAGTTTGTCCACGAATGCAAACGTCGCGTGCTGAAGTACGCTGCGATTCAGACCGAGCAATCAATCCGGCTCGGTTACTGGATGGAATGGGATGACCCTGATCAGTTGCGAAAGCTGTCGGACGCCATCGGAACAGACGACGAGGTCGAGTTTGTCCCTCCGAAAAAGCCGAACGAAGCTGTTCGAGGGACAGCGGAATCAATCGTCGCACAATTGGGCAATCCCGATTGGGGTGGCAGCTACTTTACGTTCTCGACCGAGAACAACGAAACCATCTGGACCTTCCTGAAAAAGTGCTTCAATCGCGGCAAAGTCTATCGTGGCTACGATGTCATGCCGTGGAGTGGTCGCGGTGGAAGCGCTTACAGTCAGATGGAAGTGGCCGACGGCCGCAAGCTGACCGTTCACCGATCAGCGTTCGTACGGTTCCCACTCGTTGACCGCCCGAATGAATTCCTGCTGGTCTGGACAACAACCCCCTGGACACTCACCAGCAACATCGCCGCTGCCGTCAATCCAGAACTGGACTACGTCAAATTGAAGGCGAAGCGAGACGGAGCGATCTATTACTTCGCGAAGGACAACCTCGACTTCCAGCGTCTGGCGACCGAATTCAAAGACGGATTCGGCCGTGAAGAATGGGCCTGGCCGAAATCCGTTCCCAAGCTGAAGACGTTGTCGCAGATCTTCAAGGAAAATGGAGGCTACGACATCGAAGGGACGATCAAGGGAGCCGAAATGGTCGGCTGGAAATATGCCGGTCCCTTTGATGACCTGCCCGCTCAATCCGTATCTGGCGGTGTTCCGTTTGATGAACGAGTCGCTGACAAGAAGGGGGTCGACTGCCATCGAGTGATTGATGGAGGACGAGACTTCAAAGGGAGCCCCAACGTTGTCGCGGGGGAAGGGACAGGGATTGTTCATATCGCTCCGGGCTGCGGTGACGTCGACCATGTTCTGGGAGCACAGGCCGGAGTTGTCGGGATCGCTCCCCTGGGCGAAGACGGCTGTTTCATCGAGGGGTTTGCTGAATTCACCGGCAAGTCGGCAACGGATCCTGCGACAGCGGATCTCGTTTTTGCTCGGCTGAAGGAAAAGGGTTTGCTGGTCAATGTTGAGCAGTATCCGCACATCTACCCGCATTGCTGGCGTACGGGGGATGAACTGGTCTTCCGACTGGTTGATGAGTGGTTTATCAACATGGACTGGCGTGATGAAATCATGGCCGTGACCGATCGCATCCGCTGGCTGCCTGACAGCATCCAGGGGGGCGAACGCGAACGGGAATGGTTGACGAACATGCGCGACTGGATGATTTCCAAGAAGCGGTTCTGGGGGCTGGCACTGCCGATCTGGATCAATCCCGATGATCCGACCGACTTTGACGTGATGGGATCGCTCGCGGAACTCAAGGAACGAGCCGTTGAAGGTTGGGACGAGTTTGAAGGGCATACACCGCACAAGCCGTGGATCGACAAGGTCAAGATCCGCAGTACGAAGACCGGAGCAGTCCTGACGCGTGTTCCCGATGTCGGCAATCCGTGGCTCGACGCGGGGATCGTGTCTTTCAGTACGATGGGATTCAATTCGCACCCGGAACTCTGGAAGAAGTGGTACCCGGCTGATCTGGTCACCGAATGTTTCCCCGGTCAGTTCCGAAACTGGTTCTATTCGTTGCTGTCGATGGCGACGATGATGAACTATGACCGAACCGAAGATCCAGACCGGAAGAAGCCGTTCAAGACCTTGCTCGGACATCGCCTGGTGATGAACGAAGCAGGAAAGGCGATGCACAAGTCGGATGGAACGGCGATCTGGTTTGAAGAAGCGGCCGAGCAGCTCGGTGTCGACACCATGCGCTGGATGTACCTGCAGCAGAATCCGTCGAGTGATTTGCGGTTCGGCACCCGCCATAAAGACCAGCCCGTGACTCTGCAGACGCCAGCCGGTCCAACCGACAAAACGATCGATGGCGTGCAGACCAGCCTGGTCACCAGCACGCCTGCCGATGAAACGCGCCGCATGATCCTGATCCCGCTGTGGAACAGCTATTCGTTCTTCGTGAACTATGCACGGCTGGACGACTTCAATCCGTTGCCCGTCTTGAAGCGAGCGGCTGGCGAACCGACGGACGGGTATGTCGAAATCGCCGATCGTCCAGAAATCGATCGCTGGATCTTGTCGAATCTGCAGGCACTGACCAGCGGCATGCGTTCTGCCATGGAAGATTACAATTCGCCTGAGGCTTGTCGTCTGGCGGCGGCATTTGTGGATGATTTGTCAAACTGGTGGATCCGCCGGAATCGAAGACGGTTCTGGAGGTCCAAAGACACCAGCGACACCGACAAGCTCGCCGCCTATCAGACGTTGTACGAAGTTCTTGTCTCACTGACTCGACTGCTGGCACCACTGATCCCGTTCCTGACCGAGCGGATGTATCAGAATCTGGTCAACGGTGCACAGTGTCGAGCGGCCCTGCCGGGACTTGCCGAAAGTGTTCACCTCACCTCTTATCCGACGGCTGACGGAGGTTTGCTGGACGCTGGTCTGAATGCTCGAATGGCAACTGCTCAGGTTGTTGTGTCACTGGGACATAAATTGCGAGAAATTGCTGATCAGCGAGTTCGCCAACCGCTGGCGGAACTGCGAGTTTCCACGAGTTCGCAGGCAGATCGCGATGCGATCACTCAATTGAGCGACGTGATTCGTGAAGAACTCAACGTTAAGCAGCTGACAGTCTGCGACAGTCTGGCGGATATCGTCAAGTACACCTACAAGGCCAACTTGAAGACGCTCGGCCCGAAATACGGCAAGCTGCTCAATCTTCTGCGCGAGAAGCTTCCCACGGTTGACGCAACGTTGCTGTCACCGCTGCGGTCTGGCGAAACTGTGACAGTCACACTCGACGGGCACGAAATCACACTCATTCCCGACGATGTGAACGTGGGGACAGAACAGGCCGCAGGATGGGTCAGTGGTGATGACCGGGGAATCCAGCTCGCACTGTCGACGGCGCTCACTCCTGCACTGCTGCGCGAGGGGATGGCACGAGACTTCATCCGTCAGATCCAGCAGTTGCGTAAAGAAGCCGATCTCGAAATCGAGAACCGGATTCGAATCAGCTACAGCACCTCCGATGAGGAAGTGCTGACGATGGCCAGGGAATGGGGAGAACTCATCCAGGGCGAAACCCTGGCCGACAGCTTGACCGCGAGTGCGGACGCTCCTGCAGACGCCAAGACGGTGAACATCGGTGAAGTCAAGGTCCTGGTCTGGATCGCGCTGGGCCAATCATGACCACACTTCGTTCGGTCCTTCTGGTGCAACTCCCTATTCCTCCGGCAGGGCCGACAGATGTGGTGGGAAACGTCCCGCTGGCGGCTGGCTATTTAAAAATGCTGGCCCATCAGCGGGGACTGGATACTGACTTCGATATTCAGATTTTCCCTCCGAAGCTCGCCAATACATGCAGTGATCGTGGCATCGTTGCGGCGATTCTGCAGAGGCAGCCCTGGATGGTCGGGTTTACCTGCTACCTGTGGAATATCGATCGCACGATCTGGATCTGCCACCAATTGAAAGCTGTTCGCCCCGAATTGCTGATCGTACTGGGAGGTCCCGAAATCACGGCCGACAATGGCTGGGTGCTGGAACAAGCGTGCGTTGATTACGCCGTGATCGGGGAGGGGGAACAGACCTTTTCTGAGCTTTTGACGGAATTCAAGACAGGACCGACTGAGACTCCGATCGCGGGACTCTGGCGACGAACCAGTCCAGCCACGCCCGCGTTTCGTCAGCCCTTGCCGCACCTGAATGAGATCTCGTCACCGTATCTGGTCGGCATACTGGATGCAGCATACGAAGAGATGCTGATGCTGGAGACGATTCGTGGCTGCATCTTCAAGTGCAAATTCTGCTACTACCCGAAAAGCTACGACGCACTCTATTTCGTCAGTCGCGACAAGATCATCGCGAATCTGAAACACGCGGCCGAACATGGGGCGCGCGAAGTCGTGCTGCTTGATCCGACTTTGAATCAACGTCGTGACTTCGACGATTTCCTGAGACTCCTTT
Organism: uncultured Planctomycetaceae bacterium; assembly: GCA_964609845.1. Lineage (GTDB taxonomy): Bacteria > Planctomycetota > Planctomycetia > Planctomycetales > Planctomycetaceae > Schlesneria. The sequence goes on along the minus strand of CAZSTW010000127.1, from coordinate 178 downwards.
CCGACTGTAATCCGACGCTCGCTGATGGGAGTCGGCAGTTCACGTACTTCGGCGAGCTACGCGCGGAAGGAATCAATGTCGAGACGGCCAGGCTGCTGAGAGCGGCCAACTTTTCGGAAGTGGAAATCGGTCTGCAATCGGTCGACCCGCTGGCGCAGGACTTGATGGATCGCCGCAA
>CAZSTW010000126.1:1000-20945 GCA_964609845.1 uncultured Planctomycetaceae bacterium | reverse complement strand
TTATTCGACGGTTTCACCCAATTGATTACTGCTGGAATCTCAACGGGTTCGGAAAAGCGGAATACATCCACCGTCACGTTTGTGCTGACGTCGGGTGGAGAGTCGACTTCTTATGTCGATACACCCGCGAACTCACTCAAGAAAGTCACATTCTCGTCACAGCAGATTACTCGCCAGTTCCGCCAATTCACTTCGTTCTCCCTTTTCGAGAGTGACGTGTGCGTAGAGGGGTTGTCCAACCATTCGGTTGATCAGGTAGCTGAGGCCATTCGACAGTGAGTCGAGGTAGGGATGATCAATCTGCTGGATATCACCGGTAAAGATGATCTTCGTTCCTTCTCCGGCTCGCGTAATGATCGTCTTGATTTCGTGTGGCGTCAGATTCTGAGCTTCATCCACGATAAAGAAGACACGTTGCAGGCTGCGTCCGCGAATATAGGCCAGCGGGGTCACTTCGAGTTGATTTGCCGCCAGCAGGTCCTGAATTCGCGGTGCGCCAGTCATCTCGGCCAGTGGATGTCTCATCACTGCCATGTTGTCATAGAGCGGCTGCATGTAGGGGTCAAGCTTCGCGCCAATGTCACCCGGCAGAAAGCCGAGATCCCGATTACTGAGCGGCACGGCGGGGCGTGCCAGCAGGATCTGGCGAAACCGTGGCTTGCATTCCATCGCTGCAGCCAAAGCCAGTAATGTCTTTCCTGAACCTGCTTTCCCCGTCAACGTAACCAGTTTCAGGTTGTCGTTCAGAAGTGCTCGCATGGCGAACGACTGCTCGGCATTGCGAGGAGTAATCCCGGCGGCTGAAAGCTTGTCGATCCGGACGAATTCACGTCCCTGGGGGCAATACGTTGCCAGAACCGATTTGCTGCCATTGCGCAGGATGAAGTTCTCGTTGGCAACCGGTTGACTGACACAGTCCAGTTCGTTTGCTGGAACGTGACCGCCATCAACGAAAAACCGGCTGACGGTTTCGGACGGAAGATCACTGATGAGCCGTTTTCCGGTGTACAGCTTGTCAAAGCTTTCGACTTTGTCGGTGATGTAGTCCTGGGCAGTCAGGCCGAAGGACTTCGCTTTCATACGAAGATTGGTGTCTTTGGAAACCAGCACGACCGGGCGGGGAGCTTCCTGGCCTTGCAATGTCAGAGCGACATTAAGAATACGGTGATCAGGACAATCGGCGAGGAAGGCTTGTTCGAGTCGCTGGTTGAAATCCGCCTGCAGCACAACCCGGATAGAGCCGAGGCCTGAACCTAAGGACGCTCCGACAGAAGAGAGAACGTCACCGGTCAGTTCATCCATCCGCCGCAGAAATGCGCGGGCCTGGAAGTTGATATCCTCATTTCCCTTCTTGAATCGATCCAGCTCTTCCAGAACTGTGATCGGGACTGCGACATCGTTTTCTTCGAAGTTTCGCAGGCAGTTGGCATCGTGCAGGATTACGTTCGTGTCAAGCACGAACAACTTGGAAGGCGCGCGCGTGGCATCCAGCGTCATTTCATCCTCCGTGACGAGCGACGGAAACCGAAAGGCACCGGTTCAACCGGTTCGATTGACGGTACCCGGAATGCAGACAGAAAGTCAACGGGTTATTCCGCCAGCACCGCGCAAACTTCGGATACTCACCAATTCTTCACGGAAGTAAGACCTGATCAATCGGACTGCTTCTGCTCCAGGCCAGCCCATGTGACACCTGAATCTGGACACTCGATGTTGTTACGGAACCAGTACATCATGCGATTGTTGCGGATGTAAAGATGCCACACGAAGACCAGATCAAACAGGATCGCAGCCAGTCGCCAGAACATCAGAAACGCGATCGTGCCAATGACGAAAGGCCAGACATGTTTCGTTTCCTGTGTGGCCGCTGTTGTCCCCGCTGCATGGTGTGCCGTGAGTGCCAGGACGATTCCTGTGACAACCAGAAAAGACATGGTGGGGGCGATCAATGGCCACAATCCTGCGGAATGCCCTTCCCGAGTTTCCCACACGCTCCACATCATCGTCGCAACAAACGCGAACAGAATTGCGGTCAGCCCCGCCGTTTGTGTTCTGACCGTCGGGACATCGCGCCACAGGATGACTCCCATCACAACAATCAGCATCAGAATGGCCGAGTAACAGGCCATCTTGACGGCCTGACGCCATCCGCGCGTCTGTGCAAAAACAGCATTCAGGCCTACCCAGAGCGACATACCAATCATCAGGAATTTGGCACCCATCGCCCTGATCTCATCCATGGTTTCAGACTGTGGAAGCGATGTTGCAATCAACTCTGGAACAGATCGTGCGGATTCAATCGGGATCAAGTGACTGCTCAACCATGTGATTGTTGAAGACGGCAGAAAGAATGCAAAGGCCGATGCGAAGATGAGAAAGACACCGATGGAAAACGTGATCGAAAGAACCTTTTCACGCACGATTCGCGGAATCCGCGCCAGGACTGTCGTGCCAGCCAGGAGCGACGTAATCGCGATGACTTCCTGAGCGAACTGCCATGGGTCAGGTGGCAACTTTTGAACGGCCCAGATACCAGCATCAAGAAAGTAGACACCCGCAAGAAGTACGAGAAAGGCAAGAATGTAGGGAACTGAAATACTCCATCGACGACTCCAGGGGCGACAGGCTGGGACCGGTATCGGTTTCTCGGCCGTGCCCTTGATGCCGGACACCGTCCCCAGAAAATGATCGAACAAATCGTTGTCAGTCCAATAATCGAGATGAGCCTGACCCGGCCAGGGATATCTCGAGAAAATGCATTCGAAGTCGTTCTGATTGCCATCGCAGAACTGGAATCGATCCGACCATCGCCCGTTGGCTCGGTCTTGTCGCATCCATGCTCGCATCGAGTCGAGCTCAAATCCAATGGGATCGCCAAAGTCTGTGTAGTTCCACCAGATGATTGGCGAATGCTCCTTCGTCAGACCGGGTGCTGGACCGTTTTCGAATCGTTTCCAAAGATCAGGCCAAAGTATCAGATGCTTATCAATCGGCGATCCGATCGTCATCCAGCCGCGAACATGATTCAGCCAGACTGGTCGCTTCTCAGACGACATCGCTTCCAGCAGGCCCAGCAACGTGACAACGGTTCCCTCACTATGTGCGATCAGGTAGATCTCATCACCTTCCCGCAATTGTGCTGTCTGAAAAACTCCCTGCATCGTCTCGTGAAACCGGGCCAGTATCTGCGAGCGAATATCCGCGAACTCTGCCACAAACTGGACATCCCCGAGATATTCACTGACGATCTTGTCTGTCTCAAACCTGGGCAACTGAAGTTGAGGGGCAAAACTGGTCAACCATCCAATTAACTGCAGCCCTTCACCCATTTCACCAATGACGGTGCGAATCAATTCGAAGTCGGGATCCGAGGTCGCGGTCTTCTTGACCAGATTCGCTGCATCTTTCAGCGACTTGACCTTGTCCACCAGCGTCTGTGACCACGGTACAGCTGGCTCCAGTCGAAACCCCTGTTGTTCCGGTTGTCGACAGAGATCGGCCCAATGGATTTCGGAAAAGCCAAGCCCTGTATCCTGATGCCAATAGACGGCAGTCGTGGTTGTCGGTGACTGCGTTGATGCGGTACCACCCGACGAGAAATTGCCCAGCGAAATATGAGGGCCGTAATCCTTCCCCCGGTTCGTTGATGTCGAGGCGGCCCTGAGAACCTGTTTCACCACATGCTGAGCCGTATCAAACTGCTTCTGATCGCCAATCCCGTGTGCAGCGACAAACAATTTCCGGACCACGCTTTTTCTCCGTTCACTGGCAATTCGGAATTGGAGGGGAAACCGATTTATTTCACAGTAAACTGCACGACAGATGATTTTCCCGAGGCTGCTACGGCACGTAATTCGTGAGTTCCGGGCGGCACCACCAGCCGATCCGCTTCGTGATGCGACAGGACCCTGCCATTGTGAAACCAGGTCACCTTTTCCTGAGTGGTGGCCACAGGATGAATCACGGTCGTACCATTCAACGCGATAAACGATGCATCGTTGCGAGGCGAACGAATCGCCAGTCCCTCGGTCACTTCACGAGGACGCGGCAGAGGACGGTCGACGTTCCAGTTATCATACGACGGTGATGACGCTTCCACTCGCAGTCGATTGAGACTGAATAACTGGCTCAACAGGGGTTCCGCTGCATCACGCCCGACGAATTCACGATGTCCCGCACCGTGGAAATGTCCGACCCACACGCCAATCGCAAAACGCCCGTTGTGCCCGATCGCCCACGCGTCCCGCCGACCTGAACTTGTTCCCGTTTTCCAGGCAAACCACGCGCGTTCATTCTCGGGAATCGATTCCCATCCACGGGGACAGCGATGTTCTGTGGAAAGGATGCTCGTGATCGCTCTGCAGACATTGGCATCAAGAATCTTTACGGAACGCTGTGTGTCTGTCTGCGACACTGCGTCCGTCATCGAAACATGGTCAAGAAACAACTGCGGTTCGCCATGCAGCCCTTCACGAGCCAATGTCGCATAGGCATTGGTCAGCGACAGCAACGTCACTTCCAGACCTCCTGTCGCGACAGCAAGCCCCCCGCGAGATTCTGCATCGGCCGGAAGCTTAAGTCCGATTGATTCGAGCAGACCAAGACAGCGCGGCAGTCCCAACCCTTCGGTGATCGTGATGGCCGGAACATTGAGTGATTGTCGCAGGGCATCCGCAGCAGAAATCGAGCCGCGATAGGTTCGATCAAAATTCTCAGGTGACCACCCTGCCCGTTCGATCGGAATATCGTCGACCATCGACTTTGGCGACAACCGCCTGGATTCGAATGCCGCCGCGTACAGGAATGGTTTCAGTGTTGAACCTGGACTACGTCTCGCCAGGACTCCATTCACCTGACCATCGCGTGGATCCTGTTCATTCGCCGATCCGACCAGCGCCAGAATCTCGCGCGAGGTGACATCTAACACGACCACGGAAATATCGGTCTCGGTCGGCAGACTTTCAACATGACTTCGGACTGAGGATTCGATCTCGCGCTGAAGATCCAGATCAATCGTCGTCTGACCTCCCGTCGGCCGTTCAGTAAGTGCCATCCATGCCGCATGAGATGCTTTGGGGGGCTTCAACAGTCGCGATTGAACTGCCAGTGGCTCATTCAACGCATCGTCAAGCTGATCTGATGTGATCTGGCCGAGAATCCACATCCGTCGCAGGACCGTTTCACGACGATTCAGGGCTGCTTCCGGATGACGATCAGGAGCATAACGATTGGGGGACTGAGGCAGGCCAGCCAGCAATGCGGATTCGGCCAGTGAAAGTTGCGCCGCACTCTTTCCGAAGTATGCCTGTGCCGCCGCTTCGACACCGCGCAGATTTCCTCCGCACGGAATCAGATTCAGATATTCGGTCAGGATTTGCGACTTTGTCCGGCGCCGCTCTAATTGGAGAGCACGCAGACCTTCCAGCAGTTTGGCGTTCCAGGTTCGTGGTCGTTCATCAATCATTTTGCAGAGTTGCATGGTGATCGTGCTGGCACCAGAAACCTTTCGGCCCGCCCACAGATTCTGACCAACAGCGCGAACCACGGCAAACAGATCCACGCCCCCGTGCGACTCGAAACGTTCATCCTCAACGGCAATAACAGCCTGCAGAAGCCAGGGTGAAATCTGTTCCAGAGACACCGGATGTCGTCGCTGGTCGTCGGCGGCAACGCGTTCCAGCATCAACCGCCCTGAACGATCCGTGACCTGGACACCGACCGACTGCGGTTTGAGCTTGTCCCAGGGAAATGGAAAAAGATGCCAGCAGATAGCCAGCGTCAGGATCGGCACAGCCAGGGTCATGGCGGAAATGAAAACGAGCTTCCGCCAATGACGAACCCACCGGCGCACGATCTGATCGCGCACGCAACGGGCCAGCAACGCTGGGAAAAGTCGAGAACGATCCATCATTCTTCGACCCGATAGTGGCAGTGATGGCAGTTCCCCATCCGTAGGGAATTCAACGGCAACTTCAGATCTTTTAAGTCGATCAGTCAGTTGCCGCAGGTCGCCAATGTCTTTCGCGAATCATCGATCCGCTGTCGTCCCGTGGTTGGGACGATGGCCTTTACTTGGACAAGGACTTTTCGTGATCCAGCTTCTTCTGCATGACTTCAGCCTGAGCACGGAAGTGCTTGGCGTGCCAGAGGAAGGTGTTTTGCTTTGGCTTGCTACCAGCCAGACCAGCCAGACGCTCGTACTTCTTCGACAAGTCCAGCTTGACCTGAATCTTCTTTTCAACAGTCTTCGACATGTTTCCAACTCAAATTCGAATCAGCAATCAACTGCTTCTCAATGGCAGAACCGCTGATTCCAGGACAGAACACTCCCCATCCCACCGTGGGTGGAAGCCCAGATTGTAACGAAAGTCGGTGGCTGCAACATCCCAGACTATGGAATTCTGTCAGCCCGATGGTCGATCGAAGTGTGCCACCAGAATTCTTTGACCCTGGTACCTTCGTCGCTTTCGCAGGAGCAATGCAGGGTATCCCCTACCCGCCGACACGACACGGCGCAGAAAAAATCACCACAACGTGTTGCGGCGTATAGACTTTTGCTGGACAGCAGCGCATGCAGCGGAAGTCAGATCGAAGTTCACCCGGCACCTGGGGGCATACGTAGGCGAGAAACTCTGCTAAATGATGGGGGATGTTGGCAGGGGCGTCGGCCGATCTGGCATAGATACCGACACGATGTTCCTCAGCTGGCCCACCTGGGCCGCAAAAGACTGAAACCTCCCGTGTTTCTCAAAAATAACTCCGCGTCGGCCGATTTTGCATTGATACCGACGTGAGGCTCCCCAGCAAGCGATCCATAACGGCATGCAACACAATAGCTTACGATACAAAGACGCATCGCGTGCAGCATCCAATTCTACCATAAGGGGTTACATCGATACTTTCGGTCCGTTGCGTTCACTTGACGTCATTTCGGGGGCTGAACATCGCTGCCGACTTTGGCCGTTTCAAGTTCCGGTGCCACTTTCAGCAATGTTTCTGGCATTTCGATCCCCGCGACGTCTTTCAGAACCTGCATCATGGGAGGGAGTGACCGAGACATGTTTTGCAGGAAGTTTGCAGTGCTGCTGGTCCCATTCGCTCCGCCCCCCTCCCAGACCACGATCTTGTCGAACTTGATGTTCGAGATCGCTTGTGCCGAGGCTTCGGTCAGCTTGTCCAGGTGTTCCAGCATCATCAATTGAAACGCTGGCTGAGCCCCACCGCAGGCATCAATGATGCGTTGCAGACCTTCGCCCTTCTTGGCCAGGATCTCGTACTGTCCCCGGGCTTCGGCTTCCAGCTTCGCGTAAATCGCGCTTGCTTCACCTTCGGCTTCGATCTTCTGCCGTTCGGCACTCGCTTCGGCTTCAACCAGGATCCGAGCCTTTTGAGCCTTGGCGACGGCTTCAAATTCCGCACGCTTTTCAGCTTCGACTCGCTCTGCATCGGCCAGTGCGGCCTTGGCCATCGCACGGTTCTGGGCTTCCAGAACGGCGGCTTCCGCTTCACGCTTTCTGGTCTCTGAGATCTGATAGGCTTCGGCGTTTTTGACCCCCAGTTCAGCCTTGGAGGCCGCAATCTTGGCTTGAGCCAGGTTTTCCCCTTCAATCGCCGCTGCGTTTGCTTCAGCAGTCTTGATACGCATCTCACGCTCGGCCATTTTCACTTGCGATTCGCGTTCAAAAACGGCCGTCTGTTCACCGATCTGCCGTTCTTTGTCCATCTCGGCCAGCCGGATCGCCTGATCACGGGCCGCGGTGCGAATCCCGATTTCTCGCTCCTTTTCCAGTTCCGAAAGGCGAATGGCCTGTTCCCGCTCGGCACCCCGAACGCCGATGTCCCGTTCCTTGGTCGCATTGCTGATCTGAATCAACTTGTCGCGATTGGCTTCCGCAACACGGGTTTCACCAATTCGCTCCTGATCGGCGACATCACCGCGAGCCTGCTGAATGGCCTGCGATGCCGCCTTCTGCCCGATCGCATCGATGTACCCTGACTCATCGGTGATATCCGTGATATTCACATTGATCAGCACCAGACCGATCTTCTTCAATTCGGGTTCGAGCGAATTCTGAACATGAGACAGGAACGTGTCGCGATCCTTGTTGATATCCTCGATCCTCATCGAAGCAATCACCTGCCGCATCTGCCCGAAGATGATCTCCTGAGCCTGTTTTTCAACGTCGGCTCGTTTTAAGCCCAGCAGGCGGATGGCCGCATTGTTCATCACTTCGGGGGTTGTCCCGATTGCCACGGTAAAGACACTCGGAACGTTGACGCGAATGTTTTCAGCGGACAGAGCACCCCGCAGCGGGATTTCGATCTGAATCGGCTCCAGACTCAGATAGTCATAATCCTGGATCAGGGGGATGACGAACTTTGCCCCGCCATGATGACAGCGAACGGCACTCCCCTTGGCGGACATCCCGTAGATCACCAGCACACGGTTACTGGGGCACCGCTTGAATCGTCGCGCCAGCAGCATCAGGAAGCTGAAGACCATGACTGCCGCCAGCACCAGAGTTGTGCCACTCCAGAAATTGGGGCTTTTCAACATTTGTTCGATGGGATCTGCAGCGAGAATCGAGATCATGAGCGCACCTTTTCAGAAGCTGCCATTCCACAGTTAAACGCGGCAGCGTCGTGAGAACGAATCCGAAATGGAAAATCAGAAAGTGAAGACAAGAATCACGATGCGACGGGATGAACGGCGGAGGTGACTTCAACCGAATCGGGGCCGACAACCTTTGTCACGACGACCGTGGTTCCCGTTGGAAGTTCCGCCTGATCGGTCCAGGCTGTTAACTCTACCGTTCGATTTTGCAGATTGAGCAGGATCTTGCCCGCTCCCTGATGTGAACCGGGGACTCTCAGGTAAACATTTCCGGTCATACCGACCGCACGATCGATACGAACGGTTCCGTCGGCATTCAGACGTCGCAGGCCACTCATCATCGCATGAACGGCATACATCGCGGCAAATCCAACGGCGGCGCCGATGACCACCGACGCCCCGTCATCAAATCCACGAGTCAACGCGGACATTCCCGCCAGGCCGAAGAACGTAATCCCCGCGATCACCGTGCGTAACGTAATGATCCCGAAGAACCAGGTTGAACTATGCTGGTGCCCGCCGTGGGCATCATGCGATGCCACATCCACGTGACCAAGATCATGGTCCAGATCTGCACCATCCAGGTCTGCGCCATCCAACTCTCCGGCATCGGCAGTCCCCCCATCCAGATCGTGGTCAGCCCCCAGCCCGACCAGTCCCATCAGGGTCTGACAGATCAGCAGTGTCCCGCCAAACAGAGCACAGGAAATAAAGAATGTCGCCACGGTTGCTCCTTCACGCCTGGAAGGGAATTCGTCATTGGTGTGACCATTCTAACGCACGCCAGCGATTTCGGATCAACCTGTTTGCTGGAAATCTCTGTCGAGGACTGGCAAGTTCATTTGTGAAGTGGAGTTAGAACAACCGTCCGCGATAGCTGATTTGCGTTCCTTCGGCTAGAATACGCAGTTCCGCGCCACGCGATCGACAGATCACGTGAATCGCATCTGAAGAAAGACGAGTCGGGCCGAGGATCAGGACAGCATGGTGGATCGAGCATTACGTGTCGGGTTGGTTGGTGCTGGCGAAAACACGCGACGACGGCATATTCCGGGATTGCGCGCGGTGCCCGGAGTCGAAATCGTCGGGGTCGCCAATCGAACTGCCGAATCGACGGATAAAGTCGCTCGGGATTTTGGAATCGAAGTTCGTTATCCGGACTGGAAGGCTCTGGTGGCCGACAAGTCTCTGGATGCCGTTGTCATCGGGACCTGGCCGAACCTGCACTGCGAAGTCACTTGTGCGGCACTCGCGGCGGGAAAGCATGTCTTGTGTGAAGCACGCATGGCCCGCGATCTGACAGAAGCGCGAACCATGGCGGCCGCAGCCACGGCTCATCCGAATCTCGTGTCGATGCTCGTCCCCAGTCCATTTGGTCTTGAGTGTGATCGGGAAATCAGCGGCCTGATGTACGGCAATCTGATTGGCGACCTGCGTGAAGTTGTTGTCGTCGGGGCCGACGATCAGTTTCACGACTATTCAAGATTTCTCCACTGGCGACAGGATGCCGCGATCAGCGGCATCAACGTCCTCACTCTGGGGATTCTTCACGAGACCGTCTCGCGCTGGATCCCACAGCCGACGCGAGTCTTCGCACAAACGCAAACATTTGAACCCGTGCGACCTAACCCGAATGGCCCCGGGGATCTGAAAGTCACCGTTCCCGACAGCGTGCAGATTTTGACTCAGTACGCAGGCGGAGCCCGAGGGATCTATCACTTCAGTGGAACCACACTTCTCGGCCCAGGCAAACAAATCATCCTGTACGGAAGCCTCGGAACGATCAAGATTCTGTTCGGGGAACACGATCGAGTCTTCTATGGTCGTACAATCGACAAGGAATTTCGCGAGATTCAGATTCCTCCCGAAAAACTGGGGGGATGGCGTGTAGAAGCAGAGTTCATCGGAGCGATTCGTGGTGAAGAACCGGTCAAGCGAAACGATTTCGCGACCGGATTGAAATACATGGAATTCACAGATGCCGTCGTTCGCAGTGCTCAATCAGACTCGCCCGTAACGCTGCCCGAGTGATCCGCACGGTATCGCATTTTTGTATCTGGGTTCGTGAGGGAATCTCGGCCGACTTCATCAAGCGGTACTGAAATGAAAGAGGACGCGTTGGAAGCCTCGTCCCCACCACCTTCGAAGCGATCCTGGCTGCGGCGGTCGCTGAACCGACTCGAAGTGGATCGAGCTGTCTTCTACGCGATTGCCACGCGTGCGTGGCAATTCATCGCAGGACCGATCTCGATCCTGATGATCGTGGCCTTCTTTTCCAAAGAACTGCAGGGCTACTTCTACACCTGTGCCCAGTTGATGGGGATGCAATCCCTCGTCGAACTGGGGATGCATGCCGTGATCATCAATGTTTCCAGCCATGAATGGTCACGATTGCGACTGGATTCCGACGGATCGATTGTCGGCGACGACGAGGCGTTAAATCGCCTTGCTGGCCTGAATCGTTTTGTCGCCCGCTGGTACGGAATCGTCGCCCTGGTTTTCTTCATCGTCTGCGGATTCGGGGGAGCTGCGTTCCTGAATCAACGGCCGTCTGTGGAAGTAGCCTGGGCAGCCCCCTGGTTCTGCATGGTGGCACTCAACGGCCTGCTGCTGTGGGCCTGGGCGTATTCCGCCATGCTGGAAGGCTGCAACCAGATGATTGTCGTCAATCGAGTGCGGCTGCTGCAGTTCATGACCGGCAGTTTTGCCGTCTGGGCCAGCATGGCAGCGGGATTGGGACTGTGGGCAGCGGTCGTTTCGGTCGCTGTTCGACTGGTCTGGGACGTCTGGATGATCGCGATCCGTTATCGAAAATTCTGGCAATCGCTGGCGGGCAGAACCAGTGACGCCATTTCCTGGCGAAACGACATCTGGCCGCTGCAGTGGAAGATGGGTGTGTTTGGAATTGCAGGCTTTCTGGCCTTCAGCCTGTTCACCCCGGTGATGTTTCAGTTCCACGGATCTGTTGTCGCCGGGCAGATGGGGATGACCTGGACAATCTTAATCGCCTTGGAATCCGCTGCGTACGCTTGGGTCCAGGTCCGAACACCTTTGTTCGGGATGCTGGCTTCGCGCCGTCAATGGGAAGAAATGGATCGTATCTTCTACCGCCTGACCGCGATTTCGTGGGGCTTTTATCTGTTGGGTGCAGCGGCAGTCTGCACGGGGGTCTGGTTGTTGAATGAACTCCCCTATGAACTGACTCAGCGATTGGCGTCCCGTATGTTGCCGCTGGCACCCACGATCGCATTTGCCGTTGCCTTTCTGATCCTGCATCTTCCCCGCTGCCAGACGATTTACATTCGTGCTCATAAACAGGATCCGTTCCTGCTGGCAGGAATCGTATCCCATTCGTTAATAGCCATCCTGGTGATTGGATTAGGGTATCTTTACGGTCCACTGGGGGCTGGCTGCGGGCTGCTGATCGTCGTTGCGACGGTCAATCTGCCGTGGTGGACCTGGATCTGGCTCCGATGTCGGCGTGAATGGCATCGCGAACCAGGGCACTCGCCTTTTTCAATGTAGGGTGGGACCAGCTCGCTTCGAGCGCAGGCCCACCAAAAGCAAATGTCGAGAAATGATGGTGGGCCCAGACGCTGCTTCAGCGTCTGGGTTCACAAGAGAAACTTGGAGCAGGCATCCTGCAGTTGTGCCTCTCGTAAACCCAGACGTCCAAAACGACGTCTGGGCCACCCCGCCGCATAATGGATGTCAAACGACTGGCGTATCCTTTTACGCATGCATGGCTCGGCGCCGTGTATTACCGCCGCGCAACTCCACACCACTAAAGAACACCGAAATCCGCTCCTCTAAACCATCGACGCATTCGCCGCAGGCACGACTGTATTCTATTAAAACCAGACACCAGATCACCTGAGTCGCATATTCTCACACTGCATGTTGCACTATGTGACGCGCAGTGGTATCGTGACGCCTTCGCAGCGGGTATTGCACTTTCTGCATTGTAATTCGCAGTTTCTTCGCAAGCTTCTGGCAATCAGCATGTGCCAAGCGATTCCATCCACTGATCGAATTTGCGCCGAGACTGGCGCATGGCTGCTGATCGCTCGAAGACAGGCGTTATTCGTGTTGGTCTTGCTGGCAATCCAGGCGGGGCTTCTTGGTTACTCAGCTACCCGACACAGCCCGACACACCTTGAACCGGCATTCCTGGCCAGTGGAATAGCCAACTGGCAATTGGGGCGGTTCGAACTCTATTGTGCCAACCCACCACTTGTCCGCATGGTCGCTGCGGTACCAGTTCTTGCCATAGGATTCAAAGCTGACTGGTCCGCATTTAACGACGCTCCACGCTCTCGGTCAGAATACGCTGTTGGAAGTGATTTCCTCCGAGCGAATGGCCCTGCGAGCGTTCCGTTGTTTATCTATGCCCGCTTTGCTTGTATTCCATTCAGTTTGATTGGATCGGTCTATGCTTACCGATGGGCTTTCTCACTTTACGGGCCAACTGCGGCCTTGGTTGCCATGATTTTGGTTGCTTTTGATCCGAACCTGCTGGCTCATGGCGAACTCATTACTCCTGACACCGCCTGCACCTCGTTTGGGATTATGGCGGGATTCTACTTTTGGAATTGGCTTAAGAAGCCCTCATGGGGCACCTCCATCTTTGCGGGATTAGCGCTCGGCTTGGCATTGATCTCAAAGTTCAGTTCGATTCTGCTTGTTCCGCTTTGGCCATGTCTCTGGTTTTTTTGGAGGCTACGACCTGCTTCCAAGACTGCGCTGCAGTCAAATGGAAAATCTGAGGCAGCCAACTTATGTCGATCGACCCCTGGCTTCCACTCCGCATCCAAAGATGCCGCCCAGTTGGCTACGATGTTTTTTATTGCCATCTACATTGTCAATTGTGTCTATTCGTTTGATGAATCATTCAAGCCGCTCAAAGAATTCGCTTTTGTCAGCACGGCGTTGACTGGTGGCAGCACCCCAAAAACACTTGGGAATCGCTTCCGGGATACAATCGTCGGCGACTTTCCAGTTCCGGTGCCAGCATTGTATTTGACCGGTTTGGATCTTCAGAATTCTGATTTCGAGCAATATCACCGAAAATCGTACCTGCGAGGTGAATGGAAGCAGGGGGGGGGGGGGGGTACTATTACATATACGGACTGCTGGTAAAAGTCCCCTGCGGGACATGGGGTTTGCTGGTTTTTGTCATCTTCAACAGATTGACGTCACCGAGGCGATTGGAGTTACTGAGACATGAACTGGCTCTGCTGGCGCCTGCGACCCTGCTGCTGATTGTTGCCAGCTCGAGAACCGAATTTAACATTCACTTCAGGTATGTTTTTCCATCCCTTGGGTTGTACTTGATTTTCCTGTCGCAGGCTGTCCGTCTTTATTCCGCGACTTCTGTTCTCTGGAAGGCAGTGCCATATGGCTTGCTTATGTACGCAGTCCTCAGTTCGCTGTTGACTTATCCGAACCATCTCTCGTACTTCAACGATTTTGTCGGGGGACCATTGAACGGCCACCGACATCTGCTTGGCAGCAGCTTGGATTGGGGGCAGGACTGGTTATTGTTGAATGCTCCTGAGTTTGACGAAACTCTCTCGCGACACTCCGTCGTCGTCATGGGGTATTCAGAATTTGTTAACTTTTGCTGTTTCCGCCAATCTTTCACATTGGATAAATCAGTTGCGATTTCATCTGCGGAAGATCATTTGATGCTCCACCCGGATCAAAGCGACGAATTGGAGCGTAAGCGTTGGTTGTCGCCAAGTCTATTCGTGTGGCGTGACTGCCGTTAGTCATGCCTGCCTCTTGTCCGTTCGACTAGAAAGAGATTTGAACATGGCACTTCGTAGGACGTCCATATTTGATTGGCTGGGGATTGCGCAATTAAGCGTCTTGATCACCGCCGTCGTATTCAACTGTTCGCAAGTCCCCTTGGGCAAAACGGCATTTGCTGCCCAAGAGCAGAGTAACTGTTGCAAAATGGAGTTTGAGAATATTCCACTGAGTGTATCAGGCGGTACCTGCACAGAGAAAGGGACCGATTTCGTTTGCGTTGGGAACGCCGATATCGACAAGCCAAACTGTGTTGACAAGAACGTTCCAGGATTTACTAAATGCAGCCTCATAAATGGTACATCCATTTGGGTTAGTGCGCAGTGCATTGCGTTGACACCTCCAGACAACGCTAAGTGGTGCTACACGTCAAACTCCACAAAAAACAAGCACAAATTCACAAAGTCTTGCGTCTTTACTTACGACTACAGAGACCCAAATCCGACCAAGTGGTGGTGCAACTGTGACTGCCGTCACACATTGTCCGCCGAAGTAGACGGCACACAAAATGTGGATATCTGCGTTAACGGAAGCGGAGCTGCGGCTTGTCCGTAATTCCGCTCAAGGCGTTCCCCTCCCCCGTTTTGAGTCCGAAATAAAAAGCGGGGTGAGGCTTGAAGTCGTGAGTGTCGATTCCAGCTTCTGACTGTCGCTTACACCGCTTGCTGCACTCTGGCATATATTTTTCTTATACAAAACCTACGCGAACGCAGGTTCCAAACATGATCGTGCGATGTATCCGCAAACGCCAACTGCTTGAAATCGTCCATATTTTGAGTGTCTACGCTCTGCTGGTCACATCGAGTGGGAATAGAATGACAAGAGCGGACGAACGGCAGAACGAGAGTTTGGCATTTGAGGCAGCAAAGAAGCGATGCCTTGATCGCTACAATGCACTGGTCTCAATCGATTGCAATTGCAGGATGTTTTGGTACATCGGCGATGACAGCCTCGTCAAGAAGGGTGGCCATAAACTAACGAGTGATGCCGCCAGAGCATTTGCGTCTTCGGCTCGGGCTGTGTGGTTAGAGACACACGATTCACAGGCTGTCCGCCAGCTAACGCAAGACATTGGTGTGCCAGACGAGCTTCTAGATGGCAAATGGAATAATCTCAAGGTGATTTGCGAAGGGAGCAAATTGCACAACAGGTTGATCCCGGACACCAAAAATGGGGCAGGACTCGAGTCCGTCTTTGATGGGGTGGCTGAATGGTCACACATGTTCAGCTCTCAACAGATTACCGTTTACGATCATTCTCCAAAACTGGGGCACTTCGACCTGCGTTCGTTGTGCCACGTTCCCTTTATGAAGGGTGATTGGAAGCAACTCGCGGAAGACGAGGATTCAATTTCGTTTACCAAGGGCACATCCGACAGTGTCTCTTCAAAATCACCGCTTGAGAAACTGACATTCGAAAAAAAGACTGGATTCGTGTCTTTTCATTCGATGGATGATGGAAGCACGATTACCGAGTACTACTCTGGAGGCTCAACAACTGATACGTCCAACGCGTCAGCCTTGCTTCCAGGTTTCTCAGCGAAACTGGTCCACTACCAGGGCGATTTGTCGCAGGGTGAGTTTTTTTTATTGAGGATTGTAAACTTAACAGAAAAATTGAGGACTCGGATTTCGCATTGAGCGCACCAGCAGGAACAAATGTCTTTTACTCTGGAGACATGTTGCCTGGGCAGGATGGGGCGAACCGAAATGCGTTGGCGCATATGGCGCTGCAGGCGAATCTTTCGGATGTCAGGACGCTTTTGCCCGAACTGCGCAAGCGATTCGAACGTCAGCGGGGTGAAACAGCGTTTCATGTGGGCGTTCCAGAAAAGAAAGAAGAACCAATCAGGATTCGATGGCACCTGCTGGCAGTAAACGGATTCCTCGCGATCGCGTTTTTTGTGATTTGGAGAGTGCGTGCCCGACGGCGGCCTGCCAACTAGCCGCAGTTCGCGTCGAAGCGTCGCCATTAAATGGCTTCCATGCAGATTGTTTTTTTGACGGAGTATGGCATGAGTGCTGGATACTGGAGGCAGAAAAAGAGTCAGGCTGGCATGATCCTATTTCTAGCACTCGCCATCGTTGGGTGTGGACAGCCATCCGATTCCGGTGTCGTCAGTTTTAAAGTGAAATCCGACACATGCATTTGGTTGGCAGATGTAACGAAAGAGCCGGCACCAGACGGGAATGGCGAGGTCGTCAGAATTGAATGTGATGTTCACAACGGCAGCAAAGTGCCAATCGGAGGGTTGAAAATAACAGACAAAAGCTGCGGGTGCTTCGAAGTCGAATTGGATTCGGCAGACGTGCCAAGCGGCTCAACCTCCCGTTGCAGTGTCTTGCTGGGAGCTGTTCCCAGTTTTGGCAGAGAAGTGAAGTTTACAATCGCGGGGCAGGGCAAGGATTCAAAAGCCGAGATACCATTTTCAATCGTTGGGGCATTCCACATTTATTTACTCCCCGAGTGGGCCGCACGCGATCCGAGGATTGTGCTGCATTCAGAGAATGGAGCCGTGTCGTCTGCTCGTTTGATCATCGATCGCTTTACGAAGAAGCGCGATGCTGCTGAGCTGACGACATTCACATTAGGCGATTGCCCAAAATGGGCACGAATTTCCAATGTCACTAAAAAAGGTTATCGAGAAATTCGAAGGGACGTACACCTGGAAGAATACGACGTCGAAATTGTGGCGGATTCTCAGGGAATTAACTCCGGCCCCCGCAACGGTACGTTCATGATCATGTGTGGCGAAGGAAAGGCCAAAGGCCTGACGTGTCAATATCAGATCGTTAATCATGACCCCTGTTTCGAACCGCATTCTCTTGTGTTTGATGCGACGGCAGTCGGTACGTCTGCGAGTCGAACAGTCAAGGTAGTTGGCGCTAGTGATTTGTCAAATTTGAAATTCGTTTCGAACAATGATAGTTTTTCCGCGAAAGGAGTCGAGCTGAAAGACAACAACCTGACAAGCCCCAATGATATCAGTGTGGAGATCACATTTTCGCCCCTGGGGGAAGGATCTTCGTCTGGCGATATCAGCGTCCACAGGTTGAGCGACGACCGGCGTTTGGCTGTATTGACACTGCGTGGTAAGGGGGTGAGTGAAAATAGCAAGTGACGATTACCAGCGGGTGCGTTCCTTTCGGCGAGCCTTCCGCCAATAGAAATCAAGGTCAGGATGGTCGGGACTCTTTGTTTTCATTGTCTTCACCATCTGCGGGCGCAAGTGACCAAATACGGGGCCGTCCGCGCGGATGTAATTCTGATTCCAGAACAAGGCGCTCCATCATCGATTTCTCTCCAGATCGCATCTCCGTGGGGAGAACCTCATTGAGCTCAGCGGCGGGGTGGCCCAGACGCTGCGCATCAGCATCAGCGTCTGGGTTCACAAGAGGAACTTGGAGCAGACATACTGCAGCTGTGCCTCTCTTAAACACAGATGTCCAAAACGACGTCTGGGACACCCCGCCGTCTGTTCAAATTCCGTTGTCAATCATCGACAAGAGCAGGTATTAAGTCCCCAGGACAATTGCGATGGGGAAGGTCTGCGTGGGTGAGACGATCCGACGTAGTGTTTTTTGTAAATCGCATGATTCTTCGAAAGTGGAGATATCCAGCGTCGCAATTGCTGGAGGCGGAGTCTCGCTTCGCGGGGTGGCCCAGACGCTGCTTCAGCGTCTGGGTTCACAAGAGGAACTTGGAGCAGGCATACTGCCGTTGTGCCTCTCGTAAACCCAGACGTCCAAAACGACGTCTGGGCCACCCCGCCGACTATATTTGAAAAAGATTGAAAGAATGGATCAAAACGATGAACTGGCGCGACATCTCATCTATTTGCGCACGAAACAAACTGCATCGTCAATTGACGTGGAGGATTTATCGGCATCCGTCTGGAACACGCATGTTACCGAAGTCCAGCAGTTGCGAGATTTAGCGGAAATCTGGCGCATTGACCATCAGAGATGGCTTGAAGAAGTGTCGCTTCTATTGTTGAAGGGTGACCTGTCAGTCGAATTCAGGTTTTGCGTGGTGTACGACCTGGCGCAAGACTTGCAGGATCCTAGGCGACGGAAGGACGCCACAGAAGCGATTAAAGCGCGGATTATTTCGGCTTGCAAGTCCTTTTCTGATCAACGCGCAATTGAAGGCCACATATGTGATATTCGAGCATGCCTTGGCGACACATCCCTCGAAGAAATGCTCAGCCTCCTTCGTTCACAGCGTGCCGTCCGGGTTGCTTCGCTGCTTGGGACACCGCGATGCATAGAGTTCCTGATCCAAGTGTTGACGTCGAGTGGCGACAAATACCTACGGTGTGATGCGGCGATTGGTTTGGCAATGGCTGGTCGCAATGATGGCCTTGCCGTTTTGCGTGAATCGCTGCTGACAGAGCATCATCTTGACATCGCTTTTCGATCCGCTGTTGCCCTCGCCTCGTTGCTCGATCCTTTGGGCTGTGGCTTTTTACTGGCGATACTCATGAGAGACGTGTCAACTGTGCCGGTGGATTGCGCCACGAAGAGACGCTTCTATGGATACCCGGCATTTGACGACTTTTCGTCAGTGGATTGGAAGCAGCAACTCATCAGTCACTTGCGACGCGAACTTAGAGGGCAGGCTACCTTAGATCCGCAATGACAAGTAAACGGCGGGGTGGCACAGACGCTGCTTCAGCGTCTGGGTTCATACGAGGAACGTGGAGCAGGCATACTGCAGCTGTGCCTCTCGTAAACCCAGACGTCCAAAACGACGTCTGGGCCGCCCGCCGGACGCGAAGTCCACGCTGGCCTCCCTGCGTAAATGGCATCGTGAACCATGAAATCGGACAACACTGGAAACGCTTACCGGGTGGTGACTGTGGCTGCTGCCACACTGATGGTCGCCGCAGTCATTCTGGACACTTGGACGCGACCGCCAGACACTGACACGGTCTGGATCTCGGAACATCTTACGGCGATGGAAATCAGGCAGGTCAGGCATCTGGCCGCACGGATTTCGCACCTTGCAAAACAGAGCAGACACGACATCAAGCTTTCTGAGGCGGTGCGAAGCCTTTCGATCCGTGAGGCGGCAGCACTTGGTCTGCTGCTGCTTCGTACCCTGGATGAGGAAGACACCGCTTCGTGGCTTCGTTTGCCAGCCGAACGAGAACAGCAGGCCACCATTCATCTGAAACACCTGCTATCTCGATTCGGTTCATCGGCCCCATGGCATCCTCCCATGGCGACGACCATTCGTGGTACGGAGCGATTACGAACCATCTGCGGCGACGAGTTGTTAACAGAAGTCACCGCGGTCGGATTTCAGACTGTTGATGATTCTGGAATCACGATTCCTTCAAATTTCATCGACGAAGACCTGCGACTGCTGTTAAGGCTTCCCGGACTGGAACGGATCTGGATTGATTCGGCACCAATCACAGATGAAGGAGTCGCCCTGCTGGCCTCGTTGCAACGCCTGCAGGAAATTCACCTGTTTCATTGTCCACAACTGACAGATAAATCGCTGCAGATGCTG
>CAZSTW010000126.1:0-990 GCA_964609845.1 uncultured Planctomycetaceae bacterium | reverse complement strand
CTGGTGAGCCCACGATTGCTCAGCCTGAACCTGACAGGTATTTCGCAGGTTTCCGATGCTGGTGTTCAGTCACTCGTCCGATGTCCCAACCTGCAGGAACTGGTTCTCGACGGTACCGGGATCTCTTCGGCCTCACTTCCGGTCATCGCCGATTGTCGTCAACTGACGAAACTGAACATCAGCCGCACCAAAGTCTGTGAAGGACTCGATCAACTCGATTCGTTAAAACGATTGGAAGACTTGGGGATAGCCGGGTTGGGAAGCAGCGACCAGCCTGTGCCATGGAAAAGCCTGCACTTCCTCATTGCGTGCCGACACCTGGCCTCGCTCGATCTGGAAGGAACGGCTTTACACCGCTTGGAATTGCGAAGTCTTCCATGTCTCAGCCAACTGGCCGTGGGACATAGTCGCCTGAAAGAAATTTTCATGAGCGATCTCCCACAATTGCAGCGGCTGGACCTGTCGCGCCCCTCGATGGAATTCAGCGAATTGACAATTGGGGGACTGCCAAATCTTCGTTACCTCACAATTTCTGGAATGGATGAGTCTGCTTCCAAGGGGCTGGCACGCGGCTTGAAGGATTTGACACAACTTGCTTATTTGAAACTGCGCAGTAGTCCCTTAACGGACGATCTGGCAGATGCGATCGGGCAACTTCCCCGGTTGCAGTTACTCGATGTCGGTGATTCGTCGATGACCACGCGACAGCGAGAATTCATCCTCAAGTCCAGGCATCTTCAGAATCTTCACTGCCGGGGTGATCTGCTAGGAATCGAAGACTGGCATGCCTTCGGACGATCAAACCTGACGGATCTTACCGTCAGCAGGCTGCGACTGGATGATCTCAATCAGTCCTTACCATTTTCCTCGCTGAAAGTGCTCAAGCTTGAGGACTGCTCAATCGGACATCTGGCTCTAAAAGAACTGCCCACTCTGACGGACATCGATTTCCGTCTCGGGCAAATCGATAACCTTAACATCGTAAAATGC
>CAZSTW010000125.1:0-21180 GCA_964609845.1 uncultured Planctomycetaceae bacterium | reverse complement strand
ATAGTCGATACTGCACATGGTGTTTGCCAGGTCCAGCCAGCGCCTGCACGATTGCAGATGGAACGGCAATTCAGAGAGCTTGCGATAGTCAATGGACTCCTCACCGTTGTCAGCCGAATAACGGTAGTGATTCATCTCGGATGACTTTCTGACGAAGTGGTCTGCCAGTCGGCCATGAAATGCAAGGAGGTGTCCATCTGCCAGGTAACGCCGTCGCACGGCCTGTTCGATCTGCCGATGATAGAAGGCGATGACGAAGACACCATCCGCCGGACGGATTGTCAGGTATTGTTCCAGGTCGGTGTAGAGTCGTGACCAGACGATAATCGGCAACTGTCCGACTTCTGGTGACGCGGGGGACCGGCGACGAAAGTCGGCCATGACAACGGAATCGGTAGAGAGCAGGCGATGCAATTCATCTTCGGTCAATCCATGGCGTGCCGCCGCGATCGCTCCGAGCGTACGGCCGACGAGCACACTCCCATGCCGCTCTTCCCGTTCCAGCCGCGTCAGATAGTCATTCACAATCCCGGCGATGTCTGGGCTGAGGCTGTGTTCGATCGTCGTGCCGACATTGACAGCCTCCCACGATCTCCAGAATCGTGACTGTTCGTAGGCAAGCTTCAGGTACAAAGGCAGCCCCTGTACGGCAAACCGTTGCAGAACGTAGCGGCGCTGATTTTTTTGCAGGCGACGACCAGACTGCTTCAGCCATGTTCTCAGCAGACGTGCTCCATCAAACAGGGTCAAAGGTTTCAGCGACAGGCAGGCAGCATCTCCAAACCGCGAACGTGCTGCCCGAAAAAATGTCGAATCTTCAGAGTCGCCGCTGAGGACCGAAATCACTACGCGGACACCTGGCGGCAACTGGCGTGGCAGCCAGCGCAGTTCGGAGACTTCCGGGCCGGGAAAAAGTTGATCGAGAGCATCGAGGAACAGGCATAAAGGCCGATCTGCCGTCGCCAGACCGAGGAGGCGATGGAATTCCGCGACAGTATCACGTAACGAGCCCGCCGAAGTAAACGTGTCATTGTAGTGTCGGGCGATCTCTCGACAGACGCTTTCCAGCAATGATCTGAGTTCCTGTGACGCGGGAGTTGCTCCGACAAATCGCGTGATGACCACCGTGGTCGGCGATGATCTGGCGATTCGAAACGCCGCACGAGCCATCAGCGCCGACTTCCCTGAGCCACCAGTACCATACACAACCTGTATATTCTGGGATGGATTCATCACGTAAGCGTGAATCGAATCGAGCAAATCTTCACGACCGACATAGAGTCCGTCGCCCTCCCGTTCCTGGGCAAATTCCTGATGGGCCGTGATCTCGCTAGTCAGCAGGTCTGCTCCTCGCAGCTTGCTGATTTCTTCCAGGATGACACTTTCCAGGTGACCATAAACAGACTCACAGAATGCGCTGAGATGGTCCGTAGTGATATCATCCGCAGTCCAATGAGCCTCGACTTGAAGCGAGGATTTGGGAAGACGTTGAAGGACCCGTTCACGCAGTTGCCGAGCTCGAAGCGATGCGACTTTGTCGATTTCGCCCAGATCATTGAGATCGAGGTATCTTCCCAGCCGAGGATGATTTTCCGGTGGCTCACCCGACAGTTTCCGGCTGAACGCGAAGACATGTTCATCGGGGCCAGTGGACTGAAACAGCCCCTTCAGGATTTCACGTTCCGTCGCGGAAGGTAGTCCCTCGCCAGCCGCTCTTACAAATAGATGTCGCAGCGCGTTCTCAACATCATGCCAGCATTCGTCGTTCAAGAACTCACCATGGCGTTCCACCAGGAACCAATTCCGTGTCCACGCATTCCGATCCTGTCGGTACCACTGGCTGAGCAATTGTTGAGAGTTATCGTCACCCTCATGAAGAATACGTTGGAACTCCACATCCGGGATCTCAACGGGTATCGGTTGCCATCCATATCGGTCCCCCAGCAGAATCAGGAAATTCGGACGCGGGCTGAGAATCTGGCATCGCGTAACTTCGTCGAGGCAGATCTGCATCGTCTGCTGATCACGAGCGGCCGCCTCACTGATCCCCCAGCGTAGATCGACCGCCTGAAAACGATGGCCGCGTCCCAGGCAGAGTTGTTCCAATCGTCGGAACACGCAAGATTCCAGCGCCGCCCGTTCATGCTGAAAATCGCTGAACGTGGAGCTGACAAACACCCGAAAGACCCGCATCCGCGATGGCATGGATCAGTCATTCCAATCGGTAGTTTTAACAGGTATCAGTCAATCAGAATCGTGCCAGCCAGAGCTTGGAAACGATCAACGTTTTCCCACGTTCCGGTGAGCGTCGCTGCGGTGCTAAGGACACTTCCACAGAATCAAAACCTTATAGTCCCTGAATAAACATTTCGTACAACGCGCGGCAACCGCGCGTGGCAAGTGAACGATGACCGACAAGAATTGTGGCTTGCCCACGACAACCGATGGGCCAGTCTGGACTGAGGCCCTCAAGAGGAATGACGGCGGCAAGGAGATGATCTTGACGGTACGGTTTGCTGGAATTGAATTTCAGTTCTACGACCTCGGCAATCGTTCCGTGGAGTAGCAGGTCGGGCTGAGGGCTGAATCGGATTGTGACGAATTGCCCCGTCTGGATGCGTGTCAATTCGCGCGGGTGCAAGGGAATCACAGCCTTCAAATCCCGACGATCGACAATCACGGTACTGCGAAGTGGTCGCAGTTCTACTGGACAGGTGATTGTTTCCGAGGTTGGAATAGTCCAGAGACACAAGCCAGTGACGGTCAGCAAACCGCCTGTCAAAACGACGTTGGGCCGTTTGATCTGCTGGATTCGGCCGGGAACGAGCAACCATTTTCGGAAGTGGAGTAATGGACGGACGGCTCCGTTCCAGATCATCATGACTGCCAGAATCATGCCGATCCAGCGAACTTCACGCGGCAGATCGCTACTCAGGAAGAATTTCAGGATCAGGTAGAACACAAACCAGCCGTAAATATTCGCCAGCAGCGCGTACACGATGAATATCACGCGCCGCCCGAGCGGTATGAACGGTGTGTACGGTGGCTCGATGCCAAGTCCGATTTGAGCCATGCAATTCAAGAGAAGTCGCCTGGCATTGTCTCGCAGGTTCGGAATCTCCATCCAGTCCATCAACACGAAGTACCCATCAAATCTCATCAGGGGATTGCCGTTCGCGAGAATCGTTTGAATGGTGCATGAGATCATCAGGATCTGCGCCAGATTGTGCGTGGTGCGGTCTTTCGTGAACCACCAGACGAACGTCGCGGCCGCCGCGATCATCAGTTCCACGTAGATACCCGCAGCACTGATGGCCATCCGATGCCACTTGTTTTTCAGCAGCCAGGAGTCAGTGACATCCGTATAGATGGTAGGCGTGAAGCAAAGCAACATCACACCCATCGTATGGCATTCGCATCGAAAGTGTCTGGCAGTCAACGCATGTCCAAATTCGTGCAGAAACTTTGTTCCTGCGATCGCGACAATAATCAGGCCCCAGTTCTCCGCCGCCAGGAGTTCCGACAACTCTGAAGTTCGGGATTGAAATTCCTCCAGGCGCGACAGGACCAGCACCAGTGCAGCACCCATCATGCATAAACTTGCTCCCAAGGCCAGCGGTGAAAAGACGAAACGTAACATCGGATAAACGGCATTGAGGAATCGCTGCGGATCAAATGCGGGCAGTCGAATATAAAACGGGTTCGTCAGTTGCTGTTGAAATCTCGACTTTTGCGCGTCGGAATTTCTCTGCCATAAGATCTCGCCCTGGCCTGGAGCGTCGGCCACAGTCAGGCCCTTTCGATGCAGTTCGCCAAGCAGCTGCAGAATCTCATGCATGGTCACTTCGACATCGGGCGAATGAATCCGAATTGCCTCTTTGAGATCTGCCAGAGACGTGGATCCATCCAGTCGGCGCACGATCTCAAACTCGATCGGTTTAAATCGGAAATACCGCATCGCCACGGGATCTTTCACGACCCAGTAGGTTTGTCCGTTGTACTTCTGACGGTGCATCTTCAGATCCGCCCGCAGACGCATTCTTACAGGGCGTTCGGAACTGGAGCCCGTCGGCAGTGTGGATCCAGTCATCATGGAAGAACTCGAAATCGGACATAATCGATAGCGTCGTGGAACCAGTAATATCCTAGCGATGCTGGACCGCATTCCACCGCGGCCTGACCCAACTGATTCGCCAGAGTTTCGTCGATCGGGTCCGTGATTGACGCGATGATTCTCACACCTTGTTCCTTGCCGTTCGTTTCCACTTGTGGTGCGATCGAAAGCAGCTTTCCGTGAAGCGGGTGGTCCGGTGCCGCCAGCGACGTGAATCGCACATTTATTTCTAAGTGTTCGCTGCGTGCTCGCAGGATGTGACGTAGATCGGATTCGGCGACCAGCAGATTCAATTCCCACTTTGAAGTGTCGGCAATCGTAATCAGCGAATCCCCCTGAGACAGGAGTCGACCAACGATGGAATCAGATTGTCCGGTCGACAAGACTCGTCCCGACATCGGGCTGACCAAAGTCACGGTTGCGGATCTTTCTGTTCCTTGCCCGGCCTTTGCGTCGCTCGACTGAAACTCAAGCAGGGAAGCCCCAGCCTTGATCTGCTCGCCCGGCGTGACCAGCAGTCTTTCAACGGTTCCGTCGACAGGAGCGACGACAATTCTCTGGTGAGCAGGCTGCAGGCGTCCGCGCGCTGAAACCGTGAACTCGGTACGCACAAAAGTCAGTACAAGAAGAATCACCGTGAGAACAAATGCAACGGCACCGATTTTCGGAAGAGTTCGGGTCCATGACACCCATCGCCAGCGTCCGATGGCGCGCCAGATCGGCAAGAGAAAGATCGAATCATGTTCGAGGGAATTTGACAGCGCCAGGCTGAAATGACGGCAAACCGGCTCTAATCGCTCGCGTAATTCAACGACTGTCGTCTGATCACTGAACTGTTCAATCATCAGCGCACCGATCACCTCATGCGGGGAAGTATGCGACGACGATTGCGTATCACCGATTGCTTCGGGTGGTTGGGGACGTTCGAGAGGGATAATCGCTAATGTGCGTGCTCCAGACTGATCCACATAGGCCAGCGTTGCCTCCACAATTTCAGGTGGGAAGTCCTCGTGGCTGCCACTGTACCAGAATGGCTGCCCCGATCGGATCGCGAGTTTCAGCAACTGCATCAATCGGACCACCTGTTCCGACTGGGGACTGAAAATGTCGACACCGCTGATCGCCATCAGTTCCCAGCGCCGATTGCGACGTACTGCGACGCTGACGCGATCGCACTCCAGCACCCGGCGTGCCTCGTTGACCGCCGCAAACGATGTCAGCCGCAGATCCAGATGACGGTGGACATGCACGGCAAACTCGTCGACCTGCGACCAGTAATCGGGATGCTGTTGTAGTCGCTGCAGCATTCGCGACATCTGCCACGTCGCGGCCAACTCACATGCCTGCTCGACGAACCTCCGAAATCCTTCATAGGCCGCGGCCGACCGCTTGCTATCCAGAAAGATCTCAACGATCGCCGTTGACTTGCCGCGGACCCGGACTGGTCCCGCAACCAGCAGATAGGGACTATCGTTTCCGATACCTGCTTCCACAGAGTTTGGAGCGATTACCTGGCAAGTCCCCCGATCAAGCACCTGTTCCAATAAGGATCGGTGCGCTGCACCGGCTGGCGATGAAAGATCAAATGCCGCGGCTGGGGCACCCTGACGGCATTGCACCTGCAGCGAGTGGTCATCGCAAAGCCAGGCCGCTGCCCCAACGGCCTCCATGGCACGCGACAGCCGTTGCAGGAACTCGCTCCAGAAGACGTCTGGAGACGGATCGCTCTGGACCAGTTGACGAATTTCCGCAGCCATGCGAGCAACGAATTGCACAGCAGTTTCGGAACCGCCCGCTCCAGGCTGCGACGAATTCGACATGATCTTACCGTTATTCAGGGACGTTGACGTACGGATTCAGCCCCATTTCGCGGATTGTACGGACCTGATGTTCGGTCTGATAGAGCAGGGCACATCGATCACGATAATAACGTCGTTCCACGCGATACTGTGCGCGGCGAAAGAGATGAGACAAACGATCCAGTTCCGCGGGGCTCAGCTTCTGATATCTGCTGAACCAGAAGTCCCGGTCCTTACCGTAGGCTGTCGCGATGATTTCATCTTCGAGTGACAGGAATTTCCGAAAACTTCCCGGGTCCCCCTGTCGAGCACACCGCCCGATCAACTGACGGTCGATCCGAGGTGAGTCGTGCAGTTCGGTGCAGATCACATGCAGTCCCCCCAGTTCCGCGACGCCCGGTCCCAATTTGATATCGGTCCCGCGTCCGGCCATGTTGGTGGCGACGGTGACACTTCCCGACTGTCCCGCCGTTTCGACAACGCGTGCTTCGGACTCGGGATGTTGTGCGTTGAGGACGGAATGCTCGATTCCCGCTGAATGCAACATTTCCGAGAGCCGTGACGACTGCCTGATGGAGCGGGTCCCGATCAGGATCGGCCGTTTCAAGTGATGAACACGAATCACCTCGTCAACGACAGCCGCCCACTTGGCATCTTCCGTGGCGAAGACGCGCAGCGGGTCTTCCACGCGCCGCACAGGGCGATGCGTGGGGACCGGAACCACTTGCAGCTTATAAACGAGTCGCATTTCTGTGGAAGAACTGGCGGCCGTTCCCGTCATTCCCGCCAGATGTTCGTAGCGCCGGAAGAATTCCTGAACGGTGACTCGAGCCTGACTGAACGTCGCTGCCGAAATCTCCAGTCCTTCTCTGGCTTCGATGGCTTCGTGGAGTCCGTTCTGCCAGCGTCGTCCTTCGGCAATGCGGCCCGTGTTCTCGTCAATGATTTCGATTTTCCCTTGGCGCACCAGATACTGAACCATCCGCTGATAATAGCGATTCGCCGTCAATGCCCGTTCGACGTACTCCCTGAGCTGCCGTATGTTCACCCCGTCGAGTGCCGCGGGCTTGGGCAAGGATCGCAGGCGATGTTCCCCGGCCCATGTCAGTTCCAGGTACCGCCTGGGATCTTCGCAATAGCAGTCCGTTTCCAGAACAAATTGCGAACTGGCCAGGGCGGCCCAGCGAACGCAGGCGTTGACCGTGCGGCTCGTTTCACCCTGGCCCGCGATGATTAATGGCGTTCTCGCTTCATCGATCAACAGGCTGTCAGCTTCATCAACCAGAATAGAATGTGTCCCACGCATGACGAGTGGTTTCGAGGTGCCGGACTCCGCGATGGATCCTGTCGCAGTCGTCACGGGCACGCATGTCTGTTGCTGCAGGCAATCTCGCAGGAAGTCGAACCCGAACTCGCGTGCTGTACCGTACGTAATATCACAGGCGTACTGCCGCCTGCGCAAAGTGGGAGCGTCAGCATTTTTCACGACACCGACGGTCAAACCTAAACGATTGTAAACCGGCCGCAGCAGCGCCGCATCGCGCTCTGCCAGATAGTCGTTGGCGGTCGCCAGGTGAGCCCCCTTGCCATGGAGTGCCTGCAGGTATAATGGCAGTGCCGCCGTCAATGTTTTCCCTTCACCGGTCTCCATTTCGGCGACACACCGGTCCAGGAGCAGAATTCCACCGATCAATTGGACATCATAGTGGGCCATGCCCAGGGAACGGCGTGAGACTTCTCGAATCAGGGCGAACGCTTCAGGGATCAGTTCCTGAAACGGAACACCACAGCGGACTCGATACTTCAGCGAACGTCCCAACGTCTGCAGGTCACCGTCTGAAGCATCGCGCAATGTTTCTCCCACCGCAAGAATCCTGGGCAGGAGTAATCGTGCACGAGCGACGCGGCGCTGGCAGGGACCTCCCAGCGCCGCCACGGATCGCAATTGAAGTCGTGTCAATGGTCCCATCTGTTGCGTCGATGCCTGCAGAGATTCTCTGTTGCACATCCGCGCCGCTATACGTATCGCACTTCCGTGTCGCGTCGAAACATGGGTTAGACGCGGTCGTTTGATGCCCGCGGGACGCCACACTGAAATGAGATGCGCTCTACTTTCCGATTGGAAGTGGATTATCCAACGATACAACTCAGCGGAGCAGGGATCAACATCCACACGTTCGTGCAGACGTCGCTGAGATTGCCAGTGGTCGAGTCACTTTCGCATTGAAGCCCAAGTTGCGGGGAGAACGGCCCCGATGAAATCATTCGGACCTACGTGGAGGATCGCCATTGCCCGGCGTGTGGACCAAGCCACAGGTCTGCGAACTAAGTTGACTCGATCCCTCAAGAAAAGGCCCGACCGAGCAGCGGAAAATTGAAGTACGCGGGCATCACAAGCCTGCAGTTCTTGCAAATTCCTGCCGGCGCGCGAAGATTCATCTCAGTCAAATGGGCTGTGAGCGATTGTCGTCGTGTGAGAACATCGGTGAACCGAACGAACCTCTACGAGTTTCCATAATCATGCTGACGAACCTGTTTGCGATGAACGGGGGTCACACGGCGTTCGCAATTGTTGA
This sequence comes from uncultured Planctomycetaceae bacterium, assembly GCA_964609845.1. Taxonomy (GTDB): domain Bacteria; phylum Planctomycetota; class Planctomycetia; order Planctomycetales; family Planctomycetaceae; genus Schlesneria. Next base: position 12,691 of record CAZSTW010000125.1, on the reverse strand, counting down.
TCGAGACGAATTGCTCGTCTTTGATCGGAAGTCCCTCGAACCCGTCTGGCAGCGAAAACTTCCGGCAAATATTGTCGGTCTTGATTCGATCAACGACGGTTTGATCATGGTGCTTGATGAACGTGGAGATATTACGCATTGGGATTGGCAATCGGGCGAAGCATACGGCGGATTGTCAATCGGTATTCGCGCGACAGGCTCGTCAGCGACGATTCACGGGATAGTGGCAGTAGCCACGGTGTCGTCAGTTGTCATTATTGTTAATTGCCAGATTGTCACAACAATCCCGATTGCAGATTTGACCGCGCTCCACTGGTCGCCAAACGGTGAATCACTGGCTATTGGAAGTGAAAAGGGTGAACTCGTCATCTATCGAAGAAGCGACCTCCACCAATTGGTTGATCCAAAGCCGACGGCGACGATGTTGTTCGAGAAAAGGATTTCCGCCATTGCCTGGGCTCTCCGCGACAGGGATTCAGGCTTCGACTACTGGGACATCCTTGTTGGGGATAGAATCTGGGAGGTCTGTTCAATCGCCGGAGATCGTAGGTTAGGTCTCCAAGGTTTGCCGAGCGACATTTACCAGTTCGAGTGCGCGGGCGGGTGCAACTCGATGTGGGCTGTTGCACATGGATCGCGCGTGGTCGTGTATTCAGCGTACAGCTCAGCAATTACCGAACGAACACCAACCACGATTCAGTATCGTCGTAACACCAATTTGGCCGTCCCAGATGAACGAAATCAGCTTGTGATCGCAGAGATTGACTACGGTGATCGTTTCGTCACGGGTCTTCATTTCGACTACAATCGTCAACTGCTGGTTTGTCTGAATCAGGGCGTAGCCAATCTCGTGAATCTTGTGGAAGAGCAACTCTTTTGCACAACGCCATTTCCGGGGCGACCTGCAATCAACTTGACATTCAATGCGGAATTCCACTCAGACAATATTCCGAGCTTGGAGCGTCTACCTGAAATCGATGTCAATGCTGAACCAAAGCTGACATCCGAGGAACGGAGGAACCGGATGATTGCAAGATTTCGTTGGTGGGCATCGCCATTGGCGGGCATCGTAGTGGGCGGTATTTATCTCAGTGACAAAGCACCGCAGGATGCTGCAATTCTGCAGATTATCATCTCGATAGCGATTGGATTGGCTGCTAGCCTGCTCTTCTGCATTGTCGATTTCGTTTGCGACAGAGAATAACATTTGGATGGGCGGCGTCGGGTGTAAAGGACAGGCGATCGTCTGTGCCTTCTACTCGTCACTCATCACGTGCTGCCCCATTTACAGTTCCGTTACCAGATGTGCTGCTGTTCCAGACCCTCGTTGAAGTTGACCATTGATTGGGGTGGGTTGAGGGGAAATAGCTCCAGAATCTGCGAAGTTCCTGCGAAACCGAGTTGGCGCAGGACTATCCGATCCATGTCGTAACAGAATGGTTGGGTAACACGCCAATGGTTGCGATGGAAAGCTACCTGCAGGTCAAAGACTCAGATGATGACCGTGCGCTTCAGCCGCCGAAATTGTCGCAGCATGCTCCCGATGGGCATCGTGCCGAGCCTCGAAACAATTCATCCAAAAACGAAAAACCCCCGGACGACCGGGGGAACGCGAATCCATGCTATGCAATAAGTTGCCCGACCAGGATTCGAACCTGGACAAACAGAACCAAAATCTGTTGTGCTACCGTTACACTATCGGGCACCCTGTGCGGGGGTAATCTATCGGATGGCTGACAGGGCTGGCAAGGTTCAGATCGACCTCAGCACCGAATTCCTGACATTATTGTGGAATCGTTTGCTGGGGCAGTTGTGAGCTGGGGCAAAACTGGATTCGCCCCGGCCTCTGCCCGTTTCCGCCCTCTTTTGACAACTGGCCGGAATTGGAAGTTCGCGATTGCTGCGGAATTCACTCCACTTTCGGCGGAACTCCCAGTGATTTGCCTCCATCAATCGCAATGCAGGTTCCGGTCACCATCGCCGCCGCGTCACTGGCGAGATACAGAATGGCTTCCGCCACTTCTTCCGGGGTGATCATTCGGCGATGGGCTCGGGCCAGCGGGCTGGCGTCGATGAATTGCTGGCGGGTGGCGTCGACATCGGCGGCTTTGGCGAGGTCCGCGTTCATCATCCCTGTGTCGCAGACGGGCCCCGGGCAGACGGCGTTGACTCGAATTCGGTCGACAGAATGGCAGAGGGCGAGGCTTTTGGTCAGGCCAACGAGCGAGAGTTTACTGATGGAATAAACCGGATCGTGGGCTCGAGGAAGGATTCCGGCGTTGCTGGCGGTGTTGATGATGGAACCTCCCCCCGCCTTGCGCAGGTGGGGAATCGCAAACTTGCAGCCGAAGAACGCGGCCTTGAGGTTGATGTCCAGACAATCGTCCCAATCCTGCTCGGTCACCGCGTCGATCTGCCGGGTCATGCCGATTCCGGCGTTATTGACGAGAATATCGAGGCGGCCGGCGGAGGCGACGATTGACGAAATCCAGGATTCCAGATGAGAAATCGAGCGGACGTCGCATTCCTGAGATAGGATTCCGAGACGTCCAAACTCCGGGCGGTTGGCCAGATCAAGGATTCGATCGCAGACAAACACACGCGCACCGGCCTTCGCCAAACAGCGTGCCGTCGCTCGGCCAATCCCGCTCTCCCCTCCCGTTACGGCAGCAACTTTTCCTGTCAAGAGGCCTGATATCGGCTGATCCACGGCTGTATTCTCCTTCTGGCACATAGGTTGCGTCATTTCAACTGGATGAATGGGGACAAATATCGACTGAGCGTTGCGGGTGAATTTCAGTGATGCTGAGTTTCCGGAGTCAGACTCGGCATGTGCAGTCATTTTGATTTGCGTGGCCGATTCGACAAATCTCCTTCACAGCAGGCAGTTTGCGGTTTTGGCGGAATGCAACGAGAAAATTCGCCTCAATCACTTGCCGAACAGGAAGTTGTAGCAAATTGGTTGGACGGGCCGATTTTTTTTGATAACATCTTCACGAACGTTTCCGGCGTCCTATGGGTAACTCTGATACCCGCAACTGATTGCACCAGCAATCGTGCGAGGTCAGCAGATACGTCGGGGGTCCTGAGTTTCAGCGGAAAGGGTGGCGAGTCCATGGTACGAAAATGTCAGACACGCAAAAGTCTGGCGGCCTCGTGTGGCGCCTGGTTCAGCGCGGCAGCGTTTACGCTGACCATCGCAGGTGTGGGGCCATCAGCCCTCGCACAAGACAAGCCTGCACCAGATAAAGCAGTGCAGGGCAAAGAGTTCACGACCGGTTCGTCCGACGTGATTATTACAGAAATCAATCGACAGATTCGCGAAGCGTGGAAAGACAACGAAGTCAGCCCCTCCGCGGTTGCTGACGACAACGAATGGCTGCGACGAGTTTATCTCGACATTGTCGGCCACGTCCCTTCGCTCGAAGAAGTCGAAGCATTTTCGGCCGACAAAGACAAGGCGAAACGCACGAAGGTGATCGACAAGCTGCTGGATGATCCCGCGTACGTTCGAAACTGGACGACGATCTGGACGAACCTCTGCATCGGACAGCAGACGCCTCGACGAGTCAGCCGAGCCGGGATGCAGAAGTTCTTTCGCGAAGCCTTCAGCCGCAACCGTCCCTGGAAGGACATTGTTTCTGACCTCGTAACCGCCGAAGGTCACTACGAAGAAAATGGTGCTGTCAACTTCCTGCTGGCTCAGATGCAGGATCAGGATGACGGCGTTCAGATGACTGCCAAGACCACCCGCCTGTTCATGGGAATGCAGGTTCAGTGCACTCAGTGCCACAACCATCCGTTCAATGACTGGAAGCAGGATCAGTTCTGGCAGTTCAACAGCTTCTTCCGCCAGACGGGCAAGGTGGATCATCGTAAGTTTGACCCCAAAACGGGCCGGATGGTTGATGATTACTCAGAAATCGTTGAACGGAACTTCTCGGGCCCGGTCTACTTCGAAAAGCGTAACGGCCTGATGCAGGTTGCGTATCCGATTTATCTCGGTGCCGAAGTTGATCCTGGTGATTCAACGGATCGCCGGAAAGAACTCGCCAAGCACATGGTCACTGGTGAAAAGCCAATGATTGCGATGGCAATGGTCAACCGGACATGGGCTCATTTCTTCGGTTACGGATTCACTCGCCCAATCGACGATCTGGGGCCACACAATCCAGCCACGCACCCGGTGCTGCTGGACTTCATGGCGACGGAATTCGTCAAGAGTGGTTATGACTGCAAGCAGTTGATGCGTTGGATCGCCAACAGCGAAGCGTATAATTTGACCAGCCGGGGGACGAAGAAAAACGAGCGTGACAATCCTGCTGCAGGTGAAACGGCTCTGTTCACTCACGTTTACGTGAAGCCAATGACCGCCGAGCAGCTGTATGATTCGCTGATCGTTGCCACGAACGCTCACAAGTCTGGCCGATCGGGTTGGGAGCAGTCAGAAAAGCAGCGTCAGGAATGGCTGCAGCAATTTATCCGGACCTTTGGTACGGATGACGGTGAAGAGTCGAATTCGTTCGATGGAACGATTCCTAAGGCTCTGATGATGATGAATGGCCAGCTGGTCTCGGATGCTGTGAGCGTTAAGGCCGGAAGCCACCTGGGTGAAGTTCTCGCTGGCAAGGGGAACGAAATGATCAAGATCAATCGGCTGTACATGAGTGCCCTCGGCCGTCAGCCAACCAAGCAGGAACAGGCATCGGCTCAGGCATACCTGAAGCGAAGCCGGGACCCCCTGACGGTCTACCAGGACCTGTTCTGGGCATTGCTGAACTCGAACGAGTTCATCTTCAATCACTGATGACGATTGACATGACCTGTGGCGGACGGGATGTCCGGTCCGCCAGTTTTTGAATTCAAATTCACTCTGTTCTCAAAACGACTAGGAGCTAAACATGACTCTTCCAACTCCATCCGGCATGTCACGTCGCCATTTCATGCGGCACATGGCAGCCAGTGCAGCAACGATTCCTGCTCTCGATTTCATCGCTCACATGCAGGCCAATGCGGCTGAACTGAAGAAGCGAAACAAGGCTTGCATCCTGATGTGGATGAGCGGCGGTCCTCCAAGCATCGACATCTGGGACTTGAAGCCAGGTTCCAAGAACGGTGGGGAATTCCAGCCAATCTCGACCAAGGGTGATCTGCAGATCAGCGAACACATGCCCAAGACCGCTCAGGTCATGGACAACCTGTCTGTTGTGCGAGCCATGAGTACTCGTGAAGCAGATCACGGTCGTGGCCGTTATTACATGCACACCGCTTATGTGCCAAACCCAACCGTTGTGCATCCTGCGTTCGGTTCGGTCGTCAGCTATGAACTCGGCACGAAGCGTAAGGAACTGGAAATCCCCGCCTTCGTTTCGATCGGCGGCGGCGGCAGCAGCCCAGGGTTCATGGGGATGTCACATGCTCCATTCCTGGTCGACAACAGCGGCAATATCCGCAACGCCAGCATGGGAGATCTGGGACCAGACCGCCTGAATCAGCGTTTGAGCATGCTGGGTGTTGTTGAAGACAACTTCATCAACTCACAGCGTGGTGAATCGGGTCAGGCCCACAAGGACATCTACCAGAAGGCCGTCAACCTGATGACCTCGAAGCAGATGGCTGCGTTCAAGGTTGCTGACGAAAAGAAGGAAATCCTGGACATGTACAGCCCAGCCCCAGCCGCTCCCGGAGCAATGGGTGGCATGGCTGCCGGTAACCAGTTCGGCCGCAGCCTGTTGATGGCTCGTCGCCTGGTCGAAGCCGGTGTTCCATTCGTCGAAGTTGACTTCGGCGGCTGGGACCTGCATGCCAACGTCTTCCAGACCCTGAAGACTCAGCGTCTGCCAGCTCTCGATGCTGGTATCGCTGGCCTGACGGCAGACCTGAAGCAGCGTGGAATGCTGGACGACGTGGTTCTGGTGTGGATGGGCGAATTCGCTCGTACGCCACGCATCAACCAAGACGTTGGCCGCGATCACTGGGCTGCAAGCTGGTCCGTCATGATCGGCGGCGGTGGACTCAAGGGTGGTGTTGCTGTCGGTGAAACTGACAAGGACGGTACCTCGGTCGCCAGCGACAAGGCTTACCAGCCAGGGGACATCTGGGCGACGGTCGCTCATGCCCTCGGAATTCCGCTCGACACGGTTCACACCTCGAAGCGCGGACGTCCGATGAAGATTGCCAACGGTGGTACCGCGATCAAGGAATTGATCGGCTGATCACTGCGAAGCAGCGATGGAAAAACCCACTGGGGGGCTGCTGTACAGCCCCCCAGTGTTTTGATAGCTGTCAGCGATCAGCATTCAGCTATCAGTAAGTGCAAACAAGAGAAGCAGCGAATTGAGTTTTTTTGATATGTAGAATTGGTTTTGCTGACTGCTGAAAGCTACGAGCTGACCGCTCATCACTGACAGCCTCGGCCGCGCGAAAAGTGATTCTCCGTGAGTGAAACAGAAGCCCGCACTGAGCCGGTTTCGCCCGTGGCACCCAGCCCCGAGTTTGTGCAACTGTTTACTCATCACCAGCGACGGCTGTTTCTTTACATTCTGTCGCAGGTACCGAATCCGATTGAAGCGGAAGAGGTCCAGCAGGAAGCAAACCTCGTGATCTGGAGTAAGTTTGCCCAGTTTCGACCTGGGACGAACTTTCAGGCGTGGGTCAGTCAGATTGCAACCTTTGAAGTTTTGAAATATCGCAGCCGCAAGAAACGTGAACGCATCCAGTTCAGTGACGAGTTTCTGGAAACCGTATCGCGTGAAGCGCTGGATCGGTCCGATGAATTAGAAGAACGCCGCAAGGCGCTTGTTGAGTGCATGGGCAAGTTGCGTCCCCGCGACCGAGAATTGATTGAGCAGCGATATGCTCCGGGCGAGAAGGGGAAGCATCTGGCCGAGCAGATTGGTCGACCGGCAAATTCCGTTTACCAGTCACTGGGGCGAATTCGCCGCAGCCTGATGGAATGTATTCAGCGTCGGATGACGACGGGAGGTGTTCAGTGAGGTCTGACGAGACCATCATCGCCGAAATGACTCCGCTTCTGGAGGCGTTGTGCGAGGATCGTCTTGCGCCCGAACAGGCCGCACGCCTGGAGCAGTGCGTACTGAGTTCGGATGCGGCCCGCTGGCACTATATCACTTACATCGATTTGCATGGCTCACTGTATTGGAACGCAGGCGGTGTTGGCTCAGCCGATGCGTTATCTTCCGACGATATCCCTGTCTGGACCGGGCCGTCTGTTGCCGAACCGATTGCGACCGCTTTTGATGGTCCATCCCGACGGGTCTCCACTGGTGGAAGGCGTTGGAACGCGGCGTTCTATTCGATGGTCTCGGTCTGTGCCTGTATGGCAGTTCTGATCGGTTGGTCACAATTCCGGCAGAAGCCGGTCATTGAAGTCGTCCAACCTGAGGTGAAGCACCTGCCGGCTGTGGATCATGTGGAACCTGTGAGTTCCCCCGTGACACCCGCTCATCGATATTCGCCCGTGGAACTGGCAGCGAATCCGAGTGGAACGGAAGCGGGTGTGAATGTGGAATCTGGAACGGGAATGGCCGCAAGCGCCGTCAGCCCGCTTCGACCACCAGTTCAGTCGCACCCTGTCGTACCGCCTCCCCCGCAACCGAAGCACGAGAATCTTGACTCGCACGAAGTGGTCGCGGCAATCAATACAGAGATTCGACGGGGCTGGGAAGTTGCTTCAGTTCGACCTTCCCCGGTTGCAGACGATTCCGAATGGCTGCGTCGCGTATCCCTGGATCTGATTGGGCGAATCCCCACAGTGGATGAAGCGGAAGCGTTCCTGTCGAGCAAGCGACCGAATAAGCGATCCGAAACGGTCGACAAGTTGCTTGATAACACGGAGTTCGCCCGGAACTGGACGACAGTTTTCACGAATGTGCTGATCGGACGGCGATCGGATCCACGGGTAAACCGTCCCGCGTTCCAGAAGTTTCTGAGGATGTCGTTTGCCGCGAATCGGCCGTGGAACCAGATCGTATATGACCTGGTCGCTGCTGAGGGGAACAATGTTGAAAAGGGCGAAACGAATTTCCTGATCGCTCACCTCAACAACGATGCTCTGCCCGCAACCGCTGTCACTGCGCGAGTGTTTCTGGGTGAACAGTTGCAGTGCAATCAATGCCACAACAACCCGTTTAACAAATCTCAGCAGTTGTCATTCTGGGAAATGCATAGCTTCTTCAGCCAGACAGCGTGCGTTCCTCGACAGGCGGTCGACCCCAAGACGGGCAAGTCAAAATATTCGTATACAGAACTCGTCACCAACACGGCCGATGGACCGATTTTCTTCGAGACGCAAAATGGCCTGATGAAGGTCGCGTTTCCTCGCTTTCACGGTGAAGCGGTTGATGCCAGTCCGGAAACAAATCGTCGCGCAGTTCTGGCGCGAATGATGACGGAAGGAGACCAGCCTCAACTGGCAGCAGCGTTCGTCAACCGGATGTGGGAACACTTCTTTGGTCACGGCTTCACACACTCGGCCGACGACATGGGACCGCATAGTCCCGCCAGCCACCCCGAACTCTTAAACCAACTGTCCCGTCAGTTTATTCGCAGCGGATACGATACAAAGCAACTTGTCCGCTGGATCTGCAACTCCGAACCGTATCAACTGACGAGCCGTTTTGGTGTCGACAATCGGGACGATGATCCTGTTGAGGGTGCATTGCCCGCTTTCAGTCGAATGTATGTCAAGCCGATGACTCCCGAGCAGGTTTACGATTCATTCGTGATCGCGACTAAGGCACATCAGTCTGGGGGCGTTGATTGGGAACAGGCGGAAGGCCAGCGGCAGCGATGGTTGTCGCAGTTTGTCGTCGACTATGGAACAGACGAGAATGACGAGGCGATGGAACTGGATGGAAATCTGGTTCAGGCGTTGACTCTGATGAATGGCAAGCTGATTGAAAAAGCTCTGGAAACGACTCCAGGGACATATCTTGGCGAAGTCATCCGTCGCCGGGGCGATGACAAGGAAAAGATCCGCGAACTCTGCCTGGCTACGTTGTCACGCCCACCAACGACAACCGAAATGGCTGCAATGCGAAAGCTGGTTCGTCGCGAAGGGACTCACGTTGGCAACCGGGGAAGCGTCCGTTCGAACTCTGATTCGGAAGGGTACCAGGATCTATTCTGGGCTCTGCTGAATTCCAACGAGTTCACGGTGATTCATTGAGTTTGACGTCGCTGAACGCTGGCAGCGCACTGAAACGCGGCTTTCGCAAGCTCAACTATGCAGAACCAGGCGTTACTCAATCTCCGAACGGGAGATCAAAGCCCTTCCAGCAGGACTCCCAGTCGCTCAAGGACTTCGAACGGGATCTGATGTCCTCCGGAAAACCGAATAAATTCCACGGCTGCACCTGAATCGCCCAGCAATTTGCTAAGGTCTTCGGCTGCTTCAAACGGCAGAATCGGGTCGTGGGTTCCGTGGCTTTGCAGAACTCGCAGGCCGGTGTGGTTTGGAACGAGAGTTCGCCATTCGGCTTCGTTCAGTAGGGTTCCGGACAAAGCGACCAGTGCGGCAGGATTCTGGTGCAAGTGCAACGTCGTATCAGTGGTCAGCATGGCACCTTGCGAGAAACCACCCAGGACGACTTGCGACGTCGTCAGATCCATTTGCCGGCACAATTGAGCCACTGTTTCCGTCAATCGCTCACGAGCTTCGGGCAATCCGTCTGGTCGATTGCTGCGCATTTCGCGAAATCGACCTGTGGCGACAGCGAGTTGGAGTTTGACCATATCAATCGCCCACCAGGCTCGTCCGCCGGGCAAACCAAGTTCGTCCAAAGTTAGCGTACCTTCGGGAAACACGAAGGCGACGTGATCTTCGAGTTGTGTAAACTGGTCGAAAAGTTCGTCTGCGATCGGGACCAGATCGGACCCGGAAGCGCCGTAGCCGTGACACAAAACAACGACAATTCTGGGTTTTGCGTTCAAAGGTAAACGGTCAATGATTCGGCACTTCAGATGCCCGATCGTTTCGATTCGCATGCGAATTCCTGTGCTTTTTTTAATGTGGTTCCGCTGTCAGGAGCAGTTCTCAAGTCTGAGAGATTACATCCTTTTCAGTTGATTCGTCTCTGGACTGGGGTGGTGTTCCGATAAAATCTTTAAGAGAGCACGACGATACCAACTCAACATCCCGCCTGGAATATCCCGCCCTTCCACCGTTTGAGTCATTGGAGGTTACATGATCAGCTCACTCACCAAAACCGTATCGTACGGACTAGTTCTGACGGTGTTACTGTGTTCAGCTCCCGACTTGTGGGCACGATCCGGTAACAGTGCGGCCTTTCGTCGCTACGTTCAACAGCAGCAGAAGCAACAGCAGCAGATGATGCAGATGCAGCAAAAGGCGATGATGGAGGCCATGGCGCGTCAGGCAGCCATCCAGAAGAAAGTCCGTGAAAACCTTGCTGCGGCTTCGAAGGCTCGATCTGAAAAGGAAGAGCAGACTCGCCAGAATATCATCAATCGCCGAAAGGAAGAGCAAGCCGCGAAGGAATCGAAATCCAAAGAATCCGAGACGGCACGAACAGCAACCAAGCAGTGACTGTCCCGTACCAACGGAGCCTGCCAGCCCTTGGAACGCTGACTGGAGCGTGTCCCGCTTCAGTGCGGCGTCCTGTGGGCATCAATTACAGCGTCTCACACATATTTCGACGCGACGGGGAAGGTGTTATCCGCACTATTGCGGCAGGCTCCTCGACAGAAGTCAGCTATGCAGTGCGTAATGAGGCAATGCCCTTTTAAGGCTGAAGTTGCGCACACAGCATCGCTTCCCGATTGAAGGTACCCGACTGGATGAGCGGAAACTCCCGTTCGGAATTCGCTCTCATCGGGAATTCACAGCTCGTCAGGCGAAGCGGGTGACTTGGACCATTTCGGTGATGCGAACAAGTCCCCGACCGGCATTTCAAAGCCAGCAAGGACGGGATCGCCCTTCAATGTTTGAGTTTCCTTCAACATCACGCCGCGCAATGGGGGGTGGAATTGATGAACGTGACGGGTCACAGGGTCGATCACCCAGACTGCTGATATGCCAGCTTCAAGATAGCCTTTCACTCGTTCCGACATTCCGTCGCGGCGATCGTTTGTTGAGGCAACTTCAATGACCAGCGCCGGACGTGTTTCTGTCAAGAGCTTGTCAGATTCGGAAAATCGTTCGCCTGACTGAAAGCACACAACAGCGGGACAACGGATTGTCGGCGGTTCCGTCTGCAGGATGAGTGGCAACTCAAAACAGGCATACGTGTCTGGGGATCCTTTCAGGAATTTTGCCAGCGGCCGCGACAGATTTCGAACGACGTCCCCATGCATCTCGTCCGGCGGTTCCAGCCTGACAAGTCGGCCTCCGACGATTTCGATCCAGCGATCACCCTCAAGCAGACGCGTTTCATACTGCTCGACGGTTAATGCTGATGAGGAATTGGGAATTGACGGCATGAAGGATCCTCTGGAAAAACGGATGCCAGAGAGTAATTGATCGCGGCATCAACTTGCAACGGCGCGAATCTTCCTCGACATTGTCCCAGAGCCGACATACCGCAGCTTGGTATTGTATGCTGTCGCGATACAGGGAACACCGACTGAGGATTTGTTGATGAGAATTGCCGTCACAGGGGCCGCCGGTCAGCTCGGCAGCGAACTCATCCCGCGACTGGGGTCGCGAGGAATTCCGCTGGGGCATGACCAGATCGAGATTACCGATGCGACGTCTGTTGCGTCCGTCCTCGACGTCGTGCGGCCGACGCACGTCGTCAATTGTGCGGCGTACAATCTGGTGGATCGTGCCGAAGACGAGCCTGAAGTCGCCTATCAAGTCAATGCCTGCGGGACGCGGCATCTCGCCAGGTGGTGCGCTGCAAACCACGCGACGTTGCTGCATGTCAGCACAGACTATGTATTTGGACTCGAAACGAATTCCCATGTTCCGTGGCGAGAAACAGATGCTACCGGTCCCGTCAGTGCCTATGGCCTGTCGAAACTGGCGGGCGAGTACTTTGTGCGTGCCATTTGTCCCCGGCATCTGATTGTGCGGACGTGTGGCCTCTATGGACACAATGCCGCACGCGGGAAGGGGAACTTTATCGAAACCATGTTGCGGCTGGCACGAGAACGGTCGGAATTGCGAATTGTCGACGACCAGCGATGCACGCCGACGTCCGTCGCAGACCTGGCCGTGACACTGGTTTCACTCATCGAGTCAGAGGCCTGGGGGATCTATCACGCCACGAATTCCGGGGAGTGCTCCTGGTTTCAACTGGCAGCGGAAATCTTTCGGTTGTCAAACATCACTATCGGATTGATTCCCAGTACGGCGGCTGAGTACGGTGCGAAGGCAAGGCGACCTGATTACAGCGTCCTCGATTGCTCGAAACTGACAGGCGTCACTGGATCGCCGCTTCCTGCCTGGCAGGATGCTGTTGCTCGATATCTTCATGAGCGGACGCACCGATGAGCGGACGCATTTTAATTACTGGAAGTTCTGGATTTGTGGGGACCAGTATCTGGCAGCGATTTCGCAGCAGAAGCTGGAGTACGATCGGACTGGGACGCCGACCATTAGACGACCCGGAGTATGTTTCGCACGATCTGCGTCAGCCCATCCCTGCTCGTTGTGACGGTCCCCTGGATGTCGTGATTCACGCAGCAGCGCGTTCAAACCCCTGGG
>CAZSTW010000124.1:21133-21495 GCA_964609845.1 uncultured Planctomycetaceae bacterium | reverse complement strand
TGATCTGATCGTGCGATTGCCAGCAGAAGCCAGCCAACTTCCTGACTGCCCTTAAATCCCCTTCGTGAGCCGCTCGTGCCGATGAATCATCAACGAGTTGCACGCGCTGGCGTCGACGACAAAAATGGCTTGAAGAGCGATCACGGTCAATTACCGAAAAATGACCATCGGATTTTACCAGCACTCTGCGGTTTGAAACTTTGAGCACGGGCGGCACAAAGCTGCCGCCCGTGGCACCCGGCGAAGAGCCTGATTGTGAATTGGGCTGGAAAATAAACTCAGCACGACGTTGTCGCAGACTCCAAGATCGTGGCACCCGGCTTGGCTGTCTATCCCAGCCTCGCCGCCTCGCCCCCCCGACC
>CAZSTW010000124.1:12474-21123 GCA_964609845.1 uncultured Planctomycetaceae bacterium | reverse complement strand
TCTAACCGGCGACGACTTCATCGTTCGTGGCAGACCTTTCGAATTCTGTGAGTTCGGACATCAGATGCTGTCGGATGTGCTTCAACCGTTCACCTTCGTGAATCTTGTGACCCGTTTCATCAGTGACGAAGAACACGTCCAGGACCTGATCGAAATGGGTTGCGATTTTGGCCAGGACGACGTTCAGCTTCAGCACGTAAAGGGCTCGCGTGATTTCATAGAGCAGGCCGGGGCGGTCGTGGGCGAACACGTCGATTACGGTAAAGCGATCCGATGATTCGTTATCCACGACAACTCGCAATGGCAATTCTGAAACAGGTCCCTGAGTCGCCTTGACCGCGAATCGGCCTCGCGACTTCATCAAGGTGGCGACGTCTGTTTCACCACGTAAGACCTTGCGGATCGCTGTGGCCACGTCACTGGTACGGAACTCAGGAATCTCACCCGCATGGTCCGCATCGCGAACCCGCAGCGCATCGATGATCACCCCATCCTGCGTTGTGCAGATGGTGGCCGTCAAGATTTCCATCCGCTTGGCGGACAGTACCCCGGCCAGTTTGTGAAAACAGCCCGGGGCAATCGCTTCGGCGGCAATCACTCGATATTCGACGGTACCTGTTTCAGCGTCGTATGCCGTTTCGACATGGATTTCATCGGGACGCCGATTGCGGATGATGCGCATGTCCGCAGCAATCCGTTGCGGAGTCGTTTCCAGCAGATAATGTGCGGGACTCAATTCGACTCGCTTCTGCCAGTCGCGCAGTGCCAGCAGGTCCGCCTCTGTACTCTCGGGTGCCGACTCAGCAGTCGTATGACACAATTGAACGACCTGCTCGGCGATCTGTTTCAGGCGGATTGATTCATCAAACAGATGACTCTTGCCACTCAGCCAGAGCATTGTTCGCTCGTACAGCGTCGTCAGCAGTTCGGCTTTCCATTCGTTCCATGTGTTGGGACCAACGGCTGTGATATCGGAAGCTGTCAGGACGTAGAGCATTCGAAGTGCATCGGGGCTGCCGACCTCGTGGCTGAATTTCAGCAGCAAGGCTCTGTCACCAATGTCGCGGCGTAGAGCCAGGTCGGCCATCTTCAAGTGTCGATGGACCAGGAACATCACTTGATCTCGCTGATGATCCGGAAGCCCCAGGCGGTTGGAAACATCTTCAGCCAGACGACGTCCCACTTCACTGTGATCTTCTTCGTATCCTTTGCCGGCATCGTGCAGCAGCAGTGCCAGGTGCAGAAGTTCTTTATGATGAATCTCACGATAAGCCTGGCCGATCGGGCCGGGATCGTTCAGAAACCCTTCGGCTGCTTCGATGGTTCGCAGCGTATGCTCGTCGACCGTGAAATGGTGATACTGATTGAATTGCAGCAGGCACCGGATATGTTGCCAGCAGGGGAGAACGGCTTCGAGAACGCCCGTTTCATGCATTCCCCGCAAGGCGATCCCGAGCTTGCCTGATGTTCGCAATAGTTCCAGGAATGCGTGTGATGCTTCGGCCGACAACTGCGGGGCAGGGCGAATTCCCTTCGCTTTGATCATTTCCAATAGATGCGGTGCGACACAGACGCGATATCGAGCGGCTGTCATGAACAGCTTGAGAACACCTTCCAAAGTCGAGATTGCTGCAGCGCGATGACGCGGAGGGATATCAAGATATTCCGTGCCGACGTAGTAGATGTCATCAACCCGGTACGACATCACGAACTGGAAAAACTTTTCACTCCAGCTCAACTGTTTTGTTCGATTCACAAACCGGCGAGCGATGTCTGCGACGGCACTGCTGTGCTGAAAGTACTGCTGCATAAACCGTTCGACCGGAATCTGCGCACCGACCGCCTGGATACCTCGCTGATTAGCAATTCGCAACTGGTCTTCGCGCGTCAGGACATCCTGTTCCTTACCCGCCGCCAGATGCAGGTCGATCCGCAGCGATGTCAGGAACTCGTGAGCATGTACCAGGCGGCGAGACTCTTCCATGGTGATGGCCGTGTGCAATCGCAATGAATCGATGTCCCCGGCTTCATACCGTGCAAACCCGATCCATCGAATCAGATGCAGGTCACGCAGTCCCCCCTGGGATCGCTTGAGGTCGGGCTCCAGTTGTTGGTTCGTTGCCCCGTAGTCGGTACGCTCCTTGTCGCGTGAGGCAACAGCATCGGCGATGAACTGAGCTCGGCGTGCACGGACGACCGTTCTCAAAAACTTTGTTCGAAGCTGTTCGACCAGCGGTGTGGATCCCCACAACCAGCGTGCATCAACCAATGATGTGGCAAATTGAGGTTCCTGACGCGCCCACTGCATGGAATCTGCCAAGGTCCGGACGCTGGCTCCGATCTTGAGCCCACAGTCCCAGAAATCCCGTTGCACCTGAGACGCGAGCGGCTCGTAGACGGATGCGATCGCAGGTGCATGCAGAAACAGCAGGTCGACATCCGAGTAGGGACACATTTCACCACGACCGCTGCCACCGACTGCGACAACAGCCGATTGCGACTCAACGAGCGATCTTTCTTCCGCAGGAAGCTCCTGTAATCGCTCCTGAAAGACGGCGACAACGAAAGAGTCGAACAATTCAGACTGCAGCGCCGTCGTGTGAACGGCTGAGGCTCCCTGGGCAAAACGCTCCCGGACCTGGCGACGAATTTCGTCGAGGCGGAGTTTTAACTGCGCAATGCGTTCGGTGCCGGCCACGAGACCTGAAGCTTTCAAGAGCGCAGGGCTTTGGTCACGGACAACTGCTTCCACCATCAGCGTGTCCTTGAGGGCCAATAAATTCATCGATCAATAGCGATACTGACTTTGTCAGACCGCTGGTTTTGTCGCCCGGTCGCAAAAAGCGCCTCGTGAGCTACGAGGCGCGTCAAGCGAGCAGGCTTGCTTCCAGCAGGAAGCGTCCATGACAGGATCAGATGGCGCCGGGGCCTGATTCACCCGTTCGAATACGAATCACATCGGCCAGGTTGGTCACGAAAATCTTTCCATCGCCGATCTGGCCGGTTCTGGCAACATTCGAGATAACCTGAATCGCATTCGCGACTTCATCATCTGCCACAACGACTTCGAGTTTTACTTTAGGCAGGAAATCGACGGTGTATTCAGCACCGCGATACGTTTCCTTGTGCCCACGCTGCCGTCCGAAGCCGCGCACTTCGCTGACGGTCATCCCCTGAATCCCGGCTTGAGTCAGAGCGTTCTTCACTTCTTCCAGCTTGTAATGCCGAATGACGGCTTCGACTTTCTTCACAATTTCCCTTTCTGAGAGTAAGGCGAATTCAACCGATTTTGAACCCGAAAACAGCCGGAGCGCGTTTGCATCCGGTTCATTATATCGCAACCGGATGCTCTCGCATGCGGCTGATCAAGAAAACTGAAAACTCAACGTGTCGCGGTTCCTTTTTCGGGTTCGGTCCATCAGCCGGAACACACGAGCGTCCGGTTCATACCGTGGTCCCCCCAGAAGCAGGCGAACCATACCCGAATCCGATGCATGCGGCACTAGATCGCTTCGGTACCACTTTCACCGGTACGAATCCGCACCGTTTCGGCCAGGTCCGTCACGAAAATCTTGCCGTCACCGATCTGTCCGGTACGAGCTGTCCGGACGATCGCTTCGATGGCAGGCTTGGCCTGGTCATCGCCGACGATCACTTCCAGTTTCACTTTCGGAAGAAAGTCCACCGAATATTCGGCGCCCCGATATTGCTCCTTGTGCCCTTTCTGACGTCCGAAACCGCGAACTTCGGTGACGGTCATCCCCTGGACACCTGCTTCAATCAGTGCTTCTTTGACTTCTTCCAGCTTGAAATGCCGGACTACCGCTTCGATCTTCTTCACGAGTCACCTTCTGCCTAGTGGGAGTTGGCGAACGAGGTTCGCCGGACACGCTTTCCCGACACCTTGCCAGGTTTTACTGGCCACAACTGGCTGCCGTTGAGACATCCGTGACAACGGCAGCACATTTTGAACACCGGGATAGCCGTCCTTGGGAAATCCCGCAAGTCAACTTTTTCTGATAACGATTCATTCAACCGATCACAGGAAGATATAGCCTTCTTCGCCGTGCTGATTGATATCCAGGCCCTGCAACTCACCTGCCTGATTAACGCGCAACCCGAGGATTGAATCGACAATCTTCAGCAGGATGATGGTTCCAACGACGGCCAGGGCGATCGCCGCCGCTGCTCCCACGAACTGTGCCACAAGCTGATTCGCGTTACCTTCGAGCAGTCCGAACTTCGTCGCATCGTTGGTGACAGCCTTCGATGCGAATACGCCCGTCAGCAATGCCCCCAACGTTCCTCCGACCCCATGAACGCCAAACGCATCCAGTGAATCGTCATAACCGAACTTGTTTTTGATTGTGGTGCAGAAGTAGAAGCAGACGCCCCCTGCCAGGAAGCCCATCGCAATCCCGGCCATCGGTGTGCATGAACCGCTGGCTGGAGTAATGCAGACGAGTCCCGCTACTGCACCTGAGCACGCCCCCAGAATACTCGCCTTTCCTCGCTTTAACCATTCAATCCCCGCCCAGCTGACAGTCCCGGCCGCGGCAGCCATGTGCGTGGCGACAAAGGCGTTTGCAGCGAGTGCGTTGGAAGCCATGGCGCTGCCGGCGTTGAAGCCGAACCAGCCGACCCACAGCAGTGTGGCACCGATAAACGTGTATGTCAGATTGTGTGGTGGCATTGGTTCATGCCCATATCCCAGTCGCTTGCCTAACAAGATGGCACAAACCAGAGCCGAGAATCCGCTGGTGATGTGAACCACAGTTCCCCCGGCAAAATCGAATGCCCGGAAGGCCGCCTTTGGGTTAAGTTCGGCACACCACCCGGCATCTGCCCAGACCCAATGCGCAACGGGACAATAAATAAACGTTCCCCAGAGCACCGAAAACAGCACCATCGAACTGAACTTCATTCGTTCTGCGAATGCACCGCAGATCAGTGCTGGCGTGATAATGAAGAACATCATCTGAAAGACCATATGAACCGATCGAGGGATCGTTCCGGCTGCGGGAATGACCTGGGCATTGTTCTCCCATGTTGGCAAGACCCCCTTGAGTCCCGCGTAACCCAAGTCACCAATCAGGCCAGCACCACCAAGATCACCACTGAAGACCAGGCTGTATCCCCAGAATGCCCAAACCAGTGACATAATCCCCATCAGGAATACGCACTGCATCATCACGCCGAGAATATTTTTCTTCCGAACCAACCCTCCGTAGAACAACGCCAACCCTGGTGCTGTCATCATTAGCACAAGTGCTGAAGCAGTGAGCGACCAGGCGATGTCTGCCCCGTTAAACTCGACCGGAGCGACGGGCGCTACCGACGGGGACGCCGCTTCGTCGGCCCACGAAAGACTGGAAAAACCACCTAAAACACCCAAGACCGGCAATGCGGTCCGCAACCATCGCTTCACTCTGATCTCCTTGAGCGCAAAAGAGATACAAGAAACCTGATTCTGGCAAACGCTGCCAGCGTCATCATGAATTCTCGAAATCCACATCGTTGAAGATGTGCCACCACAAGAAGTACATGGCAAGTCGCGTGCCGCCTGTTTCGGGAATGCCCATTTAACGGCAGTCTCTGCCGGTTTCCGTCGCAGTGATCCGTGAACCAGACATTCCATCACGGAAATCTCGAATGAAATTCAAGTTTTCGAGGTTTCAAGGGCTGAACCTGGCGAAACCCGTCTTGCAGGGTGCCGGTCCCTTCACTATGGTTCCGCCGCGAATCTCTCCCACATCCAGAACCTAGATCAACCGGGTCCTCCCAGCACTTCCAATTGGGGCCCAGTCGAAATCCTCCGTGAGCCAGTAGTTGCGGCACTATGCGCACGTTTTTCAGAATCACTTCTTTACCCGCCCTGATCGCCCGCTCTGTGAGCTGTCTGGCAATGATTCTGCTGTTTTCTGGATGCCACGCCACGAATGGCTGGGTCATGAATAACTCGGGAATGGGTTATTACCAGAAAGGGAATTACGAAATGGCCCGCAAAGAATTCCAGCGAGCCGTGATCGATCGTCCCAAAAACCCTGACAGCCGACATAACCTTGCCATGGCTCTGCAGAAGCAGGGAGACATGGCAAACGCCGAAACGGTCTTACGACATAACCTGTCCGTTGATCCGATGCACCAGCCGACCTACCACGCATTGACGCAGATGCTCCTTTCGCAAAACCGTACTGCGGAAGCGGATCAGTTGCTGACGGGTTGGAAAGAGACCCAGCCCTATGTTCCAGAAGCCTACGTCGAGCATGCCTGGTTCCAGCATGAAACCGGAAATCGCGTTGCCGCTGAACAGTCATTGCGACAAGCATTACAAGTCAAGCCAAACCACCCCGTCGCGCTGGCGCATCTGGGGCAACTCTATCAGGAAAACGGGCAGGCTGATCAGGCGACAGCGTATTATCAGCGGTCACTGATGGCTCGTTGGGATCAACCGGAAGTTCGCTCGCGCCTGGCGACACTCAACGGCTCAACAAACATGCGTCGATCCGCCATGATTCAGAATCCTACCCCGGTGATGACGGCAGGAATCTCGCCAGCCTACGGGCAGCCGATGGTTATGCAGGCAGGCATGATCAGCAGTGATCCGATTATCATGCAGGATCCAGTGGTGGCCGAGAAGCAGCATCGCCATCATCACCATCACCATCAGCATCGACTGGGGAATCATGACTCAACTCAGCAGTTGACGGCATATCCTCTGCCGACTTACGGAATGGCTGACGCGGGCTGGCAATCCGGGATGATCACCGCCGCTGCCCCGGCGATCCCAAACTATGTGCAGAACCCGGGAGTTGTTTCTGAAATCTCCGTTGCCGGTCAACCAACCCCGATCAGCGGCCCAACTCCCATCGTGATGAATGCGACACCCCAGGCTGACCCCGCACACGCCACCGAATTGACAGCCGCGCTGCCGGTTGTTGACCCGTATTAGAGCGGATCTCATTTCAGTGTGGCGTCCAGCGGGCGTCAAACCACAGCGTCGAACCCAGGTTTCGACGCGACACGGAAGTGCGACACGCACTAGCGTCACCCCTCAACCTCGCTTTTGAAGCTCTCCATCAATAACGAATTGATGGAGTTGCAACGAAGTCCCCGGGGTTGCCGAGTAAGATCATCGCGGCCAAGCCAGTCCCGATACGCACTCTGACCCGGGGCAAATCATTTTGCTGATCGCGACCCCGCGGCGAGGATGGGCCAGCGAGGTCCGGGTGGAGAAATCAGAGCTGTTTTTCGCAAATCGACGGCATACGTCTGTCAGGCCCTGTTGAGATCCTCGAAATCATCAGCCACAGGATGGATCTTCGCGGTCTCATGATCCCACCAGTATATGGTGTGCTCCAGGACTGTCGCATCGTCTTCCATGGGCTTTAGTACCAGCAAATCCCCGCCGCCGTTGTGGCCGATGACAACGAGGTCCTTTTGAAAGTGATCCCGGTTTCGCATGGATCTCGTTTCACGGCAGATGCTGCTGCACGTCCTCTGGAGTCGTTTGCGGTCCGTGCCATCGAGGAATGAATAGAGAAAAAAGAGCTCGTTTTCGGTGTGAACGGCCCCTCCATTCATCCTGGCCATCGACGTGACAAACGATGCGGGGAAACGAACTCCAAGTTTCGCCTCAGTCTCGGCGATCCATTTGCCATCAACGGGGAAAGGCATTTACTGAACTCACCTGAAATTTCCTTTACCACGAAGAACGCGAAGGACACGAAGGGTTCGAGGAACGAAACAGTTGCTGCCTGGTATTTTTAAAGACGAGAATCACGATCGCTGCCAGTTTAATGTCGGTCAACAGCGGAACCTTCGTCGAACTCCGTCTTCGTGATCTTCGTGTGCTTCGTGGTAATCCCGTTGCGTTACGAACAACAGCAGAGTCGCCCGGCGCGACGCAGTCAAATGCAGATTCCTAGTTGATGCCAGTCACTTTTGCCACGAAGCATGGATCAGGGAGAAGCGATTCTTATCCCACAATTCTCGAAACGTTCTGGATGCTGGTCAATCAATCGTTACCACCACTCACCTGGATTTTCTTTTACCACGAAGAACGCGAAGGACACGAAGGGTTCGAGGAACGAAACAGTTGCTGCCTGGTATTTTTAAAGACGAGAATCACGATGGCTGCCAGTTTAATGTCGGTCAACAGACGGACCTTCGTCGAACTCCGTCTTCGTGAACTCCGTCTTCGTGATCTTCGTGTGCTTCGTGGTAATCCCATTGCTGATAACAGCAGAGTCACCCGGCGCGACGCAGTCGAATGCAGATTCCAAGTCGACGCCAGTCTCTTTTGCCACGAAGACTTGTTCACCACGAAGCATGGATCAAGGCGAAGCGATTCTTATCCCTCAATTCTGGAAACGATCTGGATGCTGGTCAATCAATCGCTTCCACAACTCACCTGAATTTTCGTTTACCACGAAGGACGCGAAGGGCACGAAGAATTCGAGGAACGAAACAGTTGCTGCCCGGTATCGTCAAAGTCGAGAATCTCGATGTCTACCAGTTGAATGTCGGTCAACAGCCGGACCTTCGTGATCTCCGTCTTCGTAATCTTCGTGTGCTTCGTGGTAATCCCATAGCTGACAACAGCAGAGTCGCCCGGCGCGACGCAGTCAAATGCAGATTCCAAGTCGA
>CAZSTW010000124.1:0-12374 GCA_964609845.1 uncultured Planctomycetaceae bacterium | reverse complement strand
CTGACAACAGCAGAGTCGCCCGGCGCGACGCAGTCAAATGCAGATTCCAAGTCGATGCCAGTCTCTTCTGCCACGTACGGCACGAGCGATTCAAAGAATGCAACGGTTGATGCCAAGGGTTGTTGAAGTTGAAATTCATCAAAGATCTTCCCCGAATCAATTGCTGACAATTGGTCGTTTCGCTTCCCATTGTCGCGCGAAAATGCGATACCATCATCGTTCAAGGTTGGTATGCGTTGGCTACGGAACGGCTCTTGATGATGGAACAGCACACTCCCACCGCAGTTGATCTGGCGCGAGTCGCCACGGAACTGCATCTTCGGCTTGAGCAAGTCACCCACACGGTGCAGTTGCTCGACGAGGGGAACACTGTTCCTTTCATTACCCGTTATCGCAAAGAGCGGACTGGCAACCTGCACGAAGAACAGATCCGGGCAATTCAGGAACGAGTGCTTTCGCTGCGCCAATTAGCGGATCGTGCTGCGGACATCCTGCGGTTGATTGAGAGTCAGGGGAAGCTGACACCCGAACTGCGGACAGAGATCAGTCGGGCTGATTCACTGAAACGTCTCGAAGACCTGTACCTCCCGTTCCGCCCTCGCAGACGTTCACGTGCCACCATCGCTCGAGAACGTGGACTTGAACCGCTGGCCGACGCGATCTGGAGTCAATCACTGAAGGAAGCCAGCCTGCAGACGGCGGCTGCCGCGTATATCCGCCCCGAACAGGAATTGCCGGATGTCGCCACCGTACTTGCCGGGGCGGCGGACATCCTCGCAGAAAAGATCTCGGAAGATGCCGACTTGCGAGAACGGTGCCGCACGGTCGCTCGACAGACCGGGCGTCTGACCTCCGTCGGTACGAAGACGGCCGACCAGACTCACCCCGAGTTTCGTGATTATTTCGAATACGGCGAACCAATTACCAAGATGCCTCCGCATCGGATACTGGCATTGAATCGCGGGGAAGAGCAGAAGGCTTTGCGAGTCTCGTTCGAATGGGATGCCCCACAGGCCGAGCGAGCGGCCCTGGATCATCTGCGACTTCATCAACATCCCTGCCGTGAATTCCTCACAGCATGTGTCACCGATGCACTCGATCGCTTCATTCGCCCCGCCCTGGAACGCGAAGTCCGCCGGGATCTGACAGAAAAAGCCGAACGACACGCGATTTCTGTCTTCTCACAAAACCTCCGTCAGTTGCTGCTGCAACCACCGCTACGCGATCAACGAGTGCTCGCCATCGACCCTGGGTTCCGCACCGGTTGCAAACTGGCAGCCCTGGATGAATTCGGCAATCTGCTGGGAATCGACATCATCAGCATCGTTGGTTCAGCGGAACGCAAAAGCGAAGCCCGCGCCAAGCTGGCATCCTTCTTGCGCGAGCACCGCTGCAACGTGATTGCTATCGGCAACGGGACTGCATGTCGAGAAACCGAAGAATTGGTTTCTGAATTGATTTCGACAGAATGCCCCGAAGCTCGCTACATCATCGTCAACGAAGCAGGTGCGAGTATCTATTCGACGAGCAGTGTGGCCCAGCAGGAGTTTGCCAATCTGGACGCGACTGCTCGCGGCACGATCAGCATCGGCCGTCGACTGCAGGATCCACTTAGCGAACTCGTGAAGATCGAACCGCAGCACATCGGCGTCGGCATGTATCAGCACGACTTGAATGCGAAGCAGCTCAAGGAAGCACTGGATGACGTCGTCGAGTCGTGTGTCAATTTTGTGGGCGTTGATCTCAATACAGCCAGCCCGTCATTACTGATGCACGTCTCTGGGTTCAATCAACTTATCGCACGACGAGTTGTTGAGTACCGAGAGAAGAGCGGAAGATTCCAAAGCCGCAAGCAGTTGCTCGATGTCCCTGGTGTCGGCCCCGCAACATTTACTCAGGCTGCTGGCTTTCTGAAGCTCGACGGTGACGAGCCACTCGATAACACATGGATCCATCCCGAAAGTTACGAAGTCGCTCGCCTGCTGCTGGCCAGGTGTGATCTTTCACCAGAACTCCTGCGACCGGGGACCGATCCGTCACCATTGCGTGAACGGCTGTCAACAATTGAAGCGCCGCGACTGGCTCAGGAACTGACGGTAGGCTTGCCGACGTTGACGGATATCGTCGATGCCTTGTTGCGGCCAGGCCGCGATCCTCGCGCTGATCTACCGTTGCCTGTTTTCCGTCAGGGAGTCCTTTCGCTCGACGACATCGAAGTTGGCATGGAGTTACAAGGGACTGTCCTGAACGTCGTCGACTTCGGGGCCTTTGTCGATGTCGGCTTGAAAGACTCCGCACTCGTTCACATCAGTCAACTGGCATCCCATTTCGTCCGATCTCCCCAGGACATCGTTTCGATTGGTGATGTCGTCACAGTCTGGGTCCTGAGTGTTGATCGGGACCGCAAGCGGATTGGTCTGACAATGATTCCGCCGAATGGTCCGAGTCTTCCCAGCCCGAAACGCGGATCAAGCAGTGTCCAAGGCGATTCGCGACCCGGCGGGCAAACCAAGGGGCCTCGCCCTTCCGCCACACGCCCTGATGAAACAGTGAATCGCTCCGACTCCAGTCGCTCCGACAATGCTGGAGGAGCAAACGGCGGTTCAACGGGAGGAACGCTACGCGGGTTCGATGAATTAAAGCAGGCCTGGCAGAACCGGCCACAGTAGGCCGGACAATCTTGTCCGGCTCGTCGCACATCCGTCACCACCCACGGCTCTTTCGTTCGCGCGTCTACAAGCGAAAAGCCGCATGCGAACAAACACGTGAGCGACGGACAAGATTGTCCGTCCTACGGTGTCGATTCTGACGACCGACCACGGCAGTGTGAAAAAAAGCACGGACGAAGATGTCCGTGCTTTTTGAATCCGACGGTCGAAATCACTGCTTCCAGGGACCGACGAGTTCCACGAGATTCCCATCGGGATCGCGGAAGTTTGCCAGGGCGAGGCCTGCTGGGAAACCTTCTGGCAGCGGCACCGGGCACTTCGCAATGGGCTTGGCACCCGCTTTTGCAGCTCGGGCAAGTGACGCATTCACGTCTTTTACGGCAATTGTCAGGTAACGAAACCCGTAGGACGAATGGATGAACGTGTTGTCGACTCGTGCCCCCGGTGCGGTCTTGAACTGCATCAGCTTCAGCTTCGTCGCCTTCTCACCCTTGCCCAGCACCAGGACATGAACGTCGAGCTGAAGATTGTTGGCAAGACCAGTGTCCAACGCGAACTGACCGGGAACCTTGAACCCTTCGACTTCTTCAAAGCCAACGACGTCCTTGTAGAACTTCACGGACTTTTCAAGGTCACTGACGACCATCCCCAGGTCAATGACTTCCGAAGAAAAGGCCGATTCCGGGGCTGTCTGCTGATTTGCAGAGACTCCCAGTGAAAAGGCCAGGGCACCAACCAGGCCAACGATCGCCAGCAGGGACAATTTCTTCATTGAGTTTCTTTCGTAATCGAGGTGACAAACATCAGGCCAAACAAATCATCCGTCACATATCGGGCGGGTTCAGAGCAACATCGTATCGCAAGGGTTCCATCGAAAACGACGCTCGTCCCTGTGACAGGCTGCGGACATCGTTGCTGTAACCAAACATCTTTGAAAGGGCGACTTCGGCGGTCAGTGCGACCAGGCTTCCACGTAACTCAGTGTTAACTATGATCGCTCGACGTGAATTCAGGTCCGCAGAGACGTTGCCGACGAAGTCTTCGGGAGTCACCACTTCCAGTTTCATGATCGGTTCCAGCAGGACGGCACCACCGTCATGCAGGGCTCGTCGGATGGCGTCGGCCGCTGCCGCTCGAATGGCGACTTCTGTCGTTTCCCCTTCGTGGTATTCGACATCCTTCACTGTCACTTTCAGATTGATCAGCGGGTATCCCACGACACCACCACCTTTGAGCTCGTCTCGCAGAGCGTTGACCAGCAAGTCCTGCAATTCGACCGGCATCGCGTTCGGCTTGAGCTTGTTCTCGACATTCAAAGTGGTGTCATTCTGGACAGGTTCCACAATGACGGTGACCGCCGCGAATTGACGGCTTCCCTGCGTCTGCCGATCAAAGCGACCTTCGGTTTCAATCTTGCCTGGGACCGTTTCGCGATAGGTCACGCGCGGCTTGTGAGTTCGGAATTTCATATGGAAATCCCGCTCCATCCGTTTGCTGATGATTTCCAGGTGCAGTTCGCCCATGCCGCTGATGATCGTCTGGCCGGTCTCTTCGCTGATCTTGGCAGTGAAGGTCGGATCCTGCTTCATCATCAGACGCAGCGTATTTTCCAGCTTTTTACGATCGGCGCTGCTGTCTGGTTCGATCGCCATCGAGATCACTGATTCAGGGAATTCGATCGATTCCAGGACAACCGGATTCTGTTGATCGCAGAGCGTATCACCGGTCACGGACTCCTTGGGACCAACGATCCCGACGATGTCACCGCAGACGGCTTCATCGAGCGCTTCACGAGAATCAGCCTGGACTCGCCAGATCTGACTGATCAGTTCCTTGGCACCCGTCCGCGGGTTGAGCATGCGTGAGCGACTCTTCAAAGTCCCGGAATAAATCCGGACGAAATAGAGTTCCGCGTGCTCATCGGCGTGAATCTTGAAGACCAGTCCGCAGAATGGCTCTTTTTCCGACGGCTTCCGGACTTCAGGTTTGTCGGCTTTCTTGGGATTCGGATTACGTCCTTCGACGGGCGGGACGTCCATCGGACTGGGAAGGTAACGGACGACCGCATCAAGGACCGGTTGCACGCCGATATAGTCGAGCGACGAACCGCAGAATACGGGTTGAAGCTGGTACGAAACAACAGCCTTACGCAGGACTCGAATGATCTGGTCGGCAGGCAGGTCACCCGTTTCATCGTAGATCGCAAACGCTTCGTCATCAGTCAGCGCGATTGCGTCGATCAGTCGGGATCGCCATTCTTCGGCGCGAAGCTGCTCGTCCTCAGGGATCGGCTGAACATCGATCTTCGTCCCTTGGGCTTCCCGGTCAAAGTACAGAGCCTTCATGGCGATCAGGTCGATCACGCCGCGGAAGCCCCCCGGATTGGTGACGGGACCTTCACCGATCGGCAACTGGACCGCCACAGGATTGGCTCGCAATCGCTCCGAAATCTGATTGAAAACTCGTTCGAAACCAGCGCCGATGCGATCCATCTTGTTGATGAAACAGACGCGGGGGACGTGATACTTATCGGCCTGCCGCCAGACCGTTTCACTTTGAGCTTCCACACCTTCGACAGCACTGAAGACTACGACGCCACCATCGAGAACTCGCAGGCTTCGTTCGACTTCGGCGGTGAAGTCGACGTGGCCAGGGGTGTCGATAATGTTGATCGTGTGACCATCCCACTTGCACGAGATGGCTGCCGAATAAATCGTGATTCCGCGTTTGGCTTCTTCAGGATCGAAATCGGTGACGGTTGTCCCGTCATCGACATCTCCCATCCGATGCGTTTCCCCGGCATAAAATAGAATTCGCTCAGTCGTGGTGGTCTTACCGGCATCAATGTGAGCGATGATGCCGATGTTGCGGATCTTTTGTATGTCGGTGGCCATGGAACGGTACTTATCGGAAGGTGAATGTGATATCGGGCCGGTTGGTTCAGTGTGGAAAGATCTGCTGGCAAATTGTCACAAGTGCCGCCAGACAGGGACCAGTCACTACTTGGGAGCGTAGCGGCCGACTTTGTTGATCCGACCGTGAATGTCGTTCAGAATCCAGTGGAATGCCACCAAGTGGACAGACTCAACCATCCCCATGTCGTCCAGTGGGACGTGAAGATTCTTTTTCCCCATCGACTTGAGCTTGCCGCCGGAATAACCGGTGATGCCCCATGTCACCAGATTGTGACGATTGGCCCATTCGACCGCATTCAGAATATTCGGACTGTTGCCGCTGCCGCTGATCGCGATCAGAACATCACCGGGCGATGCGAAGTTCTTGAGTTGTTCAACGAAGACGCGGTCGAAACCCTCGTCATTTCCCCAGGCCAGGATGTACGGGGTATTGTCGGTCAGGCTGAGGACCTTCAGGCGCTTCACCGAATCATTGGTGAAGTCCTTGCGGTCGAGCGTGCTTTTTCCCAGGTCTTCGCAGAAGTGAGAACAGTTCGAACCGCTGCCGCCATTGCCGATCAGAAATACGAAGCGACCTTGTTCGTAGGCAGAGTAGATGTCATCGGCGAGTCCTTCCAGTTGCGACACGTCCAGAGTGTCAAAGACTTCGGCGCACCGCTTCAGGTATTGGGCGGGATTCAATTGCGTTCCAAGCATGTCTGTTGTTCTTTCAAAAAGTGAACCACAGACACCAGGGGCGAGAATTCAGGAGGCCGCGACGATCGAAAAGGTTCGGTCGATTTCGGAATCTGTTCGCGATCTTGCGACGGTGCGAATTCCCGGAGTGGTGTCTGTCGAGGAAACTAACGGGCCGACTTGGCCGCAATGACGATGTCCAATTCTTCCTTCAAGCGTGGCAGGATCGCGTCATAGGGAAATGCCCCCAGTTCCGCAGGCCCTTTCTTCAAGTTGACGAAGTTCGGGCCACACCACAATCCGAGATCCGCATCATCGGTTTCGCCTGGACCGTTCACGCGACAGCCCATGACCGCGATCGTGACCGCATGATCTTTGGCGTACGAGGTCATTTCCTTGACCTGCTGCGCCAGTTCGATAAACGCTTCGTTTTCGACGCGTGAACAACTGGGGCAACTGATGATATTCAGTGTTTGCAGACCATAGTCAACGAATGAACGAACTCGCCCCGCTGCGATATCTTCCAGGATCTTCCGTCCCGCTTCAATTTCTTCCGGTTTTCGGGAGTTGGGTACTGTCAGCGAAACACGGATGGTGTCACCGATCCCCTGGCTGATCAGTTGTTCAAATGCGATTCGCGTCTTGATGATTCCGTCAGGCGGCATCCCCGCCTCGGTGACCCCCAGGTGAAGCGGAACATCGGGCCGCTTCTCGGCGAATCGACGATTCCCTTCGATCACCTTTTGAGGATCAGAATCTTTCATCGAAACGCAGTAACGAGTGAAGCCGAGCGAATCCAGAAAATCGCAATGTTCCCAAGCGCTTTCGAGCATCGGGGTGATCGAATCGGCTGCGTCGTACTTTTCCTTTTTCGCGGGATCGACCGATCCGCAATTGACACCAACTCGCATGGCACAGTCGTTGTCAGTCGCAACCTTGGCAAGGTACCGTACCTTCTCCTGCCACGGCTTTTCACGCTCGTGGTGGTACAGGTGGCCAGGGTTGTACCGGATTTTGTCGACAAACGGAGCGACGACTTCAGCCAGACGGTAATTCTCCTGCAGGTCAACGGCCAGATTGGCTTTGGTCTGGCGACGGATCTCAGCCAGGGCTGCGGCATCTTTCGTGCTGTCGACCGCAACGCGAATGACGTCTGCACCGGCCTTGTACAGGGCTTCGATCTGACCGACGGTCGCATCGATATCCTGCGTATGAGTCGCCGTCATACTCTGCACCGCGATCGGGTGCCCGGCACCAATCGTCGTAGTTCCAATTTTTACCGCACGAGTCGGATTTCGCCGAAGTTCCACTATTGCCTCCGTGTAGTCGCCATCACAGCACCGGGTCCGTCCGGATTATAGAAAGCCAAACCAGCTTCGAAGCGGACGAGCGGCATTGTCGATGGAATCGGCCGTTTTCGCAAGCCGCCCGTGATCACAGATTCATCGCCACTGACCATTGCAATCGCGATCACCCCCAGAACGAGTATCCAGACAATTCCCAGGACATGCCAGAACCATGTGCAGATGGTCACTCCCCAGTAGTATTCATGGTCATACCGATCTGCAAATGCCTGGACCGTAATGAAAACCAGGAACATCAAGGCAATGACAAAGTGCATGGCATGCAGTGTCGCAAGCACGGCGACAAACGCTTTTGCCCCAATGGCAACCTGCGTCGCAGGAGTCTGCCTGACCAGAACAGTCAGTGCGTAGGACTGCGTCGTCACAAAAAGTGTCCCGGCACCGATGCCGATCAACAGGCTGCGGCGAAAAGGGATCTGTCGCTCCCGGCGGACAAACGCACAGGCCCGGGAGAGTGAAACACTGCCGACAGCCAGCAGAAACGTACTGATCAGGAACGCTGGAGGAAACAGACTTGCCTGCGACGCTGGGCCGACAGGAAACAACCGAAGCAGAAGAGACCCCAAGGCTCCTGAAGCCAGGAACAGCAGTCCTGAAACAAATGCAAATCGCAGGGCAAATTCGCTTCGTTTCGACAAGATTCACCGTCCCTGGGATCTACGATCCTTGAATGCGGACATTACCCAGCGATTGGCTCAACAAGAATCTGCCCTGCAGCCGGGTGACCGAGCGAAATCGGCTTGCCGTCGAACTCGGTCGTGACAATTCCTGCTTCAGGGCTGTTATGTCGAACGATCCCTTCCTTTTGCAGAGTGACCCCGGCGTCGCTGAGGAATCTTAGGAACTCGCCCCCCTGATCGACCACTCGGACAATTCTGATCCGAGTTCCGGCACCGACGCTGGAAAGGGGAACCGCACGATCTCCCTTCACTCGCATTTCACCTTCGGCGCTGGGAATGGGGTCTCCGTGAGGGTCTGTGCTGGGATGGTGCAGGTATTCGTCGATGCGATCGATCAGTCGGTCACTGACCGCGTGCTCCATATGCTCTGCTTCTTCGTGAACCTGGTCCCAGCTCAGATCAAGTGTCTTGGCAAGAAACAGCTCAATGAGTCGGTGCCGACGAAGCATTCGCATCGCGACTGCACGGCCTTCGGTTGTGAGCCTTACCCCTTCGTAGGGGCGATATTCCGCATGCCCTGCTTCGGCCAACGTCTTCATCATGCTGGTGACGGTGCCGGGAGAAACGGACATCGACACTGCCAGTTGACCGGTTGTGACCCAGTCGACATTTGTACGAAGTGTCGTCTGGAGCACCGCTTTCAAGTAGTTTTCGACCGTCAGAGTGGTCATGAGCGTCGCAAGATCCTGACTGCGGAATGAGAATCGAGTGGGCAAATCCGAGAATAGACTTCCAACCCATTCTTACGAACTCATTGCGACTCGCCAACCGCCAGTCCTCCGATTGTCGATTCAATTCAAAAAACCGTCGCATCGATCGATGCGCAAAACGTTTAAAATTCTCATGTTGCAGCAACGGCTGCTGCTCCGGGAGGGTGAGGCTCCCGCCGAACCGGGTTTGGAGTCGGACTTAATGCGCAATTCACGGCTCGGCCCGAACCTCGCCACCTCGCCACCTCGCCCTCTCGCTGGGTCGCCATCCTCGGCCTACGTCTGCACAGACGCGACTGTAGATGTGTTCCGTTGTTACCGAACCGGTCATTTGGTTTTTAGAATGGCGGGGGTGGCCCAGACGTACGTTTTGGACGTCTGGATTTACGAGAGGCTCAACTGCAGTATGCCTGCCCCAAGACCCTCTTGTGAACCCAGACGCTGAAGCAGCGTCTGGGCCACCCCGCCGAACCGGTTGAGATTCCAGCAGTAATCAATCAGGTGAAACCGACGACTAACCTGCGACCATCAGCCGGAACGCGCAGGGTGGCCCAGACATCGCTTTGGATGTCTGGGTTGCAACGCAACAGGAGGGGTTGACGATAGGCGTAGAGCTACAGAAAGTAATTTTATGAGTACGCTTCGTCGAGTGGATGACGCCCAAGGCCAGCGAGCACTCTGCGGCATCCTGGCAAGATACGGGGGCTTGCGCTCCGCCGCCTAATCATGTACATCGCTTTCCGTGTCTTGTTGAAAACGACGTGAGCGGAGAGAACGATGGGCAAGTCGACGCGTTTGAGTCTGAAAGAGATCGCAGAATACTTTGGTGAGCTGGAGGATCCGCGGTCGTCGATCAATCTTTTGCACCCGCTGATCAGTGTTGTGATGATTGAATGACAACAAAGAGTCCTGCCCCCTTTGATTTCACCCGGTGAAAAATCATGTCAATGACAGCTACTGAAATGATCGACTTCTTCGGCCAGCAGGTTGCAAGAACGCGATTTGGAATGAAAGCTGCGCAATCTTCATCCAATTATCAATTGGCTGCAATGAACAGTCGCCAAGCATTCAAGTGTCGTTTGATGCAGGGGCTAATATGCTGGCGTCTGTCCAATGACCCGACTCAATTTTTAGTGTCTTCGGTAAAGGGCTTGGAAGACGATTGGAGATCGCTGGTGGCGATTGGCGGCGACAAAGCCAAGCTTGTTGACGTTCCCGCTGAACGGATGCCATTCATTTTGTGTCTGATTGGGCTGAGCAACGGAAGCGTGGATTGCGAGACAGATGGACTTGAAAGTGATCGGCTTTTGGATGCAGTCTTGGGGCAATGGCTGCTGGATGGATCATGGAAGGAATTGCTTTGGAAAACCGGGATTGATCAACTTCATCGAACGGGAAGAAA
This sequence comes from uncultured Planctomycetaceae bacterium, assembly GCA_964609845.1. Taxonomy (GTDB): domain Bacteria; phylum Planctomycetota; class Planctomycetia; order Planctomycetales; family Planctomycetaceae; genus Schlesneria. The sequence continues at coordinate 1,959 of CAZSTW010000124.1, read as the reverse complement.
GCTAGCATACGAGAGTTACAGCACTTACGCTGCAATTGCGAAATCTTCGTCAACGGAAATAATAACGCTGTTTGAAATATGTACCGTACTTTTTAATAGTCTGGAACCTAATAAGCTTTTTTGTGGAGGCGACCAAACCGAAGGCGGTGGAAATGACAATGCTTTGGTTGTTGATTATCGATTAGCGTCGTTGGCAAAACGGATTGGTTACAAGGGGACCAGCACAAACGAATGGCAATGGTGAATACTTTTCGTTTGCTTAAGTGACGTCTTGGTAAAGGAACAGGGGCCGCGGGCACCCTGCCTGTCAGGGAGATCGCCAAGAAGGAGAAATCAAATGACTCAGGGTGCGTCGGCAGGGTGGCCCAGACATCGCTTTGGATGTCTGGGTTGCAAAGCAACAGGAGGGGTTGACGGTAGGTGTTGAGCTACAGAAAATAGTTTTATGAGTACGCTTCGTCGAGTGGATGACGCCCTCTACGTCCACTTCATCACTTTTTCCTGTTATCACCGTCGGCGGTTGCTCGATCATGATCAGCCGAAGCGAATTCTTCTGGGCATCCTGGCGGATGAATTGGTCCGGTTCGAAGCTCGTTGCGTTGGATTTGTGATCATGCCAGATCATGTTCACGCTCTGATCTGGTTCCCAAAGACGGGACAACTGAGTCCGTTCATGCAACAGTGGAAAGGGCGAAGCTTAAAGCGGATTAAGGATTTTCTGTTTCGCTCGACGGCGGAATACAGTTCGAAGCTCCTTCGGGCGGATCCGATTTGGCAGGTTCGGTTCTATTCATTCGAGATCTATAGCACTGCAAAGGTCGAGGAAAAATTGACGTATCTGCACTTGAATCCTATCCGTGCAGGATTGGTGGAGAAACCGACGCAGTGGAGGTGGAGTTCGGCACGATGGTATCTTGAGCGCCGAACGGTGGGAATTCCGATTCAGTGGGTGGACTGATAGTGCCGTCTCTTTCCTCTTGTTCCTTCGTCACCCAGACATCCAAAGCGATGTCTGGGCCACCCCGCGGGGTGAAACTATGAAGAACTGGGGTCGTGCCAGATTTATCGGCTATTTCGGCAGCTGGTACAAGTAGTAGGAGTTGTTTTTGATGAGCGTACGTGACAACGATGATGAAACGCGTGCTGATGAAATATTCGCACTGCTATTTTCGTTTTAGTGTGTATATCTTGCCGCGCGGACATACAGATCTCTACCTGAATTGATCGTCCTGTTCTGCGTTAACGTGGTTTGTGTTCCAATGGCTGTTTTCTATGTTTTTATTGCTGCAACTGAAAAGCGGGTGAAAGGGGTTTTGCTTCCGATTCCGTTGCTCGTGTTGTCGTTGATTTTTCTGTATGATATTTTCACTCGGTACAGTACGCCATAATTGAATCGAGCAATTCCAGGGACGGAAACGTGGACAGGTCCATTATTGTCCCATCGCCCGTATTCCTGGTGACTGATACCGGAAGCGAGATGCCCTGGTTCATCCAGATTCGGACTGCTGACATACGCGACCCAACCCAGCAGGAATGCGTGAATGACGAGCAACGCAATCGCAACTCGGCTTGCAGCAGTGTGCAGTTCGTCAGAGCCAGACATGCCCAGGTAACCTCCTGACGACATCCCGGAAGTATGACAACGCAAGAAGAAAACAAAGGGGTCGAGACTCTTTGATTAGGCTCCCGGCCACCTGATCGGTCGCGACGAAACCCGGTTTGACGACCGGGGACGTGTCTATCAGTCGCTTCACTCCGAAGTTAACCCTGCCACGGGTACGGTCGGCAACACCTTGATCGATAATACGTGGTTTGATGTGGCGAGCCATGCAATTAAATCGCTGCCATCAGGCTCGAAGGAATTCACTAAGACCACGTTCGACAGCCTCGGCCGTCCAGTCATCGCTTACAAATGTTACGACCTTGATGAAACGACCTATGCTGAAGCTTTATCAGACG
>CAZSTW010000123.1:0-21819 GCA_964609845.1 uncultured Planctomycetaceae bacterium | reverse complement strand
AAATCGGTCTGCAATCGGTCGACCCGCTGGCGCAGGACTTGATGGATCGCCGCAATAATCTCAAAGCGTTCGAGCGCGGTGTGCGGGCAATGATGGATGCAGGAATTCGAGTCAAAGTTGACCTGATCATCGGCCTGCCGGGAGACACGGAAGCGTCAATCCGCCGCGGCTATGAGTACCTGTCGCAATCAGGGTTGTTTACGGATGTTCAGGTCTTCAACCTGGCGATCCTGCCGGGGACAGCGTTTCGGGCAGAAGCAGAAATGCTCGGCCTGAAATTCCAACCGCGACCACCCTATTACGTTCTTGAAACCCCAACGCTGAATCTGACGCAGATTTATGGACTGATGCAGGAAGCTCAGGACATCTTTGATACGGACTTCGACCCGTTTCCGCCACCAAAACTCTCTTTTGACATCGTGCCAGGTGATCCGATTCCGGTCGCGGAATTCGATCTGGATGTCGAACCGTACGATGAAACACTACCTGCTGCAGAAGATCGGACACATGCGTTTACGCTGCGATTCCGATCACGAAAGTGGAATCGATCTGCGCTGGGGCGAGCGGTCTCATTGATCAGTCGTGTCCTTTCCGAGAACCCTCATTCAACACTGCAGGTCCTGATTGAACCCACTGGAGATCCCGAACTGTTGAAGCCGGGGTTTCTACAGGAACTACTGCGAGAGTGTTACAGCACGTCGAACTATCTCGATCGCTATTACGGTCTCAACCCCGAGGGGTTGCTCGGTTCCAAGCGACTGCTGGTTGTCTTGCCTGTTGAACAACCACCCACCGTCAGTGAATCGTGGGTCGACGACATCAACGAATTCGCGACGGTCCTCTGGCGAGGTCAGGTCTGGGACACAGCCGAGGATTGGGACACGGACAACGCGGAAGACACGGATGAGATCAATCAGAATTCGGGAAGCACGGTTCAATAGATCAGACTGCAGGTGCGGCAACGCAGTGTAAACCGCCAGGACTTACCACCAGGACACAAAGCACTGTCTTCCTTTTGTTTATCTTTGTCCGTGTCTTCCGCGTTGTCCGCGTCCCATCACGTTCCTTTTGATTCTTTAGCGGGCGTCCAGTGCATCGGTCCTTTGCGTTCGTTGTCGTAGACACGGCGTTTTACTTCGGGAGTTGGGCCGAAGTTCAGCAGTAGCCCAACTTCGATACGAGTCGCTTTGAGATAATTCAGTAACTGTGCGTCATGATCCTCCACGAGTTGTTTGACGGCTTTCAACTCGATCATTACGCAGTCGTTGACAACCAGATCGGCGAAGTATGTGCCGACCGACTAGCCATCGTAAAAGACCTCGATCTCGTGCTGCTGATCGACGTGAAGCCCTGCCTTTCGCAATTCTATGGCCAGTGAATTCTCGTAGACCTTCTCAGTGAACCCGTAACCAAGCGTCCGGTGAACCTTGTAGAAGGCGTTCAAAACCTGGTCAGTGACGTCGGAGTGCTTGCCCTGAAACTTACTGGACATAGCTTCAGCTTCCGGATTGGAGCTTGGACACGGAACACACCGAAGACACGGAAGAGTAACGTCTGAATACGACTCGCCAATTAGCCTAGATTTTGTCAGCGAGCCCTGCAACCAAAAAACTTTTCAATTACCTCCGATTATTGTCACGATAACTGAGGGGGCAAAACTCTCATCCCTTCATCTTCTCCGTGTTTTCCGCGCCGTCCGTGTCCCATGATCAGTCCTCGACACTCTCCGCGGCAATCTTGGTGTAGATTTCCTTTGCTGCGTCGTAAGCAGCCTTGGCCGCGGCCCGTTCTTTTTCCCGGATGCGACCGACTTTGGAGTTCCAACAGACTTCGACAGCTTTAGCACACCAATCTGCGCTCTTTCGGCTCGCCCGAATTGGCTTGTTGTCGATTTCGACGAAAACCGGATTCGTATGACATGACGGAAAGACTCGCAGCGCTACCCAGCTGGAGTGCTTCAACTCCACATCAAATTCCAGCTTCTGAATGGAGCCGTCGGCGGGAATTGCCTTGGTCTGAACCGGTTTTCCGTTGACGATGACTTCGACGGGGACCGTCCGAGTCTCACCGATCCGACTGCGTTCCAGGTGCCAGTATGGTTTTTCGTCCAACCGCCGGGTTCGAATGGCGTTTGTCATGGCATCCGGTTGTTCGGCGAGTAACGCGGCTGCGTCGCAGGTGACTCGAACCTTGCCCGGCTGCTTCAGCGCCACTGATCACCGGCAAGTAGTGGTATACCAGCCCGGCTGCTTCAGCGGCAGATGGCTTGGCTTCGCTGACGGAAGGGTTTCTCCGACCGCCAGGCCATTGACCGCGAAGTCGAAAAGATGGCTGAGTCCATCACCGCAATAGCTGCGGCCATCCTTTAGCCCTTGAATCCAGTCTTCATAGGTTAATGGTTTGTCCTTTGGAAGTTTCACATAGATACGCCCGAGTCCGACTTTGTCTCCATAGATGCAGGGGAAGTCGGTTTCACCACTGATGCGAGTTTCCATGCCACAATTCAGTGTGTGATACCAGATGTTCAATTCCCAGATTGCCGGTGTATCGACAGCCGAAATGAAATCGCACGTTCCGTTTGTCGTCGTGACAATGAATTCGTTGGCTCCGATTCCGTCGAAACGAGGCATGGCATAGTCGGGCATGGTTGCCGACGCTTTCCCTTCCCAGTTCGCCGGTGCTCCCCCCCATGGCTGGCCATGGAACTTGCGAGAACCATCTGGCATTACGTCAGGAAGGGCCAGTCCCCAACCGCTGTGACTGTATCCGACGACACCCCCCTGCTTCTGTCCCCATTCCAGAACGGGTTGAGTCCAGCTGGGCCATTCTTCAAGCAGAGTTGTTCCGGGATAATCATCCTCCTGCAGATTCAGCAGGCAGAGATGACCAGCGTGCGATGAGGGGAAGCCCGAGACTTCGACATCATAGCGCATCAGGTAATTTGGTCGAGAAAGCGCTGATGTTTTGCCTTCGAAATATCGCTTCTGGGTGTACCAGCAAGGACCCCAGCTCAGGACGCAACCGATGTTCAAGTCCTCTCCCAGGATGTGTCGCATCATGTCACCGGGCGTTACCCCCTCTGACGGGCTGTCGTAATGGGCACAGCCTGCTGCATGAACATGATGATCACCAGAGAACCAGTTACGTTTGGCGGCATGAATCCAGCGACGCAGTTTCAGATCCAGACGCTGACTGACTCCATCACTGCGAACGGTAAACTTGTGAGTATCAACGTGGTATTCGGGACCGCGTTGAACCACGACCGTGAACTCGCCCGGTGGCAGATGGACTGATTCACCGTCGGCCCGGTAGATCTGTTCGTGAAAGAAGAAGTCCGGAGCAAGTCGCCTGGCAGGATTTGGATAAACGCGTCCTCGCTGATCCCGAAACGTCAGCGCTGCGGTCGTCGGAGTTCCATCGAAATCGATGATTCCGAGTGATACTTCAACTGCCGGAACACCCGTGAAGAGGATCGGAACAGTATTACGGAACCCCAGGTCCTGCGTTCCCTGCCCCACGTGAAAGCCGAGTTGGGCCTCTCGGCGGCCGACATCGCGGCAATAGAGCTGCAGGATTCGATACTCAAGCTCCAGGCCCGAGAGGCCTGGTTTGAGAGGCTGTTTATCAAACATTTGCGCATCGAGGAAACGATTCGGCACATCGCCGGGTTGAACGAGTTTTTCGTCCGTCATAGGCTTTTCGCGACCATTCCTGGAACCACGCTGATAAAGCGGCAGCAGATTGGGGCTTTCAGGGACAAGTGGCGCAGTGACCCCGGCCTCGTTCTGAACTTTCACCAGGAACGTGCGCCACCCCTGTTGCACCAGTTCCTTCTTTGCAGGACCTTCCACAACCGACACGCGACTTTCCGGGTTAATGCTGACTCCAGCGACGCAATATTTGTCGAGAACCTTCTGGATCTCTTCCGTACAGTCCGCAGCCTTGGGAAGTTTGAAGGCCGTTTCCAGGGATTTGCGGTCTTCGGCAGTTAGTGGAGAACCGATGAATTCCAGCGATTGCACGATTCGCTCAGTCGCTGCGACAAGCGGTTGCTGTTCGACCTTCACCAGCATCGGCCATTTTCCTTCGGCCGCATCGACAGCTTGAAATCCGCCTGTCAGCACCACAACGAGCGCTATCGAAATTGTCATGCGGAACATCGTGGAAATCCTTCTGAAGTTCGTTGATTGAGCGTACGTCGAAGCGGTTATCTAACGGCGGGGCGTTAGACTGCTGCCAGGTACTTCGTAAGTGGCAGTCAAGATTCCGTCGGAGTTGCCAATTCCCGGCAGATCAATATACTCTGATGTCAGTAATCTTCCATGAAGTACAGAGCGGAATGCGAGGTGCGCCCCTTGTCAGACCAGCCTGCGAGTGAAACCGTTGGCAGTTCATCCCTGCTGCAGATGCTTGCGGAAAGCATTCTTCCACATGCATGGGAAGAGATTGCGCGGCACAAATGGATCGAAAGCGAAAAGGCCCGCAAGGATCTGGGCCAGCAAGCCGTGGAAGACTGGCTCCGCCGCTTCTGGTGGCGATTCTGCCGCTGGCGAAGACTCGAACATGTCGAGGGCCAGCGTTGCTGGCGTGAGTTCAATGATCTGGACTTCGCCATTCTGCGGCAGATTACAATGGAGCGACCGCTGCTGGATGCGATCATGACCCGCATGAAGGGGGATGGACATCACATCCACGACAACCTGGAGATCATCCTCTGGGCGATTGAGAACAGTGACATAACATATCAGCGAGTGGAAGAGTTCCTGTTGCTGATCGACATCAACTCCGCTCGTCTGCCAATTCCAAGTGAACTGCGACTGGCGACGGTTGCTTGAGCACACGCTGAGTCTTGCTTCGGCGATCGCCGTGATGCGAATCACCCGTGATGATCCGCTCAAAGGGCGAAATCCTCGGCACACGTCTCCGATTTTCGCCTGAATTGCCGAGATCAGATTGCTCGAATCACTGCCGCCGCACTCTGGCCCATGCGGGTTCGATTGACCGACAGGGCAATCCCGTTGGTGATCGTCAATGGCTCACCACGAACGATGTTCAGCGGACACATTGGGTCTGGAGTCCGATAGTTCAACGTCATTGGCAATTGACCGTGACGCATCGCCAGAAGACTTCCAGCCAGTTCGACAGCTCCAGCCCCCGCGTCAAAGTGACCAAAGTAACTTTTGAGAGCGGTGACTGGAATCGTTTCGGCAACCATTCCTAAGGCCGTATGGTAAGCACGGGATTCGGCGATGTCATCGCGTCGGGTTCCCTTGCCATGAGCATTGATGTGCCCCAGGTCGCGTGGCGTCAGATTGGATTGCCGCAATGCACTCTGAATGGCGCGTGCCAGGCCGAGGCCACCGGTTCGGTTCGCTGGATCACGCCCGTCGCAACCTGCGCCAACCCCGAGGATCTCACAATAGATGGGGGCCCCACGGCTGATCGCATGTTCGTAACGTTCGAGAACGAATGCCGCAGCCCCTTCTCCGGCGACAGTGCCGTCGCGATGCAGGTCAAAAGGACGACATGCCTCGGCCGGTGTTTCTCCACGAGACAGGCTTTCGTACAGGTTCAGCCGTGCAATTTCGAGTGGATGAATGTAGGAGCTGCAGGCGCCGACGATCATGGCGTCAGCCGCACCACGTTCAATGGCTCTTACACCTTCAGCAAGTGCCAGCAGAGCGGATGATTCGCAACTGGTGATTGTATTGTTGGGGCCCCGTGCATCGTGCTCGATCGCAACGTGACAGGCTGGCATGTTGGGAAGCTGTTTTAAAAGCCAGAGCGGTGCGATTTGCCCGAGACCGTCTTCGGCCCATTGCGATGTCTGAGAGCCGAGCGAGATTTCATGCATGTGGCGAGCAGCATCCGCCAGCTCTTCCGGGGTCGTCGAAATGTGCCCTGCACCAAATTCGACCCCGAGTCGCTCTGGATCAACAGATCCACGAGACAGCCCGGAATCCTTCATCGCCATTGAAGCCCCGGCAACACCGAGCTGGATGTCGCGAGACATTACTTTCAGGAATTTACGCTGGTAGATGTGTTCGAGCGGATCGAAATCACGGACTTCAGCTGCCAGTTTCGAGGGAAGCCCACCGGCCGAGAAAGCGGAAAGCGTGTCAATGCCAGAGGTTCCGGCGATCAGTTGTTTCCAGAAGGAATCCGTACCGATCCCGATGGGCGAGACAACTCCCACACCAGTCACGACAACACGAGGTAAACCGGAACAAGCCGTCATAGCCTGACCCTGATCGCATCCCCTCGCGGATAATCCTCGCGAAGTTCAGCACCGCAAAAACGGCATTCCATGCCCTTCCGTCGCCCAACAGCCCCAGTCCCACCTGGAAGCCGCCAAGTCAAACCGGCGACGGCTCTATTACGCTGGCGATGCGACTTCACGCACAGTCTGCTGCTGTACGTTAAGACTCATCAACCGATTTATCGGAATTCCGACTTCATTCAGTGAGTTTCGGTTGTAAGACTTCTCGGATCGGCATCAGCACATTCCACCTGACGATCGCAAAGACCGGCAGATTAGAGTGATGACGTTCGGTACGAGAGAAACTCCGATCACGCAAGGAGTCCCTTGCTGATCCCAGTACACCCTGTTCATTCTGCAGTAAATCGAAAACCAACTTGGACAAATTCAGCAAGGAATTGAAGCCAATTCCCCGCTCCCAGCGAATTCGCCAAATTGTCTCAACGCGAATCACGATCAACCGCAAATTGATTACAGCCAAATTCAAGGGAAATGTCAAGGAGTCGTTCTTTGCGCATACGGTTCCGCTGATTGCCAGGAGCGTTTTTTTCTGTGGCCGCAACTGTATTTTCCGCAACACTTTACGATTCTGTGGCGGACATCGATCAGCGAGCCACTGAGCGGGGCATTCGACAGCTTGAGGCGGGGCTGGGTTTGCTGGTGACATAAGCAACCGCAGCCCAACAGGTTCCACTGCGAAGTGGATGAAATAATGCCTGCGCCGGAATTCGGTGAATTCAATGCAGGTGAAGGAAATTCGTCGCAGGAAGTGCCGTCTGTCTGGCTGGTAAAAAAATCGCCCCCATCCGTGGGGGCGTAAGCATCCTGCAATCATGATCCCCACATGCAACGACAGTCGGTTCGTCGTTCATGCATCAGGATCGCCACCAGGTGGCAATTAAAAGAATCCTCGACGGAAGTTGCCTCTGTCTGCGATGGGTGTACTGGCGGCTAAAACCGAGGAGCAGATTGGGTCAGACTGCTACCAAGAGACGCAGTTCGCAAACGAGTTGAAGAACCTTCCGTCGAGGACTCGGGCTGGGTAAAAATCACATTTGCCACCACGTCCGTTGTGGGAAACGCGTGGAGACGTGGAAAGCGTGATGCATTGTCTGTGCCATCGACGGTTCGGCGCTGATGAAATCGTGTCGCGCCGACGTCAAAGTCGCGATAACTCGCATTTTCGTTTGACTTTGGCCATTTGTGTGCTCAAGATGGCATCTACAATCCAGGCCAGAACCGCTAGACATCGCTGACCTATCGGCGCTGAAGCAGGTGACATTGCGGCTTCGGCGCTGGTTTCGGCGCTTTTCGCTTCGCACAACCACGAAAGCAGTTATGGAAACTGATCAGCGAGTCATCCGATGGGTATTGGCGACCTTGGGTGGCTTGGCCGTTGGCTATTGCGTGCTGATTCTGGCGATTGTGGCCACCACGCCAGATCTCCATCTGCGGTTTCTACTGATCGATTCCCCGTCGGATCTTGGTGCCATTTCAGCCCCTGGAATCCTGATTCGGCAGACGCCTGGAATGAAATGCATCGGCCCGGTGCCCGAGGTTGGAGATCTGCTTGTCTCGTTGGACGGACGGCCAATCGCGAATTTCCTTGAGTTCGCCAGAGCTCAACTGGCTCTTCGCGACCGAGTCTCGCCGCCGAGCCTTTATAACGAGAGGAACCCGCTGGCGGCTGGGTTGCCGCCGCTGGTTCAGGATAGCGAGGGGGGGCGTTGGGTTCGGGTGGAATATCTGAAGCATGGCGACGGCGATAAGTTGACCTGTTCGATCAAACTGCAATCGGTCCCGTCGACCGAAATCGGCGTCACTTTAATCTGGTTCCTGTTGCAGTTGCTGATCTTCTCGGTAAGTGCCATTGCATTTTGGAATCGACCGTTCGATGAATCAGCCCGGCGCTTTTTTGCGATGTGTACCGCGACGTTGGGGGCATTTGTTGGCGGATTTCACTGGTCGATGATTGCCGGCAGTTTCTGGTTGACGCTTCCGTTTGCAATTTCCGGAATTCTGCTCCCCGCAATCACGTTGCACTTTTTTCTCGGATATCCGCGTCCGAAAGCGGTCCTCAACTGGCGGCGGACGGTTCACTGGCTGATTTATACCATTCCCGTCGCGGCGATTCTGTGCTTTCTGTGGATCGAAGGGCTGATCTGGAGCCTTTCCGGTCCGCCACAACAGGTTCCTGCGCAACTGGTTCTGACATGGATGAACTACCTGCGATACGGCGTCTATGCGTATTTGTCGATCTCTGCCGTGTATTTCCTGCTGACGCTTGGTTCCTTAATCCACAGCGTTTTTACGACGCGAAATCCGATCGAGTTGAATCAGGTTCGCTGGATCATGTGGGCAGGTCTCGGGGCTGCGGTCTGCATCGGGTACGCCTTGTTGCTGGCGGTTGTGTGGCGGACGGAGTTCGCTCTTGGGGGGGCTCGCATTCCGATGTTTCTTGCCAGCCTTGTCTTCATGCTGGCCTATGCCATCGGGATCATCCGCTACAAGTTGATGCTGATCGACCAGATCATCAGCAAAGGGATGTGGTACTACGTGCTCAGTTACGGAGCCACAGGCTTTGTCGCTCTTGGGATTGCTGTCGGAACGATGGCAGTCGCTGCTGGCAAAATGCCATTGGTTGATCAGCCAGGCTGGATTATCGCGGGGATCGTCATGCTGGCGGTAATCCTTCTGATCTGGCTGCGAGATTCCTGGCAGCACTTTGTGGATCGGCGATTCTTTCGCGAAAAGTACCAACTGGACAAAGCCTTGCAGCGGATGCATCGCGACGTTGGGCACCTGACAGATGTCGAATTCCTGTCCGAGCGACTGTCGACTTCCTGTCGCGACGTGCTGCAATCGAGCCGGATCGGCCTTTACCTGAGTGATGGTCGTCAAAACGGCTTTCGATTGACCGCTGCCGATGGACAATCGACAGGTTTGCCGATGCAACTGGTCCTTCCTGAAGAATTCACGCTAGCTCTGGCGGACGATCCAACATTGCAACGTGTGACGCCAACATCGCGTGAAGGGGTTTCTCCCGTTCAAAATCTTCTGCGGCAGTGGCAGGCAGATCTGGTTCATGGACTGGAAATTGATGGCAAGCTGGCGGGACTTGTGGTGCTGGGGCCGAAGCAAAGCGGGATGATGTATTCGGCGGAAGACTTGACGTTTCTGGCGGCACTGGCGCAGATCACAGGGATCGCGCTGCACTGCGCCAAAGTCCATCAGGACATTACGCAGCTCAATGAGGATCTACGTCTGAAGACCGACCTCATCAGTCGACAGCGTCAGCAGATTGCGATCTTGCAGGCAGAATTAGCCTCGGTGGCTCGTCCAGATCAGCCTAATGCCCCGACAGAGCAATTCCGTCGTGATGCCATCATCGGCCACAGTCCTGCACTCGAACATATCATGGATACGGTCCGGAAAGTGGCCGCGAGTGAAACGAGCGTGCTTGTCCGGGGTGAAAGCGGCACCGGAAAAGAGTTGCTGGCGAAGGCTATCCACGAAAACAGTCCCCGTCGCGATGGCCCGTTGATTACTGTCCATTGCGCAGCTCTTTCGGCGGGTCTGCTGGAAAGTGAGTTATTCGGGCATGTCAAAGGGGCATACACGGGGGCACACAGCGACAAGCAAGGTCGGTTCGAACTCGCCAATGGCGGAACCCTGTTCCTGGACGAAATCGGGGATATTTCGGCGGAAACGCAGGTGAAACTGCTGCGAGTTCTCCAGCAACGAGAATTTGAGCGAGTCGGCGGAACTCAGACGATCCAGGTCGATGTGCGACTGATTGCGGCGACGCACCAAAATCTGGAACGACTGATTGCTGAAGGCAAATTCCGCGAAGATCTGTATTACCGGTTAAACGTGATCAGTGTGACCCTGCCTCCTTTGCGAGAACGGTACGAAGACGTTCTGGAGTTGGCCGTTTTTTTCCTGCGTCGAGCCGCATCGCGGGCTGGTCGAAGGATCACGAAGTTTGAAGATGATGCCATTGACCTCTTGCTGCGATATCCGTGGCCCGGCAACATTCGCGAATTACAAAACGTCATCGAGCGGGCGGTGGTTCTGGCCGAAGGGGAAACCATCACGGTTTCGGATCTTCCCGTCGATTTGCAGTCTCCCGGAGCGAATATAGTCCGCGGTAACGTGACTTATGATGAATCTGATTCCAGTTCCATGGCCGACAGCCGTGATGACGATCCAATGATTGAGCGGCGTCAGTTACTGGAAGCACTGGAAAAAAGCGGGGGAAATAAAGCTCGAGCAGCCCGACTGCTGGGGTTAGCTCGCAGTACCTACTTCAGCAAGTTGAAGAAGCACGGACTGGCTGACGCTGACGGAAAAATGGATCAGATCAAGCGTTTGCCGAGATAAGGTGGTTTTGTGATTTCCCAGCCTTCAGGCCGTTTCGGGTTCCAAAGCCCATCTCAATCGATCAGTTCCCGGTTACTGGTCAGCGTTCGCTCAGCCGAAGAGGCAGTGCAGGCGGTCAGGGGTGGTGCAGACATTCTCGATGTCAAAGAGCCAGACTTAGGTTCGCTCGGCATGGCAGATCTGAAAGCCGTTCAGTCGATTGCGGAACAGATGGATTTGGTTCACGCAAAGATTCCGTTGAGTGTCGCTCTCGGAGAACTTCATGACTGGGTTGTTTGCGATCAGTTTCCTCTGCTGCCTGCCACCGTAAAATATGCCAAGCTTGGGTTGAGTGAGATGGCAAATCAACCGAACTGGCGTTCCGAATGGTGTCGCATCCGGGCGTCAATTTCCCGATCTCGACCATCATTGCAGTGGGTCGCCGTTGCGTATGCTGATCATGTTGCGGCTCGTTCACCAGTTCTCGATGATGTTTTAAGTGCCGCTGCATTCAACGATGAAACACCGCAGTCGGCCTGCGCAGGATTACTCATCGATACGTTCACAAAAAACGGAAGTACGTTGCTCGACTATTACTCAATCGCCGAATTGCAGGGAATAGCCCGGAACTGTCACGCCAACGGACTGTTTCTGGCAGTCGCTGGCAGCCTGACACTTCCAGCAATTCGTGAACTGGGGGCTGCCGGTGCCGATATCATCGCTGTTCGTTCGGCTGCCTGCCGGAATGGTAATCGTCGAGCGGAAATCGACGAATCGCAGGTGACGGCAATCAGCCAGATCATTCGAGGGAAGTGATTCTCACGAGAAAATGATAGACTGGTGCGAATGACCGACTGCCCTGTTCGTTTGAGTTCCAATGATCGAATCAACCCCGGTGATTTCTTCTGTTCGTGATTGGCTGGCAACGCTTCCTCCATTGCGTTACGGGCCGTTACAGCTCAGTTCTCGCTATATGCTTTCTCCACTGGCGGGCTATACCAACCTGCCATTCCGCCGAGTTGTGCGCAGTCTGGGTGGGGTGGGACTGGCGACGACGGATCTGGTCAATGCTCGTGGATTGCTGCAAGGGGGGCCGCGCACGCTTCAGCTCATCGATACATGTCCCGAAGACCGGCCCTTTGCCGTACAGATTTTCGGCAATGAACCCTCTGTAATGCGTGATGCCGCACAACTGCTTCAGGCTCGCGGCGTGGACTCGATCGACATCAATATGGGCTGCCCTGTGAATCGCATCACCAAAGTTGGGGCCGGGGCAAGCTTGATGTGTCAGGTTGACAGTACGATTAATCTCGTTCGCACGGTCGTCGAATCAGTATCGATCCCCGTGACCGTAAAGATGCGGCTGGGCTGGGACAGTCAGCACCTGACAGCGCCTGGTTTTGCTCGCGAGTTCGAGCAGGTCGGTGTTGCCGCGATTGCCATTCACGGCAGAACACGGGAACAGGGATTCAGTGGAGTCGTCGATCGCGTCGGGATTCGTCGGGTCGTGGAGGCTGTTTCCCGCATTCCTGTCGTCGGCAATGGCGATATCCGAACGGTTGCTGATGGCGTGAAGATGTTTGCGGAAACGGGGTGTCACGCGATCTCGATGGGACGCGGGGCTCTGGCCAATCCCTGGATCTTTCAGCAGTTTGTCGAGTGGGAAACAACGGGACATTCGACGACGTCAGGTTCCTTCGATGATCGTCTCGGCCTGTTAAGAAAGCAGTTTCGATATGTGGTCGAACAGCGCGGAGAAGAACGGGCAATCTCGTCATACCGGAAGATGCTGCATTGGTATCTGAAAGCGATGCTGGTTCCTGCACCGCTGAGGAACAAGGCCCAGGCCGCAGCCAATGAAGCGGAATTTGAAATGGTCGTGGATGAAATCGCAGAGCACGGTCCGGCTCGTGGTTCTCGCACGGGCCTGCTGCCGGATCTTTACATTCCAGTCCCCTCTGGTCCGAACGAACGCTGGTAAAATGGACTCGAGCGATTTTGTTGTTGAAAATGTCGCCTGCACGGTCTGTGCCTGTGTCTGCGATGACCTGAAAGTCACCGTACGAAACGGTCAAATTGTGGCAGCAGACAACGCGTGTCGACTGGCAGAACCATGGTTCGTGAAGTCCTGGACAACGGTGGCTCCGGCACCGCGCGTTCGTGGAATCGCTGCTACGCAGGATGCCGCCGTTGACGAGGCTGCCCGGATCTTGAGGCGGGCCAAAGCTCCATTAATATTTGGCCTGTCGAAAAGCAGCACCGAGGGACAGCGGGCCGCAGTCGCATTGGCGGACCGTTTGGGAGCGACGATCGATACGACGGCATCGGAAGGGCATGCTCCTTCGATTCTCGCAATGCAGCAGTGTGGTGAATCGACCTGTTCACTGGGAGAAATCCGCAATCGAGCGGATCTGGTGATTTACTGGGGGGCAGATCCCGTCGAAACACACCCGCGTCACATGGAACGGTATTCGATCGAACCAACCGGGCTTCACATCGAACACGGGAAAGTCGATCGGACGCTGGTTGTTGTTGACACTGAACAATCGCAGACCGCCGATCAGGCGGACTGGTTTTTAAAGATCAAACCAGAGCGAGATTTTGAAGTGCTGTGGACACTTCGCGGCTTGTTACAGGGGATTGAACCGGATCCGGGACAGGACGTTGGGGCACCGCTGGATGAACTGAAACGTCTGGCGGAACGGATGAAATCCTGTCGATGTGGAGTCATCTTTTTCGGATACGGCGTCGCCCGGCATCCGTTGGGGCACCGCAAGGTCGAAGCCCTGCTGCGACTGGTGATCGATTTGAATCAGTTCACCCGCTTTCATGCCCGGCGTCTGCGTGTCGTCGGTGACGTTTCAGGCGCGGACAGCGTCCTCTGCTGGCAGACAGGTTACCCCTTCAGTGTGAATCTTGCTCGCGGCTATCCACGCTACAACCCGGGAGAATATTCGGCGGGCGAGATCCTGGAGAACCACGAAGCAGATGTACTTCTTCTGGTGGGAACCTCGCGAGTCTCGTCGTTCTCGCCTGAGGCTCAACGGTACCTGAAGACAATTCCAATTATCGTTCTTGAACGGCCTGGCGTCGAACTCCCTGTCGAAGCGACGATTGAGTTCCCAACGGCAACTTATGGAATCCATCGAACGGGGACAGCGTACCGGATGGATGAAATCCCGATTCGTTTGAGGCCGATTTTGGAATCGAACCTGCCCAGTGATGGCGAGGTGCTGCGGGCAATCCACGCCGCGATTGACGCGCGGTGACACGCGAATCAATCGGATTTTGCCGATGTGACCGGATCAGTCACCTGTCCGCTTCACACACGCGACGTAAGTCGTTAACGTGACATGCGGTTCAGACCAGGAAATTCCCGAATCATTCTACAACGCAGGAGCGTTTGCTCATGGACCAGGACGAGATTTTGATGGACGCTGAAGAGCGTATGGAAAAGGCCGTGTCGAACGTGCAAGGCCAGTTGCAGGGGTTGCGGACCGGCCGTGCGACGCCGGGATTGGTTGATACCATTCGCGTCGAGTACTACGGATCACCCACGCCGCTCAAGCAGATTGCGACGATCAGTTGCCCCGAACCGCAGCAGATCATGATTCGCCCCTTTGATCAGGGGACGCTGAACGATATCGCCAAGGCGATTCAGTCGAGCGACGTCGGCCTGGCACCCAATTCAGACGGTCGCGTCATTCGTCTGAACATTCCGCCACTCTCCACGGAACGACGTAAGCAACTCGTGGCACGTTTGAAAGACTTGTCCGAAGACGGCAGGGTCGCGGTCCGCAACATTCGACGCGATGCCAACAAACATGCGGACACCGCTCTGAAAGAAAAAACGATGAGCGAAGACCTGCACGAAGAGACCAAGGAAGAGATTCAGAATCTGACAAAGCAGTACGAAGGCAAGATCAACGCCCTGGCGGAAGCCAAGGAAAAGGACATCATGGAGTCGTAACGCTGATCGACAGGTTTTTGCCTGTCTCGCTATCTCGATTCTCAAAATAAGCAGGGCTGGAGTTTACTCCAGCCCTGCTTGTTTTTGACCATGTTCAGAATGACAGTGCTGGTGTTACAGAATACCAGACGATTTGACGTTGATCCCTTTGAGCATCATCTTCAGTTCTTCGACGTTGGGACTGATTTCAAATGCTTCCGCACGGCTGACGAATTCCTTCGTGATGAAGTGATACAGGCTGTCGTTGAACTGTTGCATCCCTTCCGACTTGCCGATTCGAATGGCTGCGGGAAGTTTTTCGTCCGTGTGTTCCAGAATCAGCTTTCGGATCACACCGTTGAAAATCATGATTTCACAAATCGGAACTCGTTTGGGCTTGTCCAGGATCGTGGGCAGCAACTTCTGGGCAACGATCGCTTTCATGTTGAAGCCCATCGAAGATCGCAATGCGTTGTGCATGCTTTGTGGGAACAAGTCGAGAATACGACCGATCGTTGACGGGGCCGACGATGCGTGGATTGTTCCATAGACCAGGTGGCCCGTTTCAGCCGCGTGCATCGCCGTTTCGAATGTTTCGCGGTCACGCATTTCACCCACCAGCATGATGTCGGGGTCTTGACGCACAGCGTGTTTCATCGCCGTATGGAAGTCCGAAACATCCGGTCCGATTTCCCGCTGGTTGATCAGCGATTTATCGGTCACGTAAACGAATTCGACAGGGTCTTCGATGGTCAGGATGTGCTTGGAGTAGTTGTGATTAATCCAGTCGAGCATTGACGCGATGGTCGTCGATTTTCCCGACCCGGTCACACCTGCCAGCAGCACCATCCCCTGGTCGTACTTGCAGAGCTCTTCCATGATCGGGGGAAGATACAATCCTTCGAAGTTGGGAATACTGCGTTCGATCTTACGCGAAACCATCCCCATCTTGCCGGTTTGAATGAACAGGTTCACGCGGAATCGCCAGAGTTCCCCTTTGTGTTCGACGACGTGAGCATAGTCCGCCCCACCGGTCAGAAAGAAGATTTCGGTGTTGCGCTCGTCCATCATCGGCATGCACCACTCCTTCATCTGCTCTTCAGTGATGGGGGGCATGTCGAGATCTTTAAGAGCACCCTTCACACGCAGGATGGCGGGTTTGTTGACTTGCAGGTGCAAGTCAGAGCCGCCGATTTCAATCATCGCCCGAAAAAGCTTGTTGATCGGCAAGTCGTTCCGAATGGCTGTTCCCAGCCGAATGGTGGACTTGGCCATTGATGTCGGTACGCTACCTCCGCCGCCCATATCTCACCCCTGCAAGTGCAAAACGAGAAAACTGAATTTCAAAATCATCGGACAGATTTGATGGTCGATGAGTGCTGGCGAAATGATACCGATCTCAACCCCATCGCCGCCAGAGTTCGCATTGTACCGGATTGCAATTGGCTCACCATTTTGAGAACTGATCGTATAACAGGCGACGTTTCGAGATTGGGATTGAATACGAGCGGCACCGGTGATAGACCGGGGCATGCTTGTTTTCAGGGAGGGAGCGATGGGCGAGTTCTTCAATGGCTGGAGGCGAAAGGTCGGGTGTGCAACGCTGCTACTCGCGACCATGACCGGTGCGGCGTGGGGTCTGAGTATGCTGCTCTGCATTTCGATCGATCATGATGTTGGAGATTGGCAATACCATGCCCATTTGTACGACGGTGAGTTTGCCCTGTGGTGGTACAAACCGAATGATTGGTTGCACCGCAAAAATGTGGAATGGTTTACCACGTGGGGAGCAAATTGTGACGACTTGCGCCACTATCACATCTGGTTTGAAGTGCAGAGAGAATGCCTTTCCGGGAAAGTCGCAGGATGCGGTTATATTAATCAAGGCCGGGAGAATGAAATCCGCCCCACGGATTTTGCGGAACTGACCCTATTGTACTGGCAGCCAATCGTTCCGTTGACGCTCCTCTCTGCCGTTCTGATTTTTTGGTCGCCGCGACCAAAAAAAACTGCGGTAAGAAATCCTGATACGGAAGCAGAAATCGCTGTTGATTATTTGCTGTGAAATTCGTAGACAAATCAGCTCAGATTCCTGAGGACGAAACCGATTCGCCTAGACATGATTGCCTAGGTTCTTGTGATTTCCCCGGATTTGCCGTCATGAGCAGCGTCCCGTCATCGAATGAAATTTCAGACGAAACGTCGCGCGCGATTCCCATTTCGCGAAGTCCCCGCGAACGAATATTGATTGCACTGGTGGTTGTCGGAACGATGGGGTTGATTTTGGTCGCGGTCGTGCAATCCGTCGGACTCGATCTGATGTCGACCGCGCGGCGCTGGTCCAGGGTTCGCAAGCTGACACCGCAGGCTGCGGCTGAGCCTGTTGTTGCGTCCAGCAGCAGTTCCAGCCTCCATCAGATTCGCTCAACCTATTTGGGATCTGCAGCGGCGGATGCACAAATCTCGCCTCCGCGAAAAAAGTCACTCGCATCGAATAATTCCCCCTCTATTGATCCACCGAAAGACCTCGATCCAGATCCTTCCATGAATGAGGCCGCCGATCCTCCCCGAGGAACGGAACTCCCTGTCAGTCTGCCTGTCGAGACGGCCACCGCGACCACGGATATGAAACCTCTGCCGCCAGCCGCGCCTGTCGATTCGACTGAAGAACTGCTGGATGCTGCTGCACAACTGGTCAGCATGTCGTGGCAGGACTTTGAATATCCCGTTCGCTGGGGCGTCGCCGAGACTTCGAAACCTCGCATGATCTATGCGGGAAGCCGTAACCGTCTGCTCAAAGCGATCGCACACACGCGACCGTCCGATCTTTCATTGGAACTGGCTCGAAAAGATTATGCGATTGCAATTGAACAGTTTCGGGAAGACCCCCGTCTGGACTATGCGTTCGGCCTGATGCTTTGGAAACACGGTGAGTTCAACGAAGCGATTGATATGTTCCAGAAGGCTGCTCGCCTGGATGAGGAACCGTTTCTGCCAGCAGCCCTTGCCGTCGCCTGGGGACGATTCCTGTATCATGAAGAACGGCGAGGCCTCGATCAGTTGCAACATATTTCCCGTTTGCTGTCAGCCGCCCCCGACGACTATCCGACCGCCCGGCAACGGGAGCAGGCCGCAACATCAATCGGTCGTGCTCTGGGATATCTGGCAGGCCCCGGCAGGATTGAAGAACTGGATGAAACAGTTCAATTGACGGCCATCAACATCCTGAAGCGGTTGCCGGATGACCTGCGCGAAGCCGTCGAACGGGGGCGCGAACAAGTTGCCAGCCGCCAGTCTGAGTTGTTGCGATTGACAACTCGTCCGACAGACCAGATTCATGCCGACCATCAACTGCGTCAATCAGAATTGCAGTCTCAGATCGATGTTCTGAAAGACGAAATGCGAGATGCTTCGAATGAGCTGACTCGAGGGCATCGGACTCATATTGTAACTGTCAGCCAGGTCCTGAAAGAGGCTTTGGATGTCGGGACGAAAATGAAGAGCCTGCAGTCTTACATCAGGCAACTCCAGGAAAAGCGAACTCAACTGGCGAAACCGAAACACAACGTCGTCACGCGAGCCCTGCCAGCGCACTTTTACATCACCGGCGACAATAGCTCGATGCAGTTGATTCGACAGAATGGAACCGTCAATTTCAGGTTGGACGAGCGGCCGGAGGATCGGGCAAATCGCATTTCCCAATTAACCAAAGTTCGCGAGGATCTGAAGAAGATCGAAACGGAATTAACGGATCTGCGAACCAGGCAACAGGATCTGGTGCAGCGGCGCCGTGACGCGGACCAGCAGAGAAAACTCGACAAAGATGCAGCACGTCAGGAACGTGTCGAACGATTGAATGAACAGCGGGAATTGGAATCAAAGCTGCGGGAATTGACCAAAGCTCTACGCCGTACAATGACCTTGCGCGAGGGAATCGAAACGATTGCTGCTTACATCCCCTGGAATATCGAAGTGGAAGGCGAAGCGTTATGGCAGGCGATGAATCGAAAACTCAGGCGGGACTGACACCTTCGCCGTTTCGCTCGCAGCAGCCTTCCTAGTCACCCGGCTCACCCCGTCGGTCTCGTTTCACTCGGCGATACTGCTGTTTTAGTGCGTGTCGCACTTCCGTGTCGCGTCGAAACATGGGTTAGACGCTGTCGTTTGATGCCCGCGGGACGCCACACTTAAGTGAGATGCGCTCTTGAACCGGGCCATCTGCCGTTAAGCGAATCTCGCAAGAAATTCCCCTGCTTACACTTACGTGAAAGCTGCCCCAATGCATCGGGATTTCCCTCGTTCACGCTTCGGGTTACACGGAATCCGAGCTAGAATCACCTTACAAATCGTCGTAACCTGAGCGACCTTCGGAACTTTCCATCGCGGCCGTCGTCAAAGATACCGTCGCCGCAACAACATCACACCCGCTACAACAATTGAACCACTGAGAAGTCTCAGCGAGGAATTACCGATCATGGACTTTCCCGTTTGTCCGTCGTGCGGCCAGTCAGTCATTGATGATGATGTGGACGATTGTCCTTTTTGTGGTTCCTCAATGAAGGCAAAGCCCGGGACAAAGCCTTCGCCGAAACCGGCAGCGTCAGCAAAAGCCGCACCTGGCAAACCAGCCGCCGTCGAGAAGCCCACAGCCAAGCCCGCTGCCGGGAAACCGGGAGCACCTGGGCGTCCAGCTGGCACAAAGCCGGGGCCAGCCGATGATTTTCCGTTTGAAGCAGAGGTTCCTGGGGCAAAAACTGCGGTCCAGGCGATGCCTAATCCGTCAAAAGGGAGATCGGTCCTCGTCGTCTGTCCGATGTGCGAAACCGAAGGGTACATCCCGCCAACAGCAGTCGGGAAAGACGTCAAATGTGCAAATACGCAGTGCATGGTGCCGATCTTCAAAGCGCCCGCACCCAAGGTTGAAACGGCTCCTCCGCCAGCCCCCAAGAAGAAAAGTAATCTCGTCATGATCGGGGGAGTGACCGTTGCTGTTGTGGGCGTGGTCGGGGTCGCGGCCGTGTTTCTTCCCGGAATGCTGACACAAAAACCGAAACCAGCAGTGCTGTCGGAAGAAGACAAGGCGCTGTTGTCGCAGTCGTCAAATCCAAAGCCTCCTCCGAAAACGACATCTTCCGCAGAAACGAAAACAGAGGTTCCTCCAGCGGATGTCAAAACTCCAGAAAAGGAGGGAGCGACAGATGAATTGCTCGCCGCTGTCGTCAAGCAATTGAACGACGCCGCGTTGATGAATCCACCCAAGCAGCGTAGCAAGCCCGTCTGCCGCCAGCTGGCAGCAGAAGCATGTATTCGACTGGGTGACCTGAAAGCAGCAAGTGAGCACCTGTCGCAACTGGAAATCGTCGGGTCCAATGTTCCGTACTATCGGATCGAACCGAATGTGGCACTGTTCTGGCTCAATTGGGAAACCGACAAGGCTAATGCCGGAAAGATTCTCGATAACGCCCTTGATGATACGCGCAAATTACCGAAGATCGGACGCCATCAGATGGAAGTTGCAGGCCGTCTGGCGGCTGCCCTCGTCGCCGCCGGGCGAGTGAAAGAAGCGCAAGATCTATTGCAATCTCACCAGTCCGCAGAGAATGACGGACAGTTGGCGGCACGCACACAGATTGCTTCAGACGGGCAATTAGCTCGCATGACCAAGACGCTTGCCGTACTCCCGTGGACTCGACCACAGGCGGCTGCCGCGACCGCGTCGCTGATGGCCCGCAAGCAGTTCGCGGCAGCGAAAACCTGGTCCGAAGCTCAATCGGATGATGAAGCCAAGAGCGAATGCTTTGCAATCTGGGCGGAAGGGGTTGCATTCCATCAGTCCAAGCCCGGCCCGGCAAATTCGACTCCTGAAATCGATGATGCGATCAAAGGATTTTCTGCCGCTTTGAAGGCTCGAGTCTGGGCGCGTGCCTCCTGTGGACGCTATCTGGCTGGAGACCTGCCTGGCGCGGCAGAGACGTTAAAACTAGCTGTTGCCGAACTTGCGAAAGTGGCCGTTCCCGCAGAGCCTGAGATGCCTGCCGTCAAGTCAACGGTCAACTACAAGTTGCCTGCCGATTCGCCACTGGTTCATGCCGCGACTGCGGCTGCCGAAATTGCCTATGTGCAGACGTTCTGGCCCGATCAGAAAGCCCAGGCCGAAGCGACTCTTGATCTGTCCCTTGGTTTTGCGCGAGGTCTTGCACCGGCCTGGGGTGCTGTGAATGAGCGTCATAATCAGGCGGAGCAGATGGGCCTGATGGGTTTGCGCGACATGTTAAAGCGCGAAATGTCGTTGAAGAATGATGATCAGGCGAGTCAAAATGCGGTCCGATACCGCAAGGTTCTGGCAGACCTGAAAAGTGCGGCCCAGCGCCGATTTGTGCTGCAGGCTTTAACCATGTCACGACTGGCCGAGGCAGGGTTGAAGGACAAAGTCTGGTCCGTGGTCAGTGATCGCAGTGCTGAATCCAATATCAGCCGCCGCGACGATTTTCTGGGGACGGCGCTGATTGGTGAACTGGTCGAAGGATTCCGTGGTACCGATACGGAAAAAGCTATTCAAGCCGCTGTTGGTGGTGCACAGATCGTCAGGCCAGACATTGCCGTTGTACGTGAACTAGTCCAGCAGAATCCTGGTCAGGCTGCTGAATTTGTTTCCAGGCTCCCTGCTGAAAACAGTCCTCGCGATGAAATTGTTTTGACCGTTGCGACTTCGCTGGCTGCCGATGGGAACAGCGATGCGGCTCTGACATTCGTCAACAAACTGACAGACCCGGTCTTGAGGGAAGACGCCTATCGATTATCTGCGGCGCTGCTGGCACAACGAGGCAAGGTCGATGCTGTCTGGAAGCAAGTGGCGATCGCTCAACAAGCCACCGAAAAAGCCTCTCTGTGTCGCTCACTCGTTATCGGCGTTAAGAGTGGCCCACCGCAGAAGGAACTCCCCTGAACCTAGAGCGCGTTGCATTTAGGTGTGGCGTCCCGCGGGCATCAAACGACAGCGTCTAACCCATGTTTCGACGCGACGCGGAAGTGCGACACGCACTAGGCCGTTTCGAAGCGTCAACGCTGATGTTGCATCAACGTGATTCCCGGGGCTGAATTCTATACCAGCCCCGGCCATTTGGCCGAAACGCCAGAACGGCTGGTTTGGTTCTAGAACGCATCTCATTGAAGCGCGGCGCCCCGCGGGCATCGAACGACAGCGTCTAACCCATGTTTCGACGCGACACGGAAGTGCGACACGCACTAA
>CAZSTW010000122.1:0-21829 GCA_964609845.1 uncultured Planctomycetaceae bacterium | reverse complement strand
CGGTCCTGGCCGTTGACGTATGGGTTCAAGTGGTCCGTAAGTTCGCGTGGACTTGGAACACGGCTGAAGAGCTTGGTGGAAGTCCCGCGCCGCTTCCGTTCCTGATCCAGGATATTCTGGCACAGCTCGATGCACTCACCGCAGATGTAGACCTCATCAGGTCCCTCCACGAGCGGACCGACTTCTCGGTAGCTCTTGCGGCAGAACGAACAGTTGGCGTTTTTTTTGCCGGTCGCCCCACGTTTTCCGGCGGATGACATGAAATCGCGTCCCGAGGCCATTGGCTTTCCTTCAACGCTGCCGATTGGGTTTCGTCGGTGAGTAACTCATTGATGAAAGCAAGCGGCACGTCCTTGGCCCTGCAAACATATCGAATTCCTGTTCAGGATCTTCCCGAACTTCTGATCCCGAACTACTGACTGATCTTACTTTGCCGAATTCTGGTTCGGCGATTCGTCCGTCGTACTTGATTTTTCGCAATCACTGCCGTCGCGTCCGGTTTCCCCGGTCTTTTCGGTGCTACAATCCTGTTGCACACCCGCTCTGGCAGTATCTGCCGATTGTCTGGCGTTGACAGGGGTTACGCTCATTCGAGCCCCTGCTTCGTGTGCCAATCGGCTCTTAATCAATCGGTACTCTTCCTCCGTCAACTCACCCTGCTGACGCAATTCGCGAAACTGAGTCAGCATTTCGAGTTCGTTATCGGTACGACCGGTATCTTCGCGAAAACGTGCTCGCAAATAAAAAACCAACCAGATGGAGACTCCGGCAAGGAACGTCCCCACAACCATTGTCGTGGGCGACAAGACCTTCCCATATTGGCTGAACAAATCCCAGTTTACTTCGACAGCCAGCATGACGCGTCCCCGTGTTCACCGAACAATCTGATGTCGCCAATCGCTTCAACATCATCAGGGTGGCCATTATTCGCTGCTTCGGAAAACTGAGCAAGCTGGTTTCCTATCAATTGCACAGCGTTCGCGACGATCACAGCTTGTTGCCATCTTTCAGTTTGGAGCTGTCATTCGGCGGCAAGCTGGATGACCGAGACTGTAAGCACGCGGCGTGCCAGATATCTTCGATCAGCTGTGCGGTGATGTTTTTCGGGATTGTCATGGCATATTTCAGGCGTCAATGGCGGCTTTTGCTGGTGGCAGACGGAACAAGCCCTTTGAAGACTGCCTCGCGTTTGCAGACTTTGCGTTGAAGATTGTAGGCGTTACAGAAACTCGGGAACTGCTCAAAGGGCTGGCATCGGTCCATGACAATCGTTCATCGCCCGAACCGACAATCAATCCACGAAACGTCGTAAGTCGTGCGGTCTACTATGATTTGAAGATGCGACCTTAGCCGATGGACTGTATTTCCGCGCGATGCTGGCATACCAGTTGCGTCACAAACTCATTAAGTCGCTCAACTTGCGGCGTCCCGAAGCGGATGCCATTTCGCGTGTCTTGACTTGGGATAAGGGCGGGGCGACACATGTATGGTTATCTGATTGACATGGACGGTGTGATTTATCGTGGGCAAGAACTGATTCCCGGTGCCGATCGGTTCATCAACGAAATATGTGACCACAAAGTTCCTTTTTTGTTTCTCACGAATAACAGTCAGCGCACTCGGCGAGACGTCGCGACTCGACTGGAGCGTCTTGGGATCAACGTTGAAGAGGAACATATCTTCACATGTGCGATGGCAACGGCCCGCTTCCTGGCCCGACAAAAGCCGAATGGGACAGCGTTCGTGATCGGAGAAGGGGGCTTGCTGACGGCCCTGCATACCAACGGCTACTCAATTGTAGACAAGGATCCAGACTACGTAGTTGTTGGCGAAGGGAGGACTCTGAACTTTGAAATGGTCGAAACTGCCGTCGGGATGATCCTGGCTGGGGCCAAACTCGTCGCGACAAACATGGATCCGAACTGCCCGACTCAGACAGGAACCCGCCCTGGTTGCGGGGCGATCGTGGCAATGCTGGAAGCGGCAACAGGTGTCAAAGCGTTCAGCGTGGGGAAACCCAGTCCCGTCATGCTAAGGGCTGCCCTGAACGATCTGAATCTGGTCGCCGACGAAACCATCATGATTGGCGACACGATGGAAACCGACATTCTTGGCGGCGTTCAGCTGGGGTTGCGGACCGTCCTGGTCCTGAGCGGAGGGACACGTCGCGAGGATCTGTTACGTTACACGTATCGTCCCGACAAAGTGGTCGCTTCTATCCGCGATCTGAATCACTTTCAATTGGTCCGAGAGTTTGCTGAATCGACAGCCGATCGGTTGTCGAACGGTAGTGGCGAATCGCCTTCAGGATCCCGTGTGGGGTTCGTATCAGCCTGAGAAAATGGTGATTTTGTTACTGATGAACGTGAACCTGGACTCGCGATCCGACAGGAAGCTTGGGCCACAGTTTTCCGGCCGGTTCGATTTTCACTTCCACCTGAGAATCTGCGGAAGAAGAGCGTTGGTCAGCAGGAATCGCGTGTGGGGGGATCGCCGCGACCAACCCGATTCGGTTCTGTCGCCCCGGAAACATCAGTTCCACCTTTGTTCCAGATCGTAGTTTCGTCGCAGCGGAAGTTGGAATGCATGCCACAAGATGCCGTCGCTCATCGTCGAGCAGTTCGACGATGGCGCTTCCTGCGCTGACGAGATCCCCTGGCCGATGATGAATTGTACCGATAATCCCGTGCGCCGGGCTGATCACGGTCAGTGCGTCACGCTGCTTTTCGAGCGCCGCGAGTTCTTCTCGTGCTCCCGTGATCCGTGTTTCAATCAAATCGACTCCTGCTGAGACTCGTACTTTTTCTGGCAAGTCTTTTTCCAGATTCCGCAGGCGATCCAGCTGTTGTTCACAGAGAGCAATTTGTGCGGTCAGTGCTTCAGCTGCGATGGCAGCTGCGTCTTCCCGCAAGATCGCCTGTAACTTTCGCTCGTCTGCGAATGGCGAATCGAGGATGATCGACTTTACGGGAAGTTCTGCCTCAGCCAGATCTGGGCCGACGCGATTCTGTTGCATCCCCTTCAAATGATCCTGCCAGGCCAGTTGTTCCACCTGCTTCGCAGTCTGTTCCTGCGTGACGCTGGAGACTTTCAGTTGTGTCTGGAAAATCTCGCCGTTCAATTCTCGCTTGCGCCACTCCAGTTCGACATCAGCGGTGGCCCTGGCCTGCTTTAACTCAGCCTCCAGTTCCACCAGTTCGCGTTGTTTCTGAATAATTTGCGATGCAAGCCGGTCATCGCTCAACTGCAGTAACTTGTCACCGGGCACAACGCGCTGTCCGGGCACCAGCATGATTTCCTGAATGCGTGCCGTCCGTTCCGCCGTGATGCTTGTCGTCCGTGACTGCAATGCACCGCCGTAGGAAATGGAGCCACGTACGTCCAGCCATTTGGCGACGCCAATCCCGGCTGCCAAAGAAGCCGCACAGAGCATCAATAAGCGTCGGCGCGACGAAATCGTTTTCGCGGGGCTATTGGCAGAACCAGCCGGAACATCCATGGAACTCATACTGTATCCGTCACAGATCGTGGAAATCGTGCACCGTCCTTATTCGAATCGGCAGGCGAACCCTGTGGAGATTGGTCCGAGTCGGGGCGTCACGACATGAACGCGTGAACCAACAGCTACAATCGGCACGGCCACTACAAGTTCACATTACGGACATCCCGAAGGGCTATCTGCGTCTGTCAGCAGATCGTGCCGAAAGGTGACGAATGGGCCTGCCAATTCAGATTGCCCTGATTGCGACTGACTTCAGTTTCGGTCTGATGCAGGAAGTCCCGCGAACGTCCGGCGGATCTCATGCTCCTCAGGACAAAAGTTTTTCCAGTTTTCTTAATTTTTCCCCGACCAGTCGGAAATCTCGAACTACAGTTCAAATGGTCAGGCGGAAATTCCGTATCCCCTCGCCGTGACTGACCCAGGGAAGGGAAGAATGAAAATAACACGATCGAACAATCACCGACGCAACAAACGCAGCGGAACTTCCGCGGTCGAAGTTGCGTTGACGCTGCCGATCTTCGTCATGTTCCTCGCGGCATTGATGGAGTTCAGCCATGTCTTTTTTGTCTCGCACATGCTGAAGGCTGCTGCGAAGGCTGGGGCGCGTTACGGAAGTTCACCCGGTGTGACGACAGCCCAGTGCCAGGCGAAAGTCCAGCAGATTGTCAACTCGTCAATCAAAGTCTCAAAGGCAACCGTCAACATCAAGGACGCCAGCGTTTTTGACACCTCGACTGTTAACCCGTCGTCGATCAACTACGCGACTCTACCGGCAGTTGAACTCAGTACGGCCGAGCAGGGACGTCTGTTCGTCGTTCGAGTCAGTGTCCCGTACGATCAGGTCGCGTTGCTACCCCCGTATTGGGTCAAAGGTCGAACCGTAACGGGACAGTCCGTATTGCGCCACGAGTAATACAGGCAGATTGGATTCGGGATCATGAAACTTCTTTTGCAACCGACGAATCAGCGGCGTACGACGGGGACGCATCGGCAACGCCGTCGTGGTGCTGCGACTGTCGAGTTCGCATTGATGGCACCATTGTTTGTGGCGTTGACGATGGGGACGATTCAAACCGGGCTGGCGATCACAGCCGCACAGACGTTGACGACAGCCCTTCGCGAGGGGGGACGAATTGCTTCCATGGACTACACCCGCCGATTGCTCCCCGGTCAGACCATCAACCAGAAGGTGACGCAGGACATCAAGAATTTTCTACAGGCGGAAGGAATCAACTCCAGCAAGGTCACCATTACGATTACGGCCGCTGATGGGGCAAATGCTGGTTCGACATTTGACCTCTCGAACAGTGCCAATCAACTGAAGCTCTTCAAGATTAAAGCGGTAATTCCCTACTCTGCGATCACCAGTATCACGTTCTATCCGCATACCGCACAGACGATTTCAGCGTCCATCGTTTACCGTAAGGGCAAGAACACGCTCATTCAATAGAAGGGTGAGCAGCGCTGGTAGAGCAAGGACGACTTGCGCCTCGTGCAGATACGCATTGCTGAGTTCCGGCGATGCAAATTGACTTTTTCGCAACTTTGAGTCTCCACTTGGAAGGTGGCCGATAGCGACCGGATGCCGCTGTGTAAGGATGACTGCTATGCGTCGATACCTGAACAAGATTCCTGCCCGGTGGGCGGAGATGACCACGTCACGGCGTGGCGTTTTCCTCGTTGTTGGGGCCGTTACCATGGTAGCAGTGCTGGCGTTCATGGCGCTTGCCGTTGATATTGGCGTGGCTTCTCTCACGAAGTCGCAAATGCAGGCGGGAGTAGACTCGGCCGCACTTGCTGGTGCGATGGAAATTACAAACGCTCTGTCAAACGCCGGTACCAGCGTTGGGAATGTTTTCACGTATGCACAACAGCAGGCCAGGCTTAAGGCTGCAGAAGTCGCGCAGTTGAACAACGTCTATGTGAACTCTTCCACAGACGTTTTCTTCGGTCGCAGGTACTACGATTCGGTCACTGCGAAATATGTCATCGACTGGAACGCGAACGCCAATCAGACGAATGTTGTCAAAGTCGTCGCACGTCGCGACAGCAGTACCAAGTCGGCACCAGATGCCAAAGTTCCATCCCTCTTCGGGGTCGGCACAGGTGGAACGACCATCCGGACGGAAGCCGTTGCCTTCATCGATCCGCGGGACATGGTCATCGTACAGGACTTCTCACGGTCCATGAACTTTGACAGCTATTTTACAGACGAAATCACAACGACGCTGACGAAAGCTCAGATCGAAGAAGCCCTGGCGATGGTCTGGAGCGATATCCAGCCGCTGACACTCGGCACAATGACATACGCACCACAGTACTTTACGCACACGCAGACGAGTTCCAGTATTACGGGAGGGGTCACCTTCAAGGGGGCCAGCGTCGCAGTCACGAGCACCACCGGTATGAAGACCGTCAAACTGACATTTTCATCAGGGACAACGCAGTCTTTCACCATCAGCGGTACAACAACAAAATCGGGTACCTATTCGGGAACAGGCAGCAACGCTGGAAAGCGAATCACGTCAGTGACACTGACTTCGTTGGCTGTGGGAAGTACTTCATCCACAGTTGTCCTGCCTGCTTTCTCCAACAGTTCTGCCAACGTGATGGCGAAATTCGGCCTGACAACGGGCAACTATCCGTACGCTGGGGGAACGTGGGCTGACTACATCTCGTATGTTCAGACAAGCACTGCGTTGCCTCTCTACGGTTACAATGACATGTACGGTGGTATGACTTACCTTTGCTACCTGATGAAGAATCAGTGCAGCTATGCGGCCTGCAAGGATCTCTGGAAAACCAGGCATTATCCGTTCCAGGCCTGTAAAGATGGCCAGCAACTGTTGTGTGATTTCCTGACCGACCTGGGCTTCGATGATCGACTTGGAATGGTCAGTTACGACAATTCACACCGTATGGAGACGACGATCAGTACGACAAACCCTCAAATCCCGAACATCAATATCTCGGCAAGTCCGATGACGAAGGATTACCAGACCATTGCCAAACTGATGCACTACAAACAAGCGGCTCACTACAGCAGTTCGACGAACATGGGGGGAGGCATGAAAGATGCCATCGCCATGCTTGATGCCTACAAACGCGATGGATCCCGACCTGCAATCATCCTGATGACGGACGGTCAGTCGAACACTGTGGATGCTGGCGACAGTACTGCACTTCCAGCGGGCTGGAACTGGAACACGATGTTCGATTACAACGGGGATGGTGTCGCAGACTATTCCACGACAAACCCACAGATCACCTACGTTCTGGCGAAAGTCAAAATCGCCGTTGATAAGGGTTATACGGTTCACACCGTGAGTGTCGGTGCCGATGCGGATCGTGATATGATGAAGGCCGCTGCATGGCTGGGGAAGGGTTACTATCTGGATGTGCCTCCAGGTTCGACCGTGGCAGGTCTTTCCGACAACATGAGAGCAGTGTTTGCAAAGATCGCCTCAGCAGTACCACCTGCTCGATTGGTTCCTTCGAATTGATTGATGCGTATTGATTGCCTGTTTAAATGACGACGAGGAGAGAAAGGAATGCCCTTTCTCTCCTCTTTTTGTTGGTCCTGCTCTAACCACGTACGTTTAACCCGTTACAGGATTTCGTCTGCAAACGGGTGCAGGAAGTTGGCGAGTTTCTCTTTCGGCAGGGCTTCCAGCAGGAACTCTGCCATTCGAAAATCTTCCTGTGATGTGATTTTAATATTCAGCGGTGAACCTTCCACAATCTGAACGGGGTGTCCCAGATGTTCAACCAGCTGCGCTTCATCCGTTGGTTGCAGGTCGCCTCGACGGGCATACGCTTCCATCAGCAATTCGCGTCGGAAGACCTGGGGGGTCTGGGCCGCCCAGAGGCGTTCTCGAGAAACCGTTTCTTCAACCCGACGATTTCCATCCACGCGTTTCAGCGTGCTGGTGACTGGAGTGGCCAGCAGGGCCGCTGAGTGTTCCTCGGCAGCGCGGAAGACGCAGGTGACCCAGTCTTTCACGATCAATGGCCGTGCCGCATCGTGTACTGCCACAAAGTCAACGTCCGATCGTACGCGCGCCAGGGCATTCATCACCGAATCGGCTCGCTCGGCACCACCAGCGACAATCTCCACATTCATGAACGCCAGATTCGGACGAAATTTCTCCTTGAACCAATCGATGTCTTCGGGGGCCAGCACCACAATCGTCTGCACGACATCGTCACGATTCACAAAAACTTCTGCCGTTCTTACCCAGACGGGCCGACCTTTCAATTCTACGAAAACCTTCTTCTTGGATTGTTGCGTTGCAAACCGGCTGCTCTTTCCGGCAGCCGGTAGAATCACGGCAAATTTTGACATGGTGTGTTCCTGTCCAGATGTGTGGCCAAATCTCGATGAATCCTGGTTGCTGCTGTCTGTTGATTCCTGGGAGCCCAAAGTAAGATCTGGAGATTTCTTTTTTTCATGGAGGCGACTTCAGCGAACCGAGGTATTCGAGAAGATCAATCATTTGCTGCGCGGTGAAGTCACGTACCAGCAACTCCGGCATCAGCGATTTCGTTTGCGGAAAGATTTCTTCGACAGTATCTGCTGAAATGCGATGCAGTTTGTTCTGAGCGTCGCGCAATTCGATTTCCTTTGTATCCCGTCGGATGATCAAACCTGTCAAGACTTGGCCAGACTTTGTTTCGATCAGCCAGGCTTTGTACTTCGGATCAATCTGCAAAGATGGCTGAAGGATGCTCTCCAGTAACCGTGAGCGATCATATTTCTTGCCAATGCCATCCAGGTCCGGGCCGAGTTCCGTCCCTTTACCGCCGATCCTGTGGCAGTTCCGGCATTGAACGACAGTCGATTCATGAAATAGCTGCCTGCCTCGTTCAGGATCCCCGACCAGCTTCAGGATTTCGGCCCGATCGATCGTCTCGCCCAGGCGTTTGGTCCTGCGATTCTCTGGAACAAAGCTCTCAAACAGATCGCGAACGGCCGGATCAGTCGTCGGTGAGAGCGCCGAAGTGATCACCATGTCTCGAGATTCTGCTGAGAGACGATTGCTGCGAAAGGCTTCCGCGAGCATCACCGCCCTGAGCGACGACGACAGCAGTTCCGATGTCAACCTGACTCGTTCTTCAGCTCGCTGTTTTGCTGCCTTGGCATGTATTTCGGCAACTTGTCTGCGCGCCTCGATGAGATCGGCATCGGAAGGTTGATCACGTTTCTGACGTTTCGCGTGCGCTCGTGCGATCTGTTGTTCTGTCGCCGGTTGTTCCGCCTTTTCTTTCCGGAGTGCGACTGCCTCATCAAGTTCTATCAGCCGATCAAGCAATATCGAATCTTCCAACCGCGGCGGCAGCGACCGAATCCAGTCGTGAATAAGCTTCAAACCCTGTTCATCGACCTGTCTGGCTCCAAGGTGTGGCATGTGTCCTGGGCCCACTTTGGCAAGTCGGAAGTACAGGATCGACCGAAATGGATCACCAGGCACCAGCACCTGGGCTTCGTGAATTCCAAATGTTCCCTGTGTCGGCCGAGTCCCGATCGCTTTGGTATCCTTCAGTGACAAATCGTGCTGAAGGAAGATATACGAGGAACCGCCTCCATTGTTCCGGTGACAATGCCCGCAATTGGCATGGAGATACGAGCGGGCACGGGCGTTCAGGTTTTCATGTTCATCAAAAGGTGGAGCCAGACGCGGAAGCGATTCCACCGGGCGCATATCGTTGGGCGCAATGATCGAGTCCGGCTGTTCGGAAGATTCCGTGAGCAGTCCGATGTGACGGTACGTGCGAATCTGATTGTCGATGGTACCGCCGAAGTCGTGCGAGCGATTCAACTGAGGAATGTTAAATCCCAGGGTGTATTCGGACCATGGGTTGTGGCATCGAATACATTCGGCTCGGGCAGCAAATCGCCATGTCACCGACGATTGTCCACCATCACCGTCAGCGGAGCGAACATTCAGCGTCCGATTCTTGCCGGCGCGATCGACCAGCGTCGCGTCGGTTTGCTCGTCGTTCCATTCGTAGGTGTACGCCTGCCATTCGCGTCCATCGAAATGCAGAATCTGTGTTTCGATCCGTCGTCGGCTGCCCGGATCGCCTTGAACGAGATCGGCGGAGAGCGTTTTCATCAGGACCGAATTGAGCGGAAAGTCAGTGGCGCGACTGAACATCGATCCGGGAATTGCTCGCGGGCGTGGAGCGACACGAATCGGATCGTTTCCAGGAACCGCAACAAATCGCTCTGCCAATGCTCCGTCTGACCACTGTTCGGCATTCACAGAAAACGGAAGCACACCGGGTGCCACCTGATGACGGGCCACATTGGTGAAGAGCCCTGAATCGGTCAGCCGTTGAGGAAACTTGTGCCCGTCAGAATGGACTTCATTAACCGCCAGCGTGAAGATTGATCCATCATCGTGATCAAGCAGATAGAGTTCACCTTCGGTGGATTCTGCGAAATCGACGATTCGAACAATCGGGTCGATGAGTTCATGCTTTTCTGAAAGTTTACCTTCTTCCGTGACCTTGGCCCCCCAGATGCGACGAGTTTCCCAATCACCAAAAACGTAGGTGCCAACGAGATCCGGGAATTGCTTCCCTCGATAAACAAACCCGCCGGTAATTGATGCGCCGTCGGTATGAGGAATTTCCATCGTTGCTGGAATGATCGGCGTAGGACCAAGTTGTCCTTCAGCATGCACGGGCTGTTTTCCCTCAACGATACTCCATCCGAAGTTGTCCCCTTTGTTCACTCGGTACACCAGTTCCCACAATTCCCAGCCGACATCACCGACCCACAGGTCTCCCGTCTTGCGGTCGATGCTCATCTTCCAGGGATTACGCAATCCATAGGCCCACGTCTCGGCGCGTGCCCCGGCCAGATTGACGAATGGATTGTCTGCTGGAATGGTATACGGGCGATCTCCGTCGGGCTTGCGGACGTCGATGCGCAGGATCTTCGACAATAGTGTCGAGAGATCCTGTCCGGCCTTGCGGCCATCAGGCGGAAACGCAAACCCACCATCGCCTGTTGAAATGTACAGGCAGCCATCAAGGCCGAATCGCAAACACCCTCCGTTATGTCCTCCTTGAAGCCACGAAAGCATGAGCTTTTCGGTGGCGATGTCGCAAGCAGGAGGATCTGTTTGCGTGACCTGAAAACGGGAAACTCGCGTTCCATCAGCCATTTGCCCGGAACTACCATCGGTGCTGCGAATGACATAACAGACGTAGCAGTAGCGATTCTTCGCGAAATCGGGATCGAACGCCATTCCATAAAGTGCTTCGAGCGCAAAGGCAGGCTTCGCCGCTGAATTCATTTGATCGACGAGTTGCTTGCAATCAAGAAAAACTGCAGCCTGCTCCGCGTTTCGATCCAATGGCAGCAGATAGATCTTTCCTGACTGTTCTCCCACCAGCAGGTGCCCGGTGCCAGGGAGAACATCCAGAAGGGTCGTCCCTTTGAAGCGTAGTTTGGAATAGAGTCGTTCAGGCCGGTATGGTGGCGGAGGCTCGGGGCGACCACGGACATTCGAGGTCGTCCACGGGATCCGTTTGTCGAGTCCGAACCGCGGCGATTTTTCGGGTTGAACCTGAGCATCCGCCACAGACATCAGGCAGGTCAAAATTCCCAGCATCACCAAATGCCAAACAGAAAACCGAATCGACATGTACTGCACCTGGCAATTGTGGATATTGAAAGCAAAGGTCGCACGTTCGAACTAAATCTGTCCAGATTGTCACGGAAAAAATTGTAACGCCTTTTTTTCTCGGATGGCATGTACAATCGAAAATGCGGCTGCAGGAAGGCGCAGTCGACTGATGCTGATCTCTCCCGGATATCTCGACAGTCTACAGACAGGAACACCTACGTGCTGGAACTCGCCCGATCATACTGTTGTATCGTCTGCTTGAGTCTCGCCCTGTGGGGCCGCCTCCTGATTCAATCCGCCGATGCTCAAGCCCCTGCGTGGCCGAATTGGATGGGGCCTAATCGTGATGGTATTTCGAGTGAGGCGGATTGGTCGACGGACTGGCCGGACGAAGGACTGCCTGTTCGCTGGACCGGCAAGATCGGAATTGGTTTCAGTTCGATCGCGATCGCTGAGGGCCGCTTGTATTCGATGGGACATCGCGATGGCGAAGAGTTCGTCTGGTGTCTTTCCGCTGAGACCGGGAAGCCGATCTGGAGTCATCACTATCCCGGTGAATTGAATGACAACCTGCACGAAGGTGGCCCGGGGGCGACTCCAACGGTTGATGGTGACTTCGTCTATACGTTGGGAAAAGAGGGACAGTTCTACTGCCTGGAAACCAGGACCGGAAAGATTCGCTGGGAAAAGCAATTGAAGTCCGATCTGGAAGTCCCGACTCCCGAATGGGGGTTTTCCAGTTCGCCTGTAATTGTCGGAAACCAGTTGCTGCTCGAAGCGGGACGTGTCGTCTCGTACAACAAGCTGACGGGTGAAAAGCAATGGCAGACCGAGCGTCACGAAGCGGGGTATGGGTCCGCGGCACTGATGGAAGCCCAAAAGCAACAATACGTTGTAACACTGGATTGTGAAGGACTACGAGTCGTTCGTTTACAGACCGGTGAAGAAGTGGCCTTCCGCGAATGGCCCTCTCCCTTTCGTACCAATTCCACAACACCGATTGTCCAGGGAAACCGGATTTACATCTCTTCCGCGTATCAGGTCGGATGCGGGTTGTTTGAATTTGACGGGAAGTCACTTAAGGAAATCTACACTAACAAAGGGATGCGAAACCACTTCAACAACAGCATTCTGCTTGACGGGTACCTGTACGGATTCGACGGCAATTCGAACCTCGGCCGGGTTGTACAACTGACCTGCATGAATTTTGCTACCGGTGAAGTGGTGTGGAAAAAGGCTGGGTTTGGATGCGGATCGCTGATGGTGGCCGACAAAAAGCTGGTAATCCTCAGCGAAACAGGAACGTTGGTAGTCGCACAGGCCACGCCCAAAGGTTACGAAGAACTGACGCGATCGCGGTTTCTGAATGGTCGCTGCTGGACCGTACCTGTCCTGCTGGATGGGCACGTGTATGCTCGCAATGCCACGGGCAGTCTGGTTGCTGTAAAACTGCCGAAACGATAGATGCTTGAGGACCTCTGAGCGTTTCGCTTCGGGCCTGATTTGTCGTCAGTCTCCAATGCGAAAGCGGGAGTTTAAACCAGTTTCCATTGCTTTCGCAGGATCCATTCGCCTGTCAGCAAAATGGCGAACAGCGACAGGACTTCCCATCGATTCCAGAGCGGGATCGGATTGTCGGTTTGCAACGGAATCGGGGTTCCCAGTGGGATTTCCGATGGCAACGAATCCACCTCGTCGAGAGAATAAAACTTGCCATTGGATTGTTTGGCAGCCTGTTGCATGTCCATCTTATCCATGCTGCGTCGCTGCAATTCCAGCAAGGGGGCTTCAACACGAAAGTCGGTTGAAGGAGGTGCTTCGTTGAATGCCGGTTGTGAAATCCATGCGTGATAGCTGCCATCCGTCAAGCGGTTTAGCTGGCCTTCAAAGATTGAAGGAGCTTCACGCAGTCGGGTCAGTTTGACAGTTTGACGTCCTTCGCCCTTGCGTTCGACTGTCAGAGTGACTCCGTTTGGATCCGCAGGAAGAAACTTGTCATCGACAAAACGAACTCGTAAGGTAACGGCCTGCCCGCGCTGGTAGACCAGTTGATCGGCACTCAGTTCTGCCGTCCGGTCCTTACCAATCAAACGGCCGCGACTCAGGTAACGGATGGCCTGGATCCAGTAACGACCGAAGTAAAGATCACCCCGGCGAAATCGCCAGCGCCACGATTCGTCGGTAGCGTGATAGAGTACTTTCCCGGCCCCGACCTGTTGCATCATGATGATTGGCAACTTGCCATTGGCCCCAGACTTCAATGGATGTTCTGCAAAAATACGGACGCCTGTTTTTGTCTTGGGAATCTCAACAAACCAAAACAGACTTGGCAAACCGTTCCAGATGCGCAAGCTGTCAGCTTCCCCATCCCCCAGCCGAAACATGCTGTTTCCCTTCTGGCCTTCAAGCGTCAGACTGGGATGAAAACTGTCATAGGAGGCAGCCTCGGCCGAAACCTTGACGCTGCCCGGTTCGAACGGAAGCAGAGTTGCAAGGGGAGTTCCGCTGAATGACGCAGGATTCGACTGGGGTCCTGCGATAAAGACAACGCTGCCACCTTTTTCACGGACGAAGTCGCGAATGTTTTCCTGGACCGACGCTCCCAGTGTCGCAGGCGTCGCATCTCCAAAAACTATGACATCGTATTTCGCGAGATCTTCTTTTCTGACCGGGAAATGCTCAAGTGCCGTTTTGTCTTCCTGAGAATACTCGACATCCGCGTCCTGCAGGAGTGTGCTGAGTTCGGTCGATTTGTCACGTTCAAACAATTGCTTCAGATAGCGGAATTCATAACGAGGCGGTCCGTCGACCAGAAGTACGCGAATTTTTTCTTCACGCACACTGACGTGACGCACTTCCAGATTGTTCTGACGATTCGTCTCGTCAGACTGCGGGACGACTTCCAGCGCCAGATCCAGTTCACCCGCTTTGCTCGATGTATACGACAGATCTACTTTCAGTGGCTGGCCATCGGCCGGAGCTTTCACCTCCTGCGACGCCAGTACCGTCTCTTCGCCATCGCGTCGCAATCGCAACAGAAGCTTCTTCCCTTCGTACCCGAAACTTTTGATCTTCGCCGTAAACGACATCGGATCACCGACAAACGCGACTTCGTCAACCAGCGTGTCATAGATCAGCAGGTCTTTGGAGGCTTCATCACTGCCGAGGCCTACCAGGTGCAGTTGAACCCCTTTACGACGGACAAACTCCGCGACGGCGGAAAGCTTGTCGGCATCAGAGATGCTGGCCACTCCGTCCGTAAACAGGATCAATGCCGCAGGCGGCGTTCCCCGCAAATCACTGATCACCTTCTTGACGGCAGCCCCCGGCCGAGTTTGCTCGCCATCGGGTTTCAGACCGATAATCTCCTTCAACGCAGACTCGAATCGATTCGCGCGGGGCTGAACAGGAACCGTTGCACCGGGCTCACCAGATTCAGGTATAACTTCTTGATTTGCCGTTTGTGGGTTTTCGTCGAGGTTCCCCGAGGTCAGTTGAGCTGCAGTATCGGCAAATCGGTAGAGTCGAATTTGATGCCGCCGTTGCAGATCCTTCAGTAATTGGCCGTTGTTGCGAGTCAGCAATTCCTGAGTCAGAGCCAGGCGATGGGCGTCTCGACCAGGCAACTGAGTGATCGCCTTCGACAGATTCGCTGCTGAAGTTCCTGTTGCATATTGATCCTGCAGCGACATGCTGGCAGAGGTATCGATCATGATCGCGATTGTCGGCAAACCTGTCCGTTCCACGGTCAGACTGAGTTCCGTCAGCATGGCTGCAATCACGGCAAATACGAGTAGCCGCAAGGCGGTCAGCGTCAATCGCTGGCGTGTCGTCAGGGATTCACCGTCGCGACGATAAATCCATGTGACGCCAACCAGCAGGATCGCGCAGACGATGGCAATGACCCACGGGGGAGCAGGAGACCGCCAATCGAGTCGCCACTGTGTTCCTTCGCCGGGGGCCGGTCGTACCAGGCTCAGATACCATGCCAGAAATTGTTGAAATCGATCCGCCAAGGTTTAACTCACTCGTTGAGCGATCAGCTAATGGAGCCCGGTCCGTGAATTCCGCGACTAGTTGTCGGATTTTCGTTTGAGAACGGCGGGTGCCGCTTCAATCGATTCTCGAACAAGTGGCCCCATCTTAGGATGTGTTGGCTGTGAATCCACACTCAGCCCCCCTTCCACCAGGGTTTCTGTCGCAGTTGGCCCGATCGATGCAACCACGCAACGATTCGCCGCTTGCAACCACTTCTCCGCCGATCCCGTCTGTTCTGCGACCGCCAATACATTATGGAACTGCTGGGCACTCGTAAACAGAATGACGTCAAACTGTCCTCGGATCGTCTCTTCGATGGCAGCCCGTAACGGCGCTGTGTCGACGGGAAGATCCCAGCGATAGACCGGAACTGGAAGAACGATTGAGCCAAGTCGTTCCAGTTCCCGATAGAAATCGTCGCTGGGCTTGCCGTATTCCTGGATGGCAATCGTCTGTCCCGCCAGATTGACGGCAGAAGTTATCGTTGACAGCAGCTCATGCCACGTATTTGGTTCCGGGGCGCGATGGTCGATTCGCAGGTTCCAGTTCCTCAGGACGGCAGTCGGTTTGGGGCCGCGAACGATGATGATGCACTTATCCATCGCGGCCAGGATTTCTGCCTGTGGCCATCGCGAGCCAAGAATATCCATCAGAGCCGTTGCCCCCACCCCCGTCATGAACACGAGAAGATTGATTTTTCCGGCAAGGAGCTGTTCACCAAATTCAAACGCCTGCTTGTTTTCTTCCAGAGGGATTTCGCGCATGGATGGTGCCACCGTCGGGATCGCCCCATGTCGCTCAATCAACCCGCGCATTTCGTCGGCGCGGCGACTTTCAAAACTGAGTACTCGTAATCGAGATTCGGCGGAAGCAGTTTCATTCATGAAAATTGTCTTTCGGCAACCTTGGTGCTCAGTGCGTTTCCGTGAAGCGTACCCAGCGAAATCGGACACGCAACGGTGCCCGGTACGAATTGAGAAAAGTTCACACGAAACGACGGGGGTTACACGGGCCCAGTCGCATCATTTCGCTGTCGAATGAACAGGTTTCAATGCTGGCAACGTCCCAAAGCTCAGGCTGGTCGGATGCTCTGCAGACCGAAAAACGCGATGCGTCGCTCGCTTGAAGTCTTCCGGCTTCGCAAAATAGATGTTGGGGACAAAGCTCTGCGGGTTTCGATCGACCAGCGGAAACCAGGTGCTCTGGATCTGCACCATCAGGCGATGTCCTTTTTGAAAACGATGCAGCACATCGAGTAACTCGAAGCGGACCCGCGTTGGCACACCCGGCTGGAATGGTTCAGGCTTGGCATAATCATTCCGAAACCGGCCGCGAAAAACTTCACTGCGAATCAGCATCTGAAAACCCGCCAGCGGAGTTGTTTCCGGGGCATCTGGACGGACGTCGATCAGTTTGACGACCCAGTCGGCATCGGTCCCTGTGGTTGACACCCAGAGATCCGCTTCCAGGGGGCCAGCCAGAACAGTGTCTTCGTCAAACGGATCGGTCTGATACGTCAGAACATCAGGACGACGCGAGGCAAATCGCTGGTCGTCCACCATGTATTCAATCGTCATCTTGGGAGTGATGGTTTCGCTGTATGGCACCGGCTTGGCGGGATCGCTGACGAATTCATCGAACAGGTCGCCCGAGGCTTTGGCATCCGGGGCGTTCGCGGCCAGCTTTCCGCCAGGTTGAAGATACAGCTTCTTTGGCTCAGTCTTAGCGGGTGGCCAGTGGTCAAATGTCCGCCAGGCGTTGGAACCTGTTTCAAAGACGATGGCCTCGGCAGGCGCGGGAAGATCTTTGTCCTTCAGGTACTTTTCGAAGAATGGCAGTTCAATTTCGGCCCGATAGAACGCAGCCGTTTTGGAACCAAAAGTCACTTGTCCCAGTTTATCCCCATCGACCGATGCCCAGCCGCCGTGGTGCCAGGGGCCGACGACCAGTATGTTTTTCACTTTGGGATTCATTTTTTCGATCGCCTGATAGGTCTTGAACGAACCATACAGGTCTTCTGCGTCGTACCATCCCGTCACCACCATCACGGCCGGAGAGACGTTTTTGAGATGCGGAATGAGTGCTCGCTTCTGCCAGAACTCGTCCCGATTCGGATGTTCCATCATCTCTTTCCAGAACGGAATCGAGCCTTTTAGATACAGCTTGTCGATGTTTTCGACTGATCCCGCTTCAAGAAACAGCTTGTAGCCATCCGGTGTCGGGTAGACATACGGTTTGACAGGTTCCGTCGTCGGCTTCGGGCGCTCGGTCGCGTTGCTGGTGAGCCAGCGGAACGCGTGGGCCAGAAAGAATGAACCGTGATGCAGAAAATCGTCGAAGTACCAGTCCCCGACCGGAGCCTGTGGAGAAACCGCTTTCAGGGCGGGATGAGCGTCGATCATTCCCGCGGCGGCATAAAAGCCGGGGTACGAGATCCCGTAGATCCCAACTCGTCCGTTGTGCTGCGGAATATTCTTCAGCATCCATTCAATCGTGTCATACGTATCCGAGCTTTCATCCACATCGGTCGGTTTCGTCTTGAACGGGACATGTGGCGTTACCTGCAGGAATTCTCCTTCGGAAGCAAACCGACCACGAACATCCTGATTGACAAAGATGTAACCCGCTTTGACGAACAGTTCGCTCGGACCGAGCTTCGCAGGGTACTTGTCCTCGCCATACGGACCGACATTATACGGAGTCCGCTTCATCAGGATCGGATATGTTTTGGTCGTATCGCGAGGCACAAAAATTGAGGTAAACAGCTTCACGCCATCCCGCATCGGGACCATTTGCTCGGTCTTGGTGTAATGCAACCGGATGTAACTCTCCAGTTGCGAAGGCTCCTGAGCCATCGCGATTCGCGAACCAAACCAGAGCACAGACCCCAATGTCAACAAGCGTACCAACCGCATGAATTCAGTTCCTTGTGAAGATGGCACACAGCACAGACATTGAGCCACGTCTGCGACCGCTTCGCAATCATCGTACACGTGAGGAGCGTGAATACGAAACCTGAATGCGATGCACCGCCAGGGCCAATGCCTTTTTGAAGCAGGGCAGGACGTGGGGTGGAGTCAATGTTACCCACATCTGTTTCGGAGCGGCTTTGTAGAAGCCACCGAAATGAAATGCGTTTGCACGTGGGCTTCCCCGAAGCGGGGACACACCGTTTTTGTTGCGCAATGCGGGTTCTCAATTCGAGAAGTGATCAAGTGTAGAGGCCGACGATTGCAAGATTGCCGGGGTGCCACGATCCTGGAGTCTGCGACAAGGTCGTGCTGAACTTGGTTTCTTACTCATTTCGCAAACGACCTCGTAACGTCTTCATCAAGATCCGCTCATTTATGATGATCCATCGAAGACACGGCCTTGTCGCAGACTCCAAGACCGTGGTACCCATGCCTTATGCTGAAAACCTTGGTTTCCAGGCAGATTCGTCGTCTCAATTACACCTTGTACGTCTTACCCGGCCAGTTGCTCCACCAATGCTGGAAGAGCTTCAATTGCGATTCGGCGAAGTGTTTCTGGCTGGCAGACAGTCGATCCGATTCGTTGAAGTGGCGTTCGTAGTCAGTGTCGCCGAGCAGAACGAGCAGGTACTTGTAATAGAGCACCAGGTCGGGGCCTTCGTCGAATCGTGACAGTTCTGCCAGGCCTTCTTCCAGTTCTCGTGCCAGCCGTCGGGCTTCCACATCACCTGCGGCAGCCAGCTTGCAAAGTTTGATCAGATGCAGCACTTCATGGGGCAGGCAATTTCCGATCCCCGTAATCGCTCCGACAGCGCCGCAGCGGATGAAACCATGGCAG
Organism: uncultured Planctomycetaceae bacterium; assembly: GCA_964609845.1. Lineage (GTDB taxonomy): Bacteria > Planctomycetota > Planctomycetia > Planctomycetales > Planctomycetaceae > Schlesneria. The sequence goes on along the minus strand of CAZSTW010000122.1, from coordinate 2,839 downwards.
ACCTGCGTATCGACACCTGCCATCAGCAGGACATTGCTGTCGGCGTGTGTGATATGTTCCGCGGCGTAGCTCAATGCATCGGCACCCCCAAATTCCTTGAATCCGACGAGGTTCGGAAACTCGCGCCGCAGGTCGAAAAACAGATCTGCTTTCGTTTCGAATCCGTAATACGGGCTGTTGTAGATCACGGCTGGCAGGTTCGGAGCGGCCCCCAGAATCCGCGCGAAGTGAGCTCGCTGAGCGGCTGCAGAAGTGCCCCGCGACAGAACTCGAGGAATGACCATCAGCCCCTTGGCACCGACCCTTTGAGCATGTGCGGCATGGGCTGCGGCGATCGCCGGGTTCTGTGCCCCTGTTCCGACAACGACGGGAACCCCCGCCTCAGTCAGCTGGCGAACACCTTCCTGTCGCTGTGCATCTGTCAATAATGGCCAGTCGCCCATCGAACCACAGTACACGACTCCGTTCATGCCAGCGGCCATCAGAGACTTGGCCTTCTTGACCAGAGCAGCAAAATTCGGAGTGCCGTCGGCCTGGCACGGGGTCATCAGTGCTGGAATACAGCCCTGGAAAATGTTCGAGTTCAACGTGCTACCTCTCTTTGATGGGTTTCGTATCAAATCCAACTGCTGAATTCGCGTTCGTCGAACGCAACGGAAGTTTCGCCAGTGATTTTACCGGGGAGGCTGGTCACCAAGCCGGATGGTGCAGATCCTAACGAACTCCGAACCTGCATACAAAACATCCGGGCTGGCGGAGGCTCTACGAGGTATTTTCAGTGCGCCTTCGTAAGTGATTCGGATCGGGGTTTTTGTTGGCTTCGCCGGACGGGAATGATATTGTGCCTGTCCAGACCGATCACCACGAATGGATATGTCGCCGTGGTTCGAGTCCATCTGGGGCTGAGAGTTTATTTTTTCGCGGCAGGACGCGTGGGTGCTCCACAATTTCCAAGGGATCTACAGCAATGGCAAACAGAATTCTCGTGGCGACAGCATGGTTGGTTGTCTTCTCGGTTCGATGGGGAATTGCGGCAGAAGTCGCAGACTGGCGATCATGGCGCGGGCCACTTGGGAACGGCAGCGTCGAACAGGGGAAGTATCCTGTCAAGTTTGATGCCAATACCTACCACTGGCGAACTCAATTACCTGGCAAAGGTTGTTCCACGCCAATTCTGCTGAACGGGATGATTTATCTGACCTCACCAGCGGACGGAAACGACGCACTGGTGTGCTATGACATTCAGGGAGCTGAAAAATGGCGGGCGACGTTCGGTAAAGAAAATGCGGGCAAACATCGCAACGGTTCCGGCAGCAATGCCTCTCCAGTGACTGATGGCAGTGGCGTGTTCGTCTTCTTCAAGAGTGGAACTTTTGCAGCAGTCGATCTCAACGGGAAAATTCGCTGGAAAACAGACCTTGTCGAGCGATTTGGAAAAGACACTCTGTACTGGGATCATGGGACTTCCCCCGTGTTGACAGAGAAGTACGTCATTATGGCTCGTATGCATCAGGGTGAATCGTGGCTGGCAGCGTTTGACAAGGTGACTGGCGACCTGGCCTGGAAGGTGGCCCGCAACTACTCGACGCCCACTGAGTGTGATCATGGATACACGACACCTGTCGTCATTCAGCACCAGGGCAAAGAATCCATTCTGGTCTGGGGTGCGGAACATCTGACCATTCACAACGCCAGCGATGGACACGTGACATGGTCCTGCGGAAATTTCAACCCCGAGGCTAACAAGTTGTGGCCTGCAATTGCGACTCCAGTCATTGTCGGTGACATGGTCGTCATTGCCTATGGTCGAAACGATCGGGGGACTCCGCGTTTGCACGGAATTCGACTGAGGGGGAATGGAGAGGTTACCAGCACCAATCATGTCTGGAAACGTGATGATGTGGGGACGTTTGTACCGACGCCGGTTGCCTATAAGGGACGAGTCATTCTCGTTCGTGATCGCGGCGAAGTTGCCTGCATTGATCCAGCCACGGGCAAAACCGTCTGGGAGGGAACATTCCCCAGGAACCGGGCGAACTTCTACGCATCACCGCTGATTGCCGGAGACAAACTGTATGCCCCTCGCGAAGACGGAACCGTCTTTGTAGCGAGCGTCGCGAATGACAAGTTCGAAGTCCTGTCGGAAAACAACATGGATGAATCCGTGATCGGTTCCCCCGTTCCTGCAGCTAACGGTGTTCTGATTCGTGGTGAAAAGCATCTGTTTTACATCACAGCGGAAAAGTGATCGCGGCCGAAGGGACGATACGAAGAAGCGGCCAGAGGCCGCTTCTTTATTACGGGATATGGGATCAGTGTCGAATCAAATTGATGACGCATTTTGACTTTGAGCCACCTGTGCCGCCGGGCGTCTCCACACGATTTTAACCTTCCCACGACCCGTTTCTGAAATCCGTTGGCTTGCAGGGTCGGCGTAGAGGAAAGCGGCGCTGCGCAGTGCCAGAAAGCACGACTGTCGCAATCGCAATCGCCTTTTCTTCCTCGAAAGAGACGGGAAGTCTTGGTATCTTCAAGGAAAATTAACAAATAGTGCTCGGCTCTCTGAGTCTCTTTCCCGGGCAGATCGAGTCTGAGAGTCGGCCGATCGAATTGGTGCGCGACGGACATCTTGTCCGTCGTGTGTTTCGACGGACTGGAAGTCCGTCATACATTTCGCGAATTTGCGCTGCTGGACGTTTTCGCTGCCAGAATTGACGCGAACTACAATTGGGCACGGCTTTGGGAACCTGATCCTCAGGATGACACGCGACACGTAATAGGTGCGAGGTTGAGTGGATGTCGGAACAGTGGTATTACCGCAGCTTTGGTCAGGACTTCG
>CAZSTW010000121.1:0-22088 GCA_964609845.1 uncultured Planctomycetaceae bacterium | reverse complement strand
CGAAGCGCCTGTCGAACCAGTTAAGCCTGTTGATCCTCCGGTCGCCCCGTCCCCGCGACTGTCGTCTCCGTCGGTGGCGGTTCGCACAGACGTGCCTGAAGAACCGGCGACCAGCCCGGCGAACTCCGCCGCAAGCCGTAGCAGCTATCCCGGAGGATTCGGTTCAACGCCGTCGCCGTATCGTCCGAATATTCCAGCGCGGCCGATGCCGAGGTCTTCGAAGAGTTCCTCTGATTTTTCAATCGTCGATTTTATCAAAGGGCCGGGAGCCATCGCGGCCGGTATCATCGTTGTGATCGGGTTGGCTTACGTCGGGTGGAGTTATCTTCCCCAGGGAAACGGTGCGGACATCGAACGTTATACGAATCTCAAAAATTTTCTGGACGACATACGCTCGGCTCGCAGTTCAAATTCTGTCGACGCATCGACCTTCAAGCGACGAGCGCAGCAATTCAGTGCGGACTATATTCCCGCACTGAAACATGCCAACGGAAGTATGCCCGCCAAACAGAACCTGCTTTGGGCTGTTCGCGATGAACTCCCCAAGATGATGGCCAAGGACCTGAAAACAGAAACCGCAGAAGAAAAGCGATTCGCCAGTCGACTTGCCTCGGCTGCTACGAGCCTCGGCATCAAGTAATTGACTTTTCTCTGCCGTCAAAACGAAGCAGCCCACGCGCAGAAGCTGCCGTGGGCGGAAATCGAATAGCGGTTGAAAATCATTTCTTCGCAGCGTCAACGACCTTCTTCTGGACATCGACTGCATCCGTGTTCACGGTCTTGGCAACCTTCTCAGAGAGCTTCTTTGCCAGCAGACCACTGGTGTCGCAGCCCGCAGCGACGGAGACAATTTTGCCTCCCTTTTCGATCAGGAAGTTCGTTGGCATCGTCTTGGTTTCGAAGGTCTTCCAGGCATCCCCTTTGGAATCAACCGCATACAGCATGTTCAGCTTCTTTTCCTGAACATAAGCCGCGACCTTGGAGTCTGGTTCGCGGAAGATCGCCAGAGAAGTCAGTCCCTTCCCTTTGTAGGCGTCGTGAATTTCCTGGAAGTACGCCAGTTCTTTGTCGCAACCGGAACATCCGCACGTCAGTCGAACCAGAACGGGCCCCTTGGCAGTCAATTCGGCGAGGTTGATTTCCTTGCCGTTCGCATCCTTGATCTTGAACTCTGGAGCCTGAGTTCCAATGTCCACTTTCTTCGCTTCTGGTTTGGGATCTTCGGCTGACGCCGTTCCCATCGCAAGGCAGACAACTGTGACAGCCGCAAACCATCGAATCATGACGATCCCTTCGTAAATATGCCTGAACATTCCAAAACCGGATGAGGCACTCTACAGGAACCAGAGGGCTTTCGCCAGATCGAAGGTTGCTTATGAGTCGAAACGGTCGGAAATCCACATCTCGTCAATAAAGCCGAAATGTGGTCCGCGTATACATCAGCAACAAACCTTAGAACTCGACTTTCAAGCCTTCACGTCGATAGATTGGCAGGTGACGGTAGTAGACTTCCAGAGTCATGATGCTGAGGCACGTCATGTAAAGACGCCCACCGACAGCACCATGAGGGTCGGCGAGATCCCAGCTTCCCTGCATGTGGCCATCTTTACCGGTCTTCTGTGTTCGGATCAATTGATCACGCATCACTGCGTTCCAGGTGGTCCATTCATCGCCACCCCAGTGGTGCATCACCTGGGTCGCGTAGTAGTTGTAGTACATATTATTCGGGGCAGGCTTTGTCGCGGCGAGGTATTTGACTCCTTCCTGCAAGGCCTTGTTCTTGCGGTCCCAGCCAAGATACATCCGGCAGAGCAGCGCTGCGGCTGTCATCGTCGGTGTTGGGGTTTTCTGGTTCAGGTCATAGACATACTTGGCACCCCCTTCCACCTGAGCGGCGTTGAGATACTGTTCTGCCCCCTTGAAGGAACTGGCAGGGAACGTCAGCTTGGCGTTCTTGGCACTTTTCAAGGCCATGATTTGCCAGCCGACTACGGACGTATCGCCGGGATCAGGGGTTCCGTGCGAATAACGCCAGCCGCCAGTCTTCGGATTCTGCCCTGTGACAATAAAGTTCACGGCCCCCGTTGCGGCAGCCTTCACTCGATTGTCTTTGGTGAGTGCGGCCAGTTCCGACAGGGCGATTGTGCACATGCCGTGAACGTACATTTTTTCATTGGAGACAACTTCAGGGCAGAGATCCAAGCCCTGCGGAGTTTGCTTGGCAGCTCGCAGCAGGAATTCAACCCCGTTCTTCACTTCTTTCTGATATTCACCATTTTGATGGGTATGTCCACCGCCGAGGAATGCCAGCAAAGCAAAACCTGTCGCACCCGTTCGTCCGCCACCCTTCAGGGTTCCTGCCTGGCTGCACTGACCTTTGCAATCCGCGTGTGCATCATGATCGAAGCTCCAGCCTCCATCAGGGAACTGATGCTTGGAAAGCCATCGCATTCCATAGGCGACAGCCGCTTCGCTCGCCGAATTTCCACCTTCGGACCGAACCAGTGCTTTCTTGGCGGCAGCCGACATTCGTCCGCTGGCTGCATTGTCAAACTTAATGTCTGCCAGGCCAGGGGCGTTACCTTCGGCCTTCAATTGGGCGACAGGAGCATCGCTGATGTTGACATCGACCGGCCCTTTTTCAAAGACCATATCGGTTGCGTTCTGCTGATCGACATTATCCGCTTTTGAATCAAGAATCTGGTTAGGTTGTTCCAGAGCCTGTTCAACAATCGGCTCGTCAATGATCTCTTTGTTCTCAGTGACTTCCGTGAAAATCTCTTCGAGCAACTGCGGATTCTGGATGACAATGAATGTGCATGCGAGTAGTGCGAGAGCGTGAAATCCAGCACTGGCCGCGATGGTCGTCGACAAAGTCTTCCAGTCAACCGTCCTGCGTCCCAGACGAGGAGCAAGTGTAATCATCGGTTTGGCTGGTCTTGGAGCGGCTGGCTTTGCTGGAGATTGTTGTGCTGCTGCCGCTGCAGGTTGTGCGGCGGGTGCTGCAGCAGGTGGTGTTGCTGGAGCAGCACTCGGGGCCACGGCAACGGGCGGCGCCGTGGGCGTCGGAGCCACAGTCCCAGCGACTGGAGCAGGAGTTGGGGCTGCAGGTGCCACGGGTGCTGGGACTGCAGGTGCCACGGCTTGAGCAGGGGCAGGGGCTGCGACAGGCTGCGGAGCAACTGATTGCACGACTGAAGCAGCCGTTGCTGTTGCGGCTGGAACGGGTACTACTGGCGTCGCGGCAACTGGCGTCGCGGCAACTGGAGCAGCGGCAACTGGAGCAGCGGCAACTGGAGCAGCGGCAACTGGAGCAGCAGCAACTGGAGCAGCAGCAACTGGAGCAGCAGCAACTGGTTGGGCAGCAACAGGCACAGCAGCCGCAACCGGTGGAGGCGCACCGTTAGGAACTGCGGCACCGTTTGCGATGGGCGGAACGGTAGGAATGACGTTCTGAGTACTCATTTAGCAGTCTCACTGTTCAGCGGAATGGCGACGATACACCCGCGTCAAACCCGGAATGTTCGGGGAAAATGCTTCTAAAATCTGATGAAATCCAAGTCGGACGTATGGGCGACTCGACTATTGATGCTACGCCTTCACGAAACAAGGGTCAAGCGCCTGTTGATTCGAAGTGCAAAGAGTCCACAAATCCAACCACGCCACGTCCATCCGATTTTGCCAGACCATTACGGACAGGTGGCCTTTTGGTCCAACGTGAATCAGATGTTGCCAGTCGCATCGCCTGGCAAATTCAGGCTTGCTGCCACAACTCGTAAATTTGATTGAAACCCTAAACTCCTTACAACCGATACAAGTGATGCGATACGACTTAAAGGCCATTTTGCGCCTCAAGCCGCGTCGAGCAGAACTGTCTTGGAGCACGGATACGAGGTTCAGAAACTGCAATTTGGTGACATGACGTCGAACAAACCGGGTCGGAACGCAGAATGATGTCCGCGAAGATCGGCCGCGGCATTATTTCAACAGATCCGGGTACATTTGCAGACGGGAAATGTTGCGTAACGTATTTGTGTTGCGTTGGTTAAGAGCCTCAGTGGTCGGGCCCGAGACGATTGTAAAGCTGGACCTTTGTGGGCTGGCAATTTATCGAGGGGGGGATTTTATGCGATTAAATCGCGGGGTAAAGTACGGGCTATTCCTGGCCTGCTTGCCTCTATTCAACGTCGGATGTGCCAGTCTTTCACCAAAACTGAATGCACTCCCCTCGATTGCCCGGCATCATGCCGAATCTCAATACCAGACAGCACGTACAGCCGAGCAGCGTGGACAACTCGAAAAAGCCAGGGATATGTACGCTGCTCTGCAGCGCCAATCCCCGAATACACCTGAGTACGCACACCGAATGGGAGTTGTGTGTACTCAACTTCAAGACCATGTGACGGCAGGAAAATACTTTGAACATGCCCGATCGCTCAGTCCCACGAATCCTTCAATTCTGGCCGACATGGGATACTCGGCCTATCTTCAGAAGGACTATCCTCGCTCAGAGACATTCTTGAAAGAATCAGTCCGTCTTGCGCCTCGTGAACCTCGTGCCATCAACAATCTGGCGATGGCGGTCGGTTTTCAGGGACGCTATGACGAATCCCTCGCGATTTTCCGGCAGGTCAACCCAGAAACTCAGGCCATTCTGAACGTCGCCTACATTCAGACACAGCGCGGTGAAGTCGAATCCGCAGTTGCCTCGTATCAGCAAGTTTTGTCCCGTGAGCCAGGAAACAAAGTTGCCTCGAATGCTCTGCAGCAACTGAGTCCATCCAGGGCTCAATCGGCGACTGTGGCATCAACGGGTGCCATCCGCACAGAAGGCAAGGGGGGTGTAACGGCTCAGCAGGCGTGGGAACTGGAGTCCAAACCGAATCCGGTTTCTCAGGACAGTGTCAGTCTGCCGTCCCCTGTCATCGCTTCGGTGGAAGAACTTCCCTCACCGACCGACATTCCGAATTCCCCGGTAATCACTCCTGGCGATTTCAACTGGGGCCCCACCGCGACCACTCCGAAAACGGCGGCTGATCTCCCGACAGGGAACGTGAAGTTCGAACTACCTGTGCGTAGCGAACCACCTGCTGAAATCGAATTTGAATCGCCGGGTGAGTCTGTTGCAGAGAAGGCGGTAGAGACACCTTCTGTTCCACCAGCGCCAGCTTCTGTACCTGAATTGCCCGGCTCGCCCGAGGTCAAGAATGAGTTGGTCGATGTCTTCGAAGGTGGCGAGAACGCTGCCGAACCGACGATGCCGGACGCCCAGGAATTGACCGGATTGGATTGGGCCAAGGAGGGGCTCGCAAAACAACGTGCTGACACGGAATCGGGCACAAAATCACCTGGTGACGTCCTGCAAGGATTCTGTCCCGTTGCGTTGCGTGATGAACGTCGCCTCGCAAAAGCCCTCGATCAGTATTCCACGGAATATCAGGCTGAAACCTATCGATTCAGTTCCGCTGAGGCTCGCGAGCGGTTTCTGGAGCACCCGGAATGGTACATTCCGGCTGCAGGGGGGCTGGACATCATTGAAGTCCGACGGGGCCACAATGTGACGCTGGGGTCGCTCGATCATGCGGTCTGGTTCCGACACAAGCTGCACATGTTCAGCTCGGCCGAAAACCTGGAAGCATTTCGGGCTGCTCCCCGCGATTTCGTGGGGAAATGACAAGTCCAGTTCCTGGGCCTGTGCGAAGCCGCTTTGAATCCAATAAAAATACGGCTCACCCTGAGCTCTTCGGGTGAAATGCCGAACCGACTGCGACAGAGCCGCATCGCTCCGAACTTCACCCTGAGAAGTCGGAGCGATGCGCTTTTTTCGTTTCGGTTGCATCTGGGACGCGCGGTCCGTAAGGTGTGATCTGCTGGAGCCCGTGCCCACTTCCCTTCGGCCACGATATCGCACCGATGATCCTCACCGGCGAAGAAATCAAGTCGCAGTTAGGCAAGAGCATTCTAATCGAACCATTCGATGAGAAGCAGCTCAATCCTAACAGCTATAATCTCAAGCTGCACGATGAACTGATCGTGTACGAAGAGATCGTGCTCGACGTGCGCCGCCGCAACCGGTATCGACGCCACATCATTCCCCCCGAAGGATTTGTGCTGCAGCCGCACAAACTTTACCTCGGTCGCACAGTTGAGCGGACAGAAACCCACAACTATGTCCCGATGCTCGAAGGACGCTCGTCGATTTCGCGCTTAGGGCTGTTTGTCAACGCGTCAGGGGGATTTGGAAACGTCGGGTTCTGTGGCTACTGGACGCTGGAACTCGTGGCCGTCCATCCGATCCGGATTTACCCCGGGCTGCCGATTTGTCAGATTCTGTATCATGCGCTGCAGGGAACGGTCAGCGAATACCGAAGTGACAAGTATCAGAACAACCAGGACATTCAGCCGAGCCTGTTGTTCAAGGAATTGCAGCAGCCGTCGCGCGACTTGCAGATGCGCCTGGCGTTCGGGCAGGAGCTGTCTGAATAGCACCTGTCGCCCGATGACAGTACGCTGCTGGTGCGGTTGCCCCCTGGTGAGACTTTTCCAGTCAGGACATCCGTTCGTTTTTCCTCAATAGAATGTCTGCGAAACAAAACTCATGACTGCTTCGTTCATTATCGGTATCGACCTCGGAACCACCAACAGCGCCCTCGCGTACGCCAGCCTGGAGACCGAGAAGCCTGACGTCAAATTGCTGCCAATCCCGCAACTTGTGGCACCCGCCACCGTTGAGAATCGCAACCTGCTGCCGTCATTTCTGTACCTGGCCCCGAAAATGGAAGCCGCATCGGGCGCCTATGATGTTCCCTGGGCCGTTGATCGTGAATATGCCGTGGGGGAAATGGCACGTCGCCAATCGGCTGAGCTTCCTGAACGGACCGTGGGTGCTGCGAAGTCGTGGCTCTGCCACAGCCGTGTTGATCGCCATCAGTCGATTCTCCCCTGGGGTGCGGGGGAAGATGTTGCCAAAGTGAGTCCCGTCACAGCCGCCCGGCGTTATCTGGAACATCTTGTCGCCGCCTGGCACGACGCCTTTCCCAATCATCCCATTGCAGACCAGCAGGTTGTGCTCACTGTCCCAGCGTCGTTTGATGCCAGTGCTCGAGAGTTAACGCGCGAGGCCGCGTCCCTTGCCGGATTGCCCGAAGGGCTCGTCCTGCTCGAAGAGCCGCAAGCTGCTGTTTACGCGTGGTTGACGGAAATCGGTGACCGCTGGCGTAAAGTGTTGAAAGTGGGAGACACACTGCTGGTCTGCGACGTAGGTGGCGGGACGACTGACCTGACTCTCGTTGGTGTTGCAGAAGAAGCAGGGGAACTGATTCTGAAGCGGATCGCGGTCGGAAACCACTTGCTCGTTGGTGGCGACAACATGGATCTGGCGCTGGCCCACCATGTCGCGGGCCTGTTCGCCAAGAAGGGAGTCAATCTCGATCCGTGGCAGTCGGTCTCATTGTGGCATGCCTGCCGTCTGGCCAAAGAGACATTGCTGGCTCCGGACGGCCCCAAAAAGCATCCCGTTTCGATTCTCGGACGCAGCAGCAAATTGATTGGCGGAACTGTCACTGTTGATGTCCCCAGGGATGCCACGCTCGAACTGCTCGTCAACGGCTTCTTTCCAAAGTGCGACGTTGCAGACCGACCGATCCGGCAGCGGGCATCGGGCTTTCAGGAACTCGGCCTCCCTTATGAATCCGATACGGCGGTCACTCGGCACCTGGCCGCGTTTTTGCAAAGTCATGGCGATGGGGAAGGGCATCCTGTCCGTCCAACGCACGTGCTGTTCAACGGCGGGGTTTTCAAGGCGGATCCCTTGCGCGAGCGATTGCTGGAAACGCTTAGGGACTGGTTCCCGGAAACATCTCCGCAATCGCTGGAAGGGGTACATGATCTCGATTACGCCGTCGCTCGCGGAGCGGCTTATTACGGCTGGGCCAAGACCAATGGTGGTGTTCGCATTCGCGGAGGGGCGGCTCGAGCCTATTATGTGGGTATTGAATCCGCTGGTCTGGCGATCCCGGGGGCTCCGCGACCGTTGCGAGCACTCTGCGTCGTTCCGTTTGGAATGGAAGAAGGGACGGAAGTCGATGTTCCCTCCGAAGCAATCGGCCTGATCGTCGGCCAACCGGCACATTTCCGGTTCTTCAGTTCATCAACCCGCAAGGATGATGACCCTGGCGTGCGGTTGCAGCGCTGGTCGGACGAGGAACTCGCAGAGACGGATTCACTCGAAGCCACGCTCCCCAAAGACGATGCCTTGGATGACCACTACGTTCCCGTACAGTTTCACACCAGGATTACAGAACTCGGGGTTTTGGAGCTTTGGTGCGTCAGTACTCGCGGCAGTGGACGCTGGAAACTGGAATTCAGCGTCCGGGACGACGTGGAAGGGTAAAGATTACCCCACGAGTTCGATACAACGGTCGCCAACGCCGTTTCGGGATAACGTGAGGGGCAGCCGCGGTGAAATGTTTCAACGCGTTTTACCCGCGTCCCCCTTCACAACACGTTTCGCAGATCGTGTGGCAACGCGAGCATTGAAGCTTTGACCGGATTTCGAAGAGGGAACCACCACAGACCGGACAGACTGGCTTCACGGAACAGGTCTTCGGTTCTGGCGTGTTGGGGGCTGGAAGATTGGTATCCATCAAAATTTCTCCGAGGGCGTCATTGCCACGGGGGATTTTGTCGGTCACGATAGCCTGAGTCAACTCATTGTCGAAGCGCGCGGTATCCACCCATAAGATGGCATCCGGGCCGGGGGCCGTCATCCCCGTTCCTTTTCTGACGGATCAGTAGATATCGCTGTCATGAGTGTGCTCCTGATGTGTGGTATCATTCCACGTTTCAGCAGGAACTGGAGCTGTCGATGGTCGTTCAGTTGCGTCGGAAAGAATCCATCGCTCACGGGGCGAAACGATTGATCCGGAAAGAACTGGCTCAGGGACGCTGCGAACTGACGTCGCAGGAACTGGGCGACGACGATCGGATTCATGAATTTCGGCGCCACCTCAAACGAGTGCGTGCGATTTTGAGATTGATTCGAGATGGCCTCGGCAACCAGGCCTATCGAAGCGAAGATCACCGGTTTTCGTTGTTGGCCCGACAGTTTTCTTCCGTACGCGATGCTCGCGCCTGCCTGGATGCCTTTGATTCGCTTGGAAGTTCTGCTGAACAATCCATGTCGGACAGCGAACGGAGCGGACTTCGATCCTTGCTTCAGGCCCGGCTTGAGCACGAGCGGCAGATCGTCGCAGAAAGATATCAAAAAGCATCGCGCGATCTCCGTTCGGCACGCCACCGTGTGACAGGCTGGAAGATTGAGTTAACAGACGACGAACTTGTCGCACGCGGGTTTGGAAGGGTCTACGCTGCAGGACGCCAGGCGCTGAAAGGTGTTCAGGAACATCCTGATCGTCTGAGCTTACATACGCTCCGGAAAGAGGCGACGTACCTGCGAAACATCGTTGAAATCCTGTCGCCGAATCGCGTCTCGCGGCTTCAGGAGACTTTCGCAGGCCTGAAGTCGCTGGCTGCTGATGCGGGTAAATGTCTCGATCTTCAGTTACTGAAATCAGTCTTGTTACAAGCCACGGTTCAAGCGAGCAATGGAGTCGCAGCGGAAACGATCCTGCGTCGAATTGAAGAACGACACAAGGAACTGATGGCGAAGGTGATGGTCGAAGCGAAAGAGATCTACCGTCGCAGCCGGATGCGTCAACTGCGTCGGATGAAAGTCCGGCGAACCCGTTCTTGAAAGTGTGGCTCATCCGCGCTGTGATCGGCGATCATCTCGCCATGCTTCGGTTGGAATCACCGACAGGTATCGCCTCTTGCTTTCGAACTGGTCTATTCGGCATCCCCCGAAGTCGAGGCCAGAATCTTTCCAGATGATGCCCTGTTCCTGGCGTGAGTGAGAGAACTGTCAGGACTTCGCCGAGATTTTTTCGACACCCGCGCCGGCTGTTTCGACACATTGAATGACGTCGCAATTCTTTTCACTTCAAAAATGCCCTGACATACAAGCGAATCTTACGTGGAACACCATTTGCGTTGCGTGCGCAGATCCCGTGAGGAGGAGTTGTATGGCTTGTTGTTTAATCTGGATGCAACGTCTTGATGTGCGACTTGTTCGAATACTGATCTTTGTGATCGTGCCAGCCACGATCTTCGGCTGCAGCCGTGCTGGGGGATATCCTGAGCCGACGATCACAACGCCCCTGGGTCGACAAGGTGTCTGTGTTGCCTGTGGCAGGATGATTAAATCCGTCACCAGGGCGAATTTGGTCGCACTGAACGGCAATCAGTTTATTGTTTGCGACCAGGCCTGTGCGAAAAACGCAGAGTATGTGACTGAACATTCGCATTCACATTCGCATTAGCGAGTCTGCCGTCAACGTGGAGATGTTCAAGCTGGCATGATGTCCAGAAGGAGAACGGGAATGACGAGTGCGGAGAGACGACGAGCATTTACACTCATCGAATTGCTGGTCGTGATTGCGATCATCGCGATCTTGATTGCACTTCTTCTGCCTGCGGTCCAGCAGGCTCGGGAGTCGGCCCGTCGAACTCAATGCAGGAATAATCTTAAGCAATTGGGAATTGCGTTGCACAACTACGCTGATTCACACGGCATGTTGCCCGCGGGTCACATGGATACTTACACAGACTACGTCTCCGCAGGAGCGCGACACCAGTTTAGCTGGCTGACAGCGCTGCTGCCGTTTATTGATCAATCTGCACTCTACAATCAGATCAACTTTAGTGACGCAGATCTTTTGCTGAATGCCAACGTCAACCCGAAGTTTTATGCGGTAGCGGGAGTTAGCGTTCCGGCGTTCATCTGCCCCAGCGATCCGATTGGCCGTTTCAGTTCGACACTTGCTCCGACGAACTATCTTGCCAGTCAGGGGAACCGTTGTGACTGTCGGGACCAGAATTGCAGCGGACTGTTCGGTCACAGTTCCTATGCCCGTCTCGCGTCTATTACAGATGGACTGTCGCAGACCATCGCTTGTGGAGAGACGCTTAAGGGTGACTTGAATCCGGCAACAGTCCAGGACAATTACATCTTTACGAATGCTGCCGGAGCGAACGCCACCGATGTCTCCACCTGTCAGGCCGTCGCCCCAACTGCGTCGGATCGTGCGACGGTGTGGTTCGGCGGTCAGCCTCAATTCAACATCATGACGACCATTCGTGGCCCCAATGATCGTCGGTTCGACTGTATTGCCCCCAATTACGGATGCACAAACCTTTCCGCACGGAGTGCTCATGTTGGAGGAGCACATCTCGTTTTTGCAGATGGATCGGTTCATTTTATTTCAGAAAACATCGACGTCGGCACCTACCAGGCTCTGGGGAGTCGCGCAGGCGGGGAAGTCGTAGGGGAATACTGACTGTGATTCATTTCTGTCGACCTGCTCGAGACTCACGCCAGGTAGAATTCCAGAATCGAAGCTTTTCTGGCTGCAAGCTTCTGGCAGTTCTCATCGTCTGCCTGCTGCTGGCTCCTGGTGCCTCGGACGCTCAAGTCAAATCAGCGTCACCGAATATCCGTCCTTTCGATGTCGGATTCATCGGACTTCACGGCGGCGTGTACGAGCAGTTGTTGACGCATGCCAAACCGTTGGAGTTGCGGCTGAAGTATTTCGAAGATGGTGAAATTGCCGCCCGGGCGGCCGATTTTTCGACTGTTCGCATCCTGTATGTGCAGCACACTCGCGAGGAAGATCGCGACGCCTATCGAGCATTGATCAATGCTGCACTGGAGAAGAATCCCGATCTGAAGATTTATGTCTTTCCAGCCAATGCTATGGAGTTCTTCCAGGGCCTGAATCTCAAGACGAAAGTCGAACAGGACGGCGGTGCCGCTGCGTACTATGGATCCAGTTCGGAAAATCTCCGCCGCATGCTGTTATTCATCGGCGCAAAGCATCTCGGTCGCGAACTGAAAATTGAACCGCCACAGGAAGTGGACCGCGAGGGTTTGTATCACCCCGATTCTGACGTCCTTTTTCCCTCGGCCGGGGCATTCCAGGTTTGGAGCCGGTCTCGGGGTGCTTTTGCCGACGCGAAGCCCCGACTTCTTGTCGCTGTGCACGGTACGCACCTTGCCTTTCAGCAACCGCGTGTGGTGGATGCCTTGATTCGTGAAGCCGAGCGACAAGGGGCCGTTGCCGTAGCGATCATCGATGGCCGGTCGAAATGGTACGAGGATCAAGCGGCCGCTTTTGGTCCACATGCCGTCGTTCATACCTGCCACAGCGGTGACACTGTCGCCTTCCGAAAGGCATTGAACGTTCCTCATCTGCAATCGATTTTTATCCGCAAGCAGTCGATCAACGAATGGCAGCAGAGTCTGGATGGTCTGTCGTCCAGCGAATTGGCCTTCCACATTATTGGACAGGAACTGATCGGAGGCATCGAACCCCAGGTCGCCGCCGGGACCAATTCCGGACATGGGAGCGCGGAGGCATTTCAGCCGATCCCGGACCGTGTCGAGCACCTCGTCCGGCGGGCGTTAGGCCACGCCAAACTGGCACGAATCCCCGTTGCGCAAAAGAAACTGGCTGTCGTTTACTATGACCGCGAAATGGGTAAGGGAGAATTAATGCGAGGCAGTTCGACCGGCATGCACCTGAATGCCCCTCGGAGCCTGGTAAACGTGCTCAAAGCCATGCAACAGCATGGATACGCCGTCAGCCCCATCCCGCAGCACGACGACGAATTGCTTGGATGGATGATGGATCGGGGACGACAGATCGGCGTCTGGGCACCGGCGGAACTAGATCGAATGGTTCGCCACGGTTCCCCGGCATTGGTCCCTGAAGACCAGTATCGCAACTGGTACCAGAAATATGTCCCGGCCGATCGCCAGAAGCAACTCGAAGAGAAGTGGGGGCCAGCGCCCGGCAAGTTCATGGTCTGGGGGGACGGCAGCAAGAAGTACATCGTTATTCCTCGCATCCAACTCGGTAACGTCGTTCTGCTGCCGCAACCATTGCGGGGTGAACTTCATGGGAAAGATGAAGCGAGTGCTCAGACGCATGACAAAATTACGACTCCGCCGCACAACTATCTCGCAACTTACTTCTGGTTGGAACACGAGTATGGCGCGCAGGCAGTGATCCACTTTGGCACTCATGGCTCCGAGTTCGCCTTGCCGGGAAAACCCAATGGACTCGCTCGGCGCGACTGGTGCGACGTGATCATGGGTTCGATGCCGAATTTCAATCCGTGGATTGTTGAAAATATGGTGGAATCGTCACCCGTACGTCGACGAGTCTATGGCACTCTTGTCAGTCATCTGCCGCCGCCGATTGTCAACGCAGGTCTCAGTGACGAATTGGCAAATCTCCATGAAACCGTGGACAAGTGGGAGACGATGGAGGAGGGAGCACTCAAGGAAAAATTCCGAGAGGAAATCACTCGGCAGGTCAAAGCCTGTCATCTCGATGCTGACCTGAAGCTGACAATTCCCACCGAAGGAAAGTTGGAACTGGCAGATGTCGCTAAAGTGTCAGACTACTTGCATGCCATTCAAGAAGAGACGACGCCAACCAGTCTGCACGTCTTCGGAGAACGTCCGCGCCAGGATCTGCTGATCCCGTATCTGCTGAACATTCTACGCAGTCCCTTCCTCAAGTCACTGGCGGCGATGCAGCATGACCATCAGCACGCTGCGGACATTGAGCATGACCACGACCATGCCAATCACCATGCACTGCGGCCATTGGCAGAGCGAATCGTCACGATGGTGATTCAGCAGAAACTGGATCCTCTCGACGCAGTGAATGCAGCCTTGGGATCGAAATTGAAGAAGCTGCCGGAAGATATCGAAAAGGGAATAAATCTTGTCGTGCGGTTGAACGCCGACTTCGATCAAACGACGGATGAAATCGATAATCTGCTGACCGGCCTCGATGGCAAATTTGTCCCTCCCGGACCGGGGAACAGTCCGATTCGCAATCCAGGCGCGGTTCCCACAGGCCGCAACATGTACCTTCTGAATCCCGAAGAGGTCCCGATGCGACCCTCGTGGGAGTTAGGAAAGAAGCTGGCAGAAGATCTCGTGAATCGTCATCGCGAACAAACGGGCGAGTATCCGACGAAGGTGGCGTTCGATCTCCGCAGTTCGGCGACGTTTCGCGACTATGGCGTGATGGAATCGCAGATTCTGCAACTCATGGGGATCGAACCCGTCTGGGATGAGCGGCAACTGGTCAACGACGTGAAGCTGATCCCGAGGGAGGTGTTAGGGCGACCGCGTGTGGATGTCTTTGTTGCTGCGGGCGGATGGTATGAATCGAATCTGCCGGGGCGATTGAATCTCTGGGATAAAGCCATTCGCCTGGCGACAAACGCGAACGAACCAGACAATCCGCTCTCGCAGAACACGCAGCGACTACGTGAAACCCTGACGTCCCAAGGGATCGCCGTGGAAAGGGCAGAGTTGTTGTCACATGCCCGAATTTTCGGGCGTGCGCCGGGCCGCGAGTCCGGGGGATTTATTGCCTATAAGGTGGCTCAGTCGGGTGACTGGGAATCACGTGACGAAATCGTCGCCCAATACCTGGCGACTCACAAAAACGTCTTTACGGAGGGCGCCTGGGGGGAAGAAACCGTGGCCCTCTATGACGCCGCCATCCAGGGGACACATACCGTGGTCAGAAGTTGGTCGGATCACATGACGGGACCGCTCGCCAGCCGTTATACCTGGCTGCATGGCGGATCGCTCAGTTTCGCTGTTGAGAAAATGACTGGCAGGCGTCCGGAATACATCTTCTCTGACGTACGCGACCCCGATAAATCCAGTTTGATCAACGCCGAAGACGCACTTCGGCGAGAATACCGGGTTCGGCTCTTTAATCGAAAGTGGCTCGAAGGGATGATGAAAGAGGGCTACGCCGGGGCTGACCAGATCCGTTTCATGACGGCCAACAGCTTCGGTTGGGAAGTCATGCGTCCCGGAAGTGTCGGCCAGGAAAACTGGCAAGAAATGAAACGAGTCCTGATTGATGATAAGTTGAACTTGAATCTCCCTGAATGGATGGGGAAGAACAATCCCTATGCCTATCAGGACGCGATGGCCGTTATGCTCGAAGCCATTCGCAAGGATTACTGGCAAGCGGATGCCGCCACGAAACAGCAGGTCGCTCAGGCCTATGCCGAAAACGTTGCCCGTCACGGCATGTCGGGGCACATGACCAGCGGCGGCAACGAAGCCCTGGACGGAATGGTGCGACAAGAGTTGAAAGGCTTAACTTCCCCGGGGGCCGAGCATCTGCGGACGCAGTATGCACACCGATACGATGAGCAGTCGAAGTTGTCCGCTGCGGAAGTGGGCCTTGCTGCGGCCGCGTCGGGGACGGCTCCCGGATCAGCCGACAGCCCGGTATCATTAGTGAATGGCGCCGGTGAGTTCGTGCAGGGGGCACCAGCTGCCAAGTCCGCTGCACCCCCATCGGCTGCTGAACAGTCGAGTACTCCTTCAGCCACGACCGTAACGGGCGCGAAGCTCGAATCTTCAAGTATGGCTCCATCAATGCCAGGCGGAAATTTCGCAAATGGACCTGGCACGTCCAGGATGACGTGGACGCTGGGTACCGCGATCATCCTACTGCTGACCGCAGGTTTCGCGTTGCGACGGGGAGTTCCATGACGGACCAGGTTGTAGAGACTCTGTACTACCTTTCGAGCGGGTTGCTGGCCCCGACCCTGGGACTGCTCATGATCTTTCTGGCGGTGACGCTGATCATGCTGGGGGGATTAGCGCGCGAGGCCCTCGAACGGCAGCTATACTTGCGAATATGGACGACGTTTGTTCGGGACCTGCGCTCTGGCAAAGTTGCTGCGGATCATTTTTTTGAACTGACGGTCATCGGCTATCCAGCGCGGATTCAGCGACAGGTCGACAACCTGACGAACCAGCCGCAGATCGTCGAGAAATGTCTGGAGGATGTCGAACTTGATATTTCGCGTCGCTTGTCACGCCTGACGTTCGGCACACGATTGGGGCCCATGCTCGGGCTCGTCGGAACTCTCGTCCCACTGGGGCCTGCGCTCACTGGATTGGCTTCAGGGGACATTCAGACGCTTTCCGGAAATCTCGTCATCGCGTTTACCACGACAGTATTTGGGATTCTGATCGGCGGCTTCGCCTATGCTGCCAGCATTGTTCGACGCGGTTGGTATGAACAGGATCTCAGCGACCTGGAATTTGTCGCTTGCTTCTTGAACGCCTCCGAACCACCCGCTCGACACGTCTCTCGAAACGGACATTCGGCGACGGTATCCCCCCACACGTATCAACCCGTCGAGAATGCAGAGCATGCGTAACAAACCTCGACGTTGGGATTCGGTGCCAGATGATGACCCACTGGCAGGACTTGTGAATCTCTTCGATCTTTGGATGGTCTTTTCAATCGCTTTACTGTTAGCGCTCGTCGGAGCGGTTCGGTTGCCGTCCGGGTCGATCGCCAGTGAGTCCTCAGAACGCGATCCGTCGAATGAGCTGCCATCAAAACAGCAATTCAGGCTCGACCATTTCCGCGTCAGCCAGGAACAGCTCACCGGGGAGGGTAATCGGTTGGGCACTGCATATCGCCTTAAGAGTGGCGAGGTCGTGTATGTTCCTGATTAGAGTGCATCTCATTTAAGTGTGGCGTCCCGCGGGCATGAAACTATAGCGCCAAACCCATGTTTCGAAGCGACACGGAAGCGCGACACGCACTGGAATTCGGACTGGAGCCCATTGACACACAATCGTCCGGGTGTCACGACGGGATCGATTCATCGGGCTTCAGCCACGTGATAACTTGATAAAGTACGCAGAGGGTTGGTCACGAAATGACCAACCCTCTGTGATTTGACGAAGATCTCGGGCTACGGGTCAGGGCCGCGATCAGACCGCTTCCAGTGCCTGCTTCAGGTCACCGATGATGTCAGCGACATCTTCGGTTCCGATTGACAGTCGAATGAAGTCTGGTGTGACTCCTGTCGCTTCCTGTTCGGCCTGAGTCAGCTGCTGGTGTGTGGTACTGTTGGGATGAATGATCAGTGACTTGCTGTCGCCGACGTTCGCCAGGTGGCTGAACAGCTTGACGTTGTTGATCACCTTGATCCCGTTTTCCTTCTGCTGGGTTGGGGTCGCACCCTTGATCCCGAAGCCCATGATCGCACCACAACCGTTCGGCAGATACTTCTTGCCGAGCGAATAGGATGGATGACTTTCCAGTCCGGTGTAATTGACCCAGCCCACCTTGGGATGAGACTGCAGGAACTGAGCGACGGCCAGAGCGTTTTCGCTGTGTCGCTGCATCCGCAGGTGCAGGGTTTCGAGGCCTTGCAGCAACAGGAATGCATTGAAGGGGCTCATGGCCGGTCCCAGGTCACGCAGCAGCTGAGTTCGGACTTTCAGAATGTACGACAGGTTCATCGGACCGAATGTTTCGAAGAACTTCATGCCGTGATAGCTCGGGTCAGGCTCAGTCATTTCGGGGAACTTGCCATTCCCCCACGGGAACCCACCCTTCTCGATGATCACCCCACCGATGGAAGTTCCGTGGCCGCCGATGAACTTCGTGCAGGAGTGGACGACGATATCGGCACCCCATTTAAATGGCTGGCACAGGAGCGGTGAGGCCAGAGTGTTGTCGACGATCAGCGGAATTCCAGCTTCATGAGCAATGGCTGCGATCGCTTCGAAATCGGGAACGTCGACGCGTGGGTTACCGATCGTTTCCAGATAGATACAGCGGGTGTTGGCGTCGATTGCCTTACGGAAGTTTTCTGGGTCAGCCTGCTGAACGAACTTGGCCTTGATCCCGAATTTGGGGAACGTGTAATGGAACAGATTGTAGGTTCCGCCGTACAGACTGGTAGCGGAAACGATATTCTGCCCCGCCTGGGTGATGTTCAGGATGGCGAGTGATTCAGCAGCTTGTCCCGAAGCCACCGTCAGGGCGCCAGCTCCCCCTTCGAGTGCGGCCAGGCGTTTTTCGAGAACATCGCAGGTCGGATTCATGATCCGTGTGTAGATGTTTCCAAATGCCTGGAGCGCAAACAGACTGGCGGCATGATCGGTGTCGTTGAAGGTGTAGGAGGTGGTTTGATAAATCGGCACCGCACGGGAATTTGTCGTCGGGTCGGGCACCTGTCCGGCATGCAGACATTGAGTTGCGGGCTTCATGCTGTCAGTCATTTGTCACTTTCTAATGGAAGAAAACAAGGTAGGCGGATGCAGTCAGCCATCAGCCCCCGTAAACTTTTTCGATCTTTGAGGCTCATCTTTCCTGAATCCCGCCTGTTGAGCCATCAGCCCCCGTAAACGGGAATACCAACGGCAATGTCTCAAATGGTGGTCTCAACGATGCCCCGTCCTCGCATGGGCGAAGAGGCGTCTAAGGCCTGATTCGCCATCGTAATGACGAGAATGCGAATGGTAAGGACTGCGATTGACCGACGAAATCCTTTACGGGCAATTCCGCGTCACCAGACTTGGTAAGGCTGGCGAATTGGGCCCAGAATCGTAAGACTTCTGCCAGCGAAACGCAATTCGCCGCCCAACGTCCGCAGATTGGAAGTATTTTCTGGATGTCATCCTCCGCAGAATCGCTACCGCTTCCGCCTCCAAAGGCCAGAAACCTGCATTGGAGAACCATTCAATTCATCCTGCAGAACGTGTTTTGTTTCTGGCTGGGCTATCGAGCCCGGGGGTATCAGACGCTTGATGAGGCTGATGGGGGGCTGGTGCTGGCTAACCATCAGAGCTTTCTGGACCCGCTTTTGATTGGACTGCCGCTGCATCGACCCGTCAGTTTTCTGGGACGCGACTCCTTGTTCCGAGTCCCCGTCGTCGGCTGGATTTTGCGGAATACCTATGTGATGCCGATCAACCGGGAGGCTGCCAGTACGGCGAGCCTGCGGGAAACGATCCGGCGGATGCAACACGGCTATCTGGTTGGCATTTTTCCCGAAGGGACGCGGACCGAAACGGGTGAGGTTGGTGAATTCAAACCTGGCTTTGTTGCGATGCTGCGGCGCGTCAAATTGCCCGTTTATCCTGTCGGTATTGCCGGGGGATTTCAGGCGATGGGCCGAAAAAGCTGGTTTCTATACCCGGCTCGCGTCCGAGTCGTCGTGGGGAAACCAATCACTGTCGCCGAACTGGAACAGTTTGCGAATCGTAATCAGGACCAGGAATTGATCGACTTTGTGCGCGGCCGGATCGTGGCCTGTTTTCAGGAGGCAGAAGACTGGCGTACGGAAAAGCGATCGAAATGAGTCAAACTTGCCCTAGTGAATAGCTTGGATAATCATTTTGAGTGACTTGTACTGACGGCAACCAGAACTTCAGGCCCGGTTTAACCCGAGACCCAATCACAACTGTGGCGTAAACCGTCAGCGATTTCCGTCACATTCTGTCGACCTCATTTTGAATGCTCTCGGAGAGTTGCAGGTTTGCCGTAACGTGTTACGATGCCGCTGTTATCCGTGGGGAGTTTTCTTTTAAAATGATCCCGGAGATTGCCGAGTTGATGGTGACTCGGAGATGCACGGTCTTACGAACGCGGCATGCGAACGATCGCAAAACCGCATCGCAAGTTGTTTAATGGTGGTTGGTTGCGTGAGGGTGCCGGGTTGTTTTCTTTCCTTGGCGAACTGATTGAACTTGTAGTCTGGCTGCTTCAGCAAGGCTGCATGTGCCTGAAGCGTGCGATGGGGGCATCAGCGAACCTGATGATCGTCAGCGGCACGTTGTCGGGGATCGGTCTGCGCCATTCTTCCTGGCCGGCTAACGCCGCGCACAGGTTGGCAGTCGGACCTCCACAGGAGGACTGGATTGCCCGCTTGTCAGGCGAATTCCGGTCGGCACATTATGTGACGGCATTAGTGCCGTTGCGTCAACATATTCGCGGCTGATCATTTCCATCAAACATTCCGTTCATTCTCCACTCGACCGCAGGCGCGCTGCAAACGGTCCGAGGAAAGTCTCCATCGATTGTGTGTCGGGCCAACCCTAAGCACTGTCGGTGTCTCCGGTAGCTTACTGGGAGGCCGGGGATGTTACCGTATGTGGTGGGTTTGATTTGTCTCATCGTCGGAGCGGCCATTGGCTACTTCGTCGAACGTACAATGCGCGGTGGAGCTTACAAAACGCGGGACGAAATCGTTCAGCAGGCGCAGCGAGAAGCTGAAAACATCGCCAAGTCAGCCGAACTTGCCGCGAAAGAAGAAGGGTTCCGTCGTCGCGAAGCGATTGAAAAAGAAATCAACCAGGCGCGCGACGAACTGCGTAACCAGGAACGTGCTCTTGATAAGCGTGAAGCTGGGATTAAGGAACAGCAAGACGACATTGCGCGTAAAGAACGGATGCTTGAAGCGACCCATACCAAGCTGGCCGAACGCAACAAAACGATCGATGCCAAAGAAAAGGAACTTGATCGCGTCTTGAAGCAGGAGCAGGAACAGCTGTACAAGATCAGCGGCCTGGACCAGAAAGCCGCGACCGAAATGCTGATGACGCAGCTGGAACGCGAACTGAAAAATGAAACTGGAGCATTGATTCTCAAGCAGGAAGCGGAACTGAAGCAACAGTCAGAGCGGATGGCTCGAGAAATCATCGGCATGTCGATCCAGCGCTATGCTTCGGCGCATACGTCAGAATCGACCGTCTCCACGATTGATATTCCCAGTGATGAAATGAAGGGGCGGATCATCGGTCGCGAAGGCCGCAATATTCGCGCGTTTGAAAAGGCGACAGGCGTCGATGTCATCGTCGATGATACCCCCGGCGTCGTTGTGGTCTCCGCGTTCGACAGTGTTCGGCGCGAGACTGCCAAGCAGGCGCTGGTAAAACTGATTCAAGATGGGCGAATCCACCCGACTCGCATCGACGAAATCGTGGCTGAGACTCAGAAAGAGATGGAAGCATTTATCCATCGACAGGGGAACGAAGCGGCTCAGGAAGCGGGCGTCCCCAATCTGCATGACAAGTTGCTGGATCTGATGGGCCGCCTGCACTTCCGGACCAGTTACAGCCAGAACGTGTTGAGGCATTCGATCGAAGTGGCACATTTGACCGGTTTGATGGCTGAGCAACTCGGCCTGAACGGAAATATGGGGCGCCGGTGCGGGTTCCTGCATGACATCGGGAAGGCTGCTGACCATGAGATGGAAGGTGGACACCCAGCAGTCGGTGCAGAACTGCTGAAACGCTATGGCGAAAAGGGTGAAGTCGTACATGCTGCTCTGGGGCATCACGACGACATTCGTCCTGAGTACATTTACACTGTGCTGGTGGCGGCAGCCGATGCCTGCTCGGCATCGCGTCCGGGTGCCCGGCGCGAAACCCTTGAGAAGTATGTTCGACGTCTCGAAGAACTGGAAACACTCGCCTGTGGATTCCCTGGTGTCGAACAGGCTTTCGCCGTCCAGGCGGGTCGCGAAGTTCGCGTGATCGTCAATCCTCAGGATGTCAGCGATCGTGAGGCCGCCAGACTCTGTCGCGACCTCGCCGCCGCGATTGAGCAGTCGCTGACCTACCCAGGTGAAGTCAAGGTAACGGTATTGCGAGAAACTCGCGTCGTTGAATACGCGAAGTAAGGTTTCTGCATACCCGTGGTTTCATCAACTGCCGTTGTCGATCGACAACGGCAGTTGCTTTGATATCCATGCCGATCACCAAACAAGTGGCAAATACATCCGTCATGGACATTGCTGTGGCCAGGAAGGGGAGACATCCTCGGGAAATTACCACTCGACGAAGGGGCCAAAGAAGTTTATCTTGACTGTTGATGAAACCTTCGGCGTGAGCTGGAGTTGTGAATGGGATCACGACTTCCTGAGTGCTCTGCGATCGCATGAAACCCTGCGGAGAAGCGACTCAACATGGGCAGTTCGCATTACGACGCAAGCCAATCGTTGTGTTACTATCGGCTTCGAAGTGCCATGGGGATTCTGTCATTGATTGGTGTATTGCTCATTCCCAGGGTTTACGGGGATGGCGTCACTCCCATGGACGCGATGAACATCGGCGCTGAAGTTCCGTCGTTCTATGTGCGCGCAGTCACAGGTCCACAGGCGGG
>CAZSTW010000120.1:10420-22132 GCA_964609845.1 uncultured Planctomycetaceae bacterium | reverse complement strand
AGTCGGAGTTGATCGATTACTGTGTTAGCAGCGATACCGTTTTCGCATTTCTTCCGTCGCCGCTCTGGCGTGCAGCGATGGCAAATTCTGCTACCGATATCGGTGTCGACGGGGCCGGCGAGTTCCGATTTGCCAACTACGCTACAGTGCCACCGCTGGCTCAAGACCGGTGCTGAGGAATACTGAAAATCGTGATGTGTACTGCCATGGAATAAGAAGTTACGGCAGGAAATGATATAGATTGATAAAGTGGCTGTGTGTTGCTAACTTCCTGTCACACAACGATGTTCTGACCAATCGGGGAGTTAGCCAGCTTAAACTACGGAACCGAAGGTTGCTGGTTCGAGCCCAGCGGGGTGTACTGATTCTAACTCCTGCCGAATCCTGTGCTTCGCCCACCTTTCTGGCGGTGAAGCTCTTTTGCGAACACCGGAGAAGGTTGGCGGCAAGTTATCGGCTTGATTCCCATATCAGTCACTCAGTGACGAACGAAGTGCGACGCCGCTACGGCATCGAAGGCGACCAGGCCATCCTCAGCCTTTATGGCAATCGACCATTGCGGCGAGGGGCTGGCCGCGATTCCCACGTGTAAGGGAGGCCGCTGCCGACAGAATTGAGGTCGTAGCTCCTGGCCGATTATTGTGGAGTCCTGAGTTCTGGTACAAACGGTATCATCAGCGATTCGATAGGGAATGGCAGTTTTTCCGGATCGCTCAGAATGGGAGCCTCGACCCGAAATTCACATAGATTTTCTTTGACGACAACTCCGATCAGGTACAAAAGGCGACGCTGTTCTGCCCCGATTTCACGACTGATGAAAGCCACCGAACGCAAACGAGTGACCTTACCTCGTTCTTTTTGAAGGTTCCGACCAATAAATGCGTCGAGGGCATCGTCAGCAGACGGTGCTTTGCGAACTTCGGCAAGACAGTCGAGCGTGTAGTGCGAGTCCCATGACCGGAATCGATCAACCGCTTTACCACTTTGGGTTGTCGTTGCCTCATGCTTCCAGGATGAAGAAAAGCGAATCTGAAAGGCGTTGGTGGGATGGGTATAAATCTGCACTTCACCAGTGCGCTGTCCCAGAACTACATCCGCCTTTATCCGCGTTGTACCTCGGACAAACACGATCGGAACGCGACTTCCCGGTTGGCTGTTCATCATCGCGGCCTCGAAGTCTTCATAGGTCTCGATTTTGTGATCATCGAATCGTTGGACCAAGTCAGCAACACGCAATCCGGCGGCAGCACCCGGTGTGTCCGGATGAACATCTGCGATCACGCCGCCGATCGGCGTTTCAATACCCAAATCACCAGCTGCTGCGGTCCCTGCGGACACGACGCGAATGCCGATGGCAGGAAGTTCAGCCTCACACTTGACAATGGGTGAATTCTCTTTTTGATCGGAATCATCCGGGGCGACCGGAGCCTGAACTCTCAATGGCATGCGGGAGAGGCGTACTTTGAAATTCATGAGCGAGTCGACACGCCGCACATCCAAGACAACCTCCTGCCCCGGCTTCGAACGGGTCATGACTTTTTGAAAGGCCGCTATGTCACCGGTCTCGTGTCCGCCGAGACTCAGGATGACGTCACCAGCCTTCAATCCGGCCACATCCGCAGGGCTCTTGGGCAAGACGTTGCGGACCACCGTACCGTTCGGAGACTTCACTCCCAATGCATTCGCGGTGGCAGTACCCACGTCAATTGGTTCGATTCCAAGATATCCCAATCTGGAATTCTCATCGACGGCTGTCTGCGGCGAATCCCCCATTTGCAAAGGTGGTTCCATAGCAGAAATC
The DNA here is from genome assembly GCA_964609845.1 of uncultured Planctomycetaceae bacterium. Lineage (GTDB taxonomy): Bacteria > Planctomycetota > Planctomycetia > Planctomycetales > Planctomycetaceae > Schlesneria. Next base: position 20,331 of record CAZSTW010000120.1, on the reverse strand, counting down.
CGCCTCGCTCCGATCTCGGCGATCCATTGACACGACATCACAAACAACAAACATTGCTGCAGAAAGGCTTGGCGTCGCAGTGACCGCATCGGATGATTCTCCTGACAAGCTTGTAGAATGATTCTTTCATCTCCCTCTGAGGACTACAGTTCTCCACCTTTCGACTTTGATTTTGGCAAAGTCACGGGTTTAGTTACCTGTCCAGCGTTCGGTGGAGCGGAGTTTTTGTGTATTTCAGTCAGCTTGAATGTCCGGGTGAGCCCCTTTCCGCCGGAGCGCATGAGTTGTTTCCCTTCTGGCATGGTAACGGTCAGTGTCAGGGTTCCTTGTTCAACAATTCCCTCAAATGTTCCCTGCCCGCCGGCATCTGGTTGTGGTTCGTTCCCAACGAGTAGCCGCGCCGATACAGTGCCCGATACCGACGACTTGTCGGGAATGTAGTGTCCATCGAATTGGGCAACGCCACGGAAAGCGCGGACGAAATTCTCCGCTGCTATGTTGGCTCTCACAATGTCAAAACCGGGATCTTTAGGATTGTGGTCCGGTACCTTCTTGGCAGGTAACTGGCCGCTGTCATATTCTCCAGTGACCCTTCCATTCTCAATCCGTATCGTAATGACTGATCCTGGATCCTCGCCAATTTTCGGAACTCCCTGGCCTTGAAAAACACGGGCGTTCTGAGGTGGACTTGTCACATCCACATTGACGAGCCGGACTGCAATTTTCTGATCGGATGTACTGTTCTGGAACCAGACCAATGCGCGCTCGGGAACGGGTCTGATTGTGGCCTCTGCGGCAGGTAGGTCGCTTTCATTGTGAACGTCGATCCGTCCACCGGTAGAGAATCTGATGAAGTAACGTTTCCCGGCAGACAACTGAACCGTTGGCCCGTTTTGCCACGGCCACTGCGCTGACGACATCCGCTCAACAGGTACGACGGCCCAGACGATTCGGTACGTGCCGGGAGCCTGCTCTGGCCCAGCGTGAGGTTGCCCATTAGGTTCCATCGGCCCCCAAAACCCATGCTCACTTTCTGCTGCATCTGTGACTCGATCCAGGTTGACGAGGCGGACAGCAATCCGCAATTTCGAAGTGCTGTTCTGGAACCAGACGATCGCCCGATTTCGAATCGGTTCGACTCTGGCTTCGTCCGCAGGCAAAGCGCTTTCATCGTGAAAATGAACCTGTCCATTCTTTGAGAAATGAATGAAATACCGTTTGCCACCTTCGAGCTTTACGGCACGTTCCGACTTCCATGGCCACTGCGAATTCGGAACGGCGTCGTTGGGAACTTCGGCCCACTGCAACAGGTAGTTTCCAGGTGCCTGCTCCGGTCCCGCGTGTGCTTCACGAAGCGGTTCCATGGGGCCCCAGATTCTCGTTTGTGACGCTTCTGCTTCCACTTCCTTTCGGCCATCTAACGGCACGTAGCGCACTGCGATTCGCTTCGTCTGCGTGCTGTTTTGAAACCAGACCGTAGCAAAGTTGGTGACAGCGATCACCTTCGACTCGTTTTCAGGAAGGTTCGATTCATCCCACACGTCGATTGCACCATCCGCTCGAAAATGAACGAAGTAACGGTGCCCGCCGAGGAATGTGACAACTGGGCCGTTCGTCCACTTCCAGAACTGCGGGGCGACGGACTCAGTTGGAACATCTGCCCATGACAACATGTATGTTCCAGGCCGTGCCTGCGGTCCCGCATGGGGGCCGCCCAAGGGTGTCATCGGCCCCCAGTATTGTTGGTATGCGTTATTCTGGGCCGGAGGCGGATTGCCTTTGACGGTTGAACAAGTTGCTGCGATGAAAACGGTGAATAATATGAAACTCAAAGTGATTCGTTGATAAGTCCGGCCTGGCATCTTCAGTTCCTCCTACGTTCACGCACCGTCAAATTGTGCCACCTTGAGCCAAATTACCTGTCCCCAGGAACTCACCAAGAGACTAACAGCCATCAACTCGTTCGACTTTCCGACGAACTGTGGCCAAGACAGGGGCCAGAACTTCGGGGGTACAGAACACCTCGATCAAAGGTAGCGAATCACCAAACAGGACAAGGCTTCGGCGTCGCAAATTCACTCGAACCCGGGTAACCTCGCTCCAGCGAAAGATGCCAGTCTCACGGCATTGTGCCAAGAGCCCCGCACCGACGGTTCGTGCAGAGCCCAGGATTCCGCCAAATATGATGGCCATTCGGCTTATTGATCTCGCTCTTGCGCCAATCCGGTACCGCATCCCCTCCTCGTTGATGGTAATCTCCATCACTTGCCGGTTGCCCAACACGAGGACTGCCAGAAGCATCAGTGCGACCAAAATGCCGAAGACAGTCCCGAGAATCTTCCAAGGCAGAAGAATCAATTCACCATCCATCGCCAACCCCATCACGAGAAGGATGCCTTGCATGAATGCCACCGAAATGACCAAGACTAGCAGTAGTTGCTTGGTAGCAACGTTCCAGCCAAGGATCCCCGAGATACTCGTCCACTGAATTTCTCCGCCAGAAAATTGCGAATGACCGTCGCCAGTTGGCTTCAACGAAGCCTTTTCAGGCTCCCATCCTCCAGCCAGAAAGAAGACACCCGATAAAGTACGGAAGTTGGATCGACACCCTTTCACAATCCGCTCGCTGGTCGGCGAGTCCTGAGTGCCTGCAAACCTTCCGATTGGGTCGGTGATCAGATCCCATGCCAAGAACTGGTGAATGAGGTCATGAGAGTTGTTCATCGTTGTCCCCCTTGCGGAGTTGTGTCGACGAAAGTCAATGAGAGCCGTAAAACGAGTGAGTTGGGGAGTGGTCAATCAGCAAGTGTCATGCCACCACAGGGAGCCTTGCGACTGGCGTGATGAATCTCAATGAAATTTGGCTCCGCGTTTGAAAGCACGGGCTACTCAATGGCTAAGCGCGTATCAGTCGGATAAATTTCGCCACCACCTCGCGCCGCGACGGCAACAATCCTTGAGGAATGACTTTTGGCTATCCGGCTAGGTGGCACTGTCGATTCAAGGACGCAAAACGAGCCGAACGGACGGGCACTGGCGATCCAAGGCGATCGCCAGTGGCACACCGCAGAAACGGGTATCGGCGTTGATACTTTTGCAGCGCACCGGCACTTCCTTAAAGTGACACACTGCCGCATTCGCAGAGCCGCAACCGTGTCGCCGCGTTGAAGATTGAATCGGCGTCCGGCACCACGTTGTCACGAACACCCCGAACGCCGCGATTGACAGTCGTTCCCCGAACCATTCGTGCGGTGACGTGTCTTCATCACCGGAAGCATTTTGTTCTGGACAATAATTGCTGCAGCGGTCAGGGTGGCCGGGGCTGGTCTGAGGCTTTGCGAAGGAAACCCCGGGTTTTCGCAAAGCCTTGTTGATCCACGCCGAGTTTGGGATCAATTTCGATCGACAATCAACCGCGGTTTCCCGTTGGTCCAGCCCAGCCACCCCGCCGAGAACACGTGGGTCATCTTGAACGACCAGTGACACCATCTTGGCCGGTCGTAGCGGCAAATGATGGACCTGCATGCCGACTGCGGTTGGCCCGACGAAATGGAATGCCTCCGCGATGAATCATCGGCGCTGGGATGCTCGCATGCGAGCGTGTCGTTACAGGCAGCAATTCGTCCCGAGTTTTCCATAGCCTACTTCGCGCTCACCAAACTGCGACACCTCGTAAACAGTCAGTATGCCGACTGGATTCGGTTGACTCCCAACTGCAGAACTCGTCGCCAGGCTTGTTCGGCAACATGATCAAATCCGGTGATGTCTTGTGATAGTACGCTGATGGCTCGTGGCGACCGTCGCCATCCTTGCTCTCAAGACTGACGTGGCCATGAACAGTTGTCCCATGAAACGAAGCACGGAATCGCATCCCCTCGAGAGACGTAATGTCGGCTACCTTGACGACGCCGAAAAAACTTTCCAGATGAAGCAACTTCTGATCGGGATAGATGGTTCCTGCCAGGAACATCCCAGCAATTTCCAGCTTGTAACGCAGCGGGTTTCCCATAAATATGTTGGCCACAAGACAGGCGTTTTGGGGGCAAACTCTACGCCGCTTCCGAACGGCTTTCATCACGCGGGGCGGTGAAGGCGACTCTATTGGCCAGCCCGCCTGAGCGGGCTGGCTGAAACGCAAGGTTCTTCAATTCGATCTTCCGACGACTCGACACACAATTCCCGTTGGACGTTTCAGCAAGAAATTCAAGGCTTCATCCAGGCGTGATCCCTGGAAGATCGCCTGCCCCAGTGCTGTCATCACAACATAGACGGCTCTTCGAAACGGGTCGAGTTGCTCATCCGACAACGGTCGCACTTCACTCATTGAATCGAAGTAGAATGATCGCATCGCATCGCGATCCAGATCATGGCCCGTCACCAGCCAGCGCCCTCGCTTGAGCAGCGGGTTGGTTGCGACCGTCAATTCTTCCAACGGCTGGCTGAATGTGTCACGAATTTCTGCGACAACGATCCGCCGGGTTTCTACTGTCGTCGGTAGTCCGAGGTAATTATAACGGGGGTAATGAAACGAATAGGCGCACCCCAGGCGCAGTGGAAAAGAACGAGACATAGATGGTCTCCGTTGTGGAAACGTTGACGCGATCTCGGGCAGGGCGGTTCCTTGCACACCCCGGCGCGTCACCCGTGAATGAGTCACGGTTCCGATGCAGATGGGCATGATGATACACCTGTTCGACGCCGCGACCAGACACAAAATATTGAGATGTTTTCCAGCTGTTCACCACAATTTGCAGTTAACGAGATCACCATCAGACTCAGGCTGCGAGATCCCGCATACGCCCCATTCGTGCAGAATTGAGCGCAAGCCTTTTCCTCAAACAGGGGTTACGGATCACCGATGGATCGGCCTGCGGAATTCTCGTGATCCGTTTTCATCGGCGTGCGTTCTGATCGTCCAGCGTCCCGACGTGTGGCTCGTATTTCACGTGCCCGTCCGGAAAGAAAGAAACGCATGTTGCCAGCCTGGAAAGACTTTGCCCGTGGCATGACCTTGCGACCAGCGATCGCTGTCGCGACTGCTCCAGGCTGAGATGCAGCGAAAGTCTGTGCTGTGGCGAATAAGCCGCGCGCTCAAGAAAGGATCGCGGAAGCGATGTGGGAAACTCTTTGGAAGAATGTGCATGAAGAATCCGTGGGAATCGTCATTGGTGCCGCGTTTGCCCTGTCAACCACCTGGGCCGCTCGCTGGTGGCGACGGCGTCGCGAGATGCGCGAGATTCACCATGGGCAACAGTTTCAGCAACTGGAGTTTTCCTATGCCTTCGTCACGACAGGGCAGGATGGACGAATGCATCTTGTCGTGCGATCCATTGGCTGCCTGCCGCTGAAGATTTTCGTTGCCAAGGATTCCATTCGGTCTCACCTGCTGGGACTGACACGCGATTCGGCAGATGATGAATTGAATTCGGTCATCGCGATGGAAGGAAAACTCGGTTCTTTTGTGCTTCGAGAACTGCATGGTCACCTGAGGACCCTGCTGGAAGAAAAGGGATCTCAGCGTGAATGGTGGATCATGGCTCCCATCCTCGAAACATACCGTCCGCTGCAATATGTGGCCCCTACCGTGCTGCTGGTACGCAAACAGGATCTGGATCTGTTCGCCTCGTTCGAAACTTGCCAGGATCTGCTGGTCCACCATGGCTCAGATGCCGCGAAGATCCTGACATTGATGGAGGTGCATCGCAAGTTCAAGGTGCAGCAACAACGGCTGGCAACCGCGCGTGCAACGGGTCAGTCGACTCAATACCTCGAAGAAATGTGGCTGCTCGACTTGTGCCTTGCCACGGAAATGCTGGAACCGACGGATGACGATGTCGCCAGCGGAACGCTGAAGCCGTTCCGTCAGCCGCCGTGGGATCGATTCACAGCGACGCTGAACCTGCTCGGTTTGAATCGTTCTGCGTATACTTCATCAGTCGCTTCGGGAGCAAAGTGTCATGCCTGACCGGAAAGTATCATGAAAGTTCAGTTTGGTGCCAGTTCCATCGAACTCGTTCAAGGGGATATCACCCGTCAATCGGTCGATGCGATCGTCAACGCGGCGAATTCCGAACTGATGATCGGCGGGGGAGTCGATGGCGCGATCCATCGAACTGCGGGAGCAACTGTGCACCAGGAAACGCTGGCACGGTACCCGCTGGGCTGTCCCACAGGTGATGCTGTCCCGACGGGCGCAGGAAAACTTGCTGCCCGCTTCGTTTTTCATGCGGTCGGTCCGATCTGGCGTGGTGGGCGTGAAGGAGAACCGAAGTTGCTGCGTTCCGCCTATCGTCGGTGCCTGGAACTGGCCGTCCAAAACCAGTGCGCCAGTATTGCTTTTCCAGCGATCAGTACCGGGGTCTACAGTTTTCCAGTGGATCTGGCTGCGGAAAATTCACTGGATGAAACTCGCCTGTTCCTGCAGAGTTCGTCCGCCACAATCGCCGTCCGCTTTGTCCTCTTTGACGCAGGAACGTATGCTGCGTACGCTCGCGTGCTGGACTCATTCGCCGAATGAGGTCGACGACTCACACGTTCCGTTTGATTTTCTGGAAGGCCGCCAGAGCCAGGTCGCGGGCTTCTCCGTGATCGACAATCGGCTTCGGGTAAGTTTTTCCTAATGACACGCCAGCGAATTTCAAAACCTCGGCCGGCGCCGTCCACGGTGCATGGATCCACTTGGGCGGGAGTCCTGCCAGTTCGGGAAGCCACTGCGCGAGGTATGTTCCCTCGGGGTCAAATTTCTGCGACTGCAGCACGGGATTGAAGACTCGAAAATAGGGAGCCGCGTCCGCTCCGCAACCCGCACTCCATTGCCAGCCCAGGGTGTTATTGGCCAGATCTGCATCAACCAGCGTATTCCAAAACCAGCGTGCTCCATGCCCCCAATGCAGTCGCAGATCCTTGACGAGGAACGAGGCAACGATCATCCGGACCCGATTGTGCATCCAACCGGTTTTCCAGAGTTCCCGCATCCCGGCATCAACGATCGGGTAGCCCGTCCGGCCGCGCTGCCACGCTTTTAATCCGGACTCATTATCTTCCCAGGGGAAATCCGCAAATTCGGACCGCAGCGGATGGTCTGTTGTCTGAGGGAAATGATAGAGCAGATGATGCGCGAACTCGCGCCAGCCGATCTCCTTCAAATACGTTTCCGCCCCGGTTTGATCTGCCGGGGAACCAGCCAGTGATTGATGTACCGCGTGCCAGATTGTCCTTGGACTGATCTCTCCAAAATGGAGATGAGGTGACAGGCGCGACGTTCCGACGAGGGCGGGCAGGTCTCGGTCAACTGCGTACTGATTCACGTGAGATCGCAGGAATTCGTTGAGACGTTCTGCAGCACCCTGGCAGCCAGGGGTCCAATGTCCCTTCAAACCAGTTCCCCAGTCGCGTGTTGGCTCCAGTTGAAACGAGGCCAGCGGAACGGAATCAGGCCAGACTTCCGGCGCAGCAATCACTTCAGGGGCCGGGATTGGTGTTGATGCAAGCCCCTTCTGCAGGCAGGCCCGCCAATACGGGGTAAAGACCTGATAAGGACGCCCCTCTTTCGTGGCAATGTCCCACGGCTCAAATATCAATTGGGAATTGAAATCTGCAGTCATGATGCCCGCCTGTTCCAGCGAAGCGCGGACCTTCGAATCGGATTCCCTGACGGCTGGTTCATATCGCCGATTCCAGAAGACGGCGGCAGCCCCGGTTTCCTGAATCAGTTTGTGCAGAACGTCTGCTGATGGCCCCTGCCGCAGCACCAGTCGTCCACCAACTTTTTGCAGAGACGTCGAAAGGGAGCTCAGCGACTGATGCAGCCACCAGTCGCTGGCCTCGCCGGATTGCCACTGCCCTTCATCGCTGGGCGACCTGATGAAGACTGGAATCACCGGCCCCCCTCGGTCGATGGCGGCCTGAAGTGCAGGATTGTCCTCCAGGCGGAGATCTGAACGAAACCAGACGAGGGACGGATTCAATTGACTGGAACCTTCTACGGCAAGACTCAAACAACCAGACGACGTCAATGGAATTATTCCCAGACCGTCCAATTCATCAGGAGACATTGACGACGAGCGATCGACGTCATGGACACCGGGACAGTCGATGGTCAGGTCGCCTTTCTGGGAGGTCGTCCGCGTGGTCGCTTTTCGGGCTTTTGACCAGCAGCAGCCTCGCGTTCCTTGCGGCGGGCATAATCGCGTAGCGAACGTTCCTGCTCCAGTGCGGCGGTCGATTTTCGTCCCGATTTGAAGGCGTTGATTTCGCTGAGGGTTGCACCCAGCAGCGGAAGCCCCGCTTCGACCAGTTTATCGACAGATCGCCAGTGGGCATTGGTCCACGGGAGCAATGCTTCGTTCATGTTGGCCTGCTTGAGTTTAAGAGCCACTTCGGTCAGTTGAGCTCCGAGTTCGAGCAGCTTTTCGGCGGTGTCTTCGATGGCAGCGACGGTGACGACAGTTCGTGGTCGAGGCACAGGAAAATCTCCGCACACGAAAAATGCTGAAAAATAATTGTCTGCACGTAAGTCTAGCACGGACAACCGGATGACGCCTGCCCACACCGCGTCGTCTGTTGTTTTTATGTTGCGGACAAATATTTTTCTGTTGCGAACGCATCTGCGATGGATAGAATCACCGCACACACAAGACGAATGCAGCAAGAACCTTGAACCACAGATCAACGTTGATGAACGCTGATCAAAAGAGGCGGATTCTGGAGTGAAGGATCGATAACGTTGGACGGACGTGAAATTCCTGGGAGTTGTCCCCTTCAGTCGTGTTAACGATCGTTCTGATATAGGGACCGGACGCTCATGCGTTCCGTCTGTTTGATAAGTCAAATGATGAAGCCTGAAGCTTCTGCCGAGCGGATGAGGCGATGGAGCCTTATTGCAATTCGCAGCGAACGGAATCGAGGGACGATGGATCGATCCCCGCGAATTGCGGCTCGGTGGAAGCCTCGGGCTTCTCAGTCGGGAATGCAACTCGACACCTGTCGTTAAACAGCATTCGTCGATTAAACCGGACGCCATTGCGTTCCGGCTGAAGGATTGTTTTTGAGACTGGTCCCCGTGCATCGGTGCGACAATTTTCTGCCTTCGTGCTTTCATCAAAACGAGGATGACATGTCGGTCATGCCAGATTGCTTGAATGCGGTCACGTACGAGCGAACGCTGAATCGAAACGCGCTGGATCGTTGCCATCAGTGCGAGTGGTGGTATGAGGCCGACGACTCTGAGTTCCCCAGCAAGTTTGTTTTCGACCTGCTCTATCAGGTCGAAAAGGATGAAATCATCCTGCGTGGAATTGTCCCCAGAGCTGTCGTCACCACAGACGTCCACGGGAACTCCCTGTACCAGCACGATTTTTCCAACCGCGAGCGAGCGGACGTCTGGCAGTGGTTTCACGCCCGGTTGAATCGTCAGTCCGAAAGACTGCGGTCCCTGATGGCGATTGAAATCGAGCGAGATCGCCAGGCCCGCAGCACGGCCTCGGAAGCGGTCTTTCTGGACCTCCAATCCGAAAGGGCATGTGCGGGGTGACAGCATTTACAAGCTGAGCGACAGCACTGCAGGAGAATTCCATGGAACGCGAAACATCGGATGACAGGACGGCGCGACGTATCGCTGCAGCACAGCGGTGGCTGGCAACCAAAGTGGCCGAAGTTCGACGCGCGGGCTTCTTCGGCGAGCTTGCCATCACACTGAAGTTTGAAGACGGCCAGTGTGTCGTCGGCGAACAATTGATCCGCGAAAAATCGAAGTGAATCATGGGCTCTTGTGGAACCAGAGTGCCTTGGCAGGCCATGGCGCCTGGGGGGGTGATCGTGCGTCCTGGCGCTTCTCCCCGGGGCTTCCTTCGCAAAACCTCAGTCCAGCCCAGTCCAGCCCAGTCCAGCCCAGTCCAGTCCAGCCCCGGCCA
>CAZSTW010000120.1:0-10279 GCA_964609845.1 uncultured Planctomycetaceae bacterium | reverse complement strand
CACCTAACATCAGGCCAGGAATGACCTGGCGACGTAAGCGAGTGATTTTTGAGATCCATTCACCGGCGGAAAGGAGAATCAGCGCCCATGGAAAGTCGAGCGAAAGAAATCTTACGGATTGTGGATGAGATGCTCCGGCGAATTCAGCGATGGCTGAATGATCCCCATGGAGGTCCGATCATGCCCGAGACGGTCGGGCTTGGCATTCAGGCCGCGTTGCAGACATGCGATTCCGGCAACATTCCAGCTTGTTGTCGCGACCTGGCAACAGTGGCGGTTCCTCGTCTGGCGGAAGAATGTCGAGCTTACGTACAGCGCGAACATGGCAAGGTGCGCCCCGAAAGCGGGGCGCCGGGGCCCAGTTTCTGGGCATCCGTCAAAGCGGTCGCAAAAGCCCGGGCGGGGGCTGACACACCCGTCATCGAAAAGCTGGAACCAGTCGCAGTCCTGTTGCAGCAAGGAGTCACTCACGATCAGATTGCCCGACACATTTACGGTCGCCGCGGAACTGGCCCGTTTCTGCAGGCCAACGGTGCCACCAATGTCGCCCTGATTGAACAGGAAGCCCGTGACCCCGGTTCTGTCATCGCCACCGACTGGATTCCTCCCTGGCACCGCGAATTGCTGGAACGTCGGCAGCAGGAACTGAATTCTCGATTGAAGGGGTACGATCAGCAGGAACTGGCTCGCCATTACGATGACCCTGCGACGGTTGAAGAGATGTTGCGCGATGGTGCGTTCGTTCAGCAGATCGAACGAGCCAAGGGGGTGTCGCGCGAAGATATCCTGGAAGTCGCACGTACAATTGGTGTGACGCCTGTTGATGGCCCTGGCTACCGTCCAGGAGTACGTGATGCGGTCTCGGAACTGGACGACGATGACAGTGGAGCGGCATCGGCCGCGGATCGTCAGGCGTTGAAAAGTCTTGTCATCGAACTGTACTCGCAATCGGACTGCACGCGGGGGGCCGCCGACATCGCGACAGAATTGCGAAAGCTCGGACATGACATCAACACGAACGCCGTTTCGGCAACGATCGGCCATTGGAAGCGTAAGAACGGAAAAGCCACTGCGACGGCTTAGAGCGCGTTGCATTCAGGTGTGGCGTCCCGCGGGCATCAAACGACAGCGTCTAACCCATGTTTCGACGCGACGCGGAAGTGCGACACGCACTAGCGTGGCATTTCAGGAGTCCTCGACATGCCGAAGCGAGCACCGGTTCGAAAGATGGAATCGTCCGATGAGCCTCTTGACGATCTGAAATCGCCCATCGCCGGGAAACCGATTGAACCATATCAGCCGAGTGCTCGCGACCTGGCGTGGTATCAGGAATGGGCCGTTCGGCATCGTTCCGTCTCGGACATTGCCGCCAGCCTGGATGTTTCCTACCACGTGGTTCATCGGGTGGTGCGGCGTGTCGAGGAGTGGTTGCGGCTGGAGCTGTTTGACGATGTCGTCGCGTTTCGCGTTCGACAGACCGAAGCGTTGGAGCGAGCGGCCGCTCAAGCTCTACAACGCTGGACAGAAACGTCCGACATCCGATATCTGGCCGAGTCTCGTAAACTGCTCGTCGACATTCGAAAAATGTGGGGCGTCGATAAACCGCAGCAGGCTGAGGTCAAAGATTCGCGATCCGAAGGCCTGGAACGGGTAGCTGGACTGGACCGCGCCGAAGCACTCAAGCAGCAGGCCGCCCGATTACTCGAAGTGGCCAACGAACTCTCGTCAGGGCCGATACAGGCTAACCCTTTGACTTCGAAAGATGTCCCGGAGGCATCTCTTCACCGCACTTGAATTTCCCTTCAGCGAACGGATCGCGAGCTTTGCTCCTGGCATTCGGGGCAACACATCCCACCAGCCAGACGAAGGCTAATGACAACAGCAGCCATTTCACGCCAAGTTTTGTCGGTGAAGACCGTCGTTTAGTGGTCTGTGGCATGATCTTCCTTTCTTGATTCGTCACGAGGCCATGATTGAACGATTGTTCCGCGTCCCGCTCCACCAACCCAGAGTCGATGGGGGTGCGAAATCATCTGTTCGATGCAGGGCTCCTGACACTTCTTCCGTGAAATTTTCGGTTAAACAAATCGGGATCAAATGGGTCATCCGGACGCTCTTCAGCCTTCGTCCGTTCAGGTTTTGCAGCATCGCTTCTGGCAGATTCAGATTTTTGCAACGGTCTCACCGTCTCAAGCGGTTGCCCATGGCGTTGAGCAGCCGTCAGTTCTATCGGGGCTCCTGAGAACGACGGTGTGGCCGTAGAGCCAATCGCACGGTTTCCCGGAATGGCGGCCTTCTGCACAGGATCAGCCGGAGGTAGGCCGACGCCGGCAGTGCGAAGCAGTGGCGCGGCGGAATACTCGTCATCTGATGGATCGGCAGGAAGAGGCCGGGGCGGGGCTGACTGCGGCTTGCTCACCAGCATTGGTCGTCCGTTCCATTCTGCTTCTTCAGCTCGTTTCTCTTCCGCGACAGTCTTGATCCAGGTCCTGAGCATCTTGATTTGAGCATTTCCGTTCGTTCCACTGAACACCCCTGCAGTTCCGCCATGTGCCCCTTGTGGCAAAGTCATCAGCGGGCTGAGTGATGGTTGTTGCAGGTCGACATACCGCATCACTTCAGCAAGGTTACGTTCTGTATAACGGCGATTCGCATTGGCCCCCGAACGAACTGGGAGCAAATGAAAGCCATCTGGCTTTTCCGGGGGAGTCGTCGTTCCGTGACAAGAGGCATTCCCACACTTATTCATCAGTAGCGGTTGAATCCGCTGAGTGAAATTGATGGCAGATTCGTTGGACAAACCACCCAGTGATTCCGCGTCCGGCGTCAAAAATCCATCGGCCGTGCGCTGCGGGGGGCGTTCGACAGTCGTCGGCTTGGCCTTGGCGACATCCAGGATGTCGTCCAGGCGACGCAACAGCTTTCGAGCTGTGGAATGTTCGGGGTCGAGCTTCAGACACTTACGAAGTTCATCGCGAGCTTCATCGTGCAGCCGATATGAAATACACCATTGTGCCAACGCGACGTGCGATGCAGGGGTCGGTTCGGCGACAGCGTCACGCTGCTGACGGTAGGTGTCAATCAGACTGTTGCCGACAACACGCACCTGATCCTCGGGGACCTGGACTCGCCCATTCGGTTGTTCGACCAGCCAGCCACCAGCATTTCGGGAAGCGAACCCAGACATGACGCGCCCGGAATTCAGAACGATGACGCGTTCACGAGTCTCGGCGTCATCAGAGCTTGCGGGATTTCGCCCCAGGTCAGACTCCCCACCTTTCGAGAGCGAATCCTGCCCCATCACCATCGATACGTTGATCGACATTGCGAGTGTGATCGCAATCGCGCCTGCAGAGATGACGAGGGATAAGCGCACGGCGCTACTCCGCGCGGAGGGGTGAACAAACGAAAAGAAACGGGGAAGTGAGACCCGGAACTTAGTCCCCCCCATCTTTCCGGTCAATCTGAAGTTCAACCACATATCCTCACGAGCCGCGGAATTGGCGAGAAGACTCTACCACCCCGCTTCTCAGCGGCAGATTCCGCCGATGGCTTTCCCGCAACTCAGGAACAAGCGGTGGAAAGCAATTATCCAGCGGCTGTTGATCAGGGTAAATGTCTGGATCGGGAACCGGTGCTGGAATAACCAGATGCCTGACGACATCATACGTCGGTTTTGCCACAGCAGGTGTGGAGGAGATTGTGGCGCAGATTCGCCTTGGACAGGCATTGGAAAGCACTTATGGACGATGATCGCCAATCTCGACGAATCTGGGGGATTGTCTCCAACTGCTGGAAACTGCAACTGGATGCAGGGGAATCTCTGATTCACTTGATCGAACGGAGCATGCGCGAGGGGTTTCAGGCGATCGAACTCCGTCAGGGATGTCTTGGTGAATTTGAACCGCATCTCGACAGTCGTTCGTTCGCTCCCGCCTCCTTTTCTGAATTGGCAGATCGATTTCCTGAATTGCAATTCAATCTTGCCGTCAGCCTTCCTCTTTTCAGCTCGAATCAAATCGACTTCGACCATGAGTTTCAGCGGGGGCTGGAGGCGGCCGTATGCCTATCGGGTGGCAACGAGCCGCACCTGCGTCTGGTCGACACGACGACTCGGACGCATTTGCTGGATGACGCAACGATGGAACAAGCCGCCAGGCGACTGGCCCTCATGACTCATCAGGTCATCGATCGCCAGGGGGATCTGGCCGTGGAAAATGCCTATCAGAGCTGGCCGGTTTTTGAGGCTGTGCTTCAGCAGGCGCGACGACTTCTGGCAGAGGATTCCTCTCGGCTGCGATGCTGTTTCGATCCTTGCAACTTGTTATTGACAGAAACTGTCGAAGAAGCCTGCGAGATTGTGAGCCAGATCAGACCTGAGGACGTTTCGATGATCCATCTCAAACAGAGACAACAGGGGGCGATCAGGACGGAAGTCGGCGCAGGGGATCTGGACTGGATTCCATTGATGGCGACGCTGGCTCGAAATCAGCACACCGGCCCGTGGCTTTTCGAGATTGCACCAAGCCTTCAGATCTGGGACTGCCTGCAGCGCAGCATTCAGTACATTGAGAACAATTAACCCGTGCGACCGCCATCATGGAGCGGCACAGGTGCCGTCAACACAAACCGACCACGCATCATTCCGTGATTGCGATTCCGGTCCTCGCTTCCCACAATGCCGACCTGCACCTGTGATACTTTACCTGGAACTGTGATAAAATGGTCAACCGATTTTTCCATCCTCAACTTCCCGAATCCGGGACGGTCGTTCTGGATGGCCTGGAAGCTCACCATCTGATGCATGTGCTGCGTGCTTCGGCGGGGGACCAGGTCGAAATCTTCAATGGTGCGGGCCTGGTTGCTCTGGCACAGATTCTGGCGATTCGTAAACGCGATGCAGAATTACAAATCCTGTCGTCACACCATGAAGCAAAGCCTGAACGCGAGATAATCGTTGGAACTGCAGTTCCCAAAGGTGACCGGTTCGACTGGCTGATTGAAAAATCGACGGAACTCGGTGTGACGCGCCTGATCCCGCTGGTCACCTCCCGAAGCGTTGTCGATCCACGGGACAGCAAACTCGAAAAGCAGCGGCAGGCCGTCATTGCCGCCTGCAAACAATCGAGGCGGAATCATTTGCTCGAGATTTCTCCCGTCATGGCCTGGACCGATTTCGTCAAGGCCGAGATCCCCGGTCGATCAAGCTATATCGCTCATCCTTCAGGTGACAGACTGAACCTGGCACCTGTGGAATCGTCTTCGATTGTTTTCGCCGTCGGTCCCGAAGGGGGCTTTAAAGACGATGAGGTTGCCATGGCCATCGCAGCCGGATCGAAAGCTGTCAGCCTGGGGCCATGCATCTTGCGGATTGAAACGGCAGTCCTGGCGCTGGCGGCATGTGCGTCTCTCGGTTGAGCCGCGCTGCGCGTTCGTTCCATCGGTGCACCATCGACTTTTTCTGGGCCTCAGGTTCGATTCGATCAAAGACTTGCTATCATTCTGAACCTCAATGCTCTCGTCGAGAGCGTGACGAGTTTTGCGGAATCGAATGCAAAGGATGACTTCAATGGCAGACAAGGGAAAAGGGGACAAGGCGAAGAAGGAAGTCGCCAAGAAACCGACAATGACGCTGAAAGAAAAGCGTAAGGCCAAGAACGAGAAGAAAAACAGCAAATAAAGATCGCATATGTCTTCCGTTGCTACCGACGAAAGTGCCTCGACCACCGAGCGTTGGGGAGCGGTACTGTTAATTGTCGTGGCCGTCGTGCTGCATGCGACGGCTCTGTTGAATGCCCGGCCACTGCAAAGTGCGAACGACCGCTCACGCTGGTGTACCGTCTGGTCGCTGGTTGAACGGGGGACCTTTCAGATCGATGAGATTCGACAGGTCCCCGGCTGGGATTCGATCGACATCATTTACGATGATGGCCACTTCTACTCCACCAAGCCCCCACTGCTGACTGTCATTGTCGCCGGGGTGACATGGTGCGTGCAGCGCATAACCGGTTGGTCGCTTGAAGAACAGACGCAACCCGTTACCGCCGCAGTGCTCCTGCTCGTGAATATCATTCCGTTCGCTCTCTCGCTGCTGGTCCTCTGGAAACTGCTGACTCGCGTATCGCAAACAGCGTGGTGTCGGCTGTTTGTTCTGGCGACGGCCTCGTTCGCAACATTAGCGACTCCGTTTCTGATGACCCTCAATAATCACACCGTCGCCGTGGTGGGAGTGATTTGCAGTCTCTATGCCCTTGAGCGAATTCTGTCGGACGAGTCGCCACGCGGCTGGGCCTTTGTTTTATGCGGGCTTTCCGCAGGTTGGGCCTGTGCCAATGAACTTCCCGCAGCCGCGTTTGGTCTGGCGACGTTTGTTCTGGCAGTACGAAAATCCATCCGGCAGACAGTCCTGTGGTATGCACCGGCAGCGTTGATTCCGATCATCGCGTTTCTTGCCACCAATGTGATTGCGACAGGAAGCTGGAAGCCGACCTACGCAAATTATGGATCGTCGAAATACAACTTTGTTGTCGATGGTATTCCAAGCTACTGGTCGGACCCTGATGGCGTTGATCGCAACCTCGATTCTCCTACGGTCTATTTCCTGCATTCGACGATCGGGCACCATGGAATCTTCTCGCTGACCCCGCTGTTTCTGCTGGCCCTTTTGGGTTGGATCGCAAGCGGATCTGTACGAAATCAGGCATTGAAAATGCTGATCCGGCTGGGCGCCGTCATGTCCGTCATCGTAATTGCCTTCTACATGACTCGGTTCGATAACTACAACTATGGAGGCGTCAGTTGCTCGCTGCGCTGGGCATTGTGGCTGATTCCATTCTGGCTGCTGGCCCTTGTTCCCGTCATTGATTTCGGCGCTCGATATGCCGTCATACGCGGGTTGCAAGTCGTTCTGTTTGGCCTGTCTGCGATGTCTGCCTGGCTTCCCATTGAAAATCCGTGGCAACAACCCTGGTTGTTTAAGCGGATGGAAGCCTGGAAGTGGATCGACTACACGCGTAAGCCCGCTCCGCTGCCGCGCACTCTCTGGACATGGTTCCTGACAGTTCCAGATTCAGGGGGGACAGCAGAGGACTTTCCCTGGGTTGAATTGACATCTGCTAATCTGGACGGATCGATCTTGCGTCGACGATTGGCGGTTCAAAAGCAAGCGGATCATGCACAGCCTGGCGTGATTCAGATCGAGGTTCAGGAAGCAACAGACGATAAGCCTTTGGTCACCGTGCGCCAGTTCGCCATCGATGTTAAACGGTTCAGCGAAGGGGCACCTGTCATTGATTGTGTCCGCTGGCTGAGTGAAGTTTCGCCAGAGCAGAAGGTGTCGGATCTGACATTTATTCGCGGCTTGCCTCTGAAAAAAGAATATCGCGCGGGCAAGATTCGTTACCTGAGTCTGCCGATGCGTAACGATGCCTTCCGCTGCCAGACCGCTGCCGCAACCGTCGACTTTCCCGTTGACGATCCGCTCTATCAATATCGATGCGATACGTGGCTTTGCGAAGAACTTCCGTTTGGCGTGGCACAATTCGAAATCCGAGTCACGGATATCGAATCGGGCGGACTGGTACGTTACGAGCACTGGTCAGTCAGCGATTGCTATCCCGCACCAGCGGCCGTGGCACCACATTCCACCAAGAATCCTCAATAACACTTCGATCGAGCACTGATGAAGCGAGCATTGATTACAGGCATCACGGGACAGGATGGTTCCTATCTGGCGGAACTGCTGTTGAAACAAGGCTACGAGGTCCACGGCCTGGTGCGCCGCGTGGCACTCGAAGATGCTCGCCATCGACTGTCGCGAATCCTGCCGATTCGCGATCAGCTTCATTTGCATGCGGCGAGTCTGGAGAGTTTTCCGTCTCTGTACAGTGCCGTGAATCAGATTCAGCCGGATGAACTTTACCATCTGGCCGCTCAAAGCTTCGTCTCCTATTCGTTTGACGACTCGTTCTCGACATTTCGGACGAATATCGATGGAACGCATTACGTCCTGGAATCCGTGAAGCAAGCCGCCCCGCGCTGCAAGGTCTATTTTGCGGGATCGAGTGAGATGTTCGGGAATGCCTCCGAGTCACCGCAAAGCGAAGTCACTAAATTTTCGCCGCGCAGCCCCTATGGAATTTCGAAGGTCACTGGATTTGATCTGTCACGAAATTACCGTGAAGCGTATGGCATGTTCGTCGCGTCGGGGATTCTGTTTAACCACGAGTCCCCGCGACGCGGGTTTGAATTCGTCACTCGCAAGATCACATCACACGTCGCTCGTATCAAGAAAGGATTGATCGACAAGCTTCCACTCGGGAATCTCGACGCGCAGCGTGACTGGGGGTTTGCGGGAGACTATGTGGTTGCCATGTGGCAGATGCTGCAGCAGCCGAAGCCGAGCGATTATGTGATCGCAACTGGCGAAACGCATTCCGTGCGTGAGTTCTGTGAAATTGCCTTCAGTCATGTCGGTCTCGACTGGCAGAAGCATGTCGTCGTTGACCCGGACTTTTATCGTCCGGCCGAGATTCACCAGTTGATCGGCGATTCTTCTCGCGCCCGACAGGAACTCGGCTGGTCTCCAACGACGACGTTTCCAGAGCTGGTTCGCAGCATGGTTGATCACGATATGCAGGTGTCGTGATCAGTGATCTGGCAATCGATTCGTCGACAACTTCACTGCGTCATTGCAACACGGTCATAGAGTTCCCGTAACGCGTCGCGCAGATTGCCGCGATGCTGCCGAAATAGTTGATGGGCTTCCGTGAGAGTTGGAACCGGCATCGATTCCGGCAGGGCATTGTCCTCTGGCCTGCGGACCGCATGTGAATCGACCAGACGGCGAACCAGTTCGAACAGGAGTTCAGGATCAGTCTGGCAGCGCCAGAGCACGGGCAGTCGCCCGGCTCGATGTGTCGTGACAACCAAGCCTCCCGCCTGACGCATCTGCCAGCGAAATCGCCACCAGTGGTGAAGGCCGAGTTGTTCGCATCCATCCAGTAAAACGATGTCGCGCGATGACAGTTTTCCAACTGTTCGCTTGATAAAATCGTGAGGATAGGCCCGATCCTGGCGATTGAGAAATACCGGGTGGATTCGAAACCCCTGCTCAGCCAGTCGGGAGCCGAGATCCTCCAGGAGAGTCGTCTTCCCCGAGCCGTGCGGGCCAATGATTGCAGCGCGATAACGCAATCCTTCGAGTCGGGATAGCAGCGATGGCCATCCCTGATCAGCTTGCGAGTGGAACTGATAGCGAAGTTCCAGCACTCGGGAAACGGAAAATGGATTATCGCGAGCCCGCATCAGACTCCCAGCTTGAATCGACCAGGTTGTTCGACAGGACGCAGAATGACCTCTGTTGCTCCCGGGGCCATGGTGAACTCTTTGCGACAGGATTGCTCAGAGGGTTTGACGACAAGTTCCACAGCCCAGACCAGCGAAATCAAATGCCCTGAAAAGCTGTAGGGAGCTTCCGGCAGCGTGAATGACACCCGCCGCGATTCTTTGGAATTGGGACTGTCAATCGTGATGGAATGCTCAATCCCAAGATCCGTGGTCCCCTTTCCTTCGGTATTCCAGACCGCACGCAATTCAATCGCCTGGGGCGGGGCTTCCAGATCCCATGAAAGCGTGACCGAGATCTCTTCCCCCGGTTCAAACGACTTTCGATGGTTTTCGAATTCAATTGCAAGATCTGGCATGCGAATACTCCCGGCGAAGGGCTGCCCAAGCGTTCTGGGAGCTCAGTCTAATGAGAGCCGTGCCACTAATCCATTTCGCCCTCCCTTTTACCGAACGAACGCGGTGGGGGTGTCGTTCCAGAAAGTAGTTTCCCGTACCTCGGTGTGCAGGCCACCCGCCACGACCAGAGGCTTCAAACAAACGATGGACAGGTCGAATACCGAAAAAGCACATCAACGCATCAGCCGGAACGCGTTAGCGTCCGGTTCGATCAACATGGAGCGTGAACTCAAGAAGAAAGTCAAACCGGTTGGGTGCCCGGTCGGGTGGTCGGGTGGCCGGGTCTGGACTGAGGCTTTGCGAAGGAAGACCCGGTCTTCGTGTGGAGCGTACCTTCCGGGACTTCGCGAAGACGCTACAGCAGTGCAGCGGCCACCCGCCACGACCAGAGGCTTCAAACAAACGATGGACAGGTTGAATACCGAAATAGCACATCAACGCATCAGCCGGAACGCGTTAGGGCGTGTTGATCTAATCGGCCCATCGATTATGTTACGGCGGAAATCATGCCGCATCGGTTTTCGGAAGGGAATCC
>CAZSTW010000119.1:0-22283 GCA_964609845.1 uncultured Planctomycetaceae bacterium | reverse complement strand
GCCGGAGTGTGTCCGACGACCCCTTCGTTCAGGCCATCGAGGATGATCTGCGGAGCTGCATCCGGGATGTCATCACGATTCCCATCCGGAATGAACAGCAGGTTCGGCAGGCAGATGGCCCAGATCCCACCGTAGCCGACTTCAATACTGGTCAGCTTGCGTGCGGAATCCCAGAAGACCGTTCGCTTGTCGTGTTTGCCATCGCCGTCGGTATCTTCCAGCACAACGATCCGATCGCGCTGATTAGGATCAAATCCGCCGGCCCCCCCTCCAGCCCAACTGTAGTTCTCGGCAACCCACAATCGCCCACGTTCGTCTGTGGTGATGGCAATCGGATTCTGAACATTCGGTTCCGCAGCAAAAACGGATAGAACAAACCCCGGCGGCAACTTCGCAGTCTTAACCACTTCCTCAGGAGCCATGGGGGCCGTCGTGGCCTTTTCCGTGTTCTTCGGAGTCGGAAAATCTTCGGCTCGCAACGCGGCGGGACTGCTGACCATCACCAACGAAAACAGTGTCATCGAAACCAGGACGCAGCGCATGAGAAGTGTTCCATGAATTACCGGGAAAGTATGTGGCGATTATTGCGGCGACGTTGCTGCCTGTCGAGGATCGCAGAGACTGGGCGAGCTTTCAGCGGCCGCAACCAGCGTTTTGAAAGTAGCCGTCACGCTGCTGCGCGAAAGTAGCCGACTGCAAATAAAGCGTCTGCGTGTTGATGCTCGGCTAACGGCCTCATTCGACCCGTGGCGGTATGTCTCGAACTTAGGGGGGGGCCGGCACTGGACTGAGGCTTTGCGAAGGAAGTCCCGGTCTTCGTGTGGAGCGCACATTCCGGGACTTCGCGAAGACGCTCCAGTGTCGGCCACCCGACCGACGTTCACCACGGGCTGTTAGGCGCACGGACGTGGAAAACCGTGGTCGTGCGTTTCGGTGAAGTCAGGCCCCGCGCCGAACTCACCGAACCGGCATTATTTGTTCCGGTGGGGGCATAACGGCGGCGACGTAATCTCGATTTTGTCACACGAATAGCGTAGGCTAATGCCGATCTGACAGATGGTTCGTCACAGAGTCGACTTGGGAAGGTGAATGCTGCCATGACGTTCGGTACATCGCGACGCGAATTTCTGCGGGATCTGGGCCTGAGTGCTGCGGCATTCCCGTTCCTGCTGAATCTTCCCAGCCTTGGCTTTGCCAATCAGCAGACACGGAAGCAGCGCCTGGTGATCATGTTCAGCCCGAACGGCGTCGTTCCCAAGAACTTCTGGCCGGATGAAGAGGGGGCTCAGTTCACTTTGAAGGAAAGCCTGACTCCGCTGGAGCCGTATCGCGACCGGACGCTGATTCTGAAAGGGGTCTGCGATAAAGTTCGCGGCGATGGCGACAACCATATGCGCGGAATCGGGTGTTTGCTGACGGGGATTGAGTTGTTTCCCGGCAATATCCAGGGTGGCTCGGATACTCCCGCCGGCTGGTCCAGTGGATTATCGATCGATCAGGAAATCAAGAATTATCTGCAGGGACGTCCCGAAACCCGCACCCGATTCGGTTCACTGGAATTCGGCGTGATGGTACCCGACCGCGCTGATACCTGGAGTCGCATGGTCTATTCCGGGGCCAACAAGCCCATCGCACCGATCGATGATCCATACCAGATGTTCCATAAGCTCTATGGCCGGATGAAAGACCAGGAAAGCTTGAAGAGTGTCCTGGATGAATTGCAGGAAGACCTGCGTGCTGTCTCCGGTCGATTGAGTTCCGATGACCGGAAGCTGCTGGAAGAGCACGCAACATTTGTTCGCGAGATGGAACGTGAACTGCAATCTTCTGGTGACCTGACTTTGAAACACCCGGTTCCAGAGCTTGAGCCGAACGTCAAAGAAGAAAACGACAACATGCCGAAGATCAGCAAGATGCAGATTGACCTGATGGTCAACAGCTTCACCGCTGACTTTGCTCGCGTCGCGACGTTGCAGTACACAAACTCTGTCGGTGGGGCCCGGATGAAGTGGTTGAATGTTGAAGAGGGACATCACGAGCTGTCGCACAAGCCTGACAGCGACGAACCATCGCAGGACAAGCTGACCCGGATTAACAAGTGGTTCTGCGAACAGTTGGCATACCTGACAAAGCGACTCGCCGAAACACCTGAACCGGGCGGACCCGGCAGCCTGCTCGACAACACGCTGATCGTCTGGACCAACGAACTGGGACAGGGAAATTCCCACACGCTCGACAATATCCCGTTCGTGCTGGTCGGGAATGGACTCGACTTCAAGATGGGGCGGTCATTGAAGTACAACAAGGTGCCACACAATCGTCTGCTGCTGTCGCTCGCCAACGGGATGGGACACCAGATTGATCGGTTTGGCAATCGCGATTACTGCAAGGATGGCCTGCTGACCGGGTTGACGTGATCAGCCGCCCCGCATGTCGGCCGTTGTTGCAACTTCCTTCCATCCTTCCGGATTGAACGCACCGCATGGAAAAGTCACTCCCCTGGGATAGCGGTCTGAGTTATTCCGCGTTTCTCGATAAGTATGCGACGGCCGAACAGCGTCGGCGCTGGAATGATTTTCATTCGCGCGTGGTGCTGACGACAGCTCAGCAGGAGTTACTGGCCACTTTCCGGCGTGAGATGAAAGTCCTGATCGTGGCGGGGGCGTGGTGTGGTGACTGCATCCAGCAGTGCCCGATCTTCGAGCATTTTGCGAAGCACGCACCGACCATTCAGATCCGCTATTTCGATCGCGATGACAATCCTGAACTGGCCGACCACCTTTCGATTTGCGGCGGTCGTCGCGTCCCCTCGCTACTGTTTCTCGCTGAGGACGGAGCCCCCTGCGGACGCTATGGTGATCGAACACTGTCAAAGTATCGCGACATCGCCAAAGGGCTCGAAGGCGCGTTTTGCCCGACAGGTCTCGTCGCACCCGCAGAACCACTATTGGTATCAGTGACTCAAGACTGGTTGAACGAATTCGAACGGATCCAACTGATGCTGAGAACCTCCCCTCGACTTCGCGAGAAGCATGGGGACTAAAAAGTTGAGGGAAGTTTCTCGTTCTTGGTTCCTAGTTCTTGGTTCTTGGTTGACGGCGGGCCTGAAAAAGGTTCGCTGTTCCTTGTTCTTGGCGCTTGGGTATTCTGTCGTCGCACGAGGGCCACTAGCTAGTCGTGGATTTCCGAATGTGGGATTTCTCCATCGTCGGTTCGAAACGGGCCGACTGGCAGGCCACTTGCTGTGAAAAGGCGGCAGATTGCCCGCTGACTCCATGCGTAGCGTACCATCGTTGGTTCCGGTACTTTGTCACTCCAAACAGCAAGCGATGTCCGATTCACGACTTTCGCTTTGGCCTCGACGAATTTTCCATCGCTGCCTGCGATGACAAGCCCAGAAGGCTCACCTTTGACCAGGAGTGCCTCGTTGGCTGATGTCGTGAAGTTGAGCAGCATCTGGGAGCCATCTCGTTTGAATGATATAAGAGCCGGCGACCCCCATGTGAGTCCCTGTTCGTTGTAAACTTCGGCACGTGCCCAGCGGAGAGCTCGTTCAGCAATAACTCGCTTCACCATCGGATGAATGTCCGCGTGAGGGTAGTCCATCGTCACCACAAAGCCTGTGGCGGGCAGTGCAAGGTGGGCCTTGTGTTGCGATTCCTGGATGATAGGCAGCTTGGTTTGATGGTAAAGCAAGTCCACATTTCCCCATCCGCAAATCTGAAATATGCAAAATGGCAATTCCGGCGAAGAGAATGCCTTCCGCCACGACTGTACGACACCAGGAAACGTTTTTGAGAAGGGATCCTCCTTGTCAAAGAAGTTATTCTCCCCTTGGTAAAAGAACACGCCCCGCAATGTGAATTGACGGAGCGGCCAAATCATGGCATTGAATGGACCGGCTGGGAAGTTTCTGTCTTGTCCAGGATCCGGTTTGATGGAGGGCTTGCCTGGGAGAGTCTTATTTTGTGCTTTCGCTGCCGCGACACGGATTTCCCAATCCGCAACATCTGCTTCAAGTTGCTTTTGTGCTCCTTCCCGGGTCCAGGCCGCCGCTGCAGCTTCCTTTCTTCGAACCATTTCCCCAGCTTCGGGAATAGAGTTGAGTGATTCTCGAGAATTCCACGCGGATGCAAGTGTACCACCCCAGGATGTATCAATCAGTCCGATCGGTACACGAAGCTTTTCATGCAGTTGGACGCCCATGAAATAGCCTAGCGAACTGAAACCGCTAATCGCAGGATGTTTTTCCTCAGAGACAAACCAGCGACCGGTTTCAACACCGTCACCATCTTTTTCGCCTACGGTGAAATCGTTCTGAGGCCGACCTGCTACAGACTGCGGGACCGTCATAACTCGCAACCACGGGTGCCTGGTTCCGAGTGCTAGACGCGTATCTTTGGCGTTTTGCATTCCATCAGATTCTCCTCTCCACCAGAGGGGCATTTCCATATTGCTCTGCCCACCTAGCAACCACACTTCACCGACGAGAACGTCAGAGATTTTCAATTCTGATTCTGCAGATGACACAACAAGCACACGAGGTTCTTCACACGCTGGAAGCGGATCAAGAGTAATCAACCATGAACCGTTGGCTTGGGCGATCGAGGCCTTCGACTGCCCTGAAAATGTCACGGAGACCTTGGCACCAGCTTCCGCCTGTCCCCAGATTCTGATCGGCTTGTCACGCTGCAAAACCATGTGATCCGAGAAGACTGCTGCGAGCTTCAACTCGGCGGCGTTCAGAACTGCCCCTGATAAAAACAGTACTGCAGTAACAATCTCAACGACATATTGGGTTCCTCCTGAGTACACCGGGCTCCCTTTCTATGCTTGGATCGAATGGTGAAGCCGCAATTCTAACTGCAGTACAAGTCGCGATCCAGACGCTGCCACGATCGGATGCTGGCAACCACAGTTTTTAGAATGGATGGGCTACACTTCGAACGACTCGCCGAACTGAGGGATCGTTGGAGGTTCATCACTGATCTCGTTCAGCATCTCTGACAGTGCTTTCGCTGAATCAGGTTCGCCGTGCACGATGAATGCCCGGCCAACGCCACGGTCGGCGTTCAGGCCGTCGAACCACCATTTGAAGTCTTCGGAATCGGCATGTGCTGACAGACCCTGGAGTGATTCCACTTCGGCGTTCAATTCAATCAGCCGATCAAAGATTCGAACCGTACGCCACCGATCCTGCAGCTTGCGACCCAGCGTGTTCTCGGCCTGGAAGCCGATCAAGACAATGATGTTATCCGGGTCTTCAATCGCATGCCGCAAATGGTGAACGACTCGTCCCGCTTCGCACATCCCGCTCGCAGCGATAACCACGAACGGGCCTTTCCGATGATTCAGCGAAGCACTCTCCTGTTGAGTCGCCACGTACTTCAAGCCGGGGAAGGCGAAGGGGTCCTTGTCACTCTTCAAGACTCGCTGAAAATCAGCATCCATGACATCTGCGTGATGCTTGTAAACTGCCGTAATTGATTTTGACAGCGGACTGTCAACAAATACTGGAATCGAGGGCAATTCCCCTTCGTTGAACAACTCGTTGAGAAAATAAACCAGCGTCTGAGTACGGCCCAGGCTGAACGCAGGAATGACGACTCGACTCTTCCGTTCGGTTGCCACTTTCAGGATTCGTTTCAAATGCTGCTTGATGTCATCGGCTGCGGGGTGAATCCGATTGCCGTATGTCGATTCCGTAATCAGGACATCGCAGCCATCGACCCGCTGGGGGTCTCGCAGAATGGGCAGACCGCGGCGTCCCAGGTCACCTGTAAAGACCACTCGCTTCCAGTCGGCTCCTTCACGAATTTCCATCTCGGTGATTGCCGACCCGAGAATGTGACCCGCGTCGGTGAAGCGGAGTCGAAAGTCCTTTGAGAGTTCGTGCCATTCCCCATAAGGAATCGTTTCGATGCATTCCATCACCCCTTCCACATCGTCGTCATCGTAGAGCGGTTCGATGGGGGGATGGTCGGGGCCCAGCTTTTCCTGAAGATACTTTGCGTCTTCCTGCTGGATGTGCGAACTGTCCATGAGCATCACTCGGGCAATGTCCCGTGATGCGGGCGTGCAGAAGATCGGGCCACGATACCCCGCTTTGTAAAGGCCGGGCAGGTTGCCGCAGTGATCGGCATGAGCGTGCGACAGGATCACGCCACTCAGTTCCTTCGGGCGGCAGAGGAATTGTTCATTCTTCCTGCGAGCCTCAGCACGGTGACCCTGGAAAAACCCGCAATCCAGCAGCACTCGCAGATTCATCGTCTCGATCAAATGCTGGCTGCCGGTGACTTCGCCTGCTGCGCCCAGAAACGTGATTTTCATATCAAACTCAATGGATGTTAATGCGGTTTGCCGAACGAGGTCTCTGCAAAGTTGCAGCCGCTCCTGTCCGTTCAGTCAAAACTGGATATGCTTGGTAGAACCCACAGTCGAAAGCATAACCGACTGAGGGGCATCCCCGTACTCTGAACAGGCAGGAGATTGTCTCGGAATGTTGAATACTCTTCGGCGCATGCTCGACGGAGATGAGTCCTCGTATGCGGCGATTCACGAACATCTGGCACTCCTGGGGTTCCTCGATCCCGAATCGATCGCCCGGCGGACTTGTGCGTTGATCGAGCCTGGTGTCTCGACCACTGCGGCCGCCGAGAGTCTGTTCAAGCTGATGTCACTCCTGTCCGATTCCGCCGATCCCGCGGCAGGAATGGGAGATTTCGAGCGGTACGTGCATCGAGTGACTGACCGGGCTGACCTGTTCAACTTCCTGAGCGAAAACCCGCGGGCGATCGAAATGCTGGTGCGACTGTTCACCAGCAGTCGCTACCTGACGGAAACGCTGCTGCGCAATCCTGACAGTCTGCGTGTGCTGATCCAGCACCGGCAACTGGCAGACCTGAAAAGTCGCGAAGAGTTCCTCGAAAACGCGATGAACGCAGCCTCAAACGCGGTCGGTGGCATTGGACCACTCAATGCCCTGCGACGATTTCAACGGTTTGAGATCCTTCGCATCGGCGCGTGCGATCTGTTCGGTCTGATCGATCTGCGTGCTGCCACCGTGCAGCTTTCTTTACTGGCCGACAGTCTGGTTCAGGCCTGCCTGGTTCTTTCAGCCAAAGAACTGGGTGTTGATCCCAATGGTCTGACAGTGATCGGATTCGGCAAGCTGGGTGGGGAAGAACTCAACTATAGTTCCGACATCGATCTGGTGTTCCTCACCGATCGACAGCCGTCTGAAGTCGTACCGCTGGCACAGCGTCTGATCAAGGCAATGCAGGATGCGATGGCCGAGGGATTCCTGTATCGCGTCGATGTCCGACTGCGACCGTGGGGACGATCTGGAGAACTCGTCACGACAATTCCGTCGTATCTGGAATACATCCAGTCCAATGCCGAGATGTGGGAGAAACAGGCCTTGCTAAAGGCTCGCGTCGTCGGCGGCAAGAAGTCTGTCGGCGTTGAATTCCTGAAACGGGCCGAGCCGTTAATTTTCTCGGGGACACCGCATGATGTCCGTGCGGCAGTCCGCCAGGCCAAGGATCGGATCGAAGCGGAATTGCGTCGACGTGGGCGCGAGTGGGGTGAAGTTAAGCTTGGTACGGGGTCGATCCGTGATGTCGAGTTCGTCGTGCAGGCGCTGCAGCTGGTGCATGGCGTTGCGTCTCGCCACGTTCGCTCACCCAATACGCTCGATGGACTGGTGCGACTGACCGATGCGGGTGTGCTGCATGCGGATGAATACCGGCGTTTGACCGATGGCTATGTCTTCCTGCGGACGATTGAGCATTCGCTGCAGCTGATGCACAACCAGCAGGAGCACACGATGCCGACCGACCCGCGCGAACTTTCCGCGCTGGCTCATCGCCTGGACTTCCCGGGCGTCGATCAATTGCTGCAGCACTACGAGGGACACCGCGATTCGATTCGGGCGATCTTCGACAAATATCTCTCGGATGAACGAGATCTTCCGGTTGTTCAGGACATCCCCGACGCCTCTTCCAGTCAGTCCAAGCGACTGGCGCTGGCGAGTTATTCAACCGTCTTTACAAAGGACGAACAGCGCAGGCACCGGGCGATGTTTGCCCAGATCGAACCACATCAGCCCGTGCGAGTCGTCGCCGAGCCGACGGACGATGGTTTATGGCGTGTGACCATTCTGGGACACGACTGCCCTGGCGAACTGTCGATGATGTGTGGCCTGATGTTCGCCTATGGATTCGATATCGTCACCGGATTCGTCTCGACCGAACGTCGCACGACCGCACCAAAACTGGTTTCGACAGAACGTCGTTCATCGTCGTCGGCAGGTAAAGAGCCCTGCGGATTTGTTGACGTATTCTGCGTCCGTTCAGAACTGGATGTTGTCCTGCCTCAAGTCTGGGAACGCTACGAGGCCGATCTGGTTGACCTCGTCCTGATGGCTCAATCTGGTCGTGCGGATGAAGCTCAAGGCCGCCTCGCCAAGCGAGTCGCCGATGCCCTCGAAGGGGCACCCGTCGCCTCCCGCCGACCAGCGCCACTTGATGTGCGGATCGACAATGACGCTCACGAATCTGCGACCGTACTGCATATTCGCGGCGACGACACGATCGGATTTCTGTACGAGCTATCCAACGCGTTGACTCTGAGCGGCGTGAACATCGAACAGGTTCAGATCAGTGCCGACGAAGGCCTGGCTGCGGACACGCTGCTCGTCACCGACGCCCGCCGTGGTGGCAAGATCCTGGAAGCTGACCGACTGCAGGAACTTCAAGCGGCAGTAGTGCTGATCAAGCACTTCACTCACTTACTTCCAGGCGCCCCCGACCCGACAGCAGCCTTGCTGCACTTCCGCACATTCCTGCGAGACCTGTTCAAACGACCGGACTGGTTCGAACAATTCTCGTCTCTGGAGCGACCGGAAGTTCTTTCCGCGCTGGCAAGACTGCTCGGTGTCAGCGATTTCCTGTGGGAAGACTTCCTGCGTCTGCAATACGCCAACCTGTTCCCCGTGTTGCGTGACATGGCGGGACTGGAACATGCGAAGTCGTCTGAGCAACTGACAGCCGAACTGCAGACAGCCCTGCAGGCTGCCGCGAACAGTGACGAGCGGCGGACAGTGCTGAATGAATTCAAAGACCGTGAGTTGTTCCGTGTCGATATGCGTCACATCCTGGGTCGGAGCGAGGGGATCGAGGCGTTTGGCAGAGAGATGACGGTCCTGGCCGAAGTGGTCATTGTTGCCAGCGTCACGATGTGCCAGGCGGAATTGGTGGAGCGGTTTGGCGTGCCGATACTGGATAAGGGGGGGGCCTGTCGGTTAGCTGTTTGTGCACTCGGAAAATGCGGCGGGCGAGAGCTTGGCTTCGCGTCAGACATTGAATTGATGTTTGTTTACGAGGGGGAAGGATTCACGAACGGCCGCGAATCGATTGCCAACGCCAACTTTTTCGCCCGCCTCGTCGAAGGAGTAACACATGCCATTCGCGCGCGGAGTGAAGGGATCTTCCGGATTGATCTGCGGTTGAGACCCTATGGACGGTCGGGAAGCCTGGCCGTCAGTTGCGACTCGTTCCTGCACTATTTCCACTTAGATGGCCCCGCATGGCCCTACGAACGCCAAAGTCTGGTAAAGCTTCGTCCGATTGCGGGCGGCGAGGAATTCGGGAAGCGGCTGGTGAGTCTGCGCGACGACATCGTTTACACGGGGCAGCCCGTTGATTTCGCCGCCATTCGAGCGATGCGTGAACGCCAGGTTCGACAACTGGTCGGTGCGGAAACATTCAATGCCAAGCTGAGTCCCGGTGGGCTGGTCGACCTTGAGTATCTGGTCCAGGCCAAGCAGATCAGCTTTGGGAAAACGCAACCCGCACTGCGGACAACAAACACCCGCGACGCACTGCATGCATTGTCGAAATTGCAGGTCATTGACGAAGCGACATGTCAGCGACTCGATCAAGCCTACGCATTCCTGAGAAACATGATTGAATCGTTGAGAATGGTTCGCGGCGATGCGCGAGATCTGGCGATTCCGTCCTTGAATTCCACCGATTTTGAATCACTGGCTCGACGTATGGGCTACGGAGGCAACTGGCAACGCCTTCAAGACGATCTGGCCAGACACACGCAGACTGTCAGTGATGCTGTGCGAACGTGCTTTCCGTAAACGTGCAATGGTCCTGATGGCAGCACCAGTCGTTTCAAGCGGCCTACAATCTTGATCGCAAAGCGATCCCAGAAGGTAGCCGGGGGTTGCAGCGAAGCGGCCCCCCCGGAACGAAATCGACTTTCAGAAACACGCGAGGTTTCTGTCTTGCGGTCCGTTGGGCCTCCTGCGGAAGATCATGTCGGTAACAATGCCGAATCGGCTGACTCGCCCGCGAACGTGCCCAATTATTTACCAGAATTCCTCCCCTACGTAGGTGCCCCAAAGTGCGGGGGAACTACGCTCTGCGACGCCTTCAGCGTCGTTACGCGTCTCTCAGAATAGGGCGGGCAGGTCAGCACCCCAGGTCGTAACCCGAATCTATGATCCGGATCCCTTAGCACGAAGATGCTCAGTACTTTGGTCCTTTCTCGGACGTTGTTCCCTTTGTCTTATCTTCAGGGACATCGCCGACGTGGATCAGGAAATCGAATAGCTCGCCCAGGCGAATTCCGTCGCGAGTGATGTCGAGGCCGATGACCCGCATCCCGGGTGTTGCGTCGGCTGCGGCACTGACTTTGACCATGACCGATTCGGTTGCACCTGGGTCTACAGCCCCTTCGAGAATTGGCGGATCAAATGTGATTCCGGGATGTGCGTGAAGAACAATACGATGCTTTTGCGGGGTCTTGCCGTAGTTTCGAACCAGGATCTGGGCCGTGACAGACTTGCCCGCCTTGACGACAACACGATAGGGAACGGCACTCACCCAGTAGGGATCGAACATGTACCGATAATCGGTTTCGGCACTGAGCGACTGAAAGGCGGCTCGCAATGCGATCATGCGAGTTCGATACCGCTCGATCAGTTCCTTCGGACGATCCATCACCCAGCAATGACCGCCCACCAGCAGATCTGGAGCGATGCTGTGCAGGTAATGGGCGGCGTACAGGTACCCCTCTTCCAGTGTCCCGCCATTGCGCGCGACAACTGCTTCATTGCCTCCCTGCGTCGGACTGGTGGTGCTGCCAAAGATGTTGTCTCCCGTAAATGCCACGCGACGTCCATCAATGTCACCATGCAGGCAGGCGTGGTACTTTGTCTGGCCGGGCATCCAGTCGCAGCAGAACGGAATGCCTTCCCATTCAATCACGTCGCCATTTTTGACGACCCGATCAAACTGAAATGGCCCCAGATCCTTGCCGCGATCCTGATAAGCCGGAAGCAGTGCACACAGGTCATAATCCCACGGCCGCTCAAACTTGTCGGCAATCCCCTCCATCGTCCAGAGCTTGGCGCCGTATTTGTCTCGAAGGTACGTCGCCTCCATCCCGTGATCACCGTGCATGTGAGTCACAAACACGGCGTCAATCTGCTTCAGGCCCAGCCGGTCGCGCATGCGCTGAATCGCCGTGTCGAGAAACTCGCGATTGAACAGGCCACAATCGATCACAAGGGCATGCCCGTTGTCGGCCAGCACCATTGCGAAATTGACGGCGTAATTGGGACCGCGGAACTTGTACAGGTGTGGACTCAATTGCCACAGATGAGGGACTTCCGTCGGGCGACTGACGGTGTCCTGATCGCAGCCATCAAATCGCTGAACGTCGTAGCCGCGGACATACACGTCGCCCATCTGCCGCAGCTTGGTAACGTAGTCCTGCAACTGTCCCTTCGCGTTGCGAATCACCGGTCCATGCGAAGGGAGCAGGTGCGACGGATCGTAACCCGCGATCTGAGCGGCACTCTTCCCGAGTTCGTACAGTCCCTTGGCAAAACCATAATCCCATTCGGTGTCGTACCAGGTATGCATCTTCGCGCCGTCGACGATCAAATCGCCGGAAAACACCAGCCAGCGGTCGTTGTGCTTGAGCAGATAGGCCGTGTGCCCGGGTGAGTTTCCCTGCGTCTCGATCACCCAGAACTCACGCCCGCGCCAGGTGAAGTCATCCATTTTGGCAAACGTCCGGTCCACCGGAATCGGATCAATCGGCGGACGGACGTAGCTGGCACCATGCACCGTAAATGCATCCCCCAGCGTCGGCCGCATCTTGCGATACGTAGCCCCAGCTTCCAGCAGCGGCTTTTCAATCAGCGATGCGGCGACCTTGATTCCCGTTCCGGCCAGCTTCGCGCCCCCCTGGCATTGTTCGCGATGGTGATGAGTGAACAACACCCATTCGACCGTGCGAATTCCAATCTCGCCCAGATGTTCGAGGACGGATCCGTCTCCCAGATCAATCAACAGCGCGGTGTCGCCGCTGCGTACGACGTAGACGTTACAGGTATCGGTCCACTGGAAAACATCCGGCAGGATCTGTTGAAAACCTGGCATGAAATTCACCCTGTCAGGGATTGTCACACGGGGCAGAGCACATCGGGTGCATCATCACCCAGGGTGAAAAGTCGTACGCAACAGCCGCATCAATGATGCGGCAAGAATCTCGTCAACAAGAACGCAAACCATCAATACACAAACAGAAACTCATTGGCATTGAGCAGTGCACGGCACAACGCAGGCAGGCCGTGTTGTTCGACAATCTCATTTGATGCCGTGAGTTCATCCGCCGTTGGCGCCCGCAGGAAAATCAGATCGAATGCCCGGCGAATCTGCGCCGTCTTGTCACCACTCGCTTCCCGCTCGACACGACCTGCAAACAGATTCGATTGCTGTACCATGAACTGGCTGTTGAGCAGATTCAGCGCCTGAAGAGCTGTAATGGAACTGGTTCGCTTCGGCGTAATCTGTCCGGCATCGGGACAGTCGAACTGGCCGAACAGGTCATCAAGCTGCATACGTGGTTTCGACTGGTAGACCATTCTCCGCCATTCGGCCGCGCCGAATTCATGCCGCGAATTGTAGACCTTCACGTAATTCGTGTTAGGTTCAAACAGGTCGAAACCCGGCCCACCCATGCGATCATCCAGATTGCCACAGACCGCCAGGATGGCATCTCGCAGTGGTTCCGCTTCGAGTCGGCGCGGTGGGTACCGCCAGAAGAGGCGTGATCCCGCGTCGATGCTCATCCCTTCCGGTCGTGCTACTCCACTCTGTCGGTAGGCCGCAGACGTCACGATCATGCGATGCAATCGCTTTGGCGAGTTCCTGGCAGCACCGCGTGGCACCGCTTCACTTGGTTTCGCTTCACTGGCGAGCCAATCGAGCAACTCGGGATGAGATGGCCTGGCCCCGTTGCGACCAAAGTCACTTGGCGTCGTGACCAGTCCCTGACCAAAGTGAAAATGCCATAACCGATTGACAAAAACCCGTCGCGTTAAGGGATGTTCTGGTGACGTCATCCATTCAGTCAGTTTCAGTCGCCGAGTCGCTTCAGGCGAATCGGGTGGCAACTTGAATTCAGGGCCGAACGAGGTAAAGCCGGCCGGAGCGACGGGTTCACGTGGCTGCAAGGGGTCGCCACGGTGAAAGCGATTTGTTGGTTCAGGCGCTGTGAACCGACCAGCATAGACCTGTCGAGTCTGAGTGAGTTGACTCACCATGCTGGTCAGTGCATCGCGGCGGACAGCCAGTTGCGTCGCTTCCGCCTGTTCACGCTCATTCAAACCGCTACGAGTCGGAAGGTTGGCAAGATTCCGTTCGATGGGAAACCGGTCCTCAGATGAAGCGACGACGACCATCTCGGTCGGAGTCAGTCCCGCTTCAATCCGATATTTTGTTGGAATACGATCACTGAACTGGCCATTTTCAGGTCGATCTCGACTCCAGAGAATCCGGTCGATCTCGACAGGTTGCGCAAACTCAAGTTGAACCCAACCTCGCCCCGCCTCATTCGAAATCCAGCTGGCGCTGTTTCCGTAACGACCATCGTTGATGTGCTTGAGCTGATGGATTTCATAACCCGGCAGGTTGGACGATGAGGTTGGCGTTGCTTCCAGTGCGATGTTGCGAGAGGGCGTTCCGGCTGCAGGAGCGGAAAAGACTTCCAGTTCATCGATACAAGGCTGCGATCCGTTCGAAGCTTGTTCAATCACAAAACGGACAAATTGAGCTTTGATGGGAGCGAACCGTTCGACGTTCGTCTTGCGATGCACCGAAGGCCGCAAGTGTGGCAGTGCGGTCTTTGGTTCGGGGTTCCCGCTGCGAACTTCCTGCAGGAACAGCAGATCTGCTGTGACATAGGCGTTTGTTTCGCCATCTCGCAGGATCAGACGTGTTGTCGGAGTCCATTCATGAACTCCCGCGTTATAAAAACCACTCCACAGCGGCTGCTGGTCACCCTCTGTCCCATCGGCAAAACGCCGCTGATCGATCCGGGCAATCTCCTGCTGGTCTTCTTTTGTCGCCAGATCGCCATCGCGATCGAGGATGTATCGTGCGTCAGCGGCATGAGTCTTCCAGCCACAACCCCACGACAGCCAGACGTGGTACGACCCAGCGACGTGCGGGTTCCACGTAAAGACATCCTTGTTCGCAACCTCGTTCCAGTACGAATAGTTCTTGCCAAGATTCGGAAAGCGGCGCGCATCGCCGGGGTCGCTGGCCTGTCCACGAGCCGCTCCAGCACGGTGCGGTTCCAGTCCCAATCGTGGTACCAGTTGAGTCACACTCGGCATTCGAGGATTAGTCGTCGGTGGCGTGTCATCGTCCAGAAACAGACTGGGAACTTCCGGACTGGTCTCTTTCGGCTCCAAGGTCGCCTTCACCGCTCCGCGTGAAGCCAGCCGTTGCTCAGACCCCGTCACATAAGCCAGCGGCTCGAAGGCACGCAGGACATCATCCACCCGGGCTAATTCTTCTTTCACCGCATTAATCTGCTGTTCGCGAGACTCCATTCCGATCGGTTTGACCGGACGTTCCCCATGTTGAACCCCGGCAAAAATCGCCTTCATCGCATAGTAGTCGACTTGCGAAATCGGGTCGAACTTGTGGTTGTGACAACGAGCACAACCGACGGTCAGACCCAGAAAAGCACTTCCCGTTGTGCTGACCATGTCATGCAATTCATCGGCGCGTTGTTGAGCCGTCAGGCCGGGATCGGGACTCTTCACACGGTCCCACGCACCACCGACAATGAAGCCGGTCGCTTCATCAACACCGAATGCATCACCGGCCAACTGTTCCGCAATGAACTGCTCGTAGGGCCGGTCATCGTTGATCGCGTTGATGACATAGTCACGATACGGCCAGGCATTTGGCCGGGGCTGATTCGTTTCAAAGCCATCACTTTCGGCGAAGCGAACAACATCAAGCCAGTGCCGAGCCCAGCGTTCACCGAAGTGTGGTGAAGCCAGCAGGCGATCGACCAGTCGCTCATACGCATCGGGATTCTTGTCCGCAACGAATTCAGCAACGTCGGCCGGAGTCGGCGGCAGTCCGATCAGATCGAAACTCAATCTTCGGATCAATGTCACGCGATCCGCTTCGGCGGATGGCGCAAGATTCCCCGATGCCGCTTCCTTTTTCAATCGCTCGATGACGAAGGGATCGAGCGGATTCCTGGACCAGCCAGTTTGCCTTGGATCGGATGCTGGAATTGGTTTTCGCACGACAGGCTGAAACGACCAGTGTGACATGACGTCGTCTACAACGTTGGCCGAATCGGGCCATTTGGCACCCTGATCGATCCAGGCCCGCAACAAGCCGATTTGCTGGACCGTCAGCCGTTCTCCTTCAGGGGGCATCAATAGTCCCTCTTCCAGTCCTGCGATGACTCGGATGAGAGGGCTCTCGGCAGATTTTCCCGCAATGATCGCGGGCGAAAAGCTTTCGCCCCCCTTCAGAGCAGCGGCCTTCAGATCCAGTCGCAGTCCGCCGCGCTGCTTGGCTCCATCATGGCAGGAATAACACTTCGATTTGAAAATCGGCTGAATGTCACGAACGAAATCGACGGGCTGATCGGCTGGTGGCGGAAGTTTAGATTCATCGGCCCCGATGGCGACGGCCTGAAACAAAAGCAGAAACAGCAGAACAGGGTGCGGTCGAGCCATGGAACAAGTCACCTGTCTTGAGGAAGAGTGAAATTCTGAATCACCTGCCAAGCAGGATCGCCAGATACCCCTTCAATTTTTCGTCGTCTTCCAGATCGCCTGTGATACCGATATGAGGATTCCGATCTTCTGCATTCAGAAGATTGAGGACGGCAAGATAGGCGTCTCGCTCGCCTCTGAAGTCACCACGAGAATGAGCCAGTCCAGCCTCACGCAGCAACCGCTGGTAGGGTCGAGCTGGCCCCTTTTCGTCGCCGATGAATCGACTCACGATCTCCCGGCGAGCCGTCGCCTTCGTCGCTCGACGTTCATCAAACGTCTCGGGCTCCAGAAACATCATCGCCATGGAAGCGAGCAGGCTGAACCCCAGAGCTCCGTAGACCAATGCCGGGTTCCCCTTTTCCCCTTCCTTCTGCTTGGCTGTTTTCGGGGCAGCAGCTTCCTGCAGAGCCAGTTCTGGCAGATGGCCATCTTCACCCAGTTTGACCAGCATTTCGCCGGGCCGATCTGTGATGAACTTGGCAACGGCTCGCCCTGCAGTCCCTGCTGCGTCACCCTTTTTTGCACCCCGGCGGGGCTGGGCCTTTGCTTTCACGGCGGCCACAGGGGGCGGCGATGCTTCGGGAAGCTTTTCTGTCGGGGTGGCTGTCGGCTCGTTTGAGCCTGCCTGAAATGTCAGAGTCGTCTTCGATGTGATCTTGATCGTCGCGCGCGAGGGGAGCCAGACCCATTGATCGGCCTTCATCGAATTGCCATCGACACTGATCGCGTTATCGATCGGCGTAAAGATGGCATATCGGCCGTTTCGGTTTGCGAGCGAGGCGAGGTGTTCGGCCACCTGAGGGTCCGTCAGCAGGACCTGGCTGTCGACCCCTGATCCGATATGAATGAACTCGTCCACCAACGGGAACACCTGACCACGGTCAGGACCTGTGGTCACCGTCAACGTTGCAATAATGGTTGTGGCAGTTGAAGCAGACATGGAATTCAGGATCCGATCACATCAATTCATCCGTTGTCCCGAGTGCAGTACGGTCAGGTCCGTTCACTGCCGTTACTGCATGATATCCGTTGTCACAAAGTTCAACATGAAGGGGCCCAAAATGATCAGGACTGTTGAGGCCATAATCAGCACACCAGGCAGCAGCATCTTGACAGCCGCTTCCCCTGCCAGGGTTTCCGCACGCTGACTTCGCTTCAGCCGTAACACATCCGATTGAGTCCGAAAGATCTTGGCGAGCGGCGTCCCCAGTTGTTCACCCTGGATAATGGAACCAACGATACTGGTGATTTCATCGTCATGCAGTCGGTCCCGCATTGATTCCAGCGCCGCGATTCGTCCCTTCCCCATATTCAATTCACCAAGAACTCGACCGAATTCGACACCAACCGGGTGCTCTCGAAATTCGTCAACCGCCTCTTTCATGGCCTGCAGAAACGTTGAACCCGCTTCCATCAGCAGCGTGACCAGGTCCAGCAGAAACGGCAGGCGGCGCTTGATCAGAACCAGCCGGTAACGAGCAGTATTGCGCAGTCGACGACGCAGCAGATATCCTGTCAGAACGGTCATCATCAGGGCCATGACGAATCCGGCCGGTCCCATCAACTGCACACAGGTGTAGACGTAGGCCGGCATCAGCATCAGGGCCTGAAGTTCAATCCGCGCCAGGTATTCCGCAGGGGTCCAGAAACGGGGCAAACCTGCCGCCTGAATTTCCCGACCGATCTCCGGCAGCTGATCTGCAAATGCACCCCGGTTGAATCTCGCAAACGCCTGCACGACAGGTTGCAGAAACCGATAGATGGCACTGATCCGGCGCAGTTCGTTGATCCGATTGACGTCATACCGCCATTCCAGATCCTGAGCCAGATCTTCGGTTGAAAGAGTCCGCCAGATCGTCCAGACGAACAGAAACACCGCCACCCCGAACATCAATGAGATGATCGCAGGGGGGACGGGGTCCACCATCAGGGGCGACGCTGCCAGCAAATACATCAACTCAAAGTTCTCCAGAATCTCGGTCTGCAAATTGTACCCCGGCGAGCGGAGTCAGCGGAAGAGACGACTAATTTTGTGGTCCGCCCGTCCGTTGTACCCGGATGGCCGGGGTTCTGCTTCATCTCGGCTTCCGTTCAGTCCAGCCCGGTCGACCTCGCTTTCCATGGAAAACCGATGATCCGGCTTTCTGGTGCGAACGAGGGAACGCCTGTTGAATCACGTCTGCGGCACCGGTACCATCATCGCAATGGTAATCGTGAATGTGTTTTGGTGCGAGTCGCGGGTTTTCTGGAGTGGTTTAATGTCAGTTGACGGACTTCGCTGCCGGTTTGACGTCTTGAATTCGCTGCGTTTCGCGTTTTTGACGCTGCTGACCCTGGCCATTTTGATCGCACCCCAATGCGGATTCTGTGCCGATGCCCCGGTGCGAGCGCCGGCAGGAAACATCGTCGTTGTTCCGGCCGTCGTCAAATTGACAGACGTTCGCCAGCCTCAGTCAATTCTGGTCATGGGACGGACTGCCGATGGGTTTGCTCTTGATCTGACCGATCAGGCTGTCATGAAATCCGTTGATGAATCGGTCGCGGTTGTGGAAGCGGGCTGGGTCCGGCCATTGAAGACGGGTGAGACAAAGATCACAGTCCAGTCGCACGGCCAGACCCTGGAAATTCCTGTTTCGGTCGTGCTGCCTCCTCAAGAACGTCCTTACAGCTTTCGACACGAAGTGATGCCCGTCCTCTCCAAGGGGGGGTGTAACATGGGGGCCTGCCACGGCTATTCCCTCGGTAAGGGGGGATTTGTTCTTTCCCTGCGTGGGGCCAATGCCGATCAGGACTATCAGGCGATCTTCAGTGATGCCCAGT
Source organism: uncultured Planctomycetaceae bacterium (assembly GCA_964609845.1). Lineage (GTDB taxonomy): Bacteria > Planctomycetota > Planctomycetia > Planctomycetales > Planctomycetaceae > Schlesneria. Next base: position 3,343 of record CAZSTW010000119.1, on the reverse strand, counting down.
CGCGACGACTGAACCATGTTGATCCAGCGGGAAGCCTGCTGGTCCGAAAACCGGTGGGTGACGTTCCGCACCGTGGTGGAACACGATTTTCCCGTGACAGTCGTCTCAATGAGATCCTGGTCAAGTGGATCGAGCAGGGGGCACAACTCGATCCTGACCAGAAGGTCGAAGTGGAACGAGTCACGATTACGCCCGAGCGATTCGTGATGGAACCAGGGTTGAAGCATCGCCTGCAGCTGATCGCTCACTATACCGATGGCTCGACGCGGGACGTGACCCGGATGGGAATCTTCACGGTCAATACCGAGGGGGTTGCTGAAGTGACCGAAGGTGGCCTGGTGACAGCCCGCGAATATGGCGAATCGGCTGTCGTCGCTCGGTACGAACGAAAGTTTGCTGCGTCCCGCCTGATCGTTCTCAAGCAGAACCCCGGATTTCAGCCGACGCCGATTCCCACGGACCATTTCATTGACCGACATGTCATCACGAAGCTGAATGATCTGAAAGTGACTCCTTCTGACGTTGCGGGAGACGAAGAGTTTCTACGTCGAGTTCATCTGGACCTGATCGGACTCCAGCCGACACCTGATGAGGTTCGGAAATTCGTGGCAGACACAAATCCCGTGAAGCGGGTGGCCGAGATTGATCTGCTGTTCGCGCGGCCTGAATTTGTCGATCACTGGTCCTTGAAATGGGGTGACTTGTTTCAGAATTCACGCGTCCGCTTGAGCGAACCGGCCGTCTACAGTTTTCGAGAATGGCTGCGCAGTGCCCTCGCTTCAAACATGCCCATGGATGAATTTGCTCGTCAACTGCTGGCGAGTCGCGGTGGAGCCAGCGATGATCCTGCCAGTGCCTATTTCACGATCAGCAAGGATACGAACGACACGGTTGAACGAGTGGCTCAGGTCTTTTGCGGAGTCCGGATGCTCTGTGCCCGCTGTCATCCACATCCGATGGAAAACTGGACTCAGGCTGACTATTACGGCATGCATACGTTCTTCAATCAGGTCTCGGCCAAGGCGGATACTCGGCTGAACGGTGTCCCCAATGCCCGGTCTGTCGTCCTGCAACTCGGTTCGGGCTTCTCAACCAACCCTCGGACGGGCCAGCCTCAGCCTCCCCGATATCTGGGAGGGGGCGAGCCGACTCTTCCGGCCGAAGCAGACCGTCGGCCTGATTTTGCCAGGTGGCTGACCGCTAAAGACAACCCGCATTTTGCTCGCAGTCTTTCCAACCGTGTCTGGAGCTATTTTTTCAGTCGGGGAATCATTGATCCGGTTGACGACCTGAGGACCACGAATCCCCCCATCAATCCAGAACTGCTCGAAGGATTGACGAAGGATTTCGTCGACCACGGATTTGATCTCAGACACCTGATGCGAACGATTGTGACTTCAAAGACGTATCAGCGCAGCAGTACGCCGAATGAATCGAACCGGATCGACACGATGAACTTTTCGCGGTCGATTCCTCGTCGAGTCCCCGCCGAGGCATTGCTCGATTCACTCGTCCAGGCAACGGGTGTCCGAGAGAACTTTGGGGGAGCACCTGGCGGGTTCAATGCATCTCAATTGCCCGATGCAGAAATCACCAGCGAATTCCTGTCGCTGTTCGGCAAGCCTCAGCGGATGGAAGCATGCGAGTGCGAACGGGATAGTGAATCGAACATGCTGCAGGCACTGCATCTGATCAATGGAAATTCGATTTTGCGGCGGGTGACCGATGGCAATGGTCGAGTCGCCCAACTCCTGAAACAACATGCCGCTAACGAGCCGTTGATCGAGGATCTGTACCTTTCGGCAGTGGCACGTCGTCCGACGCCGCAAGAGATTCAGGTGGCAAACAAGCATTTCGAAGTCTATGGAATGGATCGCACGGCCGCCGCCCAGGATCTGATGTGGGCGTTGTTCAACAGCCGGGACTTTTTGCTTGTGCATTAGACGGAGGGGTGGCGCTCAACGCTGGCAACGATATTTTGAGCGGCAATATTCTCGCAACCGATCTCGTGAGAGATCGGAACGGCGTTGAAATCCCCTGCAAGTGAATCATGAGCAACTGTTATTCGTAGAAGTGTCACCCGAAAGCGGCCTCCTGACATCGAATAAAGTCCGTTGATCCGCGGCATTGACTGTGCCACCGTGAGTGAGTTGTGTCGTCGGTTAGGCATGAGTCGGAAGAGGGGATACAACTGGCTGTCGCGTTATGCGACCGAGGAGTCCCCTTCGACCTGTTACCGCTGTCCCCGAACGACTGTTACTCTTATCCCCGGTCTGGATCGCATCTCACTCAAGTGTGGCGTCCCGCAGGCATCAAACGACAGCGTCTCACCCATGTTTCGACGCGGCACGGAAGTGCGACACGCACGAGAGAGAAGCACGCTGGGCTCCCCCGGACACATGGAATTTCCAGTGGGGTTCATTCGACATCAAGGGTAAGATGCACAAGAATCGAATTGCGACGAAGAAGTGAACCGAATTTTTGCACTCATGAAAGACCCGTAATGACGCATCAGCCAACTCTCCGAACTCCATCCGAAGGCCGAACGATTGCCGTCGTTGGCGACGTATACCGTTTCATGGCCACCGGACACGATACGAACGGCAAATATGCCATGTGGGAAGCCATCGTACCTCCAGGCGGCGGGCCACCCCCGCACATCCATAGTCGAGAAGAAGAAGGCTTCTACATCCTTGAAGGCGAGATCACATTCCAGATCGGCGAAGAGCGAGTCGTGGCGACTTCGGGAATGTTCGCCAACATGCCTGTCGGAACTCCCCATTCGTTCAAGAACGAGAGCAGCCGACCCGCCAGGATGTTGATCTCGGTCGCCCCGGCCGGTTTAGAGCAGATGTTCTTCGAAGTCGGCGTGCCGCTCGCTGACGGAGCCACGACAGCCTTACCGCCGACGAAGGGAGAGATTGAGAAGCTGCTGGAAGCCGCTCCCCGGTACGGTATCGAGATCAAGTTGCCGGGGCATTGATGAGGCAAGCATGGTCACTTCCTTCGTCGATCTCTTCCAGCGGCCAGGCACGATGACCGAAATGTGTTACCCCATGTCCCCAGTTACCTATGTCCCCAGTCTATAAAGCTTCAAGCCGGGTGCGCAGCACAAGAAACATTGCGCGCCAGGTGAGGACTGAGTTGAATTCCAATCCAACGCCCTCATCAAATCTGCGGGGCCTTAGGCCCCAGACTTGAAACAAGCTTGGCCACCCTGCTACGTCAGCACAAACGTGACTGTTAATGTCTTCCGTTTTTCCGAACCCGTTGAGATTCGAGCAGTAGTCAACTGGGTGAAACCGTCGCATAAGTTGCGCCCATCAGCCGGAACGCGCTAGCG
>CAZSTW010000118.1:8898-22337 GCA_964609845.1 uncultured Planctomycetaceae bacterium | reverse complement strand
CCCAATTCTTAAGTTGGAAATCTCAATTTCCGTGCGGATCCATCCGCGTAGGCTTAGGAGACGCTGCTGGTCCCACCCTACGTCCTACCGTTTCGTCGTCCGATTCTTGCGTTCAGGGAGCGGCATTCTCACAATGTCGATTCCTTGTGACGGTGGACCGTTTCCACCGCACGTTGATTTGCCAACCAACGACCACGGAAATGTTGCCATGTTGCGCCGCGCTCTCTCTGGAATGATTCTCCTGCTGATCACAGCTTTTGCGCTACCAGTGGGGGCTCAGCCGCCAGCCCTGAATCCGAAGGATGCGGATGCCGATTTCGCTTATCAAGGTGAGTACGCTGGTGAAATTCAGGACGACGGAAAGTCGATGAAACTCGGTATTCAGGTGATTGCCCTCGGGGGCGGCAAGTTTCACGCGGTTGGTTACCACGGGGGACTCCCCGGCGATGGCTGGGATGGCAAAGACAAGCACGAAGCCGACGGCGAGCTCAAGGATGGAGCCGTTGTCTTTAAGAACGGGGACGTTTCCGCCGAAACTCGCGATGGCAAAATCACAATTCGTGATGCGGCAGGCAAGTCTCTAGGCGAATGCAAACAGACGATCCGAAAAAGCCCGACGCTCGGTCAGAAGGCACCGGCCGGAGCCATTGTCCTGTTTGACGGGACGACTGCCGATCACTTTCAGAATGGCAAGCTGGATGGCGATCTGCTCGTTCAAGGTGTTACCAGCAAGCAGAAGTTTCAAAGTTTCACGCTGCATGTGGAGTTCCTGCTGAGCTACATGCCCAAGGCTCGTGGTCAGGGACGGGCCAACAGCGGTTGCTACTCACAAGGCCGCTACGAAGTGCAGATTCTGGATTCCTTCGGGCTGTCGGGCGAGCACAACGAATGCGGTGGGATTTATACCGTGAAGAAGCCCGATGTGAATATGTGCTTCCCACCACTGTCGTGGCAGACGTACGACATCGATTTCACTGCCGCGAAGTACGATGAAGCCGGAAAGAAGACAGCCGATGCCCGGATTACGGTCAAGCACAATGGTGTCGTGATCCACAACGATGTTCCGGTTCCAAAAGCAACAACCGCAGCTCCTGTGGCCGAAGGTAAAGATCCCGGACCGATCTATTTCCAGGATCACGGTAATCCGATCCGGTTCCGTAATATCTGGATCGTGGAAAAGAAGTAGGCCCCGTCTTTGAAGTGAATCCATCATCCCGCCAGGCTGCAGACAACCTGGCGGGATGATTGGCAGGATCGGGACCGTGTACCTGGGAGATTGTTGTGCTGGCTGGACCTTTGTTTTCTCGCGAAACGCTGACGGCCCCCCGTCAATTCAAGCACTTTCTGATTCGTTCCGGTTACATCGGGGCGATGTTCGTGCTGATGTACACGGCGGCGCAAACAACGTTTGGCTGGCAACAGATCCGGAATCTCGGGGACGTGGCTCGCTTCGGCCAGCTTGTTTTCCAGATCTTTGCCCTGGTTCAACTGACACTGATGATTTTCTTCTCGGTTCTGTTTGCTGCAGGAAACGTCGCCCAGGAAAAGGATCGGCGGACGATCCTGCTGCTGTTGATGACAGACCTGCGCGACAGTGAATTCGTACTGGGCAAATTGTTTGCCAGTCTGCTGCTGCCAGCCGCTTTGCTTGCAACATCAATTCCCGTTTTTACTGTCGTTCATTTGATGGGTGGGACGTCGCTCGGCCAGATTGGCTGCGTGATTGCAATCTCGGCTGCCGCAGGTTTTTTAGCGGGCTGCTGGGGTTCGATGGTGGCTTTCTGGCGAGAAAAGACGTTTCAGACGCTGGCGATCAGTCTGATCGGCGTCGTGTTATCGCTGGGGTGCGTCGAAGCGTTACTCGTACTCAGTGGGACAACATCACCCGCTGGAATTGCCATTGGTGCGCTCAATCCGTTTCGGTCCACGCTGCGAGTTCTTGACCCGTTTCATGCGGAAGCAGGGACGACATTTGCCACCGTCGCGCTGATTTCGGCTGCCGAGCTGGCCGCGATTGGAACCCTTCTGGCGGTGGTGGCGATCCTGCGATTACGGATCTGGAATCCATCGCGAACGATGGGAGAAGCCGCCACCAAGGACGAAAAGGTGCAGGGAGTCGTCCGGCCACCGCGTGTGGTCTGGAACAGCCCGGTCATCTGGCGTGAAATGATGACCAAGGCGTACGGACGAAAGATCATCCTGATCAAGTTCGCGTATCTGGTGATCGCTGCGTTTGCGATTTATTCGGTAGTCGTTTCGCCGCGTGATGCCGGCCTTGTGCTTGGTATGATTTCACCCTCGGGTGCGGCATTCGTCGGATTAAGTCTTTTGGCAATGCTTCTGGTCAATGCGCAGGCGGTCACCTCGTTGACCACGGAACGAGATGCCGGAACGCTGGAACTGCTGCTGGTCACAGATGTCACTGCCAAGGAGTTCATTCTCGGCAAACTGGGGGGCGTCTTGTTCAACAGCAAAGAACTGATCTTGACTCCTATCCTGTTCGTTGCCTGGTATGCGGTTCGTGGCGTCATCACCGCCGAAAACTTCTTGTACGTGACACTCGGGTTTCTGACACTGGTCCTGTTTGCGGCAACACTGGGGCTGCATTCGGGATTGAGTTATGCGATTTCACGCACGGCGATTGCCAACAGTCTGGGGACGGTCTTCTTCCTGTTCGTCGGGATCTTTATCTGCATGATCCTGATCCTGCAGGCCCGAGCCTCGTTCGGATTGCAGATGCCAAGCTTCCTGGTCTTCATCCTGGGGGGCAGTCTGGGATTGTGGGCCTCGCTGACGCATCGGAACCCATCTCCGGCGCTCACGCTGGCAGCCGGGATTTTGCCATTCTGTACATTCTATGCAATTACGAGTTTCCTGCTGGGACAGACACTGGGGGTTTGTTTGTTCGTCGTCGCGGCGTATGGCTTCACGGTGATGGCGATGCTGGTGCCGGCCGTCAGTGAATTTGATACGGCACTCGGTCGAACGGTCATGCCGAAGGGATAGTTTCAGTTACAATCGTGGTGTGTCGGCGAGGGAGCCCTCGAAGTGGTGGTGTCGCCAGGCTTGTGGATGACTTGAGCAGAATCTGGGAACTCAGGAGGAGCAAGGTTGACCGATTCGCGGCCAGACTCTGATGCGACACCGTCCAAGCCACGGGGGCTCTGGTCGTTGATGGGGACACCGTCCACACCGCCGGATTCGCCACCAGAAACTGCAGCGCCTGAATCGACTGTCGACCGGACTTCTGAAGATGAAGCCCCGGAAAAATCGCCTCCAACTTCAGTGATAAAACCGTCAGAATCAACACCCGCCGCTGCACCGCCACGACAGTGGGGACTGTGGGGGATGATGCAGCAGGCTTCTGTCAGTGAGGCTGCAGAGTCTCAGCACGACGAAGCTTTAGATGCCCCAGTGCCGCCGCCACCGGTGATCGAAAAGCCCGCTCACCAGCCCAAGGGACCGAAAGGCCTGTTTGCGCTGATGCAGAAAACGGATGAGGGTCTGATTGAAGACCGCGATTCCGAAGTGCCTGACAAAGAGGAAGCCCCGCCGACGTCGCCAGTAAGTTCGAATCGATCGCCATCAATTGCCGTAAGACGCGACGATTTCGATGACAACGACATCGACGATAATGACGTCGACGACGAGGAGGAAAACTCAACGCGCCGATATGGCTCAACGGGCGTCTCGTCACTGACAATGGAAGCGATCGAACCCAACGATCTGGAACCGACTCGGTTTCGAGTCGCTGCTGCCAAAGCACGCCAGCAGGCCTGGGTCGGACTGGGGTGTGGCATTGTCGCGGTTCTGGCATCCGCACTGTCACTGCTCCCGAATTTTCTGGCGAGTCTTCCGGCAACGGCGATTGGCTTCTTCGCAATCATCTCTGCTTATCTGGCCCTGACCGGGGCTGGACGTCGCGAAATTACGTCGGCCACTCGCATGGTCTGCCTGGTGGGAATGCTGCTGGGTACTACAGGTATTTTCCTGGGGCCGCTCCTTTTTACGGGGATCGGTCGCAGCCTGCGCGATGCCAGCGGGCAGCATTCGACGCGGTTGCATCTGCAGGAGATCGCTACAGGATTGGAACGCCACTACGAACAACATGATGGCTATCCCGTCGGCGGAACATTTGGCAGGAACGATGCTGGAACGATTGTCGGGCTGCACGGCTGGATGACATTCCTGTTGCCATTCGTCGGAGAGTCAGAACTCTACCAGAGGATCGACCAGTCGGTCTCATACGAAGACCCCGTCAATCGCAATGTGATGGGGCGCAATGTCACGATTTATTTCGCGGCGGGGGGCGACCGGTCGCGGATCGGCGAGGGGTTTGCGGTTTCACACTTTGCAGGCGTTGGCGGAGAAATCGACGGCCCTGGCGGCCTGTCTCACCTGGGGATCTTTGAACGAGATGCTTCCGTCAAACGTGAGGAAGTGACCGACGGGCTTTCCAACACGCTGATTGTGGGTGAACTTGCGGGAACCTATCCTCCCTGGGGCGATCCTGAAAACTGGCGAAAGATCGGTCGCGGCCTCAATAAGGATGTCAACGGATTTGGAAGTTACAACAACAACGGAGCATCGTTCCTGCTGGGTGACGGAAGCGTCAAGCACTTTTCCAACAAGACAGACCCAAAAGTTCTGGAGCGAATGAGCACCCGTGACGGGGGCGAGTAAAGTCGACTACGATTCATGAGTAAATCAGTAGAAACGCGGAGGACGCAGAGTTCGCAGAGGTGTAGCAGGAGGAATGGAACTCTTTCCGACATTGAACAATCGGGCAGTGACCAGTGACCAGCATTTGCCAAGTCTTCCGCATATCCTTCGATAGACTAGAGCGGCGGAATTTGCCGAAGTCGTCTGGACACGATTTCTGACATCAACTAAACCCCGTTTGTCCGACGCTCGGGGGGCCGTGCGACGGTGCGTCGTTTTTGTCGAAATCAGCCTTTTGAGGATTGGCCGCATGCAATCCGCCTCCCTCAGACAAATCGTTCTCGTCGGTCTTCTGGCTACTGTTGGCGGATGTTATTCCCCCTATGGCTACCAGAATCCGTACGGCCCCGCACCCTACCAGCCTTACGGTCCGTATACGCAACCCGGCGGTTTTCCTCCGACCGGGCAACCGTATGTACCGAATGGTCAACCTGGCGTTGGTGGGCCGACACCACTCACTCCACCGGGTGGTTCACCCTCGACTTACGACAATACGAATGGTCCGGTGAAGTTCCCGGACAACAACAATAATGCTCCCCCATTCAAGCCGCAGCCCGAATCGGGCGGAAACAAGACCGTACCGCTTCCGGGTGACGAACCGGGATCTGGCCCCGCGGCATCCAATTCCGTTCTGCAGCCGACATCAGGCCAACGGATGAGTACCGATCAGCCATTGGAATTTGACAACGTTCCGGCAAACGATCCCCCGGCAGAACTGAATCCGAACGAAGCTGCTCCCCCTGAATCAGATCCCTTTGAACCACCGGTACGCGGCACGAGCAGTCGTGGATCGAATTCGGGTGTCATTCGCAAGGTGAGCCTTGAGGTTCCAGCACCATCCCGTCAGTTGAATCCTTACGGACGAGATAAAGTTCACGCTAATCCTGAATGGTTGCGAGGTGTCGTGGATTACGACCGACAGCAACGCACCTGGCAGATCATTTATTCAGCGACACCAGAAGCACGCGATCCGAATGGTGGTACTTTGACACTGGGAAGTCACCCCGGACTGAGTCGTTGCCGAAGCGGAGATGTCGTTCTGGTGGAAGGAGCGATTGACTCCAGTCAACTCGACGCTCGCGGCAAGCCCGTTTACGCTCTCGACAATATCACCCCGCTCGTCGCCGAATAGGCTGATGGTGTAAGTTAAAGACCGCACGAAGCGATCTCACAGAAAGCCGCGTCCCATCCGACGCGGCTTTCTTGCTTTCTTGCTGACCGCTGAAAGCTGCTTGCTGATCGCTATCACGCTTGTCCTTCCCCAGGTTTTCGCGTTCAATACCCGCAATAGCTCGTCCAGGCTTCCTTCTCGAAAGACCCACCCCATGACTGGCAAGACCTTCAATCGACGCTCGTTTCTGAAGACCGCCGCCGCAGGTGCTGCCAGTGCGTTTGCAGCCCCCGCCATCGTCGCTGCCGAAAACGCTCGCACGCAACTGCATGTCGCGGCCATCGGCGCCAAGGGAATGGGCTGGGCAGATCTGTCACAGGTTGGAACTCATTCCAAGGTGAAATTTGTCGGGTTCTGCGATGTTGACAGCGCGCGATTTGATCAGGTCGACGCACAGTTTCCCGGTACCCCGCATTTTGCTGACTACCGGGAAATGATTGAGAAGCTGGGCGACAAGCTCGATGCGGTCATCGTCTCGACACCCGATCACATGCACGCCCCCGCGGCGATGTTCGCCATGAGCCGCGGCAAGCACTGCTACTGCCAGAAACCGCTGACTCACACGGTCTGGGAAGCGCGTCAGATGCGATTGATCGCCGAAAAGAAAAAGCTGATCACGCAAATGGGGAATCAGATTCATTCCAATGTGGAGTACCGCCTGGGGGCACGACTTCTGAAGGAAGGTGCGATCGGGAAGATCAAGGAAGTCCATTCCTGGGTTGGCGTCAAGGGGCAGCAGTATTATGCGGGTGTCAAACGCCCGGAGTCCGTTGAGGTGCCCAAGTCACTCAACTGGAATCTCTGGCTGGGTGCAGCCCCACAGCGACCGTTTGCTCCAGATGTCTATCACCCGTTCAAATGGCGTGACTGGCAGGACTTTGGTTCAGGTGCTCTCGGCGACTTCGGATGCCACATTCTTGACCCTGTCTTCACGGCCCTGGAATTGACGGCCCCGAAGACAATTCTCGCAGAGCACAGTGGATTCAATCCGGAACTCTGGCCCGGTCCGGAAACTGTTACGTATGTCTTCCCCACGACCAGATACACAGTGGGCGAAACGATCAAGGTCACCTGGTATGACGGAGGAAGAAAGCCGGCACGCGAACTGGGCCAGCTTCCCGATGGCGTCGAACTGCCCGGCGGCGGATCACTGTTCATCGGTGAAGCGGGAACCATGGTGCTGCCGCATATTGGCATGCCGCAGCTATATCCTCAGTCGAAATTTGCCAGCTTCAAGCCACCGGCCGAAACGGGCCTGAATCACTGGCATGTCTGGGTTGATGGAGTCCTTAACAATACGCGGACCAGCGACGGCTTTCACTATGCAGGTCCGCTGACGGAAACTGTCCAACTGGGCAACATCGCCGCACTGCATCCCGGCAAAACCTTGAACTGGGACGCCGGTGCATTGAAAATCACGAACCTCCCTGAAGCGAATGCCTTGCTGACGAAGAAGTATCGCGAAGGCTTTGCCGTCGAAGCGGTCGTTTGATCGTCAGTTGCTGCTGTTACTACTCGATGACGTTGATACGCTGCCATTACTGGAACGGTCGGTTTTTGTCTGTCTGGTACTTCGCGACGTCGTGCCCTCGGCAGTCGTCACAGTAGTATTCACAGTTTCGACCGTTGATGACCGACCGTCCTCGTACGTTGTCGTCGTCCTGTCGGTCTCGTTGATGGTTTTTCCACCGTCCTTATGCTCGGTCGTATCGCGAATCACGGAGTGATCGGTGGAGGGACGACCGGCCGGGGCTGGTCCAAAACCGGCTCGCAGATGACAACCCTCAAGAGCGAGGATGGCTACCACGCACACTCGTAACCAGAGCGTCTTTTGCATCAGAGGGCCGTCATCGAAAAATGGATGAGGATCGGAGAGGCATCAATTTCGGTCGGTCAGCAGATCCGCAGCAACTTTCGGGGCGAGTTCAGGGCCGGCAACGCGATTCATGGCTTGCATCGGTGAGACGCGGATACTGTGTGCTGGAACTCGCACGATTCCCTGGTCGAATCGCAGGCGGAACAGTGTCAGGCGATCACGAGATGTGCGAGCCCGCGGGACTCGTAAACTCGTCTCCAGGGCTTCCGCAGTGCCCCATTTCCCAACTTCGTCTTTCAGCGATGCCATGGCCACCACGAAGACCTCAGGTGCAGTGATCTCCGAGGCACCAAGAAAACTGAGGTTGTGCAACAGGACGGCTTCGTCTGGCATGTAAAACAGCCCCATCATCCCGTGGAATGAATTGGCACTCATGTCGATCAGGATCGGTAACCGTTCGGTCTCGACTCGACTGCGGACGGATTTCAGGAACGCGACATCCTGACGATTACTGTCGATGTGCTGGGCTGCGTAGAAGTGACCACCGGCATAACAACCAAACAAGACAGCGAAGGTAATCATCCCGGCTCGCAGAATATTGCGATCCAGCAGGGACCAGGCAAACGCCCCTGTCACGCATGGAATTGCAGCGATCAGTACATAGGGCAACCATTGTGGGCCGGGGAGCTTGTTGCCCCAGACGAGCAATGCAACCGCGGCGGGAATTCCATATCCCAGGGCACTCGTTGCAGGATGAGTGATCCAGCGGGGCCAGGCAACGATGCCGGTTCGAAGTTCACGCAGGCCCAACGCACCCAGGATCGCCCAGGGAGCCAATCCATGCAGCATGTAGTGATGATGCTTTCCACCTGGAATCGTGAAAAATGCGGGGACGAGCAGAGCCCAGCACCACAGAAATCGTTCGGATGAAGTTCGATCACGCCAGGCGGCCGATCGAGTTGCCCAGAACCCGAATGGAATCACGAATGTCCATGGCATCAGCATCCAGGTGAGATTGACCGGGTAATACCAGAACGGCTCATTGATTTCTTTGTAGGTCCCCTTGAGGCGCCCAAACAGATCGAAGTACCAGACATCGATTGCATCGGGATATCGCGTACAGGTGGCGATCGGCCACGCGAACATCACCCCGAGAAACATCAGGACACCCCACACCCAGAAATACTTCGCAATACGTTGGGGTTGCAGGGTCAGGGCAAGAAATCCCGCCAGCGGAATCGAAGCCATGACGGTCCCGAACGCGAGACCTTTCACCAGATTCGTAGCTCCCATCATCAGGAAGAAGGCTGTCATCCAGCGGGTTCTCGGCCCGAACAGTGTCATCATCACGGCAGTGAACCAGGACGAGGCGGGAGCGAGTTCCGAACGGCTGGCGAATTCGATCTTCACAAACAGTGTGATGACCGAAGTCACAATTCCACAGAGGTAGATTTCATCCTCTGCCAGCCAGCCATAGCGCGTGAATTCGAGCGTCGTGGCAAGTACCAGTCCGGCGAGCAGTCCCAGCGAACGCCCAAACCAGAGCGACGCCATCCAGGCCGTCATCAGGACAACGCCAGTGGCGACCAGCATTGGGCCGATCCGCACGATCCCTTCCGTATCGCACCGTCCAAATGGAGTTGCCACCAGCACCGTCACCCATTGGGGCAATGGAGGGCTTTCAAGCCACGGTTCCACGGGCATTGCATTCGCCGCTCGCTCGGCCGTTTGCCCGTTGATCTTTGGTATCAACCAGTCCCCGTCGTTGAACATCGACCGGGCGGTCTGAGGCAGCACGCACTCGTGAAGAGTCAGTGGCCGCCCACTCACGATGGCGATTCCGAACAGCAACGTACAGTATGCGACGAGTGTCAGAACATCGCGGCGAGTCAAGGTTTGCGTCGAAGTCATGGTCAGGATTCCTGGGGCGGCCTGCGGGGACAACGCTCCTATGGGCAGGGCCACCTCGGGTTCTAGGCGATCACGATTTGACGGTCAATTGCAAGTAAGCGGTCAGCAAAGAGCTTTCAGCGATCAGCTTTCCGCAGTCAGGGCTGTTTTGGGCGGCCTCGGGTGTAGCGCGCATTGGCAGATGAAAAAAGAACGCGTGCTCGGCGCGGGTCTCCCGACCCCGCCGAAACACCCGACCGAAGGTCTCCAGTCTTACGCCTTCTTCCTAAACAACGCATACTCGACTTCCGAAATCTACAAATCGCCTGTGGAATTCAGCGGAAGTCATGTGATTGTAATGGCTTGTGGCGAATCTACGTGACTGTTCGGTTGCAGACTTTTCGCTGAATCGAAGAGGAGACCTTCGGTCGGGTGTTTCGGCGGGGTCGGGAGACCCGCGCCGAGCAACGCCCCGCGCCGAGTACCTGTCCTGCTCCGAACAAAGCCGAACGAACGACAGGCACACCTCTGTTTTGTAAACTACGCGCTGGATGAACGGTTTCAGGGATTGAGGTGACGGGTTGAAAGCCTGTCCTGCGCGGAGTGTTTTGTGGAAAATCCAGTTGTTGATGATGACTTTCAGACGGTCGCCAAGGTCGGAATGATTCCCGAAGGGGAAGGTCGAGCCTTTCCGGTCAACGGGCGCATGATCGCCGTGTTTCTGCGTGACGGAAAATACTTTGCGATCAATGACTGCTGCCCACATATGGGAGCGTCGCTGGCGTCTGGTTACGTCGATGGGATGGATGTCGTCTGTCCGTGGCACGCGTGGAAATTCTGTATTGCGGACGGTCTTTGGATGGACAATCCCAAGTCCAAGGTCCGCACCGAATGCTTTTCGGTTCGAGTCGTCAACGATGAGATTCAGGTGGGGAAGACCGCACAATGACCTCGCCCGAAAAGACCCCGACACCGGCGATGCAACGCTATCTCGAGGTGAAAGCTCAACACCCGAGTGCCATTCTGCTGTTCCGGATGGGGGACTTCTATGAACTCTTTTACGAAGACGCTGTCACGGCCTCTAAAGCCGTTGGTCTGACACTGACCAGCCGTGATAAGGGATCTGCCAATCCGATTCCCATGGCAGGATTCCCTTACCACCAATTGGACGGGTACCTGCAGAAGCTGGTTCGTGCCGGTTATCGGGCGGCCATCTGCGATCAGATGGAAGACCCGAAACTGGCGAAGGGGTTGGTTAAACGCGATGTCACGCGCGTCGTTACGCCCGGAACCCTGACTGAAGACTCATTACTCGATCCTCGTGAAAGCAATTTCCTGGCGTGTGTCTTCCCGTCGAAAGAATCGTGCGGGCTTGCCTGGGTTGAAGTTTCTACAGGACGTTTTTTTGTCAGTGATCTGCGAGAAGAAGCGGTTCTCGATGAAATCGCGAGAATCAATCCCGCCGAATGCCTGATCCCGGAACAAACGAACCCGAGTCCGCTGATTCAGGCTTTGAAACGGATGAGCGGTCTGTTTCTGAGTGAACGACCGCCGTGGTCGTTTGCATCCGATCAGTGCCTGCGACTGCTTCTGGAGCAGTTTCAGACGCGCACGCTGTCGGGGTTCGACATCGACGAGAACACTGCGGGGGTCACCGCTGCAGGTGCACTGCTGGACTATCTGCGCGAGACGCAGAAGGCCAGCCTGGGGCATATTACCCGCCTGGAACCATATCGCCGCGGAACATCGCTGTTAATTGATGAAGCGACACGACGCAGTCTGGAATTGACGCAGACATTACGAAACGGCGAACGCGCTGGCAGTTTGCTCGCCGTGATCGATGAAACCGTGACTCCGATGGGAGCCCGGTTGCTGGGAGAATGGCTTTCGAATCCGCTGACTGAGCCTGCCCGCATCACCCTGCGCCTGGATGCTGTTCAGGAATTGACTGCTGATGCGATGTTCTGTCGTGACCTGCGTGATCAGCTGCAGCAGGCGTACGACATGCAACGACTCACGGCGCGAGTCGCCACCGGCCGTTGTTCGCCACGCGATCTCTCGTGCCTGGCCCGCACGCTGGCGCTCTTGCCAAAGCTGAAGGCAAAACTGTCCGGTCGAGCCGCTCAGCGGCTGGTTGATCTCGAAGCGAAACTCGATCTGTGCCCTGAAATTCGAGCCGATATTGAAGCCGTTCTTGTCGACGAACCTCCGCTACTGGTGGCGGATGGTGGATTGATTCGCGACGGATACCACGCTCAGCTGGATGAATGGCGCGACCTGGCACGAGGGGGCAAGGACTGGATCGTCAAATACCAGGCCACCGAAATCGAACGGACCGGCATTCCCAATCTGAAGGTCGGGTTCAACAAGGTCTTCGGATACTACCTCGAATGCACGGCGGCCCAGGCCGACAAAGTCCCACCGGAATACATTCGCAAGCAGACCCTGAAGAACTACGAGCGATTTATCACTCCCGCGCTCAAAGAGTACGAGGACAAAGTCCTGCGAGCAGAAGGACAGGCGACTCAACTGGAGCAGGAATTGTTTGCCGCCTTGCGGGAACGGGTGGCCGCACAGTCTCCACGGCTTCGTGACAATGCCGAAGTACTGGCAGAAATTGATGTCTTGGCATCATTGGCGACACTGGCTGTCAGCGCGGGCTATTGTCGCCCTGAACTGACACTGGATCCTGTTCTCGACATTCGTGAAGGTCGCCATCCGGTGCTGGATCGATTGAAGCCAAGCGGCGAATTCGTCCCCAATGATGTCCGTATTGGCATTCCGAGTTCCGCAGAATCTGCAACCGAAAAGAGCGACATACCTGCCGGGTTGGTCCAGTTGATTACGGGGCCGAACATGGCAGGTAAGAGTACGTACATTCGCCAGGCGGCATTGCTGACGGTGATGGCGCAGATGGGATCATTTGTTCCTGCGCGATCCGCGAAGATCGGGATCGCGGACCGAATTTTTGCCCGCGTCGGTGCCAGTGACGAACTGGGTAAGGGGCAAAGTACGTTCATGGTCGAAATGACCGAAACGGCACGAATTCTGAACGCCGCGACGAAGCATAGCCTTGTGATCCTGGACGAAATTGGTCGAGGGACAAGTACCTATGACGGGATTTCGCTGGCGTGGTCGATCACCGAATTCCTGCACGATGTCATCTGCTGTCGCACTCTGTTTGCGACGCATTATCACGAGTTGACCCAACTGACCGATACGTTGAAACAGTGTGTGAACTGGAACGTTGCCGTTCGTGAAGAAGCGGACGATGTGATCTTCCTGCACAAGATTGTCCCTGGTTCGGCAGACAAGAGTTACGGAATCCATGTCGCTCAACTGGCCGGTGTCCCGCGAACCGTACTTGATCGCGCCAAGGTAATCCTGCAGACGCTGGAATCCGACCATGTGGACGACAGTGGAAAGACAAAGGTTCCCGAACGTCGGACAAGCCGGAAACGGGAACAACAGCTCTCGTTGTTTGAAGTCGAAGAACATCCGATCCTGGGTGAGTTGCGTCAGTTGAACGTGAACGAACTGACACCGATCGCAGCCTTGCAGGAATTGCATCGTTTACGAGAGCAATTGAAATAGGCTGACTTTCTGCCGTCGGCCACGATCACTGGGATCCAGAGCCTTGGCATCCAAAGCAATCGGGTGTGTACACGACTTCAGTATGTCGATGATTCGACCAAAAAAGCCCGACCGAAAGATTCTCTTTCGGTCGGGCTTTACGTTGCTCACAGCTTGCCCATCGAAGGACGAGATCGTTCAGGGCAGAACCACTTGCACTCGTGCTCGTTCGGCATTCTCAACCTGGCGACTTAGAAATCTGTGACA
>CAZSTW010000118.1:0-8718 GCA_964609845.1 uncultured Planctomycetaceae bacterium | reverse complement strand
GTTTTCGGCTTCGATCGTGATTGAGATCGACCGAACACTGCCGTCAGCGAGGAGCGCCAGGAACGTCTCACCAGCAAGTTTTCCAAGCGATTTCAACGGGTCTTTTGGATCAAAATCCAGCCCTCCCGGCTTCGTCCAGACATCAGCAGTGTCTGCACCAGCTTCCACGGCCAGAATCGTGTTTGAGGTCCCGTCCAGAAATGCCACGATTTTGGGTGCGGCATTCTTTGCAAATGGCGCCCCTGGTCCTGAAAGGACGTGGACCGAGGTTTTACCAGGTTCTTCGACCCCATCTGTCTTGAAGATGGCAGGCATCTGCTCAATCAGTGCCTTGTTGGTTTCACTGTCCCACGGTTCATCGAGATTGAATTGTTCATACAGCGGTGCCTGATCGATGTACGGCAGCAGATGGACTCGCCAGCTCAATCCCGCTTTTCCACCTGCGGATTTACCAGCACCGGGGAACCCGTTATTCGCGTCGTGGTAATTATGAAATGCCAATCCGATTTGCTTGAGATTGTTTTTCTTTCTGGCTCCCATCGCAGCTTTGCGAGCCTGTTCGATGGCGGGCTTCAGAATCTCAGGCAGCTTGTCGAATCCGGGCGGAATCGAAGCAGAAAAGGCGACGCTTGTGCCGGTCTGCTTGATCGCGGCTGAATCGACAATCTGTTCGGCGATTGTCAGGGCGGGTTTCTGGGTTTCATCTCCATTGGCGGCCAGACCCGTCAGTTGAACTTTCGCACCTTCCTTGCCGTTATCAAGAAGCGGAGTGAGCATTTCAAGCATCTGCTTTCCAGCATCTTCGTCTGCAGCATTCGCAACGACTTCCAGCATCTTGGCACCCGGTTTACCGGTGATGTTGATGTGAAATGCCAGACCATGAACTTGTTGAATCAGCCCAACTGGAAGGCCCTGAGCGAACTGAAGTCCCTGCTCAATCAGGCCCGCCTGGGAATCGAGAGCGAAAGCGATCGACAGATCGGCCACCGCATTGATCTGTGATACCACTTTCGAGGTGCTGGCTTTCCCCGCTTTTTTTGTCGCCAGAGCTTTCACGACGCTCGATGTTGAGCCGACCAGGATGGTTTTCTTGTCATCCGAAATCCACAAGGCTGTGTCCAGGGGATTCGTATGCAGTTTGACCCCGTCGACTTCTTTCTCTTCGCCAAATATCGGCAGCAAGCCCTCAACAGCGGTGTCATTCGCCAGAGTACCGATGACAGTTGGAATTGGCGGGGTGGGATCATCCGAACCCCCCTTCACTTCCAGGCCCGCCGATGACGCCGCTTTATTCACAAACGTCTGATCAAAGACGACGACCACTCGCTCGATCGCTTCAGGAGCAATCGGCATTTGTTCCAGTTGCATCGCCGCGTCTGGGGGCAACATCCCTTCTTCAGCCTTGATCAGTTTGTAAACGTCCCAGTCAGTGACGCGACGGGGATTTGCAACGACCAGGCCAACGACGTCGTCAGCGAGGTACGCAGCTTCGCTGAAGCCTGCAGGAGCGCTGGCGGTGGCACCTGAATTGGCTGCCGCTGGAGTATTCCCTGCAGGCTTAGTTGCTGTTTCTGTCTTGGTTTCCGCAGGCTTATCGCCCCCTGTGGTTCCGGGAACCGCTGCTGTCGGTCCAGAGGCGGGTGGCGGAGTTGGCTTTTGCTCGGTCTTGGTTTGTCCACAGCCCAGCAGCACCAGGCCGAGGATTGCTGGGAGGAATGTACGCGGGGAGAGACGTAACATGGGTTTCCTTCTTTTACATTGACGTGTCGGAAAGGATCGCAACCCAGAATTCGGGTGCAATGTCCTTGGATTCATATGATGGCGCACCGCAACCGGTGACCTCGTGACGAGTTGTCTTGATTGAGCATAGCGAGTTCTGCTCGGACTGTGGAGCGACGGGGGCAGGGTTTAACTGCTTTTCCGAAGTCTGCGATTCGAAAACGTCTTGAGCAAAAATTCAGGTTGGATACGACCAATGGGGTTTGGTCATTCTTCATTGCGGAAACTTCGCCGCAGAAATCAATCCGATCCGTGCACGAGCTCATCACATCTTGGAACTCGGTCCAGATTGGTTGGATTGGCATTCTTGACGCCTACGGCTTCGAAACGTGTTGTCGTTTCCTTGCTGTAAATCATCGGAATCGGCTGATGCAGGTCTGGCATTCGAACCTGATTTCGAGGTATCTTCTCCAGACCGCGTTAAACGTCGCGGAAGCATCTATTCTTTTACATTTGGAGTCTGCAATGCTTTCGTTGCGATGGAAGAGCTTACTTGGACTGCTGCCCGCTGCGGCTGCATTGTTGACAATTTCGATCAGCACCTGCGAAACAACCGTCATTGCAGACGATGCCAAGGAGCCTGCCAAGGCCGAGGTAGATGTCGACTTCACAGTTCCCGACGGGACTGCAGAGGAGATTTTCGAATTCATCGACAAGCTCAAGGAAAAGCAGCCCAAGTTTGGTGGTCAAAAAGAACGAATTGATTTTGCAATCAAGATGCAGCGAGCCTTCATCACTGCTGGCGACAAGGTCCTGAAGCAGGACGTGACGGAAAAGCTGGCGGTCAAAGCGGTGCAAATGAAAATGGGGGCTTTGACGTTGCTGGCGATAAACAGCATCGGCGATTCCGCGAAGGAAGCGATGGAAGCGGCGGTCAAACATCGCGCGGATGAACGCGAGGCTGTCGTCAAAGCGATTGATCCCTACTGGTCGCCGATTCGCATTGCAAATGCCGGTGCTGCTGCTGAGGCGGATCGCAAGAAACTGGTTGATGAGTTTTTGGCGGCCGTTTCAGAAACAAAGTTTTCGCCACAGGCCATGCGTGATGCCACACAACTCGGCGATGTCCTGGCCAATAAGGGACATACTGAAGAGGCGGGAGCTCTGTACGACAGCCTCGTCAAACTTTCCAAGGAATCCGACAACCCGAGGTTCCAGGAAAATGCGGCACGGTTCGAAGGGATTGCCCGTCGAGTGCGCCTGCCTGGCAAATTCATGAATCTTGAAGGAAAAGTGCTGGGAGGCGGTGATCTGGATTGGGATTCCTACCGGGGCAAAGTCGTGCTGGTCGACTTCTGGGCGACCTGGTGTGGTCCCTGTATCGGTGAACTTCCCAACGTCAAAGAGAACTACAAGAAGTACCACGAGAAAGGCTTTGACGTCGTCGGCATCAGCCTGGATCGATCACGTGCTCCGCTCGATAAGTTCATCGAAGCTCAAGAGCTTCCCTGGGCTCAGATGTACGACGAGGCGATTCAGACCAACAAGGGCTGGAATCATCCGATGGCACAATACTATGGCATTAATGCCATCCCCGCTGCGATTCTCGTCGACAAAGAGGGAAAAGTCGTCACACTGCAGGCCCGAGGCGAAGAACTGACCCGACAACTGGAAAAGCTGTTGGGCAAAGTTGAGTAACCCATGCGAGAAGATTTCGCCGTGTCAGTCAGCCGGACGGTACGCCTTTCGTCTGCCTGAATGAATCGCCGGATTTCGTGTAAGAAAGGACGTGGGTGCTGATCAATCTGCGATTCGCCGCGAGTGCTTCGTGGTGTTGCCTGGCGTTGATGGCGGTACTTTCGACGGGGTGTGCAGAAACACCCGCTGCCGATGTCTCCGCACCAACGACAAAAGCTCAAGAGACGGTCCCGTCAGCGGTCACGGAAATAGCTCGGGCCAGACAGGTTGAACTGGCTGCTGCTCATCTCCCCACGCCCCGCCCGGATCGGATCATTCTGACCTGGGCGGGAGATCCGGCGCGATCTCAGGCGGTGACATGGCGGACTGATCCGACCGTAAAAACAGGTCTCGCGGAAATCGCAGTGGCGGGTGACAACGGTCAGTTTGTCAAACGGGCTCGCCAGTTGAAGGCGAGAACCTCAGTCCTGACCACCGATCTGGCCACGGCCCATTATCATTCGGTCGAGTTCACGGCACTCGTCCCCGACACAAAATATGCCTACCGCGTCGGCGATGGTTCGACCTGGTCTGAATGGTTTCATTTCACGACTGCCAGCACAGAGCCCGAGCCGTTTTCCTTTATCTATTTCGGAGATGCTCAGACCGAACTCAAGTCACTCTGGTCGCGAGTGATCCGCGAAGCGGCAACGACTGCGCCACGTGCCCGATTTCTGATTCATGCCGGAGACCTCGTCAATAACTCAGCGCGCGATGCCGAGTGGGGTGAATGGTTTCAGGCGGGCGGCTGGTTGAATGCCATGATTCCCAGTGTTCCGACGCCGGGAAACCACGAATATCAATCCAAACTGACAGAATTCTGGAAGCCGCAGTTCACGCTGCCGGAAAACAGCCTGGAAGGGCTTGGCGAAACGGCGTACTACATCGACTTTCAGGGGACGCGAATCATCTCGCTGAACTCCAACGAGAAGCAGGCTGAGCAAGTGAAATGGCTGGAACTGATCCTGAAAGATAATCCGTGTCGGTGGACGGTAATCACTTTTCATCACCCGATTTATTCCGCGACCCGCCTGCGTGACAATGCAAAACTGCGAACTCAATGGCAGCCGGTTTTTGATCGTTACCGGGTGGATCTCGTCCTGCAGGGACATGACCATACCTATGCACGATCAGGAATGGTCGATGGCCAGTCTGTGGGGGAAAAGAACGAAGCTGTCGGAGTCACCGGTCGTAGCGAAACTGCGGGGACAGTTTATGTTGTTTCCGTGAGCGGTCCGAAAATGTATGACCTCGAAAAGCCATTTCGGCCGCAATTCCAACGTGTTGCGGAAGATGTGCAGTTATTTCAGGTCATTTCGATCGACGGAAACGAACTGCGATATGAAGCGAGAACCGCGACGGGAGCCCTTTATGATGGATTCACTTTGCGCAAGCGTGTTGGACTGCCGAATGAGATGATTGAGCAGATTCCGGGAACACCACAGCGATTGCGGCCCCCGCGGCCGCCCGCAATTCCGGCTCCCCCGTTGCCGACCTAGACGCTGAATTCTCTGATTTTCATAGAAAGCTAAAAACGCGATTTCCAATGCCCATCTTGCCAGTTGAACTGGCACCGTATCACGACTTGATTTTCGAATTTGCCCATCAGCCGCAACGCGCTGGCGTCCGGTTTCATCTGTGGAAATGCTCCCAGATTCTGATCGCTCCAATCGAAATTCTTAGACGTGATGACGCGCTCGTTCAATGCCGCCGTCAGCGTAATCGCGTTTCGGAAAACCTGAAAAATGACTGTCGAAAAATCTCTCGATGCCAAGCTTCGCTCGATTCACGCCGATCCGTCGGGGGCCAAAGATTTCATCATCGCCGATGCCAAGGACGCGGACATGGCGTTCGGAATGGCGGCCCCTGGAGTGACTCGGTCCGGTGGTTCCCCGGAAGACCATCAGGGGGAATTGCGGTTCAAGACGCTGGCCGAATACCGCGACCAGATCCGGCAGGTGATCGATCAGGGGATTGTCGATATTGTCCTGATGTCGGCCAGTACGTGTGAGCAACTCGCTGTCCGCGAAAAGCTGTTTGAAAACTCACACGTCACTCCTGCGGCTCGAGCCAACGATGCGACTGACGTGCATTTGCCACGCGGTGGTCGAGTTCACACAGAACCGGCACGCCCGTTTCGGACGGCCAGTATTGACCACATGCAATGCGGCCATCTCGACTGTTCGACTGATGAACGACGGATCGGTGCTAACCTGGGGCTCTACTCCGTCACCTTCAACAATGATCAGACGCACGACCTGGAAACATTGCAGCTTTACAAGCAATTTCGAGAAGAAGCAGAGCGAAAAGGGTTTCGTCACTTTCTGGAAGTCTTCGATCCAAATCGCCCGGAAGCGGTCACTCCCGACAAGTTGCCAGGCTTCATTAATGACCTGATCGCCCGCACGCTGGCTGGCGTGGCCTCCGCCGGGCGGCCCGTCTTTTTGAAGATCGTTTATCATGGTCCGCAGGCTATGGAGGAACTGGTGCAGTACGACCCGCACCTGGTGGTCGGTGTGCTCGGTGGCGCTGCCGGAACCACGCTCGATGCATTCCAACTGCTGCATCAGGCCAGGAAATACGGCGGTCGTGCCGCACTGTTTGGGCGCAAGATCAACAGCGCCGAGAACCAGCTTGCCTTTATCGAGTTCCTGCGATTGATCGCGGACGGTGTGATCGAACCGGAAGAAGCAGTTCGAGCCTACCATTCCGTACTGCAGAAACTTGGTACTCCACCTCATCGTCCATTGGAGCAGGACCTGCTCCTGCAGACGAATGTGATGAGTTACGGTGGTAGCGGAGTGACAATCAGCGTTCCACCCGCCACCGCGAAGGCTGACGTCGCGGCGCCGACATCATCGCCGGTGAAGGTCGAATCTGCGGCAAAAGCCTCGAGTGGTTCCAGCACAGGCAATCCGGACTTTGCGAAGATGACGTCTGACGAACGGCTGGCGTACCACCGAGAACGTCTGAAGAAGACGTTCGGGAATTGAAGTCAAAGAAAGAGTAGTCGACTGGAAGCATAGGCGCTCGCCCGGCTACGGCCATCGGACCGTCTCCGGCTACACCTCCAGTCGAGCTACCCTTGGTGGAAACGACCGCTCGGGTTATTTCGCGTTTTTGTATGCATCCATGCTGCGGTCAGTCGAAGTCATTTCGACGAAACGGTGCTGTCGCAACCTGCGTGCCGTTTTTGATTGTTAAAATTTGCGCCGCGAGAAACAGCCTGTTTCCTAGGGTTTGCCGTTTGAAAAAAGGTACGCAGACCCAGTCTGCGGCGGCGAGGAGACGGGTTTTTGATCAAGACTGCCCATTTCGTTCGCGATGCGTGGATGGGGGATTCCGAACGGCCAGACGCCGCGTGGCGCTCGGCGAAGCAGTGGAAGATGGCTGATGGGAACGCTATACCAATGTCCCGCATCTACTGAATTCTTCTGGCAGAACTCACCGTTGGGAACCCTTCATGGAGACACCGCTTTCGCCTCTCGATTTTGCCCGCCGGGCTCGACGACTTTATCCAGATCGCACTGCTGTCGTTGACGGCGAGATCCGTTTGACCTATCGGGAATTCTTCGAGCGATGCGATCGTTGGTCCGCGGCCCTGCAGAAGCTTGGAATCGTGGCGGGTGATCGCGTGGCGAGTATTTCACCCAATACCCATGCGCATCTGGAATCGTTTTATGCGGTACCGCAGATCGGCGCCATCGTGGTGCCGATCAATTTCCGACTGACCGCAGCCGATTTTGCCTACATCCTGAATCACAGCGGTACCAGTCTGGTCTGCGTTCATGCCCAGTACCTGGATGTTGTTGACAGTATCCGTGATCAGATTCCAGGCGTTCGCCATTTTGTCGCCTTCTCTGGCAGCAAGTCTGGCTGGCTGGATTATGAAACACTGCTGGCATCTGCCGAGCCGCAGTTTGTCGCAGCTGAAATCTGTGAAACCGGCACAATCGCCATCAACTACACCAGCGGGACCACTGCGAATCCCAAAGGAGTCATGGTTACGCATCGAAATACGGCCCTGAACATCATGGGACATCTGATGCATACGCATCTCACAAGTGCCGATCGGTATTTGTGGGTTCTGCCGATGTTTCATGCCAATGGCTGGACGTTTGTCTGGACAATGACGGCGGTGGGCGGACGGCATGTCTGCCTCGGTAAGGCTGATCCACAACTGATCTTCGACACACTGGTGCGTGAAGAGATCACTCTGCTGTGCGCTGCTCCGACGATCCTGATCGGGATTGCCAACGCCCCGGCCGAATTGCGTCAGAAGGCCCCTCGCGGAATTCGAGTCTTTACGGCGGGGGCTCCCCCTGCTGCTGCCACCATCGAGCGGATTGAAGGGGAACTCGGCTGGGAAATCAGGCATGTGTATGGTCTGACCGAAGTGTCGCCCATCGTCACCATCAGCGAACCTCGTCCGGAACATGCTCAACTGGATCTGCGATCTCGCGCCGTGATCAAAGCACGTCAGGGAGTGGAATACCTCGGTAATGCCGAGGTCCGGGTGGTCGATGATGATGGTCGTGAAGTTCCGCAGGATGGAACGACCATGGGCGAAATCGTCATCCGGGGAAATGCCGTGATGGCTGGCTACTACAATGATCCGGAAGCGACGGCAAAGGCGATTCGCAATGGCTGGTTCCACAGCGGTGACGCTGCCGTCGTTCATCCTGATGGCTATATCGAGATTCGGGATCGCTGGAAGGATGTGATCATCAGCGGCGGTGAAAACATCTCATCTGTCGAAGTTGAGGGAGTCCTGATGCGGCACCCGGATGTGCAGGAATCGGCCGTGGTTGGTATTCCGGATGAGAAATGGGGCGAGACTCCCTTGGCATTTGTGGTCAGGAAATCGGGGGCTTCAGCGACCGAGAGTGATCTCAAGGCATTTTGCCGCGAGCATCTTGCCCATTTCAAAGTCCCTCATGGGTTTACTTTCGTTACGGAACTGCCGAAGACCGCCACTGGAAAGATCCAGAAGTACGTTCTGCGCGGTGGCAAGCCGAATCTTGCTGTGCAATGAGTTATCTCACACGGAGGCACAGAGTCACGGAGAGAGACTTGTGATGGCACCGTTACCTTCGGACTCGCTCTCGCCGGGTGTGCATCGATTGTGCTGTGTAACGCCGGTTTTCAAATCGGAAAGTGAACAGGTGTGGGGGTGCCACGGGTGCCACGCAACGCAGGTAGCAATCACTGTCGCTGAAAGCGTGAGGTCATCACCTCATGGCGGCACCAGCAGGTTCATGT
>CAZSTW010000117.1:13290-22405 GCA_964609845.1 uncultured Planctomycetaceae bacterium | reverse complement strand
TAGCTCACTTCGTGAGCAACCCTGGGCTTTAAGACGCAACTCCGTTGGAGTTGAAGACGTTGATAACAACGATCAATGCCAGGTTTCGTCATCAAGTACTCCGAACAGTAGAGAAATAGGCATCGCCATCGTCTCTCCACTTAAGGAAATTCCAATCTTGGTTCATCCGACTTTTTTGGGGTGTCACCGGCGTGTCGGTTCGATCTGGCATTTGTACCGACGTAATGTTCCTCAGGAGGCCAACGCATCAATCCGCATTCAACGGATGCTCCTTCAAAAACTTCCAGAGACGGGTATTCACGTCGGCATTAACGGCCCACAGGTGATTGAGTCCCGCGACTTCCAGATACTCCGTGGGGAAACCCCACGACTGATATTGGTCCCGTGACTTACGTCCTTCGTCGACATTCACGATCGAATCCTTTTCGCCGTGGATGATCATCACTCCGTACTTGTGCTTGACTTGCGGGGGCCTTCGAGCGAGGACGCCGAGGCCTCCTGAATGGCAGGCGATCGCTGCGACAACATCACTACGTTGCGACGCCAGCAGGTGTGCGAAAAACGCACCGTTGGACATTCCCGTCAGGTACACTCGATTTCGATCGATGTTGTAACGGCCGCAGAGATGTGCCAGCAGTTTGTCGAAGAATGCGAAATCATCTTTTGCCAGGAAAGGAACAATCCGCCACGCCTTGTCGACCGCATTGGGATAGACCAGAACAAACCTTTCCTTCTCTGCCAACTGATCCAGCTGCGAGTATTTAGGCATCAGGTCTTTGCTGTCGATCAGAAACCCGTGAAACGCAAACAGGATGGGAACAGGCTTACGATTGTCGACGGATTTCGGGACAACCAGTCGATACTCACGGTTAACCCCGGCAATCTCCATGGTTTCATCGGGAAAAGTTCCGGCAGTTCCCCCTTTTCCGTTCGATGGTCGTGCCTTCGGTTCTGCAGCACTCGCCGTGATCATGCACGAAGCCATGATCATCCACACGTAAATGAGACGAGGTGACATTGGAATCCCCTTGAATCACGACACCGAACTGAGACCAACGAAACCACTTTGACTCAATGGCAAGGGCTTACTTCGACTTCGAAAAAGCTTCGTAGGCGGCTTTCTTGAAAGCCTCCTGGCTTTTGCCACCTTCGCCTGGAAAACCAGCGTGTTGAACGAGCCAGATCACAATCAGACTGTTTTGCTTGTCGGCATTGCTGTTGGTGGAATAGGCACCGCCATGCCCGAACGTCGTATCACTGACGGCAAAGCCCAGTCCATAGCTGTTCTTAAGGGCTGCGGGAGTCTGTCGACTGGTCAGGGCCTTCACGGCATCCGGTGAAAGATACCGCTTTCCATCCAACTGACCGTCGTTAAGCAGCATCTGGTAGAAGCGAGCCATATCGTGTGCCGTCGAAAACAGGCCGCCGGCTGGCATCGGGAATCGTTGAGTCCGGTCCGTCAGTGGATAGTACAACTGTCCGATCGTGGTCGGTTCAAGGCCCATGTTTCCTTTGCCCGGTTTGTACGCAGTCGCAATCCGTGAAGCTTGCTCTTCGTTTGGCCAGAACGTGGTGTCCTTCATTCCGAGTGGCTGGAAGAAGCGTTCATCCAGGAAGTTTTCGAACGTTGTTTTCGCGACCACTTCGATGATTCGGGCGGCGACGTTGATCCCGGCATTGCTGTACTGGTAGTTGCTGTCCGGTTCAAAATCGAGAGGTGTCATCGCATAACTGCGAACGCGTATGTGCAGCGGATACATGTCGAGCGTTGGTGATTCAATCGCTGACTGAAACGGGAGTCCGCTGGTATGTGCCAGGACATTTCGAACCGTAATCGGGTGCTTCGGCTTCCGTAACAGGACCGTATCGTCTGATCGGAAAGCCGCAACCATCTGACCGCGGAATTCAGGCAAGTACTTTTCGACAGGAGCATCCAGGCTCACTTTTCCTTCGTCGACCAGAATCATCAGGGCGGCCCCTGTGATCGGCTTACTCTGCGAAGCGATCCAGAACATCGAATTCAATGCCATTGGCTTCTTCGCGGCGATATCCGCCCAGCCTGCGACCTCAGCGGTCAGAACTTTTTCCTTGTCCGCGACCAGCATGACCGCCCCGGCGAGTTCATTCTTTTCCACAAACGGTTGGACAGCGGAAGCGACTTTGCTCTCTTGAGCAAACGCACCTCCCGCAGACACTACGGTGGTCAAAAACATCGGAACGAAGAATCGAATCAGAACTTGAGCTTTCTGCATCACGGTCGGTTTCTCCTGGCAGCTGGTCAGAATGTGGAACATCAAGTCCAAGCCTATAACAAACGCACCAAGGCCGAAATGATACCGAAATTTGTTCAGGTCCAGACCGCCTCACCTTAAGAAAACCTGAGCATCACAAATGCGACGGGCAACATTCATTCGCCGTTTTTCGGACACAGGGATGCTCTTGCGAACTGGACTGCGAGATCCGAGGTGGCACCAAATGCGGGTAACGATTTGAAAAGGAATTTTACGTAGAGACGCCAAGGGCGCAGAGACACAGGGGAATTCTTGTTCTGATCGAAAGGGTTGAATCCCAACTGTCGCTCCAGAACAGTGAAACCGAAAACGTGGCCAGGTAAATTCGTCGCGACGATGGTTCGGGTTATCTTGAGCTTCTGGCATATCTGATAGTTCTCTATTGGAGCATAGGGATCGGCAGAAAGTGCCGTCCCTTCGAACGTGAAATTCGTCTCGGCATGATGCCGGACATTCATTACAAAGCCGACATGATGTCCGTCACGCCACTCCTTTTCTGGCTCTCCCTGCTGGGGGCGGGGCCGGATCTGAACTCCTCGAACGAACCCACGTCTGGTGCGGTTCTGGGGCAGCCGCTATTGGTGGCTACGTTTGACGAATCCATCCGTTCGATCCCTTTATGGGACAAAGCCCATGAGCGATCGAACAACGACATCACAAAGGAACGCCAGGACGGAGTAATACGAGCTCAGTCTGGCCCGGGATTCGATGACGCCCCGGAATTCATCCTCGCCGACCCATGTCCACGCGGAATCCATCGGGAACTGGCCTACGAACTGCTTGACACATTCAATCCCATGTCAATAACCACGGTTCGAGTCCTTCCGGGGTACTATGATCCGTTCGGGTGGCAGGCGAGTTACGGGACGAATGGTTACCAGACGTGGCGGTTGGGTTGGAGTCTGTTTCATGAAATCGCCACTTTTGCAATGGCACCGGTTTCAGGTGGCACAACAGGCCAGATGCAGATCACAGAATGGAATTCCAACCTGAAGCTGTCGGAACTGCTCGCTCCAGGGGTCCTGCTCAATATCACGGGGTATTTCAACGCCCGTTACTGGGACGGACCAGGAGGAATTGATCTGGGCCCACAGGTGGACCAGCTTTCGACGGACTTGGAACTTGGTTTCTTCAATGACGGTCCCTGGAGTGCCCAGATTGCCTTTCATCCTCAGATCGTCGATGGTTATGAATCGCGGTTGAATAGCTATGCTTTCAATTTCGATGGCCGCGCAATCGCGACTTACATGGCGTCACCCGAATGGAGCTTTGTGGGTGGGGTCGGGATCTGGGACCGAGTCGGCGTGATGGTCGTTCCACATGCGGGTGTGATCTGGACCCCTGATACTCACTGGGAACTGCGGCTGCTCTATCCGAAATCGCGAATCAGCTATTACCTGGGCCGAAAGGGAAAGACAGATTTCTGGGTCTACGGTACTGCCGAATACGTGGCCGAAGCGTGGCAGGCCGATATTGGTAACCCGACTGTTGTGGCAGACCGAATCCAGTTGACCGACGATCGAGTCTCACTGGGCCTGCGCTGGGATTCCGGCCGCCATTCGATCTTCGTTGAAGGGGGCTACGTCTTCAACCGAAAGGCGACGTTTGCCGGACCGACGCCAAACTTCGATATCAGCAACACAGGAATGATCCGAGCCGGATTCCGTTTCTAAGCGGATGGCGGATTGTTCAACATAGTATCTACTCCGCCGCACCACCCGGCAAGATGTGACCCATCTTGTCTCGCTTGGTGGCCAGATAGCCTTCACGCTGCGTTTCATGAGGGGCGATGATCGGGACTTGTCCGACCAGGGAGAGATCGAAGCCTGGAAATGCATTCACCTTCTGGGGGTTGTTGGTCAGTAGCCGGACTGCAGTCAGGCCCAAGTCTTTCAGGATTTGCAGGCCGATCCCATAATCGCGGCTGTCGGCTTTGTAGCCGAGCTTGTGATTGGCCTCGACTGTGTCATACCCCTGGTCCTGTAACTGGTACGCCTTTAATTTGGCTAACAGGCCGATGCCGCGGCCCTCCTGGGGAAGGTAGACAACCGCACCGGTTCCTTCCGCCTTGATCATCTGCATCGCCATGTGCAACTGGTCACCGCAATCGCATCGCAGTGAATCCAAAACGTCCCCCGTAAAGCATGAGGAGTGGACTCGAACGAGCGGGGCGGGGACGCTGGAAAGATCTCCCCAGACAATCGCGAGCGGTTGCTGTTCTTCATGCTGAACGGAATAGGCAATCACCTTGAAGTTGCCGTATTGCCGAGTTTCAAATGGGACTTCGACCTCGCGCTTCACCAGTTGTTCGCGCTGGCGACGGTAACGGATGATCTGCTCGATGGAGATCAGCGGGATGTTGAATTCACGGGAAAGCTCCCGCAGTTCGGGCATGTCGGCCATCCCGGTCCCCTGATCGCTGCAGATTTCGATCAAGGCGCCGACAGGGGTCAGTCCGGCCATGCGGAGCAGATCGACGGTCGCTTCGGTGTGTCCGGCGCGCCTGAGCACGCCACCGTCTTTGGCCAGCAGGGGGCTGATGTGGCCTGGTCGAACGAATTCCGTGGCTCGGCTGTTGGGGCGAGCAAGACCCAGCAACGTCTTGGTTCGATTGTCCGCACTAACGCCGCTGCCGGCATCCCGGTGATCAATCGGGGTGAGGAAATGAGTCTGATTCGGGGCGGTATTGCGCATGCTGTCGACGATGGGGGCCAGCGCCAGGCGTTCCGCAACGTCGGCCAGCATGGGGGCACACAGGACACCAGCGCCGCGTCGCAACATAAAATCAACCAGTTCGGGGGTCGCCTTTTCTGCCGCGCAAATGAAGTCCCCCTCGTTTTCGCGTTCTTCCGCATCGACCACGATGACCAATCGCCCGGCCTTTAGCGCCGCCAGGGCTTCTTCAAGCGGATGAAACGAATCAGGACTGGTATCGGAAGGGCTCATTGTTAGGTGGAATCTCTGAGAGAGTCGATTGGTCCAACGAATACGTTCAATCCGATTGTACGCGATTCGTCCATGAAGTCGCCCGCCGCAGCCCGGGAAATTCGACAGATGGCCTTCAGGAGGGTCACTGTCTGCCGAATAAGAAAAGGGTTGCCCAAAGGAAATTCGACGGAAGATGTGCCCCCTCTTCAGTGGGATAGCTCCCCCGGAAGGTCCACACGCAGATTTGATGATTTCCTTGCCGTTTCCCTGCAAAATCGAGTTTTCTCGCACCTGACGAACCGCAAAAACCGAGACATCCGGCCCAGATCGGACAATCGCCACGACGGAAAGATCTCACCTTAATCCCACCCGAACAGGAAAAGTCGACGCCATCCGCGCGACAGACTTGACCGCAACAGCTTGACAAAGAAGCAGATACCGATATGTTGGTGTTTGCGATGCCTCAAACGAACCTGCCTTTAGTCCGCTGCCGACCCCACCGATCTCGATGACTCGAACTGTTCGAATTCATTGAGTTCCAATGGTTTCCCGCATTACAGAAACGCGGACAGGAATGTCCGCTGGACGACCTTAACGACACCCCCAATTCGTTCCACGCCCTGCGGCATGAGGAGTTGACGATGCTGAAGAGAATATTGCAATCCTGGCGATTCTCTGGCGGCGCGATGGCATTGGCCATCACTGCGCTGATGGGACCAACGGCGTTTGCGGCTGCTCCAAAAGGACTCGGCGACCCCGGCCAACTGACTCAGTTGCGTCTGGAACCGAACGCAGCCGGGAAGGGCGTTCTGCTTCGCAGCCGGGATGGTCGTCAGCAATTGTTCGCCACTGGCGTCTATTCAAGTGGCCAGTTCCGCGATCAAACCCGTGCAGTCCAGTACAAGACCGAACCTGCTGGGATCGTTCAGATTGACAGCACTGGCTACATGACCCCGCTGAAAGACGGCAAGACGGTTGTCACTGCTGTCGCTTCAGGCAATATCTCGGCCCAACTCCCCGTCGAAGTGACCGGACTGGCTGTTGATGTGCCGATCAACTTCCCCAATCAGGTCGTGCCGATTTTCACGAAGCTGAACTGTAACAGTGGAGGCTGTCACGGTAAGGCGAGTGGCCAGAACGGCTTCAAGCTGTCCCTTCTGGGCTTTTACCCGGACGAAGATCACGAGTTCCTCGTCAAGGAAGGTCGTGGCCGACGCGTCTTCCCGCCATCACCCAGCCAGAGTCTGCTGTTGACGAAGCCTGTCGGCAAATCGCCTCACGGTGGCGGCAAGCGCATGGAAGTTGACAGCTATGAATATCGATTGATTTCCCGCTGGATCGAGCAAGGGATGCCTTACGGTGCCGCGACCGACCCGGTTGTGGTTGGTATCAAATGTATCCCCGAAGGGCGCGTGATGGATCGCGGGACCGATCAGCAGATCACCGTGATGGCAACGTACAGCGACGGTTCGACGGAAGACGTCACACGGATGGCACTGTTCGAAGCCAATGATCCGGAAATGGCCGAAGTTACCGTCACCGGTTTGGTGAAGACCCTGGATCTGGCGGGTGAAGTCGCCATTATGGCTCGATATCAAGGTCAGGTTGCCGTCTTCCGCTCAACAATTCCACTGGGTGCGGAAATCGCCCAGAAGCCTGCCGTCAAGAACTTTATTGACGAAGCAATCGTCGGAAAGCTGGATGTTCTTGGCATTCCCGCTTCCCCTGTCTGTGACGATGGAACATTCCTGCGACGTGTCTACATCGACATCACTGGAACCCTTCCGACCGAAGCTGAAGATGCCGAATTCCTGGCGAGTAAGGATCCCGCCAAGCGAGCCAAAGTGATCGACAAACTGCTCGATTCGCCGGCCTATGCGGACTATTTCGCCAACAAGTGGAACCTGGTTCTGCGAAACAAGCGCCGCAACAACGATGCCTTGGCTCCCACCTATGCCTTCCATAACTGGATCTGGTCCAGCCTTTACGAAAACAAGCCTTATGATCAATTCGTTCGCGAAATCCTGACAGCGTCGGGTAACGCAGATGACAATCCTCCTGTTGCCTGGTATCGCGAAGTCGATCAACCCAATGAACAGGTCGAAGACGTTTCGCAACTCTTCCTGGGCCTGCGAATTCAATGTGCCCGCTGCCATCACCATCCGTTCGAAAAATGGAGCCAGGACGACTATTACGGTCTGGCCGCGTTCTTCAGCCGTGTGGGCCGCAAGAACATCATTGGTGGCAACAATCAGGTTCGTGACAAGCGAATCTTCGCAATTGACAACCAGGGGCCTGCACAGGCTCGCAACGAACGTTCTGGCAAGATGCTGTCACCGACCGGCCTCGGTGGACAGGCTTTGACGGTCAAGCCTGAGGACGATCCGCGAATCCTGCTGGCAGACTGGATGTCTGACGCTCAGAATCCGTTCTTCGCCAAGGCACTCGTCAACCGCTACTGGAAGCACTTCTTCAGCCGCGGGATCGTTGAGCCTGAAGATGACATGCGGGAAACAAACCCACCTGCGAATCCAGAGCTGTTGAATAAACTGGCTCAGCACTTCATTTCGCACAAGTTCGATCTGAAGGATCTGGTCCGCACGATCTGCAATTCGTCGACCTATCAGCTGAGTTCACTGCCAAACGAGTACAATCTGAAGGACAAGCAAAACTTCTCGCGTTACTATCCGAAGCGTTTGACGGCAGAAGTTCTTTACGACGCCTTCCATCAGGTGACCGCAACCGGACAGAACTTCGGTGGCATGCCTGCTGGTACTCGCTCGATGCAACTGCCAGATCCCGGTGCCGCTCAAAACGTGTACTTCCTCAAGGTCTTTGGACAGCCACAAGGGGATACCGCGTGTGAATGCGAACGGTCTCAGGAAGCAAATCTGGCACAAAGTCTGCACTTGCTGAACAGCAGCGAAGTTCAGAACAAGATTGCTGACGGTAACGGGCGAGCCGCCAAGTTCGCTGCTCAGAAAGATCGTCCGAATGAAGAAAAAGTCAACGAACTGTATCGTTGGGTTTACAGCCGACAGGCCGATGCGGAAGAAATGAAAATCGCATTGGCTCACTTGGAAAAACACAAGGATAATGCCAAGACTGCGTTTGAAGACATCATCTGGGCACTCGTGAATTCGAAAGAATTCCTGTTTAACCACTGATGCAACCGACGCGTCCTGCTTGATACCCCGCAGAAGCCCGGTTGCACTTTGAGCCGGGCTTCTGTCGTCTCACCCCGCCTGCCAAGATTCCCGCCAACCCTGCTCATTAGGACTCGACCATGCGAAAGAGTGTTCCTTTCGACTGTCGCCGTGTTGCCCTTTGGCTGGTGTTCATCGCCGGTTCACTTGCGTCCTCTGCGAATGCTCAACTGCCAGCCACCCGGCTGTTTGCCGTTTTCCCACCTGGGGGCCAGGTTGGGGCGACGGTTGACGTCACGATCACCAACGGTCAGGAACTGGAAGAGATTCAGCGCCTGCTGTTCAGTCATCCGGGCATCACCGCCGTTCCCAAGACGACGGAAGTTGCTGGCAAGCCACAACCCGTTGCCAACCAGTTCGTGGTGAAGATCGCAGCGGATGTTCCCGCTGGTAATTATGAAGTGCGGGCGGTTGGCTTTTTCGGAATCAGTAACCCACGGACATTCGTCGTCGGATCACGCAAGGAACTGAATGAGACCGAGCCGAACAACACTCGGGAAACGGCGCAGGCTGCAGAACTCAACCAGACGATCAATGGCCGGATGAATGGTGCGACCGACGTTGACTGGTTCAAATTTGCGGGAAAGGCCGGGCAGCGGGTTCTGGCAGATTGCCTCGCACGACGTCTCGATTCAAAGCTGGATGCGAATCTGGAATTGTATGATCCCAACGGACGCCGATTGGCAACTG
>CAZSTW010000117.1:0-13280 GCA_964609845.1 uncultured Planctomycetaceae bacterium | reverse complement strand
TCGCTCGTCAACAAGGATGCTCTGGTTGATGTCACACTTCCTGCCGACGGGGAGTACGTGATTCGAGTCAATGACTTCGTCTATGCAGGTGGCGAAGACTATCCCTATCGATTGAACCTGACGACAGGTCCTTTTATCGACTTTGTGATGCCACCTGCGGGGACGCCCGGCTCAAACAATCAGTACACCATCTACGGACGCAACCTGCCTGGTGGACAGCCCGCGAATGTGATGGTCCGAGGGCGACCGCTCGAAAAGCTGACCGTCAATATTCCACTGCCGAACCAGGCTGATGTGCTTGATCCCAAGATCGTCATGGAACCTTTCTCGG
Source organism: uncultured Planctomycetaceae bacterium (assembly GCA_964609845.1). GTDB lineage: Bacteria > Planctomycetota > Planctomycetia > Planctomycetales > Planctomycetaceae > Schlesneria. Next base: position 12,949 of record CAZSTW010000117.1, on the reverse strand, counting down.
CTGGCATGAATGCCGTTCCTTACACGATTGACTCCCCGAATGGTCGTTCCAATCCCGTCATGATTTTCCTGAGCGGGGCTGCTCCTGTGATGGAAGTTGAGCCCAATAACATTGGAACGCAGGCTCAGAAGATTCTGCCCCCCTGTGAAATTGCCGGTCAGTTCCAGGCTCGGGGCGATGTCGACTGTTTCACGTTTGAAGCCAAAGCCAAAGATACGTTCTGGGTGGAAGTCGTTGCTCATCGAGCCGGCTCGGCCGCTGACCCTGTTGTTGTGATCGACCAGGTCAAAATGAATGACAAGGGCGAAGAAACGCTGACACGAATCAGTGCCCTTGATGATGACCCCACGAACCCGCTCGCCAATCTGTTTGACACCTTGAACGACGACACTTCGGTCAAGTTTGTCGCTCCTGCGGACGGAACGTTCCGAATTACTCTGCGAGACCGTTACAGTGCGGCTCGTGGTGATGCGTCGCTCGTCTACCGGCTGATTCTTCGTCCAGAATCGCCTGATTTCCGTGTGGTGGCGATTCCCACGGCACTTGCCCCGGCTGCTCAGCGGCAGGCGGCTCCTTCAGGGATCACGTTGCGACGAGGCGATAATTTCCCGATCTTCGTCATGGCATTGCGTCAGGATGGATTTACCGGGCCAGTCACGATTACCGCCGAAGGCTTGCCTCCTGGAGTCAGTTGCCCTGAGGTGACACTGGGCGCGACCCCCAGCAGCGGAATCATGGTCTTCACGACAACTGAGGATGCTCCACCATGGGCGGGAACCGTCAAACTTGTTGCCAAGGCCAAGATTGATTCCCCGGCAGCCGTGGAAGCTCTCGCAGTGGCACAGGCAGCAGCGAAGGCTGCCACCGATGCACTCGCTGCTGCGGAAAAGGCTGTCGCCAAACCGGCAGAAGATCTTGCCAAGGCAAACGAGGCACTGGCCGCTGCCAAGACGGAGCTTGCCGCAAAGACTGATGACGAAGGTTTGAAGAAGAAAGTTGCCGATGCCGAAGCGAAGGTGACAGCGGCAGCAGCAGCCCACAAGTCTGTCGCTGATGCTCGCGCTGCCGCTGACCAGAAGACAAAGGATACGGCTGCAGCCGTCAAGAATGCTGAAGCTGCCAAGGCTGCGGCAGCCAAAGACGTTGTCCATCCTGCTCGCTACGGGACAATTCTGTGGGCTGCGGCTCAGCCCAACCAGCCAGCCGATGCCCGCGTCGCACAGGCGATCGAACTCTCGGTGATTGAAGAGCCTTCTCCGATTCAGCTGACCACAACAGTCCATCGTGTTGAGGCAAATCATAGCCGGCAGATTCTGGTCCCTGTGAAGGTGGCCCGTCGTAGCGGGTTCGATCAGCCCGTTGCCTTGACCTTTGTCGGCCAACCACAAAACGCCCAGGTCGAGAACAAGCCGATTCCCAAGGAAAAGGGGGACGAACTCTACCGAGTCTTTATCCCCGCGAATGCACCGGTTGGAACCTACGTGATGTTTCTGACCGGGACCGCGCAGGTCTCGTATCGCAAGAACCCCGCCAAGGCAGACCGGTTGAAAGCAGAGTTCACTGCTGCAGAACAAGCGGCAACAGCTGCTGCCGAGGCCTTGAAGAACGCCACGACGGCGAAAGATGCGGCGGTGAAGAAGGCCACGGACGACGCTGCAAACCTGAAGAAGGCGACCGAAGGGAAAGCGGCAGCTGATAAAGCTCTGACGGATGCTCAGACCGCTGAAAAGGCTGCAGCCGAGGCTCTGAAGAACGCTGGTGACAATGCCGACGCCAAGGCCGCCGCCGAGAAGAAACTGACTGAAGCTCAGGCAGTTGTGAAGACCGCGACGGAAGCTCAGGCTAACGCCGAAAAGGCACGAGTTGCAGCCGAAACTACCTCGAAGCAGGCGGAAGAAGCGAAGGTTAAGGCAGAAGCCGATGCCAAGGCCGCCGACGATAAGAACAAAGCAGCGATTGCCGAAAAGGCTGCTGCCGATGCCAGGTTCAAAGCTGCTGACACGTATTCAAAGGCTGCGAACATCGCCTACAACCCGCACTCCACGCCGATCGTCGTCACTGTTAAGGCTGCCCCGTATACCGTCGGTGCCACTCCGGCCGATGGTGGCAACATCAAGCCCGGTGCAAAAAACGAAGTGAAGTGCGAAGTCAAACGCCAGAATGGATTTGTCGGCCCCGTGACCCTCACGTTGCCGCTCCCGCCGAATGTCACAGGAGTGAAGGCCGAACCGGTCGTCATCCCTGCCGATCAGTCGATGGCAACACTTGTGATCGAAGCGGCAGGTGATGCTCCCGAAGCACAGCTTGCGAACATGGTGGTTCGTGCTGTCGCCCAGTGGGAAGGTGAAGCGGCGGTTGATCAGCCGATCACCTTGAAGGTTGCGAAGTAATCCGGCAGGTCCCGGGCATCACTTCGGGACCACCGAGTTAGAGATTTGTTTTAGATTCGACGGACGATTTGGTTCAAGTCAGCGGAACACCAACATGATTCGTTCTTTCTGCGTAGCGGCATCGGCATGGCTGGTCTGTGTATCGAGTCTGCCATCACAGGCTCAGGAATTGAAGAAAGGGCAGATTGCACCTGCTGCCGTCAACCTGGGCCGCCCGGTGGAATTCGAGAAGGACATTCAACCGATTCTCGATGAAAAGTGTGTCGCCTGCCATAACGTGGCAATCGCGGAAAGCAAACTGATTCTGGAAGATGTTCCGGCGATTCTGAAGGGTGGCAAACGCGGCCCGTCGGTCGTTCCGAAGGACCCCGAAAAGAGCCTGATGTACCGGGTAGCTGCAAGAGCTGTTGATCCGGTGATGCCACCTCTTCCAAACAAGGTCTCCGCTGCGGCATTTACGCCACAGGAACTGGGACTGCTCCGCAAATGGATCGAAGAAGGAGCGGTGCAGGGGATGGGAAGCGGAACAAACGTTGTTCCGTGGCAAAGTGTTCCCACGAACCTCAGTTCCATCTACAGCGTAGCCCTGTCGACATGGGGCCGCTGGGCTGCATGTGGTCGAGCCAACCAGATCGATCTTTATGACGTTGCCACGGGTGAATACATCACGCGGTTGCAGGATCCCGCCTTGCTGACCATCAAGCAGGGTGACAAGCCGTTCTATCCCAAGGGGGCTGCTCACCGCGATTTTGTCCATGCTCTGGCATTCAATCCAGAAGGAGATCTGCTCGCGTCTTCGGGATATCGCGAAGTCAAGCTCTGGCAGCGACCGAGCAACGTGCAGCGGGGTGCCTACACTGAAGAAGCCGCTGCTACCGCGATGGCAGTCTCGCCCGATGGAAAGTGGCTGGCAATCGGCCGGGCCGACAATTCAATCAAGCTGCAGAGCCTGACCGACCCCAACGCGAAGAAAGTCCTGGCAGGGCACGCTGGCCCAGTGGCTGGTCTGCAGTTCTCAGCCGACTCCACCAAGTTGTTCAGTGGTGCGAAGGATAAATCGGTCCGCTTGTGGAATGTTGCCGACGGACAGCAGGCTGGAATTCTGGAAACGCCACAGGAAGTGACCGCAGTGGCATTGGCTCTTGATGGGACCAAGGTCTTCACCGGGCACGCCGGTGACCACATCATTCGCGGCTGGGCCGTTCCATTTGGAGCTCCCAAGCCCGCCGAAGGAGACAAGCCTGCGGAACCGGTGAAGCCTGTTATCGAAATGAAGGGACATACAGGACCTGTTTCAGCTCTGGCATTGGTGCTGCCTGCCGGAACACAACTCGCTTCGGCAAGCGCCGATGCGACGTGGCGAGTCTGGGAAATTGCCAATGGAAACGCCGTTCGCAATCAGAATCACGGTGCCCCCATCACGACGATGTCGGTGAGAGGTGACGGTCTGTTTGTCGTCACCGCCGGCGGGCCATCGGCCAAGCTGTGGAAGATTGATGGGACCGCTGCCGGGGAACTGAAGGGAAATATCGGAGCCCAACGCAAGGTTCTGAAGATTACTGACGACGATGCCGTTGCCAAGTCACGAGTCCAATTGGCCGACGCGGGCTTCAAGGCTGCTGAGAAGAATTTCAAAGAACGCGAAGAAGCAACCAAGAAGGCCATCGAGCAGAAGGGGACGATGGAAAAGGCTTTGAATGAAGCCAAACCCAAGGAAAAAGCGGCTCTCGATGCTGTCGCAGCTGCCAAGAAAGAATTGGAAGCCAAGCCCGATGACGCCGCACTGAAGAAGAAGGTCACGGATGCCGAAGCAGCCGCTGCCAAGGAAACCGATGCGGTCAAGAAGGCTCAGGACGCTTTTGATGCATCAGTCAAGACAATTACACAGTCGGAAAAGGGACAGCAGACTGCTGATGAACAGCAGAAGCAGGCAAAAGCTCTGTTCGATGCGGAAACAGCTGCTGCGAAGGCTGTCGAGGCGATCTTCACACAGGCGAAGACCGAGCTTCCACCTCTGGATGCCAAACCGATCAAGACGGCAACCTTTGTAGGAAACCTGGTCGCAACGGCAGGTGAAGATGGCACAATCCGGATGTGGAGTGGCCTGAACGGCAAGGGCCTGGAAGAACTCGTTGGCCACAAGGCTCCTGTGGGACTGCTGGCTGCCGGACCGAATAACCTGCTCGTTGCCGCTGGTGATGACAAGAACGTCATTGCCTGGGATGCCAATCCCGGCTGGAAGTTGATCGCAACCCTGGGACCTCCTGCTGAAAACGTTCTGGATCTGGCTAAGTCTCAGTTCATCAGCCGCGTGCTGTCGCTGGCGTTCAGCCCGGATGGCAAGCTGCTGGCAACCGGCGGCGGTGATCCGTCACGCAGCGGGGAATTGATTCTGTGGAATGTTGAGACCAAGGCGCTGGTTCGTAATCTGGTCGATGCTCACAGTGATACGGTCTTCAGTATCGAGTTCTCGCGAGACGGCAAGTTCATGGTCTCGGGAGCGGCAGACAAATTCGTGAAGCAGTTTGAAGTGGAAAGCGGCAAACTGGTTCGCGCCTACGAAGGCCACACGCATCACGTGCTTGGAGTCAGCTGGAAGGGTGACGGCAGCCGCATTGCGAGTGCCGGGGCCGATAATGCCATCAAGATCTGGAACGTCGAAACGGGCGAACAGCATCGCACGATTCAAAACTACACGAAGCAGGTGACGGCGATCCACTTCATTGGTGCGACGGACAACATCATCAGCGCGGGGGGTGACAAGACCGTCAAGATGCATCGCGCCAACGATGGCGGCAACACTCGCAATTTTGCGGGTATGCCAGACTTCGTCTATGCGGTGTCGTGTACTCGTGATGAAGGTGTTGTCGTTGCCGGTGGGGAAGATGGTGTTCTGCGAGTCTGGAACGGGACGAACGCCCAGGAAATGTTTAAGTTCGAACCACCCAAATCAGCGGCCGATAACGCTCAGGCGAAGGCAAACTGACGCTGCCATGATTCAACAGCAGCCCACGACGTTGCGATCAACGACGTGGGCTGTTTTTTTGTCTCGCTCAAATAAGGAATAGGGTTTGACATGCCATTGCGGGATCATCCAACCGGAAACTATCGCTTTCTTCCTGGCATTGCCCCATATTCCTGTGGTGTCGTTTCAAGCCCGGGTTTCGAGATCGTGCACGTGACGTTGCAACAACCTGTCCCGTATCAGGCAGGATTTGACGTCATTGCAAGCCACCTTGCCTCGAAGAACCGTCCACGGACCGCGCTCTGTGCGGTCGAACTGCGATCTCCGGTACCATTCAGCTTCGCGGGTTTCGCAGAATTCAACGGGAAGTACGCTTCGATTCTGCAGGGCTGGGGATTGTTTGTTGATGGAATCAATCCCGTCGCGAGAACGAACGTGGCACCGATCATCGGCGCTCCAGGAGAACCATCGCTGTACGGGTTCTCGTTCACGCGCCCCTGCAGTCCAGTTCTTTCGGCGACGTTTGTCGTTGCTGGAGCGGGTGAACTTCCGGAAGGAGTCTTATCGCGATCCGAGATCATTTCACTCGGCGATACATCGGCTGTAGGAATGGCCACAAAAGCCAGGTTTGTGATGGATCTGATGGAATCGCGACTGCACGGACTGGGGGCTGACTGGGCTCGCGTCAGTACAATTGATGTCTACACGGCACATTCGCTGACGCCGCTGCTTCCCGAGATCATCTTGAAACGTGCCGGTTCGGCCGCTGTTCATGGCGTGAAATGGCACTACAGTGCACCGCCGATTCAGGAGATCGAATTCGAAATGGATCTGCGAGGGACTCGGACGGAAACGACCATCTGAACGACAAAGTACGGCCGCCTGGAAAGGAACGACGCGCCGGGAACCGTGCTTGCGTCGATAGATCAGCCACGAAAAATCAGTCGAACGGAAGTCTCCAGCGGCTGCAAAAGTCGTTACGATTCTATCGCTTGTGAGTGAGATTCTTTGCCGGCAACGGAGGATTCGAATGCCACGCCGACCCGCGATCCTGTTCGTGTTCCTGATGGTCTGCACTGCGACGCTCGCGGACGAACCGTTTGATCTGGTGATCCGTAATGGCCGGATTATCGATGGGACGGGAAATCCCTGGTTCTACGGCGATGTCGCAATTCGCGGGAAGCGAGTTGTTGCTGTCGGCCGGATTCCTGACGAACCCGCGAAGCTGGTCATCGATGCCGCAGGCCTGGTCATCGCTCCGGGATTCATAGACATTCATTCGCACTCGGACACGCTGCTCTTGGAGGACGGAAGTGCTCACAGCAAGATTCGGCAGGGTGTCACTACCGAAGTCCTGGGCGAGGCAGATTCGGCGGGGCCAGCGCTGGGACAACTGCCTGGTCGCAAGCAGGTCGTTGGAAATCGAACTCTGCAATGGAAAACGCTTGGCGAATACTTCGACACGCTGGATCGCGAAGGGACCGCTGTCAATGTCGCCTCGTATGTGGGACTCGGTACCGTCTGGCGCTGTGTGATGGGTGATTCGTTTGAACGCCCCAGTCCCGAACAGCTCGCGCAAATGAAAACCCTGGTAAAACAGGCGATGGCCGACGGGGCGATGGGATTGTCCAGCATGCTGGCACAGCCTCCCTGTTCACTCGCCACAATCGATGATGTCGTCGAACTGTGCCGCGAAGTTGCACTGTCGGGTGGAATCTACTCGACCCACATTCGTAATGAGGGGTCTGGTGTTTTCGAAGCGGTTAAGGAAGCCATCACGATTGCCGAACGAGCGAAAGTCCCCGTCGACATCATTCATCTCAAGATCGCTGATCAGCAGTACTGGGGGCGAATGAACGAGATTGTTGCGCTGATCGAAGCGGGACGGGGAAGGGGAGTCAATGTTCAGGCACATGTCTATCCCTACACTCGCGGGAACAATGACCTGGCGAGTATCGTGCCGCCGTGGGCTCATGAAGGGGGAATCTCGAAACTGCGAGAGCGAATCAAAGATCCCGAGACCCGCGAGCGGATCAAGCGTGACATCCGCCAGGGACTTCCCGGCTGGTACAACCACTACACGGCCGTCGGGGGTGACTGGAGCCGCATGCAGATCAGCAAGGAAACCACGCTGAAAGGTCTGACGATGGACAGGGTTCTTACCGAGCGCAGTAAAGGAAAGAACCCCACGCCAGAGCCACTCGACGTCTTCCTGGATTATCTGTACGACGAAAACGGCAGCGTGAGCACTGTATATGCCCACCATACGGAAGAAGACATGACATTGGCTCTCACTCAGCCATGGTGTTCGGTCGGTTCCGATGGTTCCGCGTTCGCCGTTGAAGGCCCATTAAGACGCGGTAATCCCCACCCTCGCAGCTTCGGCACGTTTCCTCGAGTCCTGGGTGTCTACGTCAGGGAACTTAGGCTGCTGCGACTGGAAGATGCGATTCGCAAAATGACCTCGCTCAACGCCAGCAAGATCGGACTCAAAGATCGTGGATTGCTGCGTGCAGGACAGTTTGCTGACATCGTCGTTTTCAACCCCGCCACCGTGATCGATCACTCGACGTATACGGAACCATTTCAGTACGCCGAGGGGATTTCGCACGTGATCGTCAATGGTGAGATCGTTCTTTCGGCAGGGAAGCTGACTGGAACGAAACCAGGGCGGGCACTGCGACGAGCGAATTAATGGGACGGGGTCCACTGAAGACACGGTGGATGACCAAAGTGGTCCATGGGGACGATTGATCATTGGCAGTTACGTTGCGGGGAATTCAAGAATTCACTCGCTGTCTGTTGTGTCACAAAAAAGGGTCGGTAGAATCGCCGATGCCTCATCAATCGGCGCTGTTTCACTTCCAGGCGTTTTTTCGATTGATCGAGTCGCGGTTGGCGGATTGTTTATCGACTTGCGAGACTCCACAACATCCCGAGGGAGAGCCGCTTCATGGATCGTGATCAAGCCACTCGTCAGGGGCCGGGCTTTAACCGGCGTGATTTTCTGAAAGGATCCGGTGCCGCTGTCGCCGCCACTGCGGTCACAACTGCCGCTGTCGAACAGCAGGCTGCCGCTCAGCAACAGACAGCAAAGCTGGTTTCGGCCGCACCTCAAGCGATTACCTTGAACGTGAACGGTCAGGATCACAAGTTGACCGTCGAACCTCGTGTCACATTGATGGATGCACTGCGTGACGATCTCAATCTGACAGGTTGCAAAGACGTCTGCGATCGTGCGAACTGCGGTGCCTGTACGGTGCTGATCGACGGCAAACCAGTCTATTCGTGTACTCGTTTTGCGATCGAAGTTGCCGGGCAAAAGATCGTAACGGCCGAGTCACTGCATTCGGCTGAAAAGACGGACCTGGTTGTCGAAAAGTTCTGCGAGCACGACGGCATGCAATGCGGATTCTGTACGCCAGGGTTTGTCATGGCCGTGCGTGGTTTCTGCAATGCTCACCCCAAGGCAACGCTGGACGATTGCCGGAAGGGACTGGGGGGCAACATCTGCCGTTGTGGAACGTATGCCGGGGTGTTGCAGGCCGCTTTTGATACCGCTCAGGCTGCAAAATAGAGACACTGCTCAGCAGGACTCGCACGGATCATCACTTCGATCAATCGATCAATTTACCGGGCAATCGCCCGTAGACGCCGCAAGTGGCGGGGAGGTGCGCGATGGCAGAACGCAAAGTCGGATGGGAGCCGCAGGGGCAGCACACCATCATCGGTAAGGAAGTCCAGAGGACCGACGGAAAACAAAAGGCGTCCGGTCAGGCGAAGTACTCCAACGACGCCAATCCCCCCGGAACCCTGTTCGCCAAGCTGCTGACGTGTCCGCATGCTCATGCAAAACTGGTTTCGCTGGATGTGGAAAAGGCGAAAGCAGTCAAGGGAGTCAAGGCGGTTCAAATCATGGCCGAGCCTGGCCAGGAAATTCGCCACGAAGGCTGGCCCATCGTCGCTGTCGCGGCCGAACGTCGCGAATACGCGGAAGATGGAATACGAGCGATTGTCGCCAAGTTCGAAGTCCTGCCGCACTTCGTTGACGAAGCCGATTTGAAAGCGGCCGAAGCTGCAGAAATCACCGACGGTGGCATGCCCGCCAAGCTGACAAAGTCACTCGGCACCAACAAAAAAGGGGATGTGGAAGCCGCCTTGAAAGAGGCCAAACATGTGCACAAGGGGCACTACGGAGTCCACACCATTACCCACATGTGCCTCGAACCACACGGCTCACACGCAACGTGGGATGGCGACAAGTTGAATGTCGAACTGTCGACACAAAACGTCTCCGGGACCGCTGGCCAGTATGTGAAACCGCTGGGAGTCGATGCGGCCAACGTATCGATTCATTGCGACTTCATCGGTGGGGGATTCGGTTCGAAATTTGCCGTCGATGAATGGGATGTTGCCTGTGCCAAGCTCGCGAAAACAACCGGTCGGCCGGTGCGTTTGATGCTGGACCGTGCGACTGAAATGCAGATTGCCGGCAATCGGCCTTCGGCGTTTGCCGACGTGACCGTCGCCTGCGATGCCACCGGGAAGATTACAGCCTGGGACAGCCATCACTGGGGAACGAATGGACCGAAAGGTTCAACGGTCGCATTGGCGGTCACACCGTACGTGTTCGATCCCCCGAACCGGAATCGAACCGCGACGGGAATCATCACCCACTGCGGCCCCGACCGTGCGTGGCGAGCCCCCAATCATCCTCAAGCCTGTGCCTATACCGATACCGCTTTGGATGACCTGGCCGCGAAGGCCGGAATTGACAGCTTGACGTTCTTCCAGAAGAACCTCGACCTGACCAACCTGCCGCACATTTACGCCCCGGAACTCGAGATTGCCGCCAAGTTGATGGACTGGAAAGCGAAGTGGCATCCGCGTGGTCAAGGGGCAGGGGAGGGGCCTGTCAAACGTGGGGTCGGACTGGCTCTGCACACCTGGGGGGGCGGCCCTCACCAGTCGAACGTGCAACTGAAGGTCCATCCCGACGGGACAGTCGAAATCTCGATGGGAAGCCAGGACATCGGGACAGGGACTCGAACCTGTATCGCGATGGTCGCTGCGGAAACATTCGGGGTTCCGATGACCTCCGTCAAAGTCAACATCGGCTCAAACAAGTATCCTCAAGCAGGTCCATCCGGGGGAAGCACAACAATCGGTGGTGTGACAGGACCGACCCGTAGGACATCACAGCAGGCATTGTGGAAAATCTTCGATCTTGTTGCCGTGAAGTACAATGTTGACCTGACCACCCTCGCCGCCAAAGGGGGAAAAATCTGGTCGGGTGACAAAGAGGTCTGCACATGGAAACAGGCGGCCAGCCTGGTCGGACCGATGGCTCTGGAATTGACCGGCGGACCCGTCACCGAAGAAGAAGGCTTGACCAGCAAGCAGGTTGGCGGAGTGCAGATGGCCGAAGTCGCCGTTGATACCGAAACCGGCATCGTCAAGATGGTGAAAATGGTGGCCGTTCAGGACATTGGCCTGGTCGTCAACCGACTACTGGCGCGCAGCCAGGTCTATGGAGCCCTGATCATGGGGATCGCTTATTCGCTCAGCGAAGAACGGATCATGGACAACAAGACTGGCAAATTCATCAATGCGAACCTGACCGACTACAAGTTGCCGAGAATTGGAGACATCGGCGATCTGGTTGTGGAATTCTACGAACCAGAAAGCGAGTACAAGCGTGGCGTCATCGGGCTTGGTGAACCTCCAGTCATTGCACCGGGTGCCGCGATTTCGAATGCGGTGGCGAATGCCATCGGTGTCCGAGTTCCCGTGCTGCCACTCACTCCGAAGCGAGTCCTGGAATCGCTCAAGAAGGGGTGATGTCCCGAGGCGTCTTGATTGTGAGAGACGCCTCATTGATTCTGGCCGGTCGTCCTGCAGAATTCAAAAAATCCGAATCAAGGAGCCTGGGCGTGAAGTCCTTCGAATATGCTCGACCTGAAACCGAAGCCGAGGCGGTCGCATTCCTCGGCGAAGTGGAATCCACCGCAATTCTGGCGGGTGGAACCGATTTAACCAGTCTGTTGCGGGCAGAACTGGTGACCCCTGTCCGCGTCGTTGATCTGAAGCGAATTCCTTCGTTGCACGAAGTTTCGAAGGTCGACGACGGAATTCAAATTGGCTCACTGGTGACCCTGGAAGATCTCGCCCGACATCCACTCCTGAGCAATTACCGTTCGCTGTTTGATGTCGTTGATGGCGTACGAGCAATCCAGGTGCAGGGGAGTGGCACACTTGGTGGAGACCTTTGTCACCTGCCGAACTGCTGGTACTTCCGCAGCGGTTATGGGTTGCTGGCAATGGAGAACGGAGAATCACTTCCAGAGGCGGGTGACAATCGCTATCACGCGATCCTGGGAAACAGCGGTCCGGCAAAATTCGTCAACGCCTCGCGCTTCGCCCCCGCGCTGATCGCCTGGGGGGCTCATGTGCGAATCATTGGCCCCGGTCCAGAACAGGCGGAATGGCTGCCGCTGGAGTACTTCTATCTCACTCCACGCAGCAACGCCCAGGGGAACACCATTCTAAAGCCGGGGCAGTTGATTTCGCATGTCTGGCTGCCGGATGCCGGACGGCTGGCCAGCGCTACGTACGAAGTGATGCAGATGGAGGGCCTCGATTGGCCACTGGCATCGGCTGCAGCGACACTGAAGCTCGAAAGCGGCATCGTCCGGCAGGCCAGCATTGTGATGGGTCACGTTGCTCCGGTTCCGTGGGTGGCTCAGGAGGCGTCGAGACTGCTGATCGGCCAGCCATTGAACGAAGAGACCGCTGGACTGGCAGCCGATACAGCAGTTGCCCGGGCGACTCCGATGTCGATGAACGAGTACAAGGTTCAACTGGCCCGCACTGCGGTCAAGCGAGCACTCTTGAAAGCTGCCGATCAGTCAACCGTGTAGCAAACCGTGTAGTCAACCAGGATACGACGAAGTCGCACGTCAGAATTCGTCCTGCGAGATTCAGTCATTGTGGAGAGCTTTTTCATGTCACAGGACCTGGAAGTCATTCAGCAGGGGCCCCGCTGCCGCAGTCTGTTGTCGAAGGGGATGTACATCAACCACGGACTGCCACCCGGAAAAGAAGTCGCTGGCGACGGCAACTTCTGGTGCGGTCAGACTCAGCGAGTCTTCGGCCCCGACGACAAAGTCTGTGACGGCGATCGCTGCACAGATACGTCTCGCCCCTGCTATGAAGCGTAGGTTCGCTGAAGACAGGAGTCTGACATGATTGGGTGGCGGGGGCGCACTGGCTTTGCAGAAGCCCCCGAAATGGAACGCATTTGAACGGGGGCTTCCCCATAGCGGGTGTGCCCGCCACCCCGTCGGAAATGGACGAAACGACCGCGTCGCAAAAGTAGGGTGGGACCAGCGGCGCTTCGCCGCGCCGGCCCACCAATTTCCTGTTATTGGCAGAATAGGGCTACCACGAAGGTCACGAAGAGCACGAAGATGAATGTCGGTTTACACCGAATCGCACACGAATGAAGTTGGTGCTCGAAGCGAACTGGCTCCACCCTGTATCAGCACAGACGTGACGATGGATGTATTCCGTTTTTCCGAACCCGTTGAGATTC
>CAZSTW010000116.1:1899-22459 GCA_964609845.1 uncultured Planctomycetaceae bacterium | reverse complement strand
ACGGACTGCGCATCGTCCTGGACCTGAAACCCGGGTCCGATCCAGAGCCCGTCATGACGTATCTGTACAAGCATACGTCGCTGGAACAGAACTTTGCGTATAACGCCACGTCGCTGGTCCCGGATGAACAGGGGGCACTGATCCCCGCGAGACTTGGACTGGCAGAAATGCTGCAGCATTTCCTGACGTTCCGCTTGAAGACGGTTCGCAAACGGTTCGAATTTCAACTGCGACAGCTCGAACACCGGATTCATATTCTGGAAGGCTTCGCGCTGCTGTTCAATGATCTGGATCGTGCCCTCAAGATCATTCGTAACAGCAATGGCAAACGCGACGCCGCCGACAAGTTGATGAAAGCGTTCCCGCTCGACGAAGAGCAGACGATGGTGATTCTCGAGTTGCAGCTTTACCGCATCTCGCAACTCGAAATCAACACGATCCTCGAAGAACTGGGCCAGAAGCAGACTGAAGCAGAAAAAATCCGAAAACTGCTCGCCTCAGAAAAGAAACTCTGGAATGTCGTTCAGGTGGAATTGGAAGAACTGGCCACCCTGTTCCCGGACAAACGTCGAACGACGATCGGCAGCAGCGAAGAAATCGTCGAGTTTGATGCCGCCGCCTACATCGTCAAGGAAAACACGAACGTCGTGCTGACGCGGGATGGCTGGGTCAAACGCGTGGGACGACTGCAAAGTGTGGAAACGACGCGAGTCCGTGAAGGTGATGCTGTTCAGGATGTCATTCCCGGCAGTACTGCTGACAGTGTCATCTTCTTCGCCAGCGATGGCGTTGCTTACACCTTGGGGATTTCGGAGATTCCAGTCTCGTCGGGTTACGGCGAGCCGATTTCGAAGCATGTGAAAATTGGCGATGGAGTCAGTCTGGTTGCCGCTCTGACAACGGATGCCCGGTTTACGCCACCCGATGAAGAGTCGGGAAGTGAATTGCCGCCGTCACCTTATTTCCTGGCATTGACGCTGCAGGGGCAGATCATGCGGCTACCGCTTTCCCCGTTCCGGCTGCCATCGACAAAGTCTGGACGAAAGTATTGTCGTCTGGCTGAAGGTGACCGGGTCGTCTGGGTCGAACTGGTCCGCGATGCGACTTCGTTGTTCGTAGCGACACAGCAGGCGCGAGTCACTCATTTCGCAATTGATGAAGTTCCCGTTCTGTCGGGAGCCGGTAAGGGAGTTCGCGGGATCAAATTGAGTGACGCCAAGGATGGTGTCCTGGGGGCCGCCCAGATGGCTCGCCCGAGCGACTGTCTGCGAGTGAAAACAAGTCACGACAAGATTCTGGTCTTCGGTCAGATGAAGTACGAAGTCTCGGCCCGTGGAGGGAAGGGAATTCGTGCCGCTCAGCGCAGCACATTCACCGAGATACTTCGTCCCGACATCATCCTCGTCGATTGGGCCACCATCGAACAGGGTGAGAAGTAAGTCGATCGCATTACGAAAGTTCAGCTCATGTCCACTGGTTCTGCTCGTTATACCGCTCAAGACATTGAAGTGATTGAAGGGCTGGAAGCGGTCCGCCGTCGGCCATCGATGTATATCGGTGGTGTCGACTCGCGCGGGTTGCATCACCTGCTTTGGGAAATCGTCGACAACAGCGTTGATGAACATCTCGCCGGCCACTGCAACGAGATTGAAGTGACGCTGCACAAGGACGGTGCGTCCTGTTCCGTGCAGGATAACGGCCGCGGTATTCCCATCGATATTCATCAGAAGACGAAGAAATCAGCGCTCGAAACGATCCTGACGACGTTGCACTCGGGGGGCAAATTCAACAGTCAGGCGTACGCTCGCAGCGGGGGCTTGCATGGTGTCGGTTCGTCTGTCGTGAACGCCCTGTCGATTGAAATGGAAGCGACAGTCTATCGCGACGGGTTTGAATACTCGCAGCGGTATAAGCGTGGCAAGCCGACCACACCTGTCAAACAGGTCCGTCCCTTTCGAGGACGTGGGACAATCATTTTCTTCAGGCCCGATGAAGAGATCTTCTCCAAAACGACGTTTCATCCTGACACGATCAAGCAGCACCTGGAAGATATTTCCTATATCCATGCTGGCTTGAAGATCATCTTCCATGATGAAGCCCGCAAAGAGAAAATCGAATACTATCATCCCGACGGGATCGTTTCGTATCTCGACAAGATCCTGGCGGAAGGCCAGAAGAAGCCGACTCACGAACAGACGTTTTCCGTGACTCGCGATGATGACAAGTGCAAAGTGGAAGTCGTTCTTCGCTGGACGGAAGCGACCGATGAGCAGATTCGCAGTTACGTCAACGGGATTCGTACCCACGCCGGCGGAACACATGAATCAGGCTTGCGATCTGCTATCGGTAAAGCAGTTCGCAATTACCTTGAAGTCCATGACATCAAGGTGAAGGGTGTCACCATTGAGAACAGTGACATCCGCGAAGGGGTTCAGGGAATCCTGTCGGTCTTCCTGTCGGAACCAATGTTCCAGGGTCAGACCAAGGAAAAGCTGAATAACCCGGAAATGGTGGCGGCCGTTGAAAGCGTGGCCCGGCCGGCGATCGAAACGTGGCTCAGCAGCAATCCGTCGGTAGCGGATGCCATTGTGGGACGCATCGTCCTGGCAGCACGAGCGCGCCAGGCGAGTCGTGAAGCGGCGAGTGAAGTGCGTCGCAAGACACCGACCACGCGACGGACCAGTCTGCCCGGCAAGTTGCTGGATTGTCGCTCAACAGATCCCGGCGAATCAGAACTGTTCATCGTGGAAGGCCAGTCCGCAGGTGGCACGGCAGGGATGGGACGCGACAGCCGATATCAGGCGGTCTTGCCGCTGCGTGGCAAAGTGCTGAATACGGAATCACTGACCACATCCAAAGTGATCGAGAACCAGGAAATCAAGGATCTGATTGAGACACTGGGGACAGGGATCGGCAACGGATTTGATCTGCGGCGACTTCGGTATGATCGTGTGATCCTGATGATGGATGCTGACAGTGACGGTTACCACATCAGCACACTACTGCTGACGTTTTTCTTCCGGCACATGCGAGACATCATCACCAACCAGAAACTGTATCTGGCACAACCGCCGTTGTATCGCATCCAGATCGGTGCCAACACGGTCTACGCTCAGGATGACGCTCATAAGGAAGAGGTCCTGGCCTCACTTCCCGCCAATCGCAAGCCCGAGATCTTTCGGTTCAAGGGTCTGGGCGAAATGAACGCTCAGCAGTTGAAAGAGACAACTCTTGATCCCAGGACACGAACGCTGCTTTCGGTGAGCATTGACAGTCTGGTAGAAGCCGACCAGACCTTTTCGCAATTGCTGGGGAAAGAGGCGAGCGAACGTTATCGAATTATCATGGACGAAGCCAATCTGGTGGATGATCTCGATTTGTAGTGTCGCAGATCGTTGACGGATGCCCTTAAATCGATTTTGCTTTCGTGCCAGCTTCGCATTGACCATGAAAGTGAGAAGCGAGCGATTCACGGTGATTCCGCAGGAAACAGGAACGAACCATTTTCAAGGGTTTCGCCGCAATAGAGACAGCGAATGCGTGAGCCCCCGTTAATGTGCTGGCAGCGGGGGCAGCTTCCCGAGTCAGGACGGTATCGTCCGTCCGCCCGGCCATCACGCTGGTCGATTTCGAGAATCGTGCTTTCGATATCAGCCTGGGTGACTCCCAGTCGATCGCGTAGAAGTTCGGCCATCGCCATTGCGGCAAGCGTTAACCGTTCGCATTGCTGCTGCAGAATCTGCACCTGCCCCTGCAGAGAATCCGTGCTGCGTCTAGCCTCTTGAGCAGTCAGATTGGCGTCTTGTGCCTGCCAGTTCGAGCGGGCGATCTGGTGAGTCTGAAACAAATCCCAAAGCATGAAATCCCTCCTCCGCTATGCGAGTCTGGTCGGTGAATTTACGAACTATTCGCGGTCGATGAACCTCAGAACTCGTAGCATGAGAATCCGGGTGAGAAAATACGCCTGTCAACTGAACGAAGGTCACCTTGGACACGGTCGACATTCCCCCAAAGCCGACTCAAGAGCCATGAGCGGCGCGGCGAAGTCGGTCGTTGAGTGCTCGGCCGAGACCTTGATCCGGGAATCGGTGTGCCAGAATCACTTCGAGCCCCAATTGATCCAACCGGTGCAATGCCTGAAAGAAACGGGCTGCCGCTTCAACAAGGTTGCCGGACGCTGAAAGGATCTCCACTGAAGCAATTCCCACGGGGACTGGTCCCGCCAGAGAAATCAGCCCTGCTCGTGAACGGTCGGGAACGTCGGTGAATGAAATGTCTGCTGATTGATCAACAATCTTCAAACGCGTTCGTGGGGCGTAGTGGCTGTCCAGCATTCCGGGAGCCGTCGGTTCCGACTTCGAAACGAAAGTGGGAAGTGCGACCTTTCCGATCAGCGATTCGATCGCTTCCTGGGGGATTCCTCCGGGGCGCAGCAGGATCGCCTCGTCGTTGCAAACGTGAATAATCGTCGATTCGACCCCCACTCGGCATGGACCACCATCCAGGATCACGTCTACGCGATTGCCGAGTTGCTGTCGGACATGTTCGGCTGTCGTTGGACTCAATCGTCCGAAGGGGTTGGCACTTGGAGCTGCTACCGGAAGATCGGCGAGTTGTAACAGCTTTCGCGTGAGAGAATGATCGGGGACTCGCACACCAACCGTCGACATTCCCGATGTCACCAGATCCGGGATCGCGTCAGACTTGGGAAGAATGAGCGTCAGCGGACCGGGCCAGAATCGTTCGGCGAGCTTGCGGGCGAGTGGCGGAAATGAACTGGCGACTCTGGGCCACCAGTCGATCTCTGCCAGGTGGACAATGAGCGGATCAAAAAACGGACGATCCTTGGCAGCAAAAATTCGGGCGACTGCCTGCGAGTCGAGCGCATTGGCTGCCAGCCCGTAAACGGTTTCTGTAGGGATGGCCACCAGTCCACCCTGTTTCAGAGTTTCGGCAGCCCGCTGCAAATCGACATCGACCGTCATCAAACGTTCCGGAGTGAATGAATTCTGGGATCAGACAGGCATCATGCTGCCTTAGCCTGAGGCATTTGACCAGCCCAGGCGATCCAATCCGTCACTTCTTTCAAATCCGGCCGTTCGCCCCCTCGCAAAATACGCTCGCCAGCAGACGTCGCGACGAATGCTTCGACCTTCTTTAGCAGAACTTCCGGCTGGGCGCGAGCAAGTTCCTCGCGATGGCTGATGCCACATGCCGTCAGGAACTGAGCGTCGTGGCCTCGCAAATTCGGAACGGTACAACAGAGTTCTGCCTGCATCTGCCACGTCAGAATTGTCAGTCCATCGATGTGTCGTTCATTGACGAGAGTTTCGAGCTTTTCCGGATCGGCGACGAGCAGGTCGCCAACGGTCTTGATTCCATGCTTTTCCAAGATGGCCGCCGTTTTGGCTCCAATCGATGGTGCCTTCTCGACGGGCATTTCCCGCTCCAGATAAAACCGGTGCCGTTCATTCGGCACGTTTGCGGCAGGCGTCTTTGCAGCGGGATTTGTTACTGGCGCGGAAGGAAGGACGTTTGGCTTTGCTGGCTCGGACTTAGCAGCGGGGGTCTGGCTCCCGGGAATTTCCTTTGGGGGCTGCCGCGATGCTTTAGGCTTTACCACTTTTGCCGGTCGAGGTCTGGCGGGAGCACCGATACCGTGTGCAGCGCCGATCGGCGACGGGATCTCCGCATCGAGTTCTTCCAGGGGCTTCTTGAGAACCTCTTCGGCATGGATCTGACGGATCGTGAAATCATCGTCGGTCAGAGTGTCGATAACTTTCCCGGTCGCCTGAAACTCTTTGAATGTCGCTTCAACAATCGCCCGTTCCTTCGCATCCTTCAGCTTCTTGGTGACCCAGAAGATGGGAATCGTCAGTTGTGACATCACTCCCAGAAGAGTGATGTTCACCGCGGGTGGTGTGGCGTTCGCTTCGGCAATCGCACGTTCCATGATCCTGGCATATCCGACAACGGCATGGCCGATCAGCTTTGCGATCCGATCCTTCATTTCCTGATCGAGGCCTGTGGGAGGATCTTTCACCCCCTTTTTCATGTCATAGTGTTCGATGCAGACTTCGTAGTGCGGATTCGCGAGATCTGCCCCGGCCTTGACCATTCGGGCGAGCCAGTCTGGACCGTCCGGGACAATGACGTCAGGCCAGCCACCCAGATCGGCTTCCAGGATATCGGTCAGTTCACGGTAGGCGCAGGCGATACTCCACTCGGCCGCGCGATGCACGATCCCTTCGGCCTCAGACTGCCCCGTATGATAGGGCTGAATCGGGTCGGTGTAATAATGACTGAGAACACCTGCTGCGTAGATCGCATCCTGCCATTTGCGATCACGTAGAGCGGCGACAGTGTTGGCGTACCATTTCTCTGTCGCGTCGATTGCGCCGCCCCAGTAATTGTCTCGCACGTGCAGAACGTGGTTTTTGAAGTCCTTGAACGTGTTGTCAGGAGCCTTCGACCCGTCCAGATAGATTTCGACGTGCTTCAGACAGAGGTTTCGCCAGTTTTCAGCGCTATCGCCACGGATCTGATTGAGCGCATCAAGTGCCAGTTTGTGGTGAGTGCTGGAGCACTTCCAGGCAAACAGGACGTTGAAAAGTGTAGACGACATGTTGATTCGGCCAGGAACGACGTGAATGGCGACAAGGACTGTCCGGCATGCTCAAGGGGTGAAATTGTGGCGTTGGAATTCGCGCGGATGCTCTCAAAACAACTTGAAAGCGGCAAGATCAGGTCTGTGACGCGAATTCACCTCGATGACTCCCATCATCCCCATAGCCCCCATGGCTTCTTTCCCTGCCTGAAATTCGCAGCCTGTCCGCTCTTCACAGAGTCGCTACAATCGCTATAATCGCTACAACCGTTACAATCGCTAACGTGCAGGCGTTGCCGACGGAGGAGGGTGTCGAATGTCGACACC
This sequence comes from uncultured Planctomycetaceae bacterium, assembly GCA_964609845.1. Lineage (GTDB taxonomy): Bacteria > Planctomycetota > Planctomycetia > Planctomycetales > Planctomycetaceae > Schlesneria. Next base: position 15,525 of record CAZSTW010000116.1, on the reverse strand, counting down.
TCAACGATTCGATCTCGAATGCGAGGCACAAAATGCATGCAATTCAGAAGTTATGGCAAGACGAGACCGGTCTGGTTTTGTCCGCAGAGGTTGTCACGGTAGGAACTTTGGGTGTTTTGGGAGCCGTCGTCGGCCTGAACGCAGCGGGAACTGCTGTCGATCTGGAACTGAAAGAGTTCGCCAGCGCAATTCGCAGCATGGACCAAAGTTATGGCTATGTAGGACACCAATCCTGCCGCGCCTGGAGTGCAGGTTCGTATTACCGCCAACAGGACGTGCAGACCTCACTGGCCGATTTGTGTGCTGACGGTGCGACGGACATCAAGGCGATCGAAAAACACGTCCAGCAGCAGCGGTCTGTGATTCTGCCAGCCGCACCCCATCCCCATGCGGATACCCCGGAAACAGTCCCGGTAACACCGAATCAAATTCCTGCTCCACAGCCAAAACGCGACGTTCAACCCAAGGGAGCAACTGAGCCCGAGGCCAAGGCTCCGCAAACCTGATCAGATTTCGCAGATTGCGATTCCTTCACTGGCTCGGCAGAAAACTGATTGGGCACCTCGCCCAAACCATTCACAGATGGTTTGGGCGATTGCTTTACCACAGAGCATAAATGCGGTTTACCACAGAGTTCACTGAGGGGCACAGAGAGTAAATTCAGAGAAGAGAATGCAAGAACAGAACATAATTTGATTTTCGCATTTGTGATTTCTCTGGTTTTCTCTTCCCCCTGTATCCTTCTCTATGCCCCTCCGTGCTCTCAGTGGTAAAACTTCTTGCTATCAGCAACAGGGATTCAATGACGGATTCCAGCGTGCAGAATCACGCATCCTGGCAGCAGTCGTTTGAATGCCTGGACTCCCATCAATGTCACGTGTGTGTTACTGACATCGATAAACTTCAGCTTCTTGTGAGCCTTGAGAAAACTCAGGCCAAGATCATTCACGTTTGTGTTTTGAATCGCGAGTGTTTCGAGGCTTTCCGTCGTCGCCTTGATGGTCTTGAATCCCTGTCCTGTTAACAGTGGCGATGCTTCGACATCCAGGTATTTCAGCTTGTCCATTCCTTTGAGCAGTTCCACCAGTGCGGTATCGTTGAAGCCGGGAACAAACGCGAACTCCAGACGCTCCAGTGTCTTGATGTTGTTGATGGCCCGCACGCCAGGGACTGCGATGGGAGCATACGAAACAACGAGAACCTTCAGCGATTTCAGGCCTCCCTTGCTGACCGCCGCACCGATTCCGGTACCTGAAATCCCGACACGGCTGAGATAAAGCTCTTCCAACCCGGGGGCTTTCGCAAGTGAAGCGAGTCCTTTATCCGTCACCCCGGAACACTCGTTCAGTTGCAGCACTTTCAATGTGCTGGCATCGCAGATCGCATCCAGACCGGTGTCGGTGAGTGTCGCCATGCGATTCAGTATCAAAGTTTCCAAGGCTGGCAATTTCCCGATCGCTGTGAATTCTGCTTCGCTGAGTTTACAGCCAACGAGTTCCAGTCTCTTTAACGTGGGAAGTCCTGCCAGATGCTCGATTCCTGCGGCTGTGATCCGAGTTGAATTCAGTGCCAATGACTGGAGCGCAGCGACTTTCTGTAGCGACTTCATTCCAGCATCCGTGACCGGAGTGTTGTCGAGTGACAGCTTCTGAAGCGCCGGCAATTTGGACAGTTCGGTCAAGCCTGTGTCTGTCACCAGGCTTCCGTTCGCATTGATTTCTGTAATAGCTTCCAGTCCGCTGTTGATCGATGTCAGTTGAGCAAATCCCTGATCAGTCATCTGTTGTGGTGAAAGAGCTTTGAACCACGCCAGCGTTTGAGCAGGATCGGGTGCGGTCATCGCCGGACCGGTGGGTTGGCCCGGTTGGACTTCTGTCACCGATGGCACAGTCCTGGTCTGAACCGGAGCAGGCTTGCTACCTCCACCAGTCAGTTCATTCCACGTCGGAACTTTGCCACACCCCGTCAACTGCAAGACAAGTATTGAGAGAACCAGCAATGGCATACGATCAGGCGATTTCGCTTTGACAGAACGAGACCGGTTTTCCATAACTCAACTCCTGCAGAGACACGAAAGAAGAAATGCAATAAGACACGTGATGTGACGAGAGTATCATGCCAGATTCCGGCGGATCTGTCAGAGGAAATCACGAAGAAAATGATGCCAGCAGTAGTCCTGCCCTTTTTCTTGTCATTCGCTTGATTACGGTCGTTGCTCGTTCGAGGGCCGTAGCATGGGCGTCTCGCCCATGTCTGCCTGCCACGGGCGGGACGCCCGTGCTACGGTGGTCGGGACGCGAATCACATCGGGTCATCTCTGAATGACGCCCAGCCGACAGAATGATCCGTCACACCTCGAATCGAATCCCTTGCGCCAGCGGCAGGTCCGCTGAATAATTGATCGTATTGGTCGTTCGGCGCATGTAGGCTTTCCAGCTGTCCGAGCCCGATTCACGTCCACCGCCTGTCGCCTTTTCTCCCCCAAACGCGCCGCCGATTTCAGCACCACTTGGCCCGACATTGACATTAACGATGCCGCAATCAGAGCCAGCGGGTGAACAGAACCATTCGGCTTCGCGTTGATTTCCCGTCATGATCGATGACGCCAAGCCCTGGGGAACGCGATTATGGATGTCGATCGCTTCGTCCAGAGTGCGATACTTCAGCACGTACAAAATCGGTGCGAATGTTTCGTGCTGAACGATTCCTGTTCCCGTCGCAATCTCCACCAGTGCAGGTCGAACGTAGACGCCCCCTGCAGGGACGCCATCCGTGATCCGGTCACCTCCGTAAATAACGGCTCCTTCGGCTCGGGCACTTTGCAGGGCCTTCTGCATGGCGAACCAGGCCTGTTCGTCAACTAATGGCCCGACCAGTGTGGTGCTGTCGAGAGGATTTCCGATCGGAAGCCGTTCGTAAATTCCCTTGAGACGTTTCACGATATTGTCTGACAGGCTTTCATGAACGATCAGCCGCCGCAGTGTCGTACAGCGTTGACCGCAGGTCCCGACCGCTGAAAAGACGATCGCGCGGAGCGTCAATTCCAGATCAGCGGATGGGGTCACGATCATCCCGTTGTTACCTCCGAGTTCGAGCAGCGAACGCCCCAGTCTCGCGGCAACGCGCTGAGCCACCGATCGCCCCATTGCCGTCGAACCAGTCGCCGAGATCAATGGCAGTTCCGGGGCATCGGCCAGAGCTTCGCCAACATCGCGACCTCCAACAATCAGGGTCGAAACACCAGCAGGGACGTTGGGCATGTCGCGCTGAACCATTGCGACAACCGCCTGGCATGCGATTGCACAGAGGGGTGTCTTCTCTGACGGCTTCCAGATCACGGGATCGCCACAGACCCAGGCGAGTGCCGCGTTCCATGCCCAGACCGCCATGGGAAAATTGAAGGCGGTGATGACGCCAATTGGTCCCAGTGGATGCCACTGCTCAGCCAGCCGATGTTGCGGGCGTTCGCTGCTGATCGTGAGTCCATGCAGCTGACGACTTAATCCAACAGCGAAGTCACAAATATCAATGACTTCCTGGACTTCGCCAAGTGCTTCCTGAGTGATCTTCCCTGCTTCCCAGGAAATAATTGCAGCAAGTTCCGACTTAAATTCGCGGAACGTGTTGCCAACGCGCCGTACGAATTCTCCGCGTTGCGGTCCTGGAATCATCCGCCAAGTCTGAAATGCGGTTTCTGTAGCGGTCAATACTGGAGCCAGATCCTTCGCAGTCGCAGCAGCAATCGTCGCGAGAATCGTTCCATCAACAGGCGAACGGCTTTGCAGAGGCTGGCCGCTGCCCTTGGAGCTTACCGCGCCAATCCAGATCGCACTCGGATCTGCGGGAACACCGATTCGTACGAGAGCTTCGGCCAACGTGTTCGACATCGGAGTGGTTTCCTTATGAGCTTCTCGGGGATTGTCGTCAGCGTCCCAATATACCCGGGAACGTTACACTCATTTCTGTAATGGTCTCGCCGTCAAAGGATAAACTTGCTCAGATCTTCGTCTCGACTGATTTCTTCGAGTTGGCCTCGAACAAAGGCTCGGTCAATTGTGATGGTCGCGCCGCGCGAATCAGGGCCTTCGAAACTGACGTTTTCCAAGAGCCGCTCCATCACCGTGTACAATCGGCGTGCGCCGATGTTCTGAGTGGACTGATTGACGCGCCAGCCGACTTCCGCCAGTTCGGCCAATCCATCCTGCGTGAAAATCAGTTCAATACCGTCAACTCGCAGCAGATCCTGTGATTGTCGGGTGATGGAACTGGATGGCTCGGTCAAGATTCGCAGGAAGTCCGCTTTGGTGAGATCCTGAAGTTCTACTCGGATGGGGAATCGCCCCTGCAGTTCCGGCATCAGATCGGCCGGCCGGGACGAGTGAAATGCACCAGCGGCAATGAAGAGAATATGGTCCGTCTTAAGTGAGCCGTAGCGAGTCTGCACGGTTGCCCCTTCTACGATCGGCAACAGATCTCGCTGGACTCCCTGGCGGCTGACATCGGCTCCATGCCGTCCTTCTGATTCACCGCAGATCTTGTCGATTTCATCCAGAAAGACGATGCCGCTATCTTCCGCGAGCCTCAGGCCCTCTTCGTGAATCGCGTCCTTGTCGAGTAATTGCTCGATCTCCTGCTCCATCAGCAGTACACGTGCTTCTTTGACGGTTACCTTCCGATCCTTGTGCTGCCGAGGCATCAGCTTTTCGAACATCTGCTGGAAGTCGACGTCCATCTGCTCCAGTCCCATATTCGAAAAGACTTGCACTGGCATTCGGCGCTGGGGAACCGTCAGTTCCACCTGCTTGTCTTCGAGAGAACCCGATCGCAACATCGTACGGAATTTCTCACGAGTTCGTTCGTGCTTTGCTTCGGCGTCGTTTTTCGAATCCGTGGATTGCTCGTCGGAGGCAGGGACCGGCATGAGCGGTTCATGCGGGATCAGCAGGTCCAGCAGTCGTTCTTCGACGTTCTTTCCCGCCTGCTGTTCGACTTCCGTTCGCTTTCGCTGCTTCACGAGGTTGATAGATGCGTCAACGAGTTCCCGGATCATGCTTTCGACATCGCGACCGACGTAGCCAACTTCGGTGAATCGCGTTGCCTCGACTTTGACAAATGGCGAACCGATTAACTGAGCCAGTCGGCGGGTGATTTCGGTCTTGCCAACCCCTGTGGGTCCGATCATCAGGATGTTTTTGGGAGTGATGTCACGTCGCACCTCTGCAGGAAGCTGTTGCCAGCGCCATCGGTTTCTGAGTGCAATCGCAACCGCCCGCTTGGCGGCGTCCTGACCGATGATGTGCTTATCCAGTTCCGCTACGATCTGGCGCGGTGTCATGTCTCGCATGGTGATACTTCGCTCTCTCACACGGCGACGCTTGTCTGTGTTGCGTCAAAATCTCTGTGCTGCGTCAAATTGTACTGGGGAATTCTTCGACGATGATGTTTTCGTTCGTATAGACGTCAATTTCGGAGGCGATTCGCAGCGACTCACGCACGATCTCGGCAGCCGTGAGTGTGGAGTGCCTGGTCAACGCTCGCGCTGCAGCAACTGCAAAGTTACCACCTGAACCGATCCCCAGGATTCCATCCGTCGGTTGCACGACATCGCCTTGTCCCGTCACCAGCAAGCTATGTTCGGGGTCAACGACAATCATCATGGCTTCGAGCCGGCGCAGGATTCGATCGGTCCGCCAGTCGCGAGCCAGTTCGGTCGCCGCACGCGGAAGATTGCCAGGAAAGTTTTTCGCTTTTGCTTCAAACCGCTCCAGCAATGCAAACGCATCGGCTGTCGACCCCGCGAATCCGACCAGCATTTTCTTGTCGAGAACCCAGCGAACTTTACGCGTGTCCGCTTTCAAAATGTTCGAGCCGTAGGTGACCTGTCCATCTCCACCCAGCGCGACCTGCCCTCGATGTCGAACTGCTAGAATGGTAGTGGAATGAGTCTCAACGCGATTGGTGGCCGCTCGTCGGGGGATCGGTGTCATACAGAAGAATTCTCTGGCGCGATAAAGAAAAGTCGTACAGCCAGCAGCACTGTCAGGTGCCTGGCCGACGTGATTCTAGCACTTCGCCATCGATCGGCCAGTGACGAAAACCCGCCTGATAATCAACGGACGCGAAGGTCGTCGGTCTAGACGCATTCGTTGACGCTCATGTCCGATACTTCACAATTTCAGATTCCGCAATCGGAGCGCATTACCCACGACGGATAATGAACTCAGACTCATCGCGACGCTGGCCCAGACCGGCGAGATTAGCAGTCCGAAAACTGGATAAAGAATTCCGGCCGCTACCGGAACACTGGCAACGTTGTAAAAAAAGGCCAGGCACAGATTCTGTCGAATGTTGGTGATTGTGGCCCGACTGAGATGCCATCCACGAACCAGTGATTGCAGATCACCGCGAACGAGCGTCATGCCGGCGCTCTCCATCGCTACGTCGGCACCCGTTCCCATGGCGATTCCGACATGAGCCTGTGCCAGCGCCGGAGCGTCATTGATTCCGTCTCCCGCCATTGCCACAACACGTCCTTCTGCCTGCAGTCGCTTCACCACGTCGAGCTTTTGATGCGGCAGCATCTCGGCGATCACTTCGTCGATTCCCAGTGATTTGGCCACTGCATCCGCGGTCCGGCTGCTGTCACCGGTCAACATGATGATTTTCAAACCTGCCTTCCGCAGTACTCGCAGTGCTTCAGGCGTTGTCGCCTTGATTCGATCCGCCACGCCGATGATTCCTGCGAATCGACCATCGACGACGAGATGCATGACGGTTTGTCCTGCGCTCCGCAGGTCGTCCAGATGAGCGGCATGTTTCGTCAGATCGACGACAACGTCCGACATCAGCCCTGCGTTACCGAGTGCCACTCGCTTTCCTTCGACAACGCCTGTCACTCCCTTGCCGGTGACGGATTCAAACTGTTCCGGTACAACCAGCTTTAAACCCTGCTCTTTGGCTCCCTGTACAATTGCCGCCGCCAATGGATGTTCACTGCCAATTTCCAGGGACGCTGCCAGTTGCAAGACGTCGTTGGACGTGAACGGATCCGACGGTTCGACGGTGACGAGATGCGGCTTCCCTTCAGTCAATGTTCCCGTCTTGTCGATGACGAGCGTGTCCGCTCGCTGCAACACTTCCAGCGCCTCGGCATTTTTGACGAGGATGCCATTCTCTGCTCCGCGTCCCACGCCGACCATAATCGCCATCGGCGTCGCCAGGCCGAGGGCACAGGGGCAGGCGATGATCAATACAGAGACGGCATTCACGAGTGCATGGGCCAACCGTGGTTCGGCCCCGACCAGACTCCAGACCACGAAAGTCAGCAGACTCGTCACCATCACGGCAGGAACAAAATAGCGAGCCACTTGATCAACGATCCGCTCGATAGGAGCACGAGTTCGTTGGGCATCGCCTACCATTCGGATGATCTGCGCAAGAAGCGTCTCAGAGCCGACTCTTTCGGCACGGATCAGCAGCATCCCTGTACCGTTGATTGTTGCCGCAATGACATTGTCACCAGCCTGCTTCTCGACGGGCAGCGGCTCACCTGAGATCATGGATTCATCGATGGAACTGCGACCCTCTACGACGCGACCATCAGCAGGAAGTTTTTCACCCGGCCGAACGCGAAGTATGTCGTCCCGCTGAATCAGATCCAGAGACACATCCTCTTCAGCTCCATCTGGCGCGACTCGTCTGGCGGTTTTCGGTGCCAGGCCCAACAACCGTTTGATGGCGCCGTTCGTTTTGCTGCGTGCTTTCAACTCCATCACCTGGCCAAGCAGGATTAACACCGTCACGACGACGGCTGTATCGAAGTAGGGCATCACCGTGCCGTTTGCATGGCGGAAACCCTCGGGAAACAACTCGGGTATTACCGTGGCGATCAGGCTGTAGACATAGGCAGACCCGACCCCGAGTGAAATTAATGTGAACATGTTTGGACTGAGATTGCGGATGGAAAGCCAGGCCCGCTCAAAGAACGGCCAACCGCACCAGAAGACGACCGGCGAAGCGAGAAGCAGTTGGACCCAATTCAGCACGCCTGCCCAGTGATGAAGAGGGTTGCCTGGAACCATGTCGGACATTGCTACCAAAAACACGGGCAGACCCAGGACCAGGCCGACCCAGAATCGGCGCATCATGTCTGTTTCTTCGTGGCTTGGACCATCCTGCAATTCGACAGTGCGAGATTCCAGAGCCATTCCGCATTTGGAACATGGGCCGGGGTGATCGCTCACCACTTCGGGATGCATCGGACAGACGTATTCGACCTTCGTAAACGCGGGCTGATCGATCGGTTCCAGGCCCATTCCACAATGAGGGCAGATACCGGGGCCGACCTGCCGCACGTCTGGATGCATGGGGCAGGTAAACTCGGACCCTGATGTGTCTGCTTCGTGGCCGCAACATGAATGCGGTGCTTGAGATTCCAGGAATCGATCTGGAGTGGCTCGGAATCGCTTCTGGCACGACGACGAACAGAAATAATAGGTCGTCCCAAGGTACTCATGCGAACCCGCAGCACTTTTCGGATCGACTGTCATTCCGCACACTGGATCAACCACCGGTGGCGAATCGGAATTAAGAATCGGAAGCAGGGAACCGTTTGAGCTCAATTATCACTTTACCTTCTGAGCCGGACTTGAAAGTCACGGCGATCGTTTTGCCTGTCGTCGCTTCTTTGACGCGTCCAGGTGGAAGTTCATAATGAGTGACGCGACGTCATTAGCACATCAGCAGAGCCACTCGTCAACGAATCGACGGAAGAATCAAATCAATCGCATGTGTGGACGAAAGCAGTCATGCGGGACAGATTGAAAGATCGGTTCGGGGTCTTGAAACAATCTGACCTGATCAGTCATTCGATCACGATCAACGAAAGTGGAAACTTCTTATTCACGGTCGCGGAACAATGTCAGATCAACCCGCCTAAAGCTCCCAGCCTTTGCGATACTCTCGGGTCAGGAATGCGTTCGCATTCGCATCGTTGGTGATCTTCATGGCGGCAGCATCCCAGTCGATCTTCTTGCCAGCACGAAGAGCAACGTTGCCGAGCAGCACGGTTTCGCTCAATCGTCCAGCATAATCGAAGTTTGACATCGCCAGTTCCGGCTTTCCCTGCTTGATCGCGTTGGCAAACTCGAGGAAGTGACCTGGCGATGCCTGATACGCAGGCTTCTTGTAGTCCACAAATTCTGCGGTCGGAAGAATCATGTAATCGCTGTGATAATCGTTCGCCGAGAAGATTCGCCCTTTGTCCCCAATCACCAGGGAACCACTCGCCTTGTGCTTTTCGCCGAGCAGCAATTCTTCTGGAGGCTTCTTTCCGCCATCGTACCAGTAAAGGGTACAAGGTCCGAATTTGCCTCGAGGTCCGAACTCATACTTAATCGTGCAACTCTTCGGATACGATTCGCGACGGGCATCGCCGGTCCATTCAGCTGCTGGGTTCGCTTCAATCGAAATCGGATTGAAAAGTTCCAGGGCCATAACTGCCATGTTCATCGTATGGCAGGCCATGTCACCCAGTGCCCCCGTACCGAAATCGATCCAACCCCTCCATTTGAATGGATGATAGACCGAATGATAGGGACGCTCTTTCGCGGGGCCAAGAAACTGGTCCCAGTGTATGTGCTTGGGACACTCCTGCATTTCGGCCGGCCGGACTCCACCCTGGTTCCAGATTGGTCGGTTCGTCCAGATGTGGACCTCTTTAACGCTGCCAATTCCTCCGGTGCGGATGATCTGCACGGCTTCGCGCAGACCGCCTGATGCAGTTCCCTGGTTCCCCATCTGGGTGCACAGCTTTTTCTCGGCCGCCAGCTCTCGCATCAACCGTGATTCGGCCACGGAATAGCTCAGCGGCTTCTGGCAGTAGCAATGCTTTCCCAACTTCATCGCGCGAACGGCTGCCGGAGCGTGCGTATGATCCGGGGTGCTGACGGTGACTGCATCAATGCTGTCAGCCATTTCGTCAAACATCTTCCGGAAGTCGAAATATTTCTTCGCTTTAGGATAACGCAGAGACGCCTTTTCGAGGACCTCGTCGTCGATATCACAGATTGCGACAATGTCGCCATGCCGCCCCGCATCGTCCCGGTCACTGGCTCCCTGTCCTTCCACCCCGACACAGGCAAAGCGGATCACCGAGTTCGCAGATTTTTCCTGTGTCCATGCCGTGCTTGTAGTTCCGACCCAGCACCCCGCAGCCAGTGCAGACGACTGCTGGAGGAATTCACGACGCGTGGATCGGCGAATCATTTGACACTTCCTTTGCCAACAAGGGGAGGCCCCTTGACCGAACTCGAACTATTGTCCGAAACAGAGAACTACTCATGTAAACTGATCACGCCGGCACCGCTGAAATGCAATCTGGAAGAAACCGGACGGTCCATAGTAACAGGGAATTCCAGAAGGTACAGCAAACTTACAAAAACAGCACCAGTTCGGGCTGAGACGTCGTCCATACGTCGATGTCGGGCAAGCTGTTGGGCGCAATTCCCTCGCTACTGCTAAACTAAGACGGTTTCGCTGAAATTCATTTGGAAGCTTGTGTAAAATTCCCAGAAATCGATCCGCGATGGTTTCGAAGAACTTCAACCCATCAATGATTTTAAGTGCGATTCCGTGCCACTCGTCCTGTAGCGATCGAAACGATTCCTGTTTTATCGCGATCCTTGATCGTCTGAAGCCGAGTTGCTATCCTTGGCTCCCCCGCTGTCGAGTTGTGTCGCGGGGCAAAATATAGGGAAACACCGATGACGGGAGCGCAGGTCTGATGGGCGTCAAGAAAACCGGTAAGGGTCGACGAAAGATCGGACGAAAGAAGCGAAAGATGCGTGCCAAGATCCGGCACCGCAAGTAGTTCTGATTCGGCCATTGCCCGGACGCGTGTTGGCCCGCTTGCCATGTTGCAATAGATGAGCCCGGTCTTTCAATGAAGACCGGGCTTTTCGTCTGCGCTGTGCAGTCGTTGCCTTAGCGTATCCCGTTTATTTGGGGCGTCCCCGGGCATCAAACGGCCGTGTCTCACCCACGTTTCGACGCGACGGCAGTTGCGGCCCGCGCTAGCCTGGATGTGTCACGAGCGGCCCCTGATTCGAAATGAGGCTGTCTGGCCGACCTGATTTGGCTCCCTCAACCGACCCGATCAGAGCCATGGTCAGCATCCGGTCATTATCGAATGGCTGATCATCATTCTGCAAAAGTAATCGGTCCAGGACTCGTTGCCCCAGATCGCTCAGCCGTTGCGGTCGACAAATCACGGCTGTGAACGCCAATCCGACTGTAATCATCAACAGCAGACAAAACGTTTCCGGTTGCCCTGCGATGATTGAAGTGATCAGCTTGTAGAACCCCACCCCAATAATTCCGACCGCGAGAGTCCATCCGACGAGACGTCGCATGATCCAGCGGAGTGGTGTTTCCAGCAGACGCTGTTTTTGCAGCGGTACTTTCAATTCATGGCACAGCGGTTCGACGACTTTCAATAATCCGGTCTGCCGATCAAGAACCTCCCGCTCAGACCGAGGCCTTTCAAACCATTTCCAGATGGCGATCTGGATTGGCGTCAATCCGTCGAGTGAAGGAGACGAAGAGCAGCGCCGCAGGTACTTGACGTGAACTAGAAGTAATCGCCGATGCGACGAAAGCCTCTCAAGGTAGCCTCGTTCCACAAGGTCGAAAATTCCCAGCAGCGTTACCCGTCTCGCATGGCCGCTCAAGTAGGCAATTTCGTAAGGATCCTGCAGCAACGCCAACTCGTCCGAAAGATCTTCGTCGCGTGTTCCGTCACACAGCCAGATCCAGAAACTTCCGGCCAGAATCGCAATCAGCGAAACGGCCCCGTACATCGCCAGAAAATACGGCAACGGCATGTCAGTCAAGAAGTTGTGGATCAATTCGTTCACGGAGCGCCTCGAGGAATGATGCTGCTCACTCTGTCGGTATTTTCGTTTTCAATGAGCTGTACAACGGAAACCGCGACCGACTGGATGACAGCGAACCGCGAAAAGCAGACGATTCTCACTTCAAAGAAGTTCGGATGGCAATACCCTTTTTTGCAACTCGGCGGGACGTAGGCGCGACGAAGCGAGCTTGTCCCACCCTACGTTGAAAAAGCCGATTGCCCTGTGAGATCGCTGGAGTTCTCTGCCAACATCCGGTATCGTCGTTCCAGTCCCAGTCAGGTCCCTTCTCTGGTATGGATTCGAAACGGAAGCCATGTTGACGCAGAAAGTTCAGGCAATTTCGGGTGTCAGTCCCGATTTTGAATCGATTGTCGAGGAATTGTATCCATCGATCGCATGTACAGGGATCGGTGAATTTCTGAATCGACTGTACGAATGCATCCCGACCAAGATCTGGGGCGTCAAGATTTCGTATATCTTCGCCTTGGCGACTGCTCCTCTGGGAGCCGCCGTTTACCTGATCCTGAAGGTTGTGGGGACTCGGTATGTCATCACGAACCGCAGCGTGAAACAATTGAGTTCTCTGGGAATCCGGCAACTCAATTCAATCCCACTGGCTCAGATCGCAGATGTGTCCATTGATCCTGATTCACGGCAGGTCTTTTACAAGACAGGCGATATTCGCCTGACAAATGCCGCCGGCGACACATTGCTGCTGATCCGAGGCGTTCCCTATCCCGATCGGTATCGGCAGGTGATTCTTGAAACTCGCGACGCCCGGGGAATGGTCGCTGCGTCGCTGGCTCGGATTCAGGCTCGAAAGTAACGGCCTCAGTCGGAATCAGGTTCGAAAGTGAGACCAATCTACGAATTTCCAGCCCGGCTCGTGAAGTGCCGGGCTTTTCCATTGATGGAACAAGTGACTCATCTATGCCGACAACAATCACAGGTCTGACCGTTCACGATATCCGCTTTCCTACGTCGCGAATGCTTGATGGCTCCGACGCGATGAACCCGGACCCTGACTACTCTGCCGCCTATGTGATCCTGACAACCGATCACGCCGATGGCCTGGCGGGGCACGGCATGACTTTCACGATTGGTCGCGGTACTGAAATCTGCTGTCTGGCGATCGAGGCGCTGGCCCCTTTGGTGGTCGGCCGGACGCTCGAATCGTTCACTCGTGATATGGCTGGCTTCTGGAGGCACATTACCGGCGACAGTCAGTTACGCTGGATCGGCCCCGAGAAAGGTGCGATCCATCTGGCAACCGCAGCCGTTGTGAACGCAGTCTGGGATCTGTGGGCCAAAGTCGAAGGTAAGCCTCTCTGGAAGCTGGTCGCGGATCTGACGCCCGAGCAATTCGTCGGCTGCATCGACTTCCGTTATCTCACCGACGCCCTGACCCCTGATTCGGCACTCGAGCTGTTGAAGCGAGTCGAAGCGACAAAAGGGGAGCGGATCGCTCATCTGCAGCGGGAAGGCTATCCCGCCTATACGACATCCGCCGGATGGCTGGGGTACGACGACGAAAAACTGCGCCGGCTCTGTCGTGAATGTCTGGCCCAGGGGTGGAACGTTTTCAAGATCAAAGTCGGACGGGATCTTCAGGATGACATCCGACGTTGCCGGATTATACGTGAAGAAATCGGCTGGGACCGTCGCCTGATGATGGATGCGAATCAGGTCTGGGATGTGTCGACGGCGATCA
>CAZSTW010000116.1:0-1889 GCA_964609845.1 uncultured Planctomycetaceae bacterium | reverse complement strand
CGTGGTTTATCGAAGAGCCGACCAATCCTGATGATATCCTCGGGCATGCCGCGATTGCCCGTGGGGTCGCTCCAATTCAAGTCGCGACGGGTGAACATTGTGCGAACCGGATTATGTTCAAGCAGTTCCTGCAGGCACAGGCGATCGGCGTTTTGCAGATCGACAGCTGCCGTCTGGGGGGGGTGAACGAAGTCCTGTCAGTGCTTCTGCTGGCCGCAAAGTTTGGCATCCCCGTGTGCCCTCACGCTGGCGGAGTCGGACTTTGTGAATATGTCCAGCATCTGGCAATGATCGACTACATCTGCGTCAGCGGATCGTTGGAAAATCGCCTGTGCGAATACGCTGGCCATCTGCATGAGCACTTCGTCGATCCGATCGTGATGAAAAATGGCAGGTATGTTCCACCCACAGCACCGGGTTACAGCATCACGATGCTTCCCGAGTCGATCCAGAAGTATCTGTACCCCAGCGGCGCAGCCTGGGCGTAATCGTTTGTTCGCGTGGTTCCTGGTTCCTCGTTTGAAGTCAAGACGTCGGAACGCCGAATTGCTCGAACTCGTACGCAAGTTCTCACTCCAGAATTCCTTGATTAAAAGAAGTTTGTCATGCCCACCGTCGTTTGCACCTCGTTGAACACCGAAGAAGGTCCTCATCTGGAAATCTTGAAGGCTGGCGGATTCGACGTCGTTCATCCTCCGAAGAATGTCAATCTTTATGATCCCGTTCAGCTGCTTCCCATTGTTCGCGACTGTCATGGTGTCGTTGCCGGTTCCGAACCCTGGCCCGAATCATTGATTGCGGCCTGTCCCAATCTGCGCGTTCTGTCGCGAACGGGAGTCGGCTTTGATGCGATCGACCTGCCCGCCTGCGATCGTCATGGGATCGTTGTTGCAACGACGCCAGGCGTCAATCACCACGCGGTCGCAGAACACACGTTTGCCCTGCTGTTCGGTGTCGGTCGGGGATTCCCGTCGCGCGATCAATACGTTCGTGCCTGTACGTGGAAGCGAGTGTCCACTCCCCGCATCATGGGGACGACGATCGGAATCGTCGGATTGGGGCGAATCGGCCGTGCCGTTGCGACACGAGCTGTCGGACTGGGAATGAAGGTGGTCGCGTACGATCCTTACCCAAATCGTGAATTCGCGGAACAGTGGGGGATCGAACTGGCCGATCTCGACACGCTCCTCAGTCGCTCGGATTACGTCACGCTGCACCTGCCTATGGGGGCCGAGACGAAGCACATCATGAATGCCCGGACTTTCGCGAAGATGAAGCCCGGTTCAGTGCTGATCAACACCGCTCGAGGCCTTCTGGTTGATGAGAAGGCCTTGGTGGATGCACTGAATTCCGGTCATCTGCGTGGTGCGGGACTGGACGTCTTTGAAGTGGAACCCCTTCCCTCCGACAGCCCGCTGCTTAAAATGAATAATGTTCTGCTGAGTGGACATCTGGCGGGACTCGATCACGAATCGCAGTTTGACACGCTGACAATGTGTGCGGAAACGATCGTCTCGTTGTCGCGCGGGGGATGGCCGACGGAATGTATTCGGAATCTGGCTGGCGTGACGAACTGGAAATGGTCCGACAAGGGTTGAAATGACTTTCACGTGGCAGGAGTTTGCAACGGGTATCTGTGTCGCTCTGGCGGCTGCAGTGGTGTTGCGCAAGCTGCTTCGCGTGTTCACTGCCACAGCCGGGTCTGGCTGTCAGACCGGCTGCTCGGCGTGTCCATCACAGCCCATGGGGCAGGGGCATGCACATGACTTTGTGCCGCTGCAGACGCTGGTTGATGCGGGGCGAAGGTCCAGCGAATCGTAGGGTGGAGTCAATTTTACCCACATTTTTTACTCTCTGGAGTCGATTGAGTTGCGGGCGCGCTGGCTGTT
>CAZSTW010000115.1:22074-22480 GCA_964609845.1 uncultured Planctomycetaceae bacterium | reverse complement strand
GTCAGTAGACGGATACGCCCTCCACGGTCGGCGACTTCCCGTAACGGATCGATCAAGAGCGATAGTCCGCTACACCGAGTGAATGACACCGCGATTCGAACGTCCGTGGCATGGTTTAGCCCGCTACGGAGTACATCAAGCATCCTGACGTCGTCTGGCAGGTTAAGTACAGAGTCTGGTTGCATCATAGTCGATGGATACTACCAGGCTTGGATCACAATTTCACGTGCAGCGATACGATCCTCGATATTCGGGTTGGAGCTTTTGTGTGGTTTTACCCGGATTGCTCGTTCGCGAGCGGTGATGCACGAAGGCGACTTCGTATCAGCCCAATTTTTGCGTTCCAGGGCACGCTCAACTTTGTTTTATTCGAGCAGCATCGGCGGCCACAGCGATTGTCACGCAC
>CAZSTW010000115.1:0-21948 GCA_964609845.1 uncultured Planctomycetaceae bacterium | reverse complement strand
TCAGCAAATAGTACTGCCGCCCCCGATACGGTGGCTGAATATTCCTGCAAGATGTTTCGCAGATCTTCTGCGTCCAATTCGAGATAATGATCCTGAGGCTTCTTACGCGGAATATTGAAACACAATTGAATTTGATTTTCATTTACGATCTGCGCCGAGCAAGGTAATTCGTCATGTTTACCTTTACTTGCGTCTGCTTTGTAGATGAAGGACTTCTTCAGATTCATGATCTGGCTCGATGGTTTTGGCCGTGCGGAACTGACTCTACTCAGTTCACTCCAACGCACAAACGTCACTTTGGATCACTGAATTCCCACGCAGAACGTGCGATTTATGCAAATAGAGCAATCATTCCGAACGCCGCATCGAATCAACGTCCATAATTCGACGTCGATCTCCCCAAACCGTCGGCTTCAGGTTTCTTGGGCCTTTGGCCCCCGGCTTGAAGCAAGCCGGGCCACCCGTGCGATATGCAGATGCTGCATGTGAATCACAACCGACGGTGTGGCCTGACTCTGCGGAAAATCGCGAACGTTGTTTTTCCGGGAATCGCTTTCCTCAAGGCCTGGCGAGTGTCAGACTATTGGTAGCGTCTCCGGGATTCGGAACTGGTTGGCGAGAACGGAAATAATGGCTGTTCATTTGAATGCTGTGCTGCAGACCTGCCGCAAGGGTGGGGCTCTTGCAAATCGTCTGTGGGTCATACTGCTGCTACTGCTCCCCGGCATGGCCTTCGCCGAGAGTGATGCGGATTTCTTTGAGAAGCGGATTCGGCCGCTGTTGATCGAAAAGTGCGAAGGTTGCCATTCTTCCACCAAAGGAAAGACCAGTGGTGGACTGGCTCTGGATACTCAGGCGGGGTGGGGCAGGGGCGGTGATTCCGGAACCGTCATCAAGCCGGGGAAGCCCGAGGACAGTCTGCTGATTAAGGCGGTCAAATACCTGGATGATGGGCCGCAGATGCCTCCGAAAGACAAAGGGGGGAAACTGACGGAGGCCCAGATTGCTGATCTGGTGGAATGGGTCCGGCGCGGGGCGTTTGATCCGCGCACAGCCGTTGCCCGGATCGGTGGAATGAATGCTGACGAGGCTCGCAAGTGGTGGGCCTTTCAGCACGTCCAGATATCCCCACCACCAGCAGGTGCCGCCCAACCGATCGATGCCTTCCTGCAGGCGGCACGCCAGACCGCCAAGGTGACACCGCTGGGCCTGGCCGACAAGCGGACGCTGATTCGCCGGGCAACGTTTGATCTGACGGGACTCCCGCCAACGCCGGATGAGATCCACTCGTTTCTGACGGACGAATCGCCTGAAGCTTTTTCCCGGGTGGTCGATCGACTGCTTGATTCTCCCGCCTATGGCGAACGCTGGGGACGGAACTGGCTCGATGTCGCTCGCTATGCCGATACTGCTGGCGATGGCGCTGACTATCCCGTTCGCGAAGCGGGTAAGTACCGCGACTGGGTGATTCGTGCGTTCAACAAGGATCAGCCCTTCGACGAATTCCTGCGTGAACAGATTGCCGGTGACGTGATCGCTCGGACAGGCCCCCCCGAACTGTATGCTGACCGTGTCACGGCAACCGGGTTCCTCGCCATCGGTAAACGCTATGGATACAGCCCTTCGCCCGACTATCAGCACCTGGACTTCGCCGACGTCATCGATTCGGTTGGCCGCTCAGTCCTCGGCCTGTCGCTCGGTTGTGCCCGCTGTCACGATCACAAATATGATCCGGTGACGACCGAGGATTACTATGCCCTGTATGGGATCATGCAGAGCACCAAATGGGCCTTTCCGGGTGGTGAAGAGCACAAGCAGCCCGCGAACTTTCCACCGCTCGTTCTTCCCGAAGAGGCGACTCGACGCGAGCAGGCCAAGACTGCGGAACTGGCTCGGATTGATGCTGCAATCAGCCGCTTGAAGACTGAACGAGCGACGCTGGATGGAAAGTCGTTTGCCGGGGGAGTCGATCTGGCTCTGGAAGGCCAGCCGCTCGGTAAGCCACCGGCCGCTCCGTGGTTATCGGCAGGACCTAACTCGGTCGTTGCCGATGCACAAAGCCCGTTTGCTCATATTCATCCAGCGGGGACGCGCGGGGTGCGAATGGGAACCGGGCTGAAGACCGATGGTGTCCGCTATGTCTTTGAACATGGCCTGCGAGCCACCCCCGGCAAACAGATGCATTTCACCGTCGATTTTCGCACTGTAAGTCCGACCGACAAGACAGGTGCCTATCGGTTCTATCTGGGACGCGGAGTCATCGCATCTCAGGTATTGGAATGCAGTATCACTCCCACCGAAATCGCCATCAAGAACGGGACGAAGTGGGACGTCATTCGAAAGCCGGTTCTCGGTGAATGGCAGACGCTTCGTCTGACGATCGATCCCGATAAGCGGACCTATTCGGGGGTTGTCGGAACGGCCCAGGATCTGACGGCGTTTCAGGACATCGCCATTTCACCCAACTGGGACGGGGTTCTCGATACCTTCATCTGTGACGGGTTTGGTCATGTGGATGCCCCGGCCCCCGTGCGTGATCTCGATAACGTCGGTCTGCAGGAAACTCCGTTCGCGGCACCGGGGACAGGTCCTGTCGCGCCGTTTGTGCCGCCCGCTGATTCTGCAGAGCGACTGAAAGTGGTCGACGGGGAACTGGCAGCGTTGAATCAGCAGCGTGCGACCGTTGCAGCGAGCGTACCCTATGAAGTGGTCTACGGGGTCAGTGAAGGGACTCCGAAGAATGCTCGAGTTCAAAAGCGCGGGGAACCGGACAAGCTGGGTGACGAGGTCCCGCGCCGGTTTCTGCAGATTCTCGGGGGAGATCCCTTGCCCCCAGAAGCCACTGGCAGCGGACGACTGGAACTGGCGAACTGGTTGACTCGACCCGGCAATCCACTGACCGCTCGCGTTTTTGTGAATCGCGTCTGGCAATGGCATTTTGGACGAGGACTGGTTCCGACATCGAGTGATTTCGGGGTTCGTGGCGATCGGCCCAGCCATCCTGAATTGCTCGACTGGCTGACCAGTGAGTTTGTGACATCCGGCTGGAAAGTGAAATCGCTACATCGTCTGATCATGCGCACGCAGGCCTATCAACTCGCCAGCGACGACGATGTGGCAAACCTGCAGATCGACCCTGAAAATCGCTGGCTCTGGCGCTATTCGCGACGGGCCTTGGACGCTGAATCGATCCGGGACGCCATGCTGGCGGTCAGCGGCAAGCTCGACCGATCTCCAGCCCCCTCACATCCATTTCCCCCGACCGCGACCTGGGGCTTCACGATTCATCGTCCGTTCCATGCCGTCTACGATTCGAACCATCGCAGCGTCTATCTGATGGTTCAGCGTAATCGCCGACATCCGTTCCTGGCGTTGTTCGATGCGGCTGATCCGAATCAGAGTGTCGCCGAGCGTCTGCCGACGACCACACCGACTCAATCGTTGTTCCTGATGAACGCTCCCTTCGTCCACGAACAGTCCGAAGCCTTCGCGCGACGGATTCTGACGGCGACCGCTGACGAAGGGGGACGGGTCCGGTTTGCGATGGAATCGGCCTGTGGACGGATTGCCACCCCGGAAGAAATCACTGCTGCTGCAGCGTTTTTGAATGACTATCGACAGAAACTGAATGGGCGCAGTCCGGCAGTGACAGAACCCGATGTCGCGGCCTGGTCGGCACTGGCACGAGTCCTGATGACCAGCAATTCGTTCTTGTACGTCGACTGATGTTTTGCAGGACGGCCACCCGGCCAGACAGGCTTCAGATTGTTTTCGACCGCGAAGGAAAAAACGATGACTCTTAATCGCCGCGAATTCCTGAAGACCGCATCGGGCGGATTCGGCGCGATCGCATTGGCCGGGCTGCTGAATGACGAGGCGAAAGCGGAAGCGATCGATCCGCTGGCAGCAAAAGCGGGGCACTTTCCTGCCAAAGCCGAACGAGTCATCTTTCTCTATTCCACCGGAGGCGTGTCACACGTCGATACGTTTGATCGCAAACCACAACTGATCGCCGATCATGGAAAGTCGATCACCGCTTCACGCTGGCTGAACAAACCCGGTAAGTTCGAACGGTTCCTGATTCGACCGCGCTGGGAGTTCAAGCAGTACGGTCAGAGTGGTGCGTGGATCAGCGATCTATTTCCAAACTTCGGTTCGGTCGTTGATGATGTCTGCATTTTGAATGCGATGCACTGCGACAGCGATGGCCACGACAAGGCGACGCTGGCGGCTCATACCGGGTCCGCGCAATTCGCAAGGCCCAGTCACGGGGCCTGGGTCAGTTATGGCCTGGGGACAGTGAATCGTAATCTGCCGTCGTTCATGGTGCTGGCCCCAGCCGCACCGTATGCGGGGGCTCAGACATGGGGAAGCGATTTCCTGCCCGGTTGTCATCAGGGAACGCATGTTGTGCCGGGGAAGGATCCGCTCCCGAATCTGCAACCACGCGTTGCGAGTCTGGAACTGCAACAGATGGAACTCGACCTGCTGAGTAAGTTCAACCGGCAGCACTTGGAAAAGCGAGCGGCCGATCAGGCCTTGAACGCGCGCGTCCGATCGTTTGAAACAGCGTTTGGAATGCAGCGAGAAGCACCCGCCGCATTTGATCTTTCGGGCGAAACGGAAGAGACGCTGAAGCTGTATGGCCTGGATCGCGGTGCGACATCCGGTTTTGGCTGGCAGTGCCTGGTTGCTCGCCGTCTGGCCGAACGAGGGGTTCGATTTCTGGAATTGATCGATGTCGGTTCGGACAGCGGTCAGAACTGGGATTCGCATGGCAACATGGGTGACCACGAACGTCTGGCCAAAGCTGCAGATCGACCGATTGCAGCGCTGCTGACCGACTTGAAGCGACGTGGAATGCTCGACAGTACGCTCGTCGTCTGGACGACAGAGTTCGGTCGGACCCCGTTTAACCAGCAGGCCAATCACGCGGGGCGCGAGCACCACAACCTGGTCTTCTCGTCATGGATGGCAGGTGGGGGCGTCAAAGGCGGACTCGTCTACGGGAAATCTGACGAGTACGGCATTCTGCCCGCGGAAGGGGCTGTTCATACCCATGATCTGCACGCCACGATGCTGCACCTGCTGGGGATCGATCACGAAAGATTGACTTATCGCCACGCAGGCCGCGACTACCGGCTGACAGACATCGCCGGCCGCGTCGTCAACGAGATCCTGGCGTAAAAACGAGTCGTAATTCGCTCCGCGCGCCAACTCAGTTTCGCAGACATTGAGTACCATGCGACTACGATCCGCCATGCCGACGGGTGGCCGGGGCTGGACCAGGCTGGAGCAACGGGAAGCCTCGGTTGAATGTCGCTGGATAGCGATTGCAAGCATGGAATGAACAACCTGAACCTATCGCAATTCCGGGGCTTCCTTCGCAAAGCCCCAGTCCAACCCAGTCCAACCCCGGCCACCCCTTGGTACTGATTCAGGGCCTTCTCGTTGTTTCAAGTGCTTTGTCATTCTCAAACACCTGACAAGGAAGAAGCGTTGGCTCGCGGAACGAACGACGACGATCCGACGCTGAAATCATTTGCGTTCATAGTCTTCGGCAGTAGAATCCCGATGTGGGAGAAACGCAGGCTCTGCCACTGGTGCGGTGATACCGTGCTGCTGATGAGGCTGCGTGGCCCCTGGTTCTGACCATCGCGGATGACTCGCCATGAATGAATTTCGCTCTGAAGACTCAGCGTCAGATATTCCGCCACGCCCCATCGGGATGCGACGAAGTGCGAGCGGTGAGTACGAGCCTGGTGGCTCAACAGTGCCATCGTGGCTCGTCGCATTTCTTCTGGTCGCGGTCGCGATCCTGATGTTGCGAAATGCAGGTTTGCTGTCATGGATGTCCTTCCGCGATGCGGGCCAACCACGGTCGGTGACGCCCCGAGGTGAACTGGCGCAGGACGAAAAGTCGACGATTGAGATCTTTCAAAAGGTATCACCCAGCGTTGTCTACATCACGTCCCTGTCGCACGAATGGGACCGATTCAGTATGAACATCCTGGAGATCCCCGAAGGGACAGGAACGGGTTTCATCTACGATGACGCAGGCCATATCGTTACGAATTTCCACGTGATCAGGGGAGCTCAAGCGGCCCGAGTGACTCTTGCTGACAACTCAACCTGGGAAGCGACGCTGGTTGGATACGATGCCAATAAGGATCTTGCGGTTCTGAAGATCAAGGCTCCTGCCAGTCAATTGCGCAAGATCGATATTGGAGAATCGTCCAACCTGCAGGTGGGACAAAAAGTGTTTGCAATCGGGTCTCCTTTCGGGCTTGATCAAACCCTGACGACGGGGGTGATCAGTGGTCTGGGGCGTGAAATCAAATCGATTGGCGGCCGTCCGATTGAAGGCGTGATTCAGACGGATGCCGCGATCAATCCTGGAAATTCGGGAGGTCCGCTGCTCGACAGTGCAGGTCGATTGATCGGCGTCAATACGATGATCGCCAGTTCGTCCGGCGTCTGGAATGGAGTCGGATTTGCGGTTCCCGTCGACATCGTGAACCACGTCGTACCCGAATTGATCCAGCACGGCCAGGTGCAGCGCGGGGTTCTGGGAGTGAGTATTTTCGAGGATTCTCTGGCACGACGGTTGGGGGTCAAGCAAGGGGCTCTCGTTCGGGATGTCGCGGAAGGAACGGGGGCTGCAGCTGCCGGAATGCAGCCGACTTACATCGATCGCAACGGCGAAATCCAGATGGGAGATGCGATTATCGAAGTCGCGGGTCGAAAGATTCGCGGGGCGACGGACGTTTCCAAGGCGCTGGATGGCCATAAACCGGGTGAAAAGATTTCGGTGGTCGTCGAACGGGATAGCAAACGGGTTGAGTTGACGGTCGAATTGATTGCCGCCCCTCAAAAATGAATTTCTTGCGGTAATCCGGGGACGTGTGAGTGGGACGAAGCCACTCTTTTTTGTTAAGATCGGCAACCGAGAATGTGCTGACGGCGGGGTGGACGTGCTGAATGTTCAGGGCAACCCCCGTCAGGATCAGTTTCGCTGGGTCCTTTTTCGATTAAGTGCAGGTAGCGTCGATGAGTACCACCGGGCCGTTGAGTGTTGTCAAAGAAGGTGACGTGACTGTGGTCGTTTTTGGACCCAATCAACGCCATCTGGATGAAGTGGGACTGGAAGCCATCGGGAACCAACTGATCGAAATCGCTCAGGGGGCCAATCCCCCGAAAATGGTTCTCGACATGGCTGCGACCGAGTTTTTCGGGTCGTCATTTATCGAGATCCTGTTTCGAGTCTGGAAGCGGCTGAACACTCAACCCGGTGCAAAGTTCGCCATCGCAGGCCTGCAGGAATATTGCCGCGAAGTTCTGGAAATCACCCACCTCGACAAACTCTGGCCCCTGGCTGCCAACCGCGCCGAAGCCGTTGCGGGGATGGCCGGCTAAATCCTGCCTGTAGATTGACGACAACCAGTGGGGCATTGGAATCTTCGTAAACGACAACGCCAAGTTTCGTGCATACGCCTGGTATCGCCAGGCCAAATGATCGGCGAAAAGCCGTTTGATTGTCATCCGTTGATTGAGATAAGGTTCGGCGGGTCGAGCAGGCTGCTTCGCTCCTGAAGAACGATGTCGAGGTCGCCAGTCATAGCCCGCATCTTATTTACGTGGGCGTCCCGCGACCATCAAACGACAGCGTCTAACCCATGTTTCGACGCGGCACGGAAGTGCGACGCGCACTAGCCTGTCGAAACCGGCAAGATCCTTCGCAGACTTCCTGCACACGACGCTTCGATCAGCCTCGCAAGATGCGATTTTCGGCGCCAACGCTCCAAAGAGAGAGCATCTTCGGAAGATCACCGAGGACGCGTTGGCGCAGCAGTTCCTTCAGTGACGTCTTCGGTTGCAGGTTCCTGAATCCGAAAGGTGACTTCGCCATTTTCCATGTCGACAACGGTCACGGTGTACTCGCCAATCTGCACGACATCACCAACATTCAATTCGAATTCGTGGAGCAACACAGCCCACCTCCGTGTGACCATGAGGAACTGATAAAAGAATGGAAGTCCGACTATAGCGACGGTTGCCGTGTCTGACAACCTCCTTGCCCGTGTACTTCCACGTCATCGACTTTTTCAAGCAGAGATATGTGATGAGCCAGAGCAGGTGGGTGGAGTGATTGAGTTCACTCGCGAATGTTGATTGAGAAAAAATCTTCCATTCCAATCGGACCAGTTCCCCCAACCATGTCGTTACAGTCTTGGATCAACTCGCATTCCAGACATTGTCGAGACATGAAAGGTCAGCCCTACAGGCCAACGCTGTACAGCACTTTTGCAGGCTGAAACGGGGTTTTCCAGAAGTGGAGGGGCGACGGCAAAGCATTGTCCTCGACTGCGCCGAGAACCTGATATGACGAGAGCTGGCATCCCTTGCACTTGCCGATCAGAAATTCCGTCGAAAACCGAAACTTCAGAAAAAATGACTGAACCCGCAAAGTCGACGCGACCGATAACAGTTGATGACGCGTGCGTACCGGGATCGCCACTTCTTTGTGGAAACCTATCTCTGCTGGCTCCATCCTGTGATTAAACATGCTCGAAAGGCGATGCGAATGAGGCGGCTTGGCGGGTTGTTGCTCGCCATGCTGATCACCTCGACGGCGTTGACGGGCTGTCACCATAATTCACGCCAGACCATGACCGATCTGTGGACCGCTCCGCAGCGCTGGTCGGGACGGATTGATCTGCCCGCGATCGCGGAACAACGTGAACCTTCTGTTTCTGCGAATAACGCAGCGACCGCAGTTGCGAAAACTCCCTCTGCAGACGATGTTGCGGAAGACGCAACTGGCAAGGCCGTGGTTCAGGTCGCCGATTCGAACGACTCTGCCAATTCCAACCAGGGTGGTTCGGCGAACTCAAAAAGCGATGCTTTGGTGACGCTCGAATTCAGCGATTCTGCAACGGATCTGGAACCGATTGGCACAGCATCTCCCCAATCGGTCTTTGCCGATTCTTCGGCTGAGCAACTGGAACGACTGCAGGCCGCAATCAATGATGACGCTGAACGTGCCGACACACGTTCACGTATCGCCAACGGCGGACATGATGTTCGGTTGCGAGTTGAGTCGATGCTGGAGAAGTCGCGACGGCTATTTGATCTTGGTCAATTGAGGGAAGCTCGTCATACGGCGAAGATCGCTCAGGAAATCGGCGATTCTGCCCGGCTGGATTTTTCGCCTGAGGAAGAACGTCCTGTCGATCTGGTACAGCGAATTGACGACCATATCCGTGGTGCCGAGACCGCAGAGACTCCTTCTACGGATTCCAATGGGGAGTCTCTCGTTGCGGCGGAAAAAAATCCTGGAGTTGCCAAACCGCCTGCGGTGAAAGAGCAAGACTCGTCAAATCGACAACGCCGCGACTGGAGTGGACTGACCGTGTTCCGCCGGGAACGAAAACCGACAACGGGCGAGCAGGCTGTCAATCCACCTGGAATTGCGGTGACCAATAGAAAGCCCCCTATCGTACAGCTATCGGTCGACGGAGACAGAACCGCTGCGGATGAGGCTGATGGCGCGGTCGTTCAGGCCAATCGAAGCGTGAGCATCAAACAGAGCTCTTCGCAGACGAGTGCGAATTCGTCAGTGTCGTTCCCCGCGGAATCCGAAACAGTCGAACCGGTTGAGCTGCAATCAAACCGCGAACCGACGGAAGAGGCACCAGAGCTGACGGAAGATGCTGTGGCAATGACCGACGTAACTCCCGATGAGACCACAGTCAATCCGGCCTGGACGGGCGATCGCCTGAAGCCGCCCAGTGCAACCGACGAAGATTCACCTCCGCCAGCCGATTTCGATGAAAGTCGCCCGATTTCGGCGTTTCGAGAAATCAATTCTCCCCCGCAGACAAGCCTGAAGACGCCAATGATTTCCAGTGATGAACGCCCCGTCGGGTGGGGAACTTATATCGCCGCAACGCTGTTCTCTCTCTGTGCGTTTGCCGCAGTCTTCTGGTACCGCCGCGGTGCGACGTAGACTGGAAAAGATTTCTTGTCTCTTTTTGCGTCTGCATTTCAGGAAATCATGACGTAGGTTTGGGGAAAGCACCGTCGCGCAACCGCATTCTGCGGGCCGTCGGTGATGTATGACACGAGATGCCGTATCCCAACGGGAGTGGTAAATCCGGTTTTGCCGGATAACCCGAATCGGCAAGTAATCCCCGCCGGAGATAACATGAAAACGCCAGATCCCTGGAGTCGTCCCAGCCTGCACGATCTTCGTGCAGTTCTTGAGAGCATCGAAAAAGTCGATGGGACCAACCTGCGAAACAACGAGCGGATCGAACTGACGGTCCCTGCAGAAGTAACGACAATGCGTGGCAATGCTGTTTCAGCGATGACGCGCGAGATCAGTCGGTTCGGTATCGGGTTGCTGCATCGTGGCAGCGTCTCGCCCGGGGAAGTGACCGTCAAGATGGCCAGCGAATCACGCGAATACGTTTATCGAGTCGCGATCGAATGGTGCGTTCCGTGTGAGCACGGGATGTACATGAGCGGCGGCCGATTCCTGAGCAAGCCTGGTTCGCCTGATGAAGCTGTGTGACAGAACGGCAACGTTACTCCGCTTCGAAACCGGGAAATATTTGAAACACAGAGGTCGCGGAGGACGCAGAGATCAGGTTCGTGGAGATTGCCTTCTCTTGCCTTCCCTCCGCGTCCTCCGCGATCTCTGCGTTTCAAAACAAAAACTCAATTCTCAAATCGCTGACGCTCGTCTCTACTTATCAATCGGCATGTGATTGAAACTCCATTCCTCGTTGAAGTAGCCAGCACGGATCACCTCTTCTGCTGCTGAATCTTTCGTATCAGAGACTTTCAGTACGGCCCAGTCTCCCCACCGTGGAAACAGCAGGTAATTGAGTTTGTTCAGTTCTGCTTCTCGAAACGTATGTCCGCTGTTCAGCACAACGTAGCGTCCGTCGGCGCCGGGAAGTGGATTCGGTGAAATCAGCGCCGGGACATGATTTTCCGATGGATATTCAGTCTCGCCAACTCGCAGTCTTTCTCGCGTCCAGGTGATGGCCAGACCGGGCAATGCTCGTGCAATCCAGGAATTGCTGCCGGGATCTCCGAACAGAATCAGATTGCAATTCCGCAGGTCTTCGTCCGTGACGGCGGTGTCATCCTTGATCGGTAGTATCCCGCGAAAGTAGTGATGCCATTCCTCGCTGAACCGCTTCAAACTCGCTTCGGCATAGCTCTTTGCCACAGGATTCCAAGCCTGACCGGTCCCGCGTACACACAGAAATGGTGCTGTAAAAGCATCGTCGATTGGTCCTTGCAGCCCCGGCCGCTTGCCTTGGTTCCGATCCTTGTCTTCGCTGGGTTCCAATTGCCAGCGACCGTCACGCAGCGAAACGATCAGCCACTTTGCCGACTGTTGACTGACCGGAATCGCAATCACGACCTCACCGATGCGGACTGTATTCGGAAGCTTTCCCCGTTTGAAAGTGCTTGTTACATCATCGTCGAATGGACTTGTTCGCCACTCTTTACGAATCGCAAACCGAGAGATGTTCGTCGGTTCCTGAATCGTGATCGCATCATCTGTCCAGCGGGCCGAAAACTCGGCGCGACGATAGTGCTGATTCAATCCGAGGATCTGCAGCCAATGGCATTCGCTGTACTTTAGTGTCCACGTCACAAACCTCATGCTTGCGGGCGTCCGGTTCATTCCTGCAGAGGCGAACTCGCCGATCCGTTTCATCTGCTCCGCATGCGTGACAGGATCGATCACGTGACCAGTTCCCGGTGAGATCAGGTTGACCATCGTCAGGCCTTCACGGCGCATGGCATCGCCCATCAGGACATGCGCCTGAAAGAAGATGTCTTTCTCGCCCATACAGGCGATGGCTGGAACCATTCCGGCATTGGCGGCGTAGTCGATGGAATCAAGCAGATGCAACCCACGTTCCTGGTGTTCGGGAAGTTCCCCCACTTTGACGAAGTTCGGCAGTGGAGTCTCCGAAAAGCGATGGGTATCGACATAGCCGCAGTATGGTCCCAGGGCGACAAACCGGTCGGGGTGTTTCAGGCCGAGATGCCAGGTTCCCGACGCACCCATTGACATCCCTCGCAGTACAATCCGGTCTCGATCGATGGCATAGCGCCGACAGACATCCTCGATCGCTTCGAAGACATCCGTCTCACCAGCCCAGCGGTAGCAGTTCTCCACGCGCCCCAGCGGATGCAGTTCAAGATACGACTGATTCGGCGGTGAAGAACTCGCGCCGTCCCCTTCATCAAATCGAGAAATGAAGCGAAGTTCGCTCATTCCGACGGGGCGAGTACTGCCGTGCAGGACAACGTCCAAGCGCATCGGCTTTTCTGCACTGTATCCAGCGGGAACAATCAATCCGTAAGGCTGATACGAACCATCAACGCGTGAACGGTAACCAAGCGCGACTTTCCCTTTCCGATCTTTCCACAGGGTCGTCTTTTGGGAAAGTTCCCGGCATCGCTGCCGTGATCGTTCGACGGCTTTCTCGAGCAATGAGACATCAGCGGGGGTAAACTCGTGGTCGTAACGTAAGGCCCATTCGAGTCCCTTGGAAAAAATCGCAGCGTCTGCAACGTGCTCGTGACTCTCCACCGACTTCAGCGTGTTGTTGAGTTCGGTGGCTGCGGAATTGAGGACATCTCGCTTGTCTTTGGCGAGAGGTGTCAGAGTCTGTCCCAGGCAGGAAGCGTTGACAACGAGCAGCACGAACATTGAGACCGCAGAATGTCTGAAATGGAATGGTCGCAGGGACATATGTGGACTCCTGAGGTTTGTCAAATCATCGGGACTCAGTTCATCGTCCAATCGTCCGTCGCTGATATCAAGGCCCGCACATCTTCCGCAGGCGTTCGAGAGCGTCGTGGAGGGGGCCGGATTTGCCATTCGGATTGCCCAGACAGTGGCAATGGACCGGACAGCAGGCTAACATTCGACGTCCGTACCCAGGGAGGGGACGATCCACGCAGAGGACGTTTCCTGCGTTCACGATGTTCCATCTCCAGGGTATTGTTGAAACATGGCCAGTGCCGTTGTCGTTGCTGAAGATACTGAATCCGCTCTGATCGCTCGTGCCCAGATGGCACTCAGCCACTGTAATTGGGAAGTGGGCGAATGCGCCGCCCAATGGACAAAACGATTTGCTCGCGGAAGAACCGACGCCGATTTCGGGGCTCTTGTCGGGTTAAGCCCAGACCAGGTCTATCAGCGCCGTCGCGTCTGGGAAACTTTCGGTGATGTCTGTGGGAATTACCCAATTCTGAAATGGTCGCACTTTTACGCCGCGATCAACTGGGACGATGCTGCCGAATGTCTGCAGTGGGCTCAAGATGTACAGGCGGGTGTCGCGGAAATGCGAGCCTGGCGGCGAGCCCAGCATGGCGAAGACTTGAGCGAAGCGGCGTCCGATGAATCGATGGGGTTCGGCCCCGTCGAACTGACGGTAACGAGCGAGGCCGCTCCGTTTGATGTCAGTCCGACACGTGAATCCGAATCAATGGTTGGTGAAGGGATGCAGACGGCCGCTTTGGCCGCAGGCGGTACCCCGTCAAATACCAGTTCGAACTACGCCCCCTTCCGTGAAGATGCCGCAACGCCTCCACCACGTGAAACCTCCGAACGCCAGGAACCGACAACCGAGCAACTGGTAAAACGCATGACCAGTGCGATTGAACGCTGCCACGGAGCCATGAACGCCCACTTCATGAAGCAGTTTGAGAATCTGCCCGAGAAAATCCGTAAGCGATTTTTGAAGTCTGTCGAGCAACTGACTGAAAAAGTTTCCGAACTGGGGTGACTGGCTGTCGGCATCCTGCAAGACTTGGCAGACGGAAAGAGCCGATTCAGGAGGGGCAGACACGTGCAGGCGGGTAGCTGGTCGGTTGCGACACTGGTGAGATCTCGGAGACGTATCGCTTCTTCATCGACATGAGAAGTCCGCCCAAGGCCCGTTTTCAACATGACAGTTTCCCGAGACGATTTTCTGCCGACGGCGAGTCTGGCCACGCTGCGATGCCGTGCCGAACTGTTGAAGGTGATTCGTCGCGTCTTCGATGATGCCGGTTATTTTGAGGTCGAAACGCCGATTCTGTCGGCCGATATCGTGGTAGATGCGTGGCTGGAACCATTTGTTGCCGATTTTCTTCCTTCGCCGCAGCAGTGGTCTCAATCGGGCCAACCGCGATATCTGCAGACATCTCCCGAATTCGCGATGAAGCGATTATTGGCAGCCGGTGCAGCGGCGATCTATCAGTTGGGAAAAGTCTTTCGCAACGGAGAAGTCGGGCAGCGGCACAACCCTGAATTCACGATGGTCGAATGGTATCGAGTCGGTGATGATCATCTGGCTCAAATGCAATTCACCGAGACTCTTGTTCGGGCCGTATTTGCTGCAGCAGACGAATTTGGTGCCAGCCCGCTCAGAGGACGTAACAACTCCGGGAAGTCCGCTCCTCGTTTCCCCAGACTTTACCAGGCAACCGATCAGATGGAACTCGTTGTGAGCCACGAATGGGACTCACGCAGAATCAACCTCGCTCATCGCGTGGCGTCGCCAGACGGATTTGAGCGACTGACGTATGACGATGCCTTTGAAAAACATGCCGCGTGTCGAGTACTGACATGCGACATGCCGCAACTGGCTGCCATCGCGGATGCTCGAGGGTTGGTCCCTCCTCCGGGGCTGGCGCCCGATGATCGCGATGGGTGGCTGAACTGGCTGCTGGCGGAACTGGTCGAGCCAAATCTGGGGCGGGACCGGCCGACATTCCTGTACAACTACCCTGCCAGTCAGGCGGCACTGGCTCGAACAAATTCACCAGATGGCGGACCGGCAATCGCAGAACGATTCGAGTTGTATATTGACGGGGTCGAACTCTGTAACGGATATCACGAGTTAACCGATCCGTCGATCCTGCGACAGAGGATTGTCGAGCAGTCTGCACTAAGGTCGTCGGAGGGATTGCGGCCACTTCCCGAAGAAAGCCGATTGCTACAGGCGATGGAGAGTGGTTTGCCAGCATCGTCAGGGAACGCGCTGGGAGTCGACCGTCTGATCATGCTGGCATTGGGAGCCACTGAACTATCCGATGTCATCGCATTCCCGTTTGATCGAGCTTAGACTGTCGCCGTCAGTTTTCATCCTCGATCTGGTGTTTCATGCGTTTCTGGTTCTGGATCTGCCTGCTGATCGGCGTTGTGGGGACACAGGTTTTCCTGTGGTTCACGACGGTCCCATTGGGTATTCCAGGAGAATGGACCTGGCAGCGCGTGCCCGCTGAACCCGATGCCACCTGGAACCTGTCAGGACTGGCCGCCGCAGCCATGTTGTATGTTCTGTTCGTCGAAGCGGGAACCCGGCAGCTCAGGAAGACGAGACCATCTCGATTTCGCACACTGGAACTGGCCGGCTGGCTGACAGTGATGGTCGCGGTCTCGGTGACCTGGTTGTGGCTGGTTCAGGAGTGTGCCCCGATTCGCAATCGGCTGGGGAAGTCTGCCTTTGTCCTGTACTACACGGGTTCTTCGGGGTACTTCACCCGGGCCCGCTACGACAACCCCGATCCTCTGAAATTTCTGGAAGGCTACGAGGGGTTAATGAGGGAAGGAGATGTGCTTCATGTGGGAACACATCCCCCTGGTCTCTTTCTGGCGTTTCATGGAATGATTGCCATCTGTCAGAATTCGAGTCTGCTGGCTGAGTTCCTCGATGCGACGCAACCCCCGTCTTTTCGCGATGCTTGTGACGTGATCGCACAACACGCCGCTCGTAAGGCTGGACGCCCGCTGTTGCTATTGGACAGGCGAGTCTTGTGGCTGGCGACACTGCTGGTGCTGCTGGCAAGTGCAGGTGCAGTGGTCCCGCTGTTCGCTCTGATCACGAAAACACACGATGTTGTCACGGCCTGGCGTACGGTGGCCCTCTGGCCTGCGGTTCCTGCCGCAGCAGTGTTCATACCAAAATCGGACGTTGTTTATGCCTTATTTGGGTTGCTGATCGTCAGCAGCTGGCTGGCATCGACTCGCCGTCAATCCCCCGGCTTGGGATTCCTCACCGGCCTGCTGGGCTGGTGTGGATTGATGATGAGTCTGGCGTTTCTACCAGTGCTGCTGTTTACGGCGATCATCGGCTGGAACCGGGATCTGCCGAGAAGTCCACGGCCATCCAGCGAAGATGGCTCGAGCAACGAGAACGGATCGCCCAACTTGACAGCCCTCTTTGAATCCTGGGTCGCAGCCAGACCGCCCTGGCAGTGCGTCGTCTCGGCAGGGACAGGATTTCTGATCCCAACGTTGCTGATGGGATGGTGCTTTCGAATCAATCTGATGGTCGTCTGGTGGTTGAACTATCGCAATCACGCCGGCTTTTATGCGAAGTTTCCCCGCACCTACTGGCAATGGCTGCTGGAGAATCCGATCGAACTGGCATTTGCGGCAGGGTGGCCAGTCGCATTCATGGCGGTCATGGCAATCGTATGTGCATGCTGGCAGAGGCGACTTTGGAATCAGCCACTGGCCCTCGCGGTCGCTCTGGTCTGGGGGGCACTCTGGCTGAGCGGCAAGAATTCCAGCGAAGCGGCGCGCCTTTGGATTGTGTTTCTGCCGTGGCTCGTCTGGCTGACCGCTGATTTCTTTTCAGGAGAAACCCAAGACGAATCGCGCTGGTGGCTCCGACGTTCGACACTGGTGTTGGTACTTCAACTGATCGCAAGTACACTGACGGTCACACGTGTCAGTGGATTTGATCTCTGAAGGTCGACCGACGGATGTGACACATGCTCGTCGAGAATCATCCATCCGGGTAAGTATCGCCATGATGAAGCGCTATCTCACTGTCCTCGCCTGTGTCAGTCTGTTCCTGCTGATCGGCTGTGCCGATCCGGTCAACAAGGCTAACTTCGACCGAATTCAAACCGGCATGACGGTAAAAGAGGTCGAAGCGATCATGGGCGGAAAACATCCTGAATCGTATGAAACCTTAAAGACGTGGCGAGGTTCCAAATCACGCACGATCACAATTGAAATTGATGATCGCGGCATGGTCGTCAACAAGACTCGCGACGGGTTTTGATTGGTTCAAACGCTTTTCATCTCTCTGCACGATGAACTTGTTCAGGTTCGATTCCAACAGCCGTCGCTGCATGGGCGTGCATGAGTCCGCATCACAGTCTGCCTGGTACGACGCGTACAATTTCATTCAGAAAAAGGCGTCGCAAGGCATCGTATCCCCGGTCGTTGGGGTCTTCGAGATTGTCCCAATACCAATATGTCGGGTCGGATTTTCGATAGGCGTGATGCCAGAAATGAGTGCAATGGATGCCATGTCCAAGGAATTCGCCTCGCATGTCAATCAATGTCACATCGTCGTGTCGATCTGCAAAATTGGACAGGACCTTGTTGTAGGCCTGCAGGACCTGCACTCCATCATCCCACGCCGGTAGACCCGCGTAGATGATATCTCCATCTCCATCGGTCGGGTCGTAAATGTTGGCGATAAAAATCTGGCAGCCACCGGGAAATGTCTCGCGCACCCGAATGGCGATCTGCTCCAGTCGGCTGTCAAAGTTCTTGACCCATTCCTCGATCTGATCCAGTCTGGCACCATACATGGCACCTTCTCGAGCGGGTGTGCGGCCATAGTTGTGAATCACATCGTTACCGCCGGTCGTCATGACGACGATGCCAAAAGTCTGATCGTCCCGAGGGGCCAGTTTGGGAAGCTGGTAATCAACACATTCGATCGAAGTTGTTCCCGAGATGGCCAGATTCTGAACTTCGAGATTCGGCAAGACGCTGGACAGCGATACATCCTGCATCTCAGGGAACTCGTTGGCCGGATTTCGGACCAGTCGCTGAAAATACGAAAGACCGCCGGTCGTTGCCCCGAGTCCCTGAGTCACACTGTCACCCAGTCCCAACAGCACGACTTTCCGGTCACTCCATTTCCTGGCGAACGGTTCCCTCGCCACAGACGGCCCGGCAGGCCCTGAACCAACCGGACGTGCGAATCGGAAATGCGTCCATAACGCAACCGCCAGCAGAAACACGGCACCGAGCGAAACCAGAAAGAGCAAACGCCGGCGTGTTGACGTGCGTGGTGCCGATGTTGATTCCGTGGAATTGTCACTCAATTGCGAACGCTCCTTCCACCGCCCACCGCACGCACGAGGTGATCGACTACCATTTCGTTGCGGCAGCACGTTCCAGAGTGAACACCGTTGTGCCGTTACGGAAAACCGTCACTGTCCCCGTAGATTGACTGACCGTGATCGCCATTGCCAGCGTATGGGCAGTGATTGCAGCGGCTGTCTGATGACGGGCACCCAACCCATGCGGCAATCCTGGTGGGGCCGACTTTGGCATCAGGTACGTTCCAGCACTCAGAACTGTTCCATCCCCCTGAATGACAAACGCCCCATCAATCAGTGCGTATTCTTTCATCGTCTCGGCCAGGCTCGGGTCGAGAACGTTGCGGAGATTCTTCGAATAGCCGTGGAATGGATTCAGCACCAGTTGCTGAGCGTGTCGCAGGACGTTTCTGGCATCACCAACGACGAACATCGTTCCGACAGGATGGGCTTCGCGTCCTTCAGCCGCAATTTCGACTGCCAGCGACAGAATTCGCAGCATGACTGCCGGACGCACGACATCGACGCCGCGACGATTCTTTTCGGAAAGCATCGCGCGGAAATGAGATTCGGGCTTTGTAATGGAGATGCTGTCCAGACGGCGGCCATCGGCACCCGTCACGCAGACCACGCTGTGTTTTTCATTCAACAGACCCTGCGATGCCGCCAGAAGCAGCCCCAGGTTTGACCGATCCAGACGCGACAGCGTGGCGTGCAGGCCATCAAACACATGAGTATCTTCGCGTTCGATTTCGAAGTCTTCGCTGTGTTCGGTCGTGACCAGCAGCAGGCGTCCCTGCCAGTTTGCCAGCAATTCCCACGGAACCCCTTCGAGGCGATCCACTGCCAGCAGCAATGCCTGAGCCCCAACCGCTTCCACTAGTTGCATCGCCTGCTTGACGAGCATCTGAGTCAGGCGGGGAATGCTGGGGGCTCGCTGGCGACGCTGATCGGGTTGCAGGCCGGCCTTCGCCAGCAGCAGCACGTCGATCGATCGCGTGTCTTTGGCTTCGATCAACTGTTCGCGAAACTCGGGTTGTTTCAGGAGTTCAGCCAGTGCAGCCAGCACTTCGACATGGGTTTGCTGAAGTTTGCGACCAATCACCAGCAGGACGATCAACTGAACCTTTTGTCCGGTCGGGACACCATAGTCGACCCCTTGTCGACTGCGGCCCATGACGACTCGAAAATCGCCGTCCCAGTCGATAAAGGCATGGGGCAGGGCAAAATCACTGGAAACCAGGGTCTGAGCAGCCGCTTCGCGTTCTTCAATGGCGGTCAGAACGACGTCCGAGGCGATCCCTTCGTCTTCCCAATTGGCAGCCTGGACCAACGACCGTATCGCTGCCGGCCGTGATTTGGCCGTCATTTCTACGATACGAATCGCACTGACCAGTTCGCCAAGATCCAATTGGTAGCCTCCGCTCACATCGAAGGTTGGTGATCGCAGAATCAATGTACACGATGAGAATCCCTTATATTACAAGGTTCAGTGTCATCGCAACCAACCGGCGGAGAATTGAGCCGAATCTATGGGAGAACGATCTCTGTGGGACGAAGTTCATTCGCCGCGAACTGATGAATCTCCCCGTTGAAGGCGTAGCGAATCCAGAACCACTTCGGGGAAACCGGTTGTTGAATCGCTTTTGCAGCATCCCCCATCGAGCACTTCAACTGATTGTCTCGTACGAGTGACTGCAGGTTCTCTGTGATGTCGAACATCCTCGGCTGTTCGTTTTGAAGCTCCCCATAAATCCCCTGGCCACAATACGCCTGCAAGACCTTTAGTCCGTTCTGCGGGACTTCGGGAATGGCTCGACCATCGAGATAGATGAAAGAGCCTTCGTCGTAAACGTGATCAAATGTTCTGCCATCGAGCAGAAATCTGATCCTGAAATGCTTCGATTTTGAAGGGACAGGATCGACCGGTACCGTGGTTCCATTCGCAATGACAGCCAGGAAGCCTGATGTCGACGCCGATCGAATCCGGTCCGTCAAGTCGACCCAGGTTCCACGCGTTCCGTATTGGGCCTCAAGCACAACCAGCGATGAGTCGGCTGAATTTGCCCCCTGGCGGTCTTTCAGCAGATTGACGACCGCCGGGATGTCTGTCCCAAGGACGACAGTATCTTCCTGGTGGAAAAAACTTGTCCACGTCGATCCCTGAGTACTCCAGCGAATCAGCAGAAATGTCGCGCCGGATTGCGGTTGCACGACTTCACGGACCGGGACGTTCAGTTGATTGTTCTTAATCCGTGCGATGATCTGGTCGGTGACGTCCTGCCAGGCCCCTTCTCCGAGGATGATTCCTCCGAATTTCGCTTCATGGATTCTCAAGGCGGGGCCAGCTTCGACGTTCGGATTTGGTCGAGTATCGATGACGACTGCGGAATCCATATCGCTCCCAACAAATTCGAAGTCCCGGCCATCGATGCGATACCGCAGAATCAGATGCTTGCGAACGCCAAAGATCGGGTCCGACCCCACGAGCGAATTGTTAGAGACCGCACCGACGATTCCACTCGTCGACGCTTTTTGAAAGCGCTCTGTCAGGTCCGTCCAGTGACCAGGTGCCCCGTACTTCGCATCGAGGACTTCCAACCCCTTTGCGCCGCGACGGTTCGGCTGGGTAACGGCGGGAGTTGTCGTGACTGTCGCAAGTTTTTCTGCGGTCCCCGAAAGTTTCTCCGGCTGGGTGGCTGACTGGGCAGGCTGCGAGATCCGTGGTGTTGATTCAACGATCTTTTTGACAGGTTTCTGCCGGGAACTGACAAAAATCCCGATCACAAGCAGCGCTGCAGCGGCGATTCCTCCGCCGATCACGAGCGGTTTTGTGCTGCTTGAAACAGCCACCGAGCGATCGGCGCGAGCTGCGCGATCGGCGCGGGTCTGCTGACCCCGCCGTAACGGCCGACCGAAGGTCTCCTCTTTCTTCCGATCAGAAACCGGTTTCAAGTCCTCCGAAAGATCTTCCGTTTCAGCGATCGGCACAGGAACACGCGACGATTCGATCTTCTGAGCTTCGTCGAGCGCGGCCTTCAAACGAGCGTCGTATGCCTGTTTCTTATCAGCGACCAGCAGGCAGACTCGTGCTTTTGATAATTCGTTCAGCACCTGCTGCGACAGCTTCGTGTGCTCACCCGTGGCGCACTGCGAGACATACGTCATCTGTCGATCAGCGGCGGCTTCGATGACGTCAGGGTCAGACTCGAAGAGGGCAATTCCCAGCAGCCGATAATGATTGGGCGGCTGTTCCGCCTTGGGAATGCCAAGCCATTTGTAATAGGGATCGAATGCAGGCATTACGGGTCTCGTTGCGGCAAGACTGTGGGAGCGTGAGAACGCTTAAACTGTTAGTAGCAGGTGACTTCACCGTAACTGCACATTTGCATTGACACAAGTGGGCGAGCTTTGCGGAACAGGGCATGAATTTCGAGACATCGGTCAGCCGGAACGAGCGAGTGCGTGTCGCACTTCCGTGTCGCGTCGAAACACGGGTTAGACGCTGTCGTTTGATGCCCGCGGGACGCCACACTTAAGTGAGATGCGCTCTAACGACCGGCTGCGATGGACGGATGGAGACACGAATCTCCAGAAACCGGACGCTAGCGCGTTCCGGCTGATGGTCGCAGGTCATTCGCCGGTTTTACCCAGTTGAACACGGCGGGAATCTCAACGGGTTCGGAAAAACGGAATACATCCACAGTCAATTGTCGACGTTTTCTTTTCGTGGGCCTGCGCTCGAAGCGAGCTGGTCCCACCCTACTTTTTGTGATGCGCGGAGGCGCGCAG